>NZ_BONC01000065.1 GCF_016862515.1 Asanoa iriomotensis
TCGTCGGCAGCGGCGCCCGGCCTGGGCGACGTCTCCCGAGGACGCCGGCCGCAAGATGATCAGCGGCGCCCGGGGCTAGGGGTCGGCTCGTGAGTCAGCGCGCCACCCCCTTGGCTCACCAACTCGTCGGCAGCGGCATGCCCTCGGCGTAGCCGGCCTGGGATTGGATGCCCACCACCGCGCGTTCGTGGAACTCTGGGATCGATCTTGCGCCGGCGTAGGTGAACGCGCTGCGTACCCCCGCGATGATCTCGTCGATCAGGTCCTCGACGCCGGGGCGTTCTGGGTCGAGGTACATCCGGGCCGATGAGATGCCCTCCTCGAACACCGCCTTGCGGGCCCGGTCGAACGGGCTGTCGTCGGCCGTGCGGGCGCTCACCGCGCGCGCCGACGCCATCCCGTAGCTCTCCTTGTAGCGCCGCCCGTCCGGGTCCGTGTAGAGGTCGCCCGGCGACTCGTAGGTGCCCGCGAACCAGGATCCGATCATCACGTTGGACGCACCCGCGGCCAGTGCCAGCGCCACGTCGCGCGGGTGGCGCACGCCGCCGTCCGCCCAGACGTGCCGGCCCAGGCCGTGTGCGGCGATCGCGCAGTCGAGCACCGCGGAGAACTGCGGCCGGCCGACCCCCGTCATCATCCGGGTCGTGCACATCGCGCCCGGTCCTACGCCCACCTTGATGATGTCGGCGCCCGCGTCGACCAGGTCCCGCACGCCGGCCGCCGTGACCACGTTGCCCGCGACGATCGGCACCGCCGGGTCGAGGGCGCGGACCGCGCGCAGCGCGGTCAGCATCCGCTCCTGGTGGCCGTGCGCGGTGTCCACCACCAGCGTGTCGACGCCCGCCTCCAGCAATGCCGCGGCCTTGCCGGCCACGTCGCCGTTGATGCCGATCGCCGCCGCGATCCGCAGGCGGCCCTTGGCGTCGAGCGCCGGCCGGTAGAGCGTCGCGCGCAGCGCGGCCGCCCGAGTCAGCACTCCGACCAGGCGGCCTTCGACGTCGACCACGGGTGCGATTCGGCGCCGGCCCGCGGAGAGCGCGTCGAACCCGCGCCTCGGGTCGGCCTCGGCCGGGACCGTCAGCAACTCGGTCGACATCACGTGCCGCACCTGCGCGAACCGGTCCACGCTCACCACGTCGGCCTCGGTCACCACGCCGACCGGGCGGTGCTCGGCGTCGACCACCACGACCGCGCTGTGGGCGCGCTTGGGCAGCAGGTGGATGGCCTCGCCGACGGTGTCGGTCGGGCCGAGCGTGATCGCGGTGTCGTGCACCAGGTGCCTTTGCTTGACCCAGCCGATCACCTCGCCGACCACGTCGATCGGGATGTCCTGCGGGATCACCGCCATCGCGCCGCGCCGGGATACCGTCTCGGCCATCCGGCGTCCCGCGACCGCGGTCATGTTGGCCACCACGATCGGGATCGTGGTGCCGCTGCCGTCGTCGGTCGCCAGGTCCACGTCGAGGCGGGACACCAGGTCCGACCGGCTGGGCGTCATGAAGACGTCGCTGTACGTCAGATCGTGGTTGGGCACGTTGCCGTCGAGAAACCTCACTCGAACATCATTCCCACGGCGGGGCGGTGCACGCTAAGCGATCGTGCAGATCGCCGCTCCGGCGCTCACCGTCGCGCCCACCGCCGCGGCCAGCCCGGAGACCGTGCCGGCCTTGTGCGCGTTGATCGGCTGCTCCATCTTCATGGCCTCGAGTACGACGATCAGGTCGCCCTCGGCCACCTCGTCACCGTCGGCCACCGCGACCTTGACGATCGTGCCCTGCATCGGCGAGGTCAGCGTGTCGCCGCCCGCGGCGCCCGGGCCGCTGCGGGCACCCGCCCGCCTGCCTGGGCGCACATTTGGAACCGGGCCCGAGTTGGCGCCCGTACCCTGGGAAAAGCCGGCGGGAAGGCGCACCTCGAGCCGCTTTCCGCCCACCTCGACCACGACGGTCTCGCGTTCTTGCGGCGGCGCGGCCGCGGCCGCCGCCGACGCGTCGAACGGCTCGACGCCGCCCGCCCACTCGGTCTCGATCCACCGCGTGTGCACCCGGAACGGCTCGTCGGTGAAGGCCGGGTCGCGCACCACCAGCCGGTGGAAGGGCAGCGCGGTGGCCATGCCCTCGACGACCATCTCGTCGAGCGCGCGCCGGGACCGCTCGATCGCCTCGGCCCGGGTCTCGCCGGAAACGATGATCTTGGCGAGCAGCGAGTCGAAGTTGCCGCCGATGACGTCACCCTCGGTGATGCCCGCGTCGACCCGGACGCCCGGACCGGCCGGCATCCGCAGCTTCGTGACGGTGCCGGGAGCGGGCAGGAAGTTGCGGCCCGGGTCCTCGCCGTTGATTCGGAACTCGAACGAGTGTCCGCGCGGGGTCGGGTCCTCGGTGTGGCGCAGCGGCTCGCCGGCCGCGATCCGGAACTGCTCGCGGACCAGGTCGATGCCGGACGTCTCCTCGGACACCGGGTGCTCGACCTGGAGCCGGGTGTTGACCTCCAGGAACGAGATCGTGCCGTCGGCGCCGACCAGGTATTCAACGGTGCCGGCGCCCTCGTAGTGGGCCTCCCGGCAGATCGCCTTGGCGCTCTCGTGGATCTGCTTGCGCTGCTCGTCGTCGAGGAACGGCGCCGGCGCCTCCTCGACCAACTTCTGGTGGCGGCGCTGCAGCGAGCAGTCGCGGGTGCCGACGACCACCACGTTGCCGTGCCGGTCGGCGAGCACCTGGGCCTCGACGTGCCGGGGCTGGTCGAGGTAGCGCTCGACGAAGCACTCGCCGCGCCCGAACGCCGCGACCGCCTCCCGCGTGGCGCTCTCGAACAGCGCCGGGATCTCCCCGATCGTGCGGGCGACCTTGAGGCCTCGGCCGCCGCCGCCGAACGCCGCCTTGATCGCGACCGGCAGGCCGTGCTGCTCGGCGAACGCGACCACCTCGTCCGGCCCGTCGACCGGGTCGGGGGTGCCGGGGACCAGCGGCGCGCCCGCGCGCTGGGCGATGTGCCGCGCGGTGACCTTGTCGCCGAGGTCGCGGATCGCCTGGGGACTCGGGCCGATCCAGGTGAGGCCCGCGTCGATCACCGCGGTCGCGAACTCGGCATTTTCGCTCAGAAAGCCATATCCAGGGTGTACGGCGTCAGCGCCGGACCGGGTCGCGACGTCGATCAGCTTGTCGATGCGCAGGTACGTGTCGGCGGCCGTCTCGCCGTCGAGCGCGTACGCCTCGTCGGCGAGCACCGCGTGCGGCGCGTCCCGGTCGGAGTCGGCGTAGACCGCGACACTGCCGAGCCCGGCGTCGCGGCAGGCGCGGATGACCCGTACCGCGATCTCTCCCCGGTTGGCGATCAGAACCTTACGCATATTCGGGAGTGTATCGGCGAGGATGATCCACTTACCTGGGAGTTGCTGTGGGATGTGCAACGCTTGGGGCGTGTCGGCTACCCGGATGATGATCCTCGGCGTGGTGCGCCTGGCGCAGCCCGTTCACGGCTACGACGTGCGGCGTGAGCTGCTCAGTTGGGGCGCTGACCGGTGGGCCAACGTACAACCTGGATCGATCTATCACGGGCTGCGCAAGCTGACCGAGGAGGGCCTGCTGCGCGAGGTCGGCACCGACCAGGTCGGCGGGCGGCCGGCACGGACGTCGTACGAGATCACGGACAGGGGCGAGGCCGAGTTCGAGACGCTGTTGCGTGATCTGTGGTGGAACGTCTCCCCGCCGACCGACCCCTTCTTCGCCGCCTTCTCGTTCCTGCCCGCGTTGCCCCGCTCCGAGGCGTCGGCGGCGTTGCGCAACCGGGCGAGCGTGTTGCGTGCGTCCGTCTCGGGCATGCGCTCGTCGCTCGAGTCGCGCTGGATCAGCGAGCTCAAGCCGACGCACGTGGCCTGGATGTTCGAGCTCAGCATCGCCCGGATGGAAGGGGAGATCGCCTGGTGCGAACGGATCGCCGAGTTGATCGACTCGGGAGTGTCGTACCTCCCGGACAGCCTCCGCGAGTCTCCCGAGTTCCGTGAATATCTCGAAGGGTCAAGCAATACTCAAAGTTGACCAGTCGAGTTATATCGCGTTAGAGTCCCGGGTGACGTTAGTTGACCCGGGGGTGGTTCGTGATCATCGAGACGAGCGGGCTGCGGAAGTCATTCCGCTCCCGCCAGGGCAAACACAAGAAGCAGGTCGAGGCCGTCCGCGGCGTCGACCTGCGCGTCGACGAGGGAGAGATCTTCGGCTTCCTCGGCCCCAACGGCGCGGGCAAGACCACCACGCTGCGCATGCTCGCCACGCTGATCGTCCCCGACGGCGGGGAAGCGACGGTCGCGGGCGCCGACCTGCTGCGCGACCCGGGCGAGGTGCGCCGCCGCATCGGCTACGTGGCGCAGGGCGGCAGCACGTGGGACGACTCGACGGCGCGTGAGGAGCTGGTGCTCCAGGCCCGGCTCTACGGCATCGGCAAATCGGTCGCGCTGGAGCGGGCGGCCCGGGCTTTGGCTGCCTTCCAGCTTTCCGAGTACGCGGACCGCAAGTGCAAGACCTACTCGGGCGGCCAGCGGCGGCGCGTCGACATCGCGCTGGGCATCATCCACGAGCCCCGGGTGGTGTTCCTGGACGAGCCGACCACCGGTCTCGACCCGCAGAGCCGGGCGCACATGTGGGATGAGATCCGCCGGCTGCGGTCCGAGGGCATGACGGTCTTCATCACCACGCACTACCTGGAAGAGGCCGACGCGCTCTGCGACCGCATCGCGATCATGGACAACGGCGAGGTGGTCGCCGAGGGCACCCCGACCTCGCTCAAGCGGTCGATCGCGCACGACGTCATCACCGTCGGTCTCAACGGGGCGATCGGCGAGGCGGCGTCCGTGCTCGACTCGGCGGCTTTCGTGGCGCGGCTGGAGAAGCTCGACACCGGCGACGGCCTGCGGCTGTTCGTCGACGACGGCGCGACCGCGATGCCGCAGGTGCTGCGCGAGCTCGAGCGCAACGGCGTCACCCTGAAGTCGATCGAGCTGCACCGGCCGAGCCTCGACGACGTCTTCCTGACCAAGACCGGCCGTTCGCTGCGGGAGAAGTGACCTCCTCATGAAGTTTCTCCGTGACTGCTGGCTGATCTTCGCTCGGCAGATGCAACTGTTGCTGCGCAACCCGGTCTGGGTCTTCGTCGGCGTCTTCCAGCCGGTGATGTACCTCCTGCTCTTCGCGCCGTTGCTCAAGCCGGCGCTGTCGCCGCTCGGTGTCACGACCGACGCGGAGGCCTATCGGGTGTTCGTCCCGGGCCTGCTGGTGCTGCTGGCCATCTTCGGCGGCCTGTTCCAGGGCTTCGGCCTGATCGCCGAGCTACGGGCCGGTGTGATCGAGAGGTCCCGGGTCACGCCGGTGAGCCGGTTCGCGCTGCTGCTCGGCCGGTCTCTGCGCGACGTGGTGTCGCTGATCGCCCAGGCCGGCATCATCACGATCCTGGCGCTCTTCTTCGACCTGCGGGTGTTCATCGGCGACCTGCTGCTGGCCTACCTGATGCTGGCGCTGATCGCGCTGATGACCTCGGCCGTGTCCTACGGGGTGGCGCTGGCCGTGAAGAGCGAGGACGCGCTGGCCCCGCTGATGAACACCGTGGCCCAACCGGTCCTGCTGCTGTCCGGCATCCTGCTGCCTCTGCAGTTCGCGCCGGGCTGGCTGGAAAACGTGGCCAAGTGGAACCCGTTCTCCTGGGCGGTCGACGGCACCCGCGCGCTGTTCGCGGGAGACGTCGGCAACGACAAGGTCTGGCAGGGCCTGCTCATCGTGGCGGTGCTGACGGTGCTGTCCGTCTGGTGGGCGGCGCGCGAGTTCGCGCGCAGCGTGCGCTGACTTTTTCGGGGGTGAGGATGTGGTGCCCGCCTGGCGGGCACCACATCGCCTCCGCTGTGTGGTGCGTGCGGTGTGTGCTGTGCCACCGCGCGATTTTCGACGGTCTGTGAGAGCGCGTTCTCCGGTTACCGTGAGGTCGTGCCGCGCCTCGTCCATGACCGGATCACCCTGCTGCTCTATCTCCAGCTGGGTGTCTGGGGCTTTTTCCTCTACGGCTTCGGCCCGGTCGTGCCGCTGCTGCGCGACGAGCAGGGTGTGACCGCGGCGCAGGCGAGCCTGCACGGCACGGGCCTCGCGGTCGGCATCGTGATCGCGGGCTTCATCTTCTCGCCGGTGTCCCGCCGGCTCGGCCGCGGCCCCACGATCTGGCTCGGCCTGGCGGGCGTGGCCCTGGTCATCGGGATCCTGTGGGTGGCCCGGCCCTTGCCCGTGACGGTCGGCGCCGCGGTGCTCGCCTCGGTCTTCGGCTCGCTGATCGTCAACGGGGTCAACGCCGCCCTGTCGGACCACCACGCGGCCGCCGCACCGGCGGCCCTGTCGGAAGCGAACGCGACGGCGGCCTTCACGGGGGTAGTCGCACCCTTGGTGGTGGGCGGCTTCGTGGCTGCCGGTCTGGGTTGGCGGGCGGCGCTGTCGCTGGTGGCAGTGCTCATCCTGGTCGTGCTGCTGCTCGCGGCCCGGTGGCGGGTGCCGGTGCCGGCACGGCCGGTCTCCGCTTCGGTTCCGGTGGGCACGGCACCCTTGCCGCGCCCCTACTGGATCACGCTGATCCTGCTGGCCGCGACGTCGTCGATCGAGGTGTGCTTCTCGCTGTGGGCGGTCGAGGTGCTCCGCACGCACGCCGGCATGGCCTCGGGCCCGGCGGCGGCCTCCTTCGCCGCGGTCCTGGCCGGCATGTTCGCCGGGCGCCTGGCCGCGGGCCGGGTCGCGCTGCATGTCCCCACGGTCCGCCTGCTGCTGCTGTCGCTGGGCCTGACGCTGGCGGGCTTCGCGGTGTTCTGGGTGGCGACGGCGGCGTGGCTGGCGGTCACGGGCCTGTTCGTGGTGGGCCTGGGCATGGCGGTCCAGTACCCACTGGTGATCTCGCTGGCGTTGGCCGCGGCCCCGGGCCAGGCGGACCGGGCATCAGGCTTGACCTCATATCCGGTCGCCTTCGGCTTCGGCGTGGCCCCGGTGATCCTGGGCGCCCTCGCGGACCGCTCAGGCACCCACACGGCGTTCCTGGTGCTGCCGGCCTTCATCGCGGCGGCGGTGCTGCTGACGGTGTGGCTGGCCCGGGTGCTAGCTCTTCCAAAGGTCGGTGAGCCGCACACCGAGATCGTCGAGCAGGTGGCGTAGCAAGGGAAGCGACAGCCCCACGACGGTCCCGTGGTCGCCCTCGATCCGCTCGACGAACGGCCCACCGAGCCCGTCGATGGTGAAGGCCCCGGCGACGTGCAAGGGTTCCCCGGTGGCCACGTAGGCGGCGATCTCGTCATCATCGAGCTCGGCGAAGTGCACGGTGGTGGACCCGACGGCCCCGACGGTCACGCCGGCCAGATCGATCAGGTAGTGCCCGGTGTGCAGCACCCCGGACCGCCCCCGCATGCCCTGCCACCGCCGAACCGCATCGGCGCCGTCTCTCGGCTTGCCAAGGATCTCGCCGTCGAACTCGAGCACGGAGTCGCACCCGAGCACGAGCAGCCGCCCACCAGGACCAACGCTGATCCCTTCGACCCCAAGCCGCCGAGCCACTTCGGTGGCCTTCATCCGCGCAAGCGTGAGACAAAGCTCCGCGGCGGTGGGTTCCTGGACGGAGCTTTCATCGACGCCGCTGACCACCACCTCCACGTCGATCCCAGCCGCACTGAGCAACGCCCGCCGGGCGGGACTCGCGGACGCCAACACCAAGGTCGTAGATCCAGCGGTACGCACGAGCAGCTACGCTACCGGCCCCCTTCGGCCGCGATGCCGACGGGCATACACATGGACCGCGAACGCCGCGATAACAACCACAACCGCAACCAAACCCCAGATAGCAACCCACCTCCCACCCTGCGGCGACGGCTCCGGAGCATTGGTCGCGATCGTAGTGTTGGGTGGCGCGATCGAAGGGATGTCGTCCGTGAGGGCGGCAACCAGGTTGAGCGCGCCGTAGCCATACTGGTCGTCGTGGCCTGGCTGCCCTTTGTCCGTCGCAGTGGCCGTGAGGCGACGTATCACCTCGGCAGCGGTCAGCTGAGGGAATCGACTTCGGACCAGAGCAGCAGCTCCAGACACGATTGCGGCGGCATCCGAGGTACCTGTTCCGGTGCCGTAAGCCCCACGCCGACGGGTTGTCATAATTTCCACTCCAGGCGCGGCGATCACAATGCTCTCGCCAGTCACTGAAATGTCAGCATGATTGCCTGAGCGATCGGTTGCTCCGACGGCCAATACGCCGGGGTAGGCGGCAGGAAAACCTACTTGCGACATCGGCCTGTTTCCTGCGGCCGCAACCACCACAATGTTCTTCCGCAACGCATCCTCAACAGCCAACCGTAGATCCGGTGACGGGTTCCCGCCGCCAGAGATGTTGATGACTGTTGCGCCATTCGCCGTTGCCCAAGCAATCCCGAGCGCCACGTTGTCTTGTCCACCGAGGTCGGTGCCCAGGCTCGCTGCTACCGGCAGTATCTTTGCCTTCGGGGCGATGCCGATTGCGCCGGTCCCGCCTCGTCCGTGGGCGGCGATTATGCCGGCCATCGCCGTGCCATGGCCAGTCGGGTCGAGGGCTCCGTCGGAAGCCGAGTTGCCTAAAAGGTTCACCCCAGGCAGGACGTTGAGGCGGAGGTCTGGATGAAGATCGACGCCGCTATCTATTACGGCTACGGTTACGCCCGCACCCTCGCTAATCTTGTGTGCCGCGGAGACATCAAGGGCTCCAAGATGCCATTGGGCGCTACGGACGTCGTCGCTGCGCACGCTGGTGGCCGCTGCGAGTGTCAGGCACACGATTACGTGGACGGCGTGCCGGACCGAAATCACCGCTTCAGCCCTATGGCTGGGCCGGGATCGATTTCCGAACTGACTGATAGCGGCATCATGACCGGCGGTACACCTTCGCGCGTTGCCCAGTGATAGTCGGCGTCCATTCTCTTGATCTTGGGCTCGCTCGGTTGCCCCCGTTGCGGAGGAGGGGGAGTGGACTGGCCTCCAGTGATCACGCCGCCGGGTGGGTTGACGCGAGTTGTGCCGGGCGACGTTGCATGATCCGCGCCGGTATGCGGCGTCCCGATCACCCCTCCGGCGGGTAGGGCGTTGCTGGGTCGCAGACCGTGTTGGCCGCCGGAGGACGTGGAACTTGATGGCAGCCTGCGGTCTTCTAGCGCCCGCGACGAAGCGGGCGCTGGAATCGTGCCGGCGGTTTGCGCATGTGAGGAACTCGCGGCCTCGCCAAAAGATCTTGGGATCGCGCGAGGTGGCATGAAGGGGGCGATATGTTGCCGGGCATACGCCATTGGATGCGCGCGCGTTCGGTGGTCAGCAGCGGCGCGTTTTTGCGATGCTCTCGGAGGCTCTAGCGCCGCGACTACCGGAGTCGCCGCGATAGGTGGCTGTCTCCCGCCTGAAGGAGTCTCCCAGCGGTCGGACGAGTGGTAGGGGATGGGTTGACGGAGCCTCCCTTGGGCAACGACCAGGGTCTGGCTGAGGTCTGCCATGACTGCGCGGGCCCTAAGGTTCAGGCGTTCTAGGTCTCCGTCGGAGACGGGGGGTGGGCCGAGGGAGGTTCCTGGGAGTTGCGAGGCCTTTGCTGACTCGACTAGGGCGTCGTAGTTCCTTCTGGTTTCAAGCTTTTCCGCATATTCCGTGTGGATCGCGGCGACCTGTTTGCGGGCCGATTCCAAAGTGGTGGTTGCTGTGGTTAGGGCGGTGTAGTTGCCCGCCGCCACCTCGTGCGTTTTGCGGACGTGGTCGATCAGATAGTCCAGGCGGGCGATGAACGTCCTCGCCGCCCCGCTCTTCTCTGGGGGCCACGCTTCCGCGAGTTCGTCCCGGTAGACCTGCAGCCGCGCCATGTGTGTGGCCGTAAGCTCCGTCAGCTTGCGCAAGCCCGTCGCGTGCCGCCAGTGCGACTCCGTTTCCTGTGGCGCGAGCATCCGCCACATCGACGGAGCGTCGTGGCGGGACCAGTCCGTCGCGGCCGCCGGGGTCGTGCCGGCCAGCGTCTCACGCATCGGTGGCTCCGGCGGCCGTCTTGTCCAGGGCCGCCTCGACGTCCGTGACCCGGGCCGCAGCGAAAGCGTCCGAGCCTCGGTAGTTGCGGCTCACCTCGCCCGCCGCGACGGCGAAGCCGCCGGTGACGTCCTGGTAGTAGTACACGGTGTAGGCCGTGTCCTGCGCGGTCGCCGTATGGCTCTCCAGGAAAAGCAATAGTTCCGGAAAATCCGTGTAAGCCGGCGGTAGCTCCGCAAGGATGTCGTCGAAGATCGGCGCCACGTGGGGCGCCAGGTTGTCGCGGACCTCGGCGTCCAGTTTGGTGGCGAACTCCTCCAGGCGTTGGATGTCCGCCTCGATCGTGGCGTAGTCGCGCAGCCACGCCGGGGGAAGGTCCTCGTTGGACTGCGCCATACGTCAAACCCTCCTCGCGGTCACCGAGTGGTTGCTGACCGTGAGGCTAGACCCCGCGCGCCAGAGCGCGCAGCCCCAAATGTGCGACTAGCGCGGCAGCGCCGACGCCCGCCAGGCCCCAGGCCCCACCGGCAGCGGGCCCGGACGGGCGGATCGGGCCCAAAGCGACGAAACCGGCGCCGCCGCCGGCGGGCCCGGACGCAGCGACAACGCGCCGACCAAGGCCGCCAACTCCTCCGCGGTCGGCATGCCGCGGGTGACACGAAACAGGGGTTCCTGTGACATCCCACCAGCGTACGGTCGGTCTGCGTCACATGGGCAACTGCCGCCCGTGTGGCGATCAGCGGCCACAGGTACGGTTTTGGGTGATGTCGATGACTCAGCCGCCGCTCGTCGCCGACCGGTATCGACTGATCGAGCCGCTCGGGCAAGGCGGCATGGGCCGGGTCTGGCGTGCGCTCGACGAGGTCCTGCACCGCGAGGTCGCGATCAAGGAGCTTGTCCCGCCGCCGGGACTGACCGACGAAGAGCGTCGGGAGATGCGGGAGCGGTCGCTCCGCGAGGCGCGGGCGATCGCCCGACTGAATCACGTCAACGTGGTACGCATCTTCGACGTCCTCCGTACCGACGGCGACCCGTGGATCGTCATGGAGTACGTCGCCTCCCGCTCGCTACAGGACGTGATCGCCGCCGACGGGCCGTTGCCAGCCGTACGCGTCGCGGAGATCGGGCTCGGCATGCTCGCCGCCCTGCGCGCCGCGCACCGGGCCGGCGTCGTGCACCGCGACATCAAGCCCGCCAACGTCCTGCTCGCCGACGACGGCCGGGTCGTGCTCACCGACTGGGGCCTGGCCACCATGCCCGGCGACCCCAGCGTCACCCGCACCGGGCTCGTCCTCGGCTCTCCCGCCTACATCGCCCCTGAGCGCGCCCGCGACGGCACCTCCGGGCCCCGCACCGACATGTGGTCGCTCGGCGCCACGCTCTACGCCGCCGTCGAGGGGCAGTCGCCGTTCGCGCGGCCGTCGGCGCTGGCCACCCTCGCCGCGCTCGCCACCGAGCCGCCGGCGCCCGCGCGTCGGGCCGGGCAGCTGCGGCCCGTCCTCAATGGACTGCTCCGCAAAGATCCGGCCGACCGGATCGACCCGGAGGAGGCCGACCGCTTGTTGCGGCGCGCGTCCGGCCGCAAGACCGTCGCGCGTCGCCCGCTGCTGGAAGGGGTACGCCGGCCCACCGCGCTGCGCGACCGCCACGGCTTCCCGCCCCTGCCGGCCGCCCCCGCCTCACCGGCCGCGCCCACTCCGCAGAGCCCGGCACCCACACCGCAAAGCCCTGCGCCGCAAGGCCGCGCACCTCAACCCCGCGCGCCGCACGACCCACCCGGCGCCGGCGTCTGGCCGATCTCACCCGCCAGCCCCACCGCCGCCCCGTCGAGCCCGGCCGCACCGACCTCACCGGCCGACGACGATCAGGAAACGGACCGCCCGGCCGTCATCCCAGGATCCCCGGCCGGACCGACGGCCCGCCCAACCTCCCCGGCGACCCGCCCGATCTCCCCGGCCACGCGCCCGATCTCGCCCGCCGGCCTCACCGCCCGACCGACCTCCCCGGCCGGCCGCGCCAGCGTCCCGCCGCCCGGCACCTTCCCGCCCGCCAAGCGCCGCAAAGACCAGCGCACCCGCTCCCTCGCCGTGCTGGCCGGAGCCCTAGCCGCCGTCGTACTCATGATGGCCGTCGTCCTGCTCTTCCTCCGCGACGACGAGCCGGCCGACCAGCGCACCGCCAACCCACCCGCCAACGCCACCAAGCCGGCGCCGACCCAGACCACGGCAGGCCAGCCACAGACCACCGAGCCGACCACCAACCCGCCCGCACCGACCACGCCGGCGGCGTTCGTCCTCCCGAGCGGCTGGCGGATGCGCGACGACGGCAGCGGCTTCAAGGTGCCGGTGCCCGAGGGCTGGACGTTCAGCCGCGACGGTGACGGCCGGCCCCGGTGGAGCGAGCCCAACGGCAACCGCTTCCTGCTCATGGACCAGACCCGGACACCGCGGCCCGATCCGCGCCAGGACTGGCTCAACAACGAGCGCGCGCGGCGCAGCGGCTACGCCGACTACCAGCGGATCAGGATCGCGACGGTCCGGTACTGGCAGAAGGCCGCCGACTGGGAGTTCACCTACACCTCCAACAGCGGCACCCGGCTGCACGTCCTCAACCGCGGCTTCGTCACCGCCGACGACCAGGCCTACTCGATCTACTGGAGCACGCCCGACAGCCAGTGGCAGGCCAGCCGCGACATGCTCGACGTCATCTTGAAGGGGTTCGAGCCGGCCCGGCGTGACTGAAAAACCTTCCGGTGGGTAATGACACCCGCGGCACGGAAGGAGGTGACGACAATGGTTCACCGGAGACACGGGACTCTGCCGAGCTATCTGCTCTGGGCCCTGGTCGTGATGGGCGACCTCATGCTCGTCGTGGTCAACGCGGGCGTGACCGTGCTGATCACGCTCCTCTGCCTCGCCACGGGTGGCGCGGTGGCCGGGTGCGCTTCGCGGATGCGGCGCCGGCCGATGCCCATCAAGCGCGGCGCGTAGTACTGTCGCGGGCCATGCGGCTCGACGAGGTCACGAACATCTGGGATCGCCTGTTCGGCGCGCAGCCCGACCCACCGTCCTGGCTGGTCGTGGTGACCGCGCTGCTGGCGCTCGCGGTCGTGGCCGTGCGCGGGCCCTGGCGGGTGGCGCGCAACGCGATCACGATCGCGCACGAGGGCGGCCATGCGCTCGCGGCGCTGCTCACCGGCCGCCGGCTGCGCGGCGTCCGGTTGCACTCCGACACGTCGGGGCTGACGCTCTCGGCGGGGCGGCCGACCGGTCCGGGCATGGCGATAACCCTCTTCAGCGGGTACGTCGCACCGTCGCTGCTCGGCCTCGGCGGCGCGGTGCTGCTCGGTGGCAACCACATCACGCTGCTCCTCTGGGTCACGGTCGCGTTGCTGCTGGCGATGCTGCTGCTGATCCGCAACCCGTACGGCGTCTTCTCGGTGGTGCTGACCGGCGCGGTGGTGTTCGCCGTCTCCTGGTTCGGCTCGCCGCAGGTCCAGGCGATCTTCGCGTACCTGGCGGTCTGGTTCCTGCTGATCGGCGGCGTCCGCCCGGTCGGCGAGCTGCAGACGCTGCGCAGCCGGGGCCGCCTGCCGGACTCGGACGCGGACCAGCTCGCCCGGGTCACCCACGTGCCCGCGCTGCTCTGGGTCACCTTGTTCGGCGCGGTCGCCCTCGTCGCCCTGGTCATCGGTGCGTACCTGCTCGGTGACCCGATCCTGACCGCCGCGGGAATCACGTCGTAACCAGGCAACCGAAGTCGCCGCCCGAGCGTGTTGCCTTTCGTGGACGGCACGGACTTCGACGAGTTCTACCGGGCCAGCCGGCAGCGGCTGCTCGGATTCGTCTACGTGCTGACCGGCGACCTGTCGGAGGCGCAGGACGCCGTCCAGGAGGCCTACATCCGGGCCTGGCAGCGTTGGTCGACGGTGCGTGACTACGACGACCCCGAGGCGTGGATGCGGGTGGTGGCCGCCCGGATCGCGGTGAGCCGGTGGCGCAGCCTGCGCAGCCGGGCCCGCGCCTACCTGCGGCACGGCGCGGTCGAGTCCGTGCCACCGCCGAACACCGACACCGTCGAGGTGGTCGCGGCGCTGCGCCGGCTGCCGGAGGAGCAGCGCACCGCGATCGCGCTGTACTACCTGATGGGCATGCCGGTCGCGGAGGTGGCGCGGGAGACCGGCGCACCGGAGGGCACGGTCAAGGCCCGGCTCGCCCGCGGCCGGGTCGCGCTGGCCGGCCTGCTCGCCGTCGAGCTGGGGGAGGTGGCCGATGCCTGACGACGCCGACCTCGCCGCCCGGATCGCGGCCGACCTCGGTCGCGTCCAGTGGCCGGCGGCGGAGGAGATCCGCCGCACCGGCCGCCGGCGCACGCGGCGCAGCGTTCTCGCCGCCACGCTGTCCGTGCTCCTGCTGTTCTCCGGTGTCTGGGTCGCGGCCATGCGCCCGTTCCAGGCACCGCCCGCGCAGACCGCCACCGGGTTCGCCGCGCAGGCCCAGCCCCAGGCCCAGCCCCAGCCCGTGCCGACCACGATCGGCCCCACCGATCCGGCGTGGATACCGCCGGAGGCGTTGCTGACTCCCGAGGACGTCGGCCAGGGGCTGATCGCCTCCCAGGTCTCGGTCGACCAGGATCGGCCGGTCGGCGACTGGATGTTCACGCTCGCACCGTGCCGGGAGTTCCTGACCCTGCGCACCTACGAGGGCGTCTACCAGTTCCGTCGCCAGCAGACCCTGCAGTTCCCGCCGAAGATTCCCGACCAGCCGGAGACCGGGATGGCGGTGGTGCACCAGACCGTCATGCGGCTGCCCGGCGACGCGGCGCGACAGCTGATGAGCGACGCGGTCACGGTCAACGAGGTGTGCCCGAAGTACGTGTCGAAGGGGACGCTGTCCGCGGCCGACGCCGCGCGCGGCGACAAGGTGGTCAAGCAGATGCCGGTGCAGACCACGCACGCCTGGCAACTGCTCGACCGCGGTTTCGCCGGCGACGAGTCGCTGCTGTTCGAGCACCGGATGTCCGCGTCGACCGGCGTGCGCTCCGCCGACCTGGGCGCGTCCGCGGTGGTCGTGCTCCGGGTCGGTGACCTGGTCGCCACCGTCGAGCAGGTCGACGGCGAGAGCGTGGCCAGCACCCGCAAGCTCGCCACCCGGGCCGCCCGCTGGCTGTGCACGGCGGCGACGCCGCCCTGCTGACCCGGTCAGGTGCCGCGGGCCAGTTCGGCCACCGCGCGCTGGTGCGAGTCGTCCTTGGCCAGCCGGGCCAGCACGGCTCCGCTGATCTCGGTGAGCGCGTCGAGCTGTTCGGGGGTGAGCAGATCGAGGAGGTACGTCCGGACGGCGGCGACCCGGTCGTCGGTGGCCGCCTCGACCGCCGCCTTGCCCGCGTCCGTGAGCTGGAAGACGGCGCCGCGCGAGTCCTCGACGCACTCCTCCCGGACCACCAGGCCGCGGGTCTGCATCCGGCCGAGGTGGTGGGACAGCCGGCTCTTCTCCCACTGGACCTCACAGCGCAGCGCCAGCCCGCGCAGCCGGTGCCCGGGCGCGCCGAGCAGCGCCGACAGGATCGCGAAGTCGGCGTCGGAGAGCCCGGTGTCGGCCGTCAGCTGCCGGTTGAGCTGGCTCGCGAGCAGGCCCTGCATGCGCCGATACCCGTCCCAGGCCCGCGCCTCGCGCGGGGACAGCGGAAGAGTGCCCATGCTGTGACGATAGCCATTGGTTGACGCATCATCCAGTTGCGTTATGGTTGACGCGTCAACCGTGTCTCCCGGAGGAGTACCCCCAGTGACCGACTACGGGCATGAGCTCATGTTCGGGACCTTCATCACGCCGCGGGCCGACGCGCCCGAGCGGGTCGTGGCGCTCGCACAGCTCTCCGAGCAGGCCGGGCTCGATCTCGTCACCGCGCAGGACCACCCTTATCAGGCCGCGTTCCTCGACACCTGGACTCTGCTGTCGATGATCGTCGGCCGCACCGAGCGGATCCGGGTCTCGCCCAACGTGGCCAACCTGCCGCTGCGCCCGCCGGCCGTGCTGGCCCGCTCGGCCGCCAGCCTCGACCTGCTCAGCGGCGGGCGCGTCGAGCTGGGCCTGGGCGCCGGCGCCTTCTGGGACGCGATCGCCGCCAACGGCGGCCCGACCCGCACCCCGGCCGAGTCGGTGGAGGCGCTCGCGGAAGGCATCGCGGTGATCCGCGGGATCTGGGGGCAGGCCGGCCGTTCGGTACGCGTCGACGGCAAGCACTACCAGGTGCGCGGCGCGAAGGTCGGTCCCGAGCCCGCGCACGACATCGGCATCTGGGTCGGCGCCTACAAGCCGCGGATGCTCCGCCTGATCGGCCGGCTCGCCGACGGCTGGCTGCCGACGCTCGGTTATGTCCAGCCGGACCAGCTGCCCGAGCTGAACAAGCTGATCGACGACGCCGCCGTCAAGGCCGGCCGGTCGCCAGCGGACATCCGGCGCCTGGCCAACTTCAGCCCGGGTGGCGGCGTCACCGGCACCGCCGACCAATGGGCCGAGCAGCTCGCGGAGCTGGCTCTGACGCACGGCCTGAGCACGTTCATCCTGGCCGGCGACGACGCGACCTCGATACAGCGGTTCGGTGTCGAGGTGGCACCGGCGGTGCGGGAGCTGGTCGCCGCGGAACGGACCCACCCGAGCACACCGCCGGTCGAGGCCACACCCGAACCCCAACGGGAGCAGGTCACCATCGGCGGCGAGATCCCCGGCCTCGGCCTGACCCCGACCCCCGACGACGGCAAGCGGCTCTCCGCCCGCGCGCTCTGGGACGAGAGCGAGCGCCCGGTGGCGCCGCGGATCGACGAGGACCGCAGGTACAGCCGGCACGAGCGGGCCCGTGGCCAGCAGCTGATCGACATCCACGACCACCTCCGGCAGGAGCTGGCCCAGGTGCGCGACCTGGTCGACCAGGTCGAGGCCGGGATGCTCGGCATCGGCGAGGCGCGCTCGGCGATCAACGAGATGACGCTGCGGCAGAACAACTGGACGCTCGGCACCTACTGCGAGTCGTACTGCCGGCTGGTCACCACCCACCACACCATCGAGGACGCCTCGATGCTGCCGAACCTGCGCCGCGCCGACGCCCGGCTCGGCCCGGTGACGCTGCGGCTCGAGGAGGAGCACAAGGTCATCCACGAGGTGATCGAGGCCGTCGACCGGGCGCTGGTCGCGCTGGTCGCCGGCGAGGGCGACCTCAAGGGCCTGCGGGACGAGGTCGACCTGCTCACCGACACGCTGCTCTCGCACCTGTCCTACGAGGAGCGCTCACTGGTCGAGCCGCTGGCGGCCTACGGCGCCCACTGATTTGCGTTAGGAACGGTCCGTTCCAATCGGATTCCGATTGGAACGGACCGTTCCTAACGCAAGCCTAGAGCGGGATGTTGCCGTGCTTCTTCGGCGGCAACGTCTCGCGCTTGGTGCGCAGGGCGCGCAGGGCGCGGACGATCTGCACCCGGGTCTCGTGCGGCGGGATCACCGCGTCGACGTAGCCGCGTTCGGCCGCGATGTACGGGTTGGCCAGCGTGTCCTCGTACTCCTGGATCTTCGCGGCGCGCAGCGCGACCGGGTCGTCCGCCTCCGCCAGCTCACCGCGGTAGAGGATGTTGACCGCGCCCTGCGCGCCCATCACCGCGATCTGCGCCGTCGGCCAGGCGAAGTTGAGGTCGGCGCCGAGATGCTTCGAACCCATCACGTCGTACGCGCCGCCGTAGGCCTTGCGGGTGATCACGGTGACCTTCGGGACCGTGGCCTCGGCGTACGCGTAGATGAGCTTGGCGCCTCGGCGGATGATGCCGTCCCACTCCTGGCCGGTGCCGGGCAGGAAGCCGGGAACGTCCACGAAGGTCAGCACCGGGATGTTGAACGCGTCGCAGGTGCGGACGAACCTGGCCGCCTTCTCGGACGCAGCGATGTCGAGCGTGCCGGCGAACTGCATCGGCTGGTTGGCCACGACACCGACCGGCCGCCCCTCGACCCGGCCGTAGCCGACCACGATGTTCTGCGCGTAGAGCGGCATCACCTCGAGGAACTCGCCCTCGTCGAGCACGTGGGTGATGACCGTGTGGATGTCGTAGGGCTGGTTGGCCGAGTCTGGCACGAGCGTGTCCAGCTCGCGGTCGGTGTCGGTGACCTCCAGCGTGGCCGGCGTGGGGAAGACCGGCGGCTCGTCGAGGTTGTTGGACGGCAGGTAGGACAGCAGCGCCTTGACGTAGTCGATCGCGTCGTCCTCGTCGGAGGCCAGGTAGTGCGCGTTGCCGCTGCGGGTGTTGTGTGTGCGGGCGCCGCCCAGCTCCTCCATGCCGACGTCCTCGCCGGTGACCGTCTTGATCACGTCGGGGCCGGTGATGAACATGTGCGAGGTCTGGTCGACCATCACGGTGAAGTCGGTGACCGCGGGGGAGTAGACCGCGCCGCCCGCGCAGGGACCCATGACCAGCGAGATCTGGGGTACGACGCCTGAGGCGCGGACGTTGCGGAAGAAGATCTCGCCGTAGAGGCCGAGCGAGACCACGCCCTCCTGGATGCGCGCGCCGCCCGAGTCGTTGATGCCGATCACGGGGCAGCCGGTCTTCATCGCGAGGTCCATGACCTTGACGATCTTCTCGCCGAAGACCTCGCCGAGTGAGCCGCCGAAGACGGTGAAGTCCTGCGCGAACACGCAGACCTGGCGGCCGTCGACCGTGCCGTAGCCGGTGATCACGCCGTCGCCGTACGGCCGCGTCCTCTCCAGTCCGAACGCGACCGAGCGGTGCCGGGCGAGCTCGTCCAGCTCGACGAAGCTGCCCTCGTCCATGAGCATCTCGATGCGTTCGCGGGCGGTCTTCTTGCCCCGGGCGTGCTGCTTCTCGACCGCGCGCGCCGAGCCCGCGTGGGTGGCGTCGTCGCTCCTGCCCGCGAGGTCGGCGAGCCGCCCGGCGGTGGTGTGGATGTCGACGTCGGCGCTGCGTTGATCTGTCACGGCCCGATCGTAACTACGGTTCAGTAACCCGGCCGTGTGCGGTTGGTCTCGACACAGCCGTTGCGTTTCGCGAGTATTGCCCGATTCGTTACACGTCTCGTGATGATGGTCGTCGGGCTGCTGTTCCTCTTCGGAGGCGTCGGCGTCCTCCTCACGATGAACCGGCTGTTGTGGCCGCTCACCGAGGGCGGCCGCGCCACCGGCGGTGCGCCCGCGGCACCCCAGGCCCCGCCGATCGCCCACCGACCGCCGGCGGCTCCGAGCGTCCGGCAGCCACCGCCCGTCGCGGCGCGAGCGGGCCGGCATGCCCGACCGGACCAGCCGGCGGCCGGGTCCGCGCGGGCCCGGCTGCGGGTGGTCACCGTGCCCGACCGCCAGCCCCCGCGCCGCACCGCGCCCCCGGCCGGCCGGGTCTACGGCGGCGCCCGCCGGGCCAGGTAACCGCTGGACGTAGGCTTGCCGGGTGCCCGGCTCGCCGTACACCGATCTCGACCGACCGCCGCTCAACGCCCGCGCCCTCGAGCGCGCGCTGACCGGTCCCGGCGAGCTGTGGAACAAGATCGACCTGCGACCCGAGACCGCCTCCACCAACGCCGACGTCGCCGAGGCCGCCCGGTCCGGCGCGCCGGAGGGGCTCGTGGAGATCGCCGAGCGGCAGACCGCCGGCCGTGGCCGGCTGGGCCGCACCTGGGTCTCACCGCCGCGCGCCGGCATCGCCGTCAGCGTGCTGCTCCGACCCGGCGCCGCCGACCCCGAGCGGGGCTGGCCGGCGCTGCCGACCAGCGCGTACGCCTGGCTGCCCCTGCTCGCCGGCGTCGCCCTCGCCGAGGCGGTGATCCGCCTGGCCGAGCTGCCGGACGGCCTGGTGCCCGAGCTCAAATGGCCCAACGACCTGCTGCTCGACGGTGCCAAGTGCGCCGGGATCCTGGCCGAGGGCGTCCCCGACGGCTCCGGCGGCCCGGCCGTGGTGATCGGGATCGGGCTCAACGTCACGCTCCGCGCCGACGAGCTCCCCGCGAGCCCGACCGGCCTGCCGGCCACGTCGCTGCGGCTGGCCGGCGCCGAGGTGACCGACCGCGACCCGCTGGTGCGGGCCACGCTGCGCGGCATCGCGACCTGGTACGACCGCTGGCGCGCGGCCGGCGGCGACGCGGCCGCCAGCGGGTTGCGCGGCGCCTACCTGAGCCGCTGCGGCACGGTCGGCAAGGAAGTGCGGGTCGTGCTGCCCGGCAACGCCGAGTTCACCGGCACCGCGACCGGCGTCGACGACAACGGCCGGCTGGTCGTGCGTACCCCCGGCGGCGACCGGACCGTCGCGGCGGGTGACGTGGTCCACCTGCGCTGAGACCCGACAACAAACCAGGGGTACGCGCCGGAGGGGCGAGGCAGTAGGTTCACCCCGTGGCTTTCCCAGAGGACGTGTTGACCAGTGAGGAGCGGGTGGTGCTACACGTGCACCCGCACTGGAAGACGCTCACGCGCCCGATCCTGCTCGCCGTCGTGGTCGCCGCCGCGGCGGTGGTCGCGCTGATCTTCGTGCCGAGCGGCATCGGGCAGCTGATCATCGGCGCCGTCGCGCTGGTCGTGCTGGTCTGGCTGCTGCTGCGCCCGATCATGGTCCGGCAGACCACCCACTACGTCTTCACCGACCAGCGGATCCTGCTCCAGCTCGGCGTCTTCAACCGCGACCGCCGCGACATCCCGCTGAGCCGGGTCAACGACCACTCGATGAACCAGCACTTCGTGGAGCGCCTGCTCGGCACCGGCACGCTCGTCATCGAGTCGGCGGGCGAGCGGGGCCAGCAGGTCCTGCACGACATCCCGCACGTCGAGAAGGTGCAGACGCTGCTCTACGAACTGGTCGAGGCCGACCACGACCGCGACACCCTCGACGAGGGCGAGATGCGCGACATCATGCGCGAGCACCGCGAAGCGAAATCGGGCGAAGCCGAAACCGTCTAGAACTCGGCGAAGACGTAGGGGCGTTGCGCGGGGAAGAGGTCGCGGAGGGCCTCGGCCGCCTCGGTCGGGATCGTGCCGAGGCCGCGCAGGGTGATCTCGAGCGGGTCGAGCACCCCGTAGACCAGCGCGGAGAGCCCGGCCGCGGTCAGTGACGCGGCCGCCGGCGCGTCGCCGCGGTCCACGGCGAGCGTGCCGCCGGTGCCGTCCAGGTGGTAGCGGCCCGCGAGCAGCCGGTCGTCGACCACGTCGATCGTGATGGCCACCGGTCCCGCCGCGATGCCGTCCAGGCCGTCGAGGGAGAGCACCCGGCCCATCGGCGCGTTCGCGCCGAGGCTGCGCACGTCGGCCTTGGTCTCGACGCGGAAGTCGTCGGCCCACAGCTCGGGTGTGTCCTCGGGCAGCAGACCGATCTTGACCCGGTCCACCTGGTCCGCGTGCCGGGCCAGGAAGCTGAGCAGCAGCGCGCGGCCGGCCGGCCCGGTGTGCAGCAGCGTGTCGCCCGACAGCTCACCGAGGTGGTCGTCGATCCGGTAGGTCAGCGAGCCCGCCACCTCGCCGTCCACGTGGGCGGTGACCACCCACTTGCGGTCGTCCCGCAGCGACACCGCGCGGAACTCCGGGAACATCGCGAAGCCGTGCCGCTCGTCGAGCAGCCGCCGGGTCAGCGCGCGGTGGTCCGTGTAGCCCTCGGCGATCCGGCGCCAGCGCAGCTCGCCCGGCAGGTCGGCGCGGAGCAGGTCGGCCAGCCCGTCCGGTGCGAAGGTGGCGGACCGGTGCTGCGGCAGGGTCACGTAACCGAACCGCGCGTAGAACGACGACCGGAACGGGTAGAGCACGGAGACCGGGTTGCCGTCGTCGCGCAGCTCCTCCAGGAGCTGGTTGAGGAGCGTGCGGACGAGGCCGCGGCGGCGGGCCAGCGGGTGGGTCGCGACGCCCGCGACGCCGACCATCGGCAGCACCGAGCCGCGCACGTTCTGCTGCATGGGTATGCCGGACACGGCGGCGAGCGTCTCGCCGTTCTCCTCGGCGACCAGCGTGTGGTTGCCGGAGTGGTACGGAAGGAACTCGCGGTAGTGGCGGGAGACGGCCTGCTCGGTCGGCGACCTGTCGAAGGCGTACGACTGGAGCGGGAAAGACGTGGTCAGCCGCTCGTCGCCGCTGATCCGGCGGATTCTCAACGGTGCCGGCGGCCGGGGCTGGCGGACTCGAACTCGCTGACCACTTCGGCCAGTTCGGCCACCGGGTCGAAGGTCGCGATCACGTCGCCGTTGATCGGGTGGTGGGCGAACTGCCGCACGTGCGCCACCGCGGGCGCCGGCACCCCGGCGGGCTCGGGCTCGGGCTCCGGCGCGGCTCGGAAGACGAAGGTGCGGTAGGTGTAGAACCGGAAGACCGTGGCGATGCCGATGCCCAGGAACTTGAAGACGTTGAGCACCAGCAGGCTCTCGGTGCCCAAGCCGTACTTCGCGATGCCCAGCACGCCCAGCTCGATCACGAGGCCGGTGAAGTTGAAGAGGACGAACAGCGTCGTCTCACGGCGCATCGCCGACTTCGGCCGGTCGCGGTAGGTCCAGTGCCGGTTCATGAAGTACGACGTGAACGTGGCGAACACGGTGGCGACGACGTTGGCCTTGAGCTGCCCGCCATGGAAGATCGTGAGCGCGAGGGCATTGAACACCGCGAAGTTGATCACGAGGTTGATGCCACCGACGATGCCGAACTTGAGCGCCTCGCTGAGGAGTTTGTTCCATCGCTCGGGCAGCAGTCGGTCCACGCGCATTTGGCCACCTTAAAGGAGACGGGCGGTTCAGTTTGTGCCAACGGCGAGTGCTGGGGGAGAACTCACTCCCCTAGTCACCCTTGGTCACCGTCGCTGGAGCGGACGGTGTTCGTGGTGCTGCCGCCGCATCGATGAAAACGAACCGCCGGTAGGACCAGAAACGGAAAAGCGTGCCGACCGCCGTGCCGATGAGCTGGCCGGAAATGTTGTCGGCCAGCGTGGTCTGGAAGACCTGTGGCCAGAAGTTACCGAGTACGTAGTGGCTGATACCCAGGCAGGCGAGTCCTATGCCGAGGCCGACCGCATTGAAGAAGAAATAGAGCAGGTATTCACGACGCAGGCCGCTGCGCTCGCGATGCCGCCAGGTCCAGAAGCGGTTGCCGACGAAGGCCAGCGTCGCCGCGATCACCGTGGAGATCGTCTTCGCGAGCAGCACCGGGGTGCCGTCGCCGCTGATCAGCAGGTTGAAGATCAGCAGGTCGACCGCGAAGGCGACGCCGCCCACCGTGCCGAACTTGCCGAACTCCTTGACCAGGTGACCGAACCGCTCGCGCAACCGCGCCGCCGCCCCGGTCGGGGCGGCCGATGATGACGATTCGTCATCGGCAACGGTTGCGGACACGGCCCGAGACTACCGTCTGTGCGCATCCCCCGTTCGGCACGCGCTAAAGGTTGACCAGACAGTGATCACCGAGGGCGGCGGTGGTGCGGGCGGTGACCGCGCCACCGCCACGGGTGATCAACCGGCCGCCGGGAGGTCCGCCAACTCGTCGAGCGCGGCCCGGCAGTCGGCGCAGGTGGCCAGGTGCCCGTCGACCGTGTTGCGGGCGCGGCGGGCCAGCCGGCCGCGCACGTAGCCGGCGAGCCGGGCGGCGACCTGCCGGCAGGCCGGCGTGTCGGCGGGCGCCACGTGCTGCTGCAGGTAGATCTGCCGCAGGCGTTCCCGTGCCCGGAAGGCCAGCGCGGCCACCCCGCCCGGCGTCAGGCCGAGGCGGCCGGCCACCTGGGCCGCGGACTCACCCTGGACGGCGGTGTGCCAGAGCACCGCCCGCCAGCGTTCCGGAAGCCGGGCGAAGGCCTGTGCCGCGTAGAGCCGGTCGAGCTGGGCCACCGTGGGGTCGGCGAAGGGCACGCCGGCCTCGTAGCGGCTCAGGTCGTCGGTGAACTCGACCCGCTGTTCGGCGCGCAGTCGGTCGTACCTCAGGTGACGCAGGGTCGTGTAGAGGTAGGGCCGGAAGGCGCGGGCCGGGCCGCGACCGGCCCGGAGCGTGGCGAGCACCTTGACGAAGGTCTCCGCGACGAGGTCGTCGGCGTCGGCCCGGTCCCGGACCAGGGTGCTGGCCAGGCGGCGTACGCCGCTCGCGTGCCGGACATAGAGGGTGCCGTAAGCGCCGGTGTCACCGGATCGGACGGCGGCCACCAGGTCCGCGTCGGATGGTTCGTCGTCGCCGTCAGCGGGTTCCGGTCGTAGGTCAGTGGTCGTCGGACTGGTCATGCCGCCTCCAGGGGGAGGAATGGGGCGGAAATGCCTATAGGGAACGTGAGGGAGAAAACCCTCGTTATGAGGAAAAGCGTAGGTCACTCCGTAGCGTGAGGGAAGAGGCGTTTTGGCAGCCCGGGGCGCCGATGGGTGGTCTGTCGCGGGCCGCCCGGTGACCCGGGCGAGCGGCGGATGCGCGAAGGTGCGCGGAAGAGCGCGTCATCCAGCGCCGAATTCCAAACCCACCGTCCCTTGTGCAGATTTTCACAACCGGCCGCGCTGCCCTGAACGGTCCTTCGGTTTAGTCTGAGTTGAACCCCGAGATGCACTGGTGTGGCGCGAGCCCGCCCTCGTTCGTGCACCCATAGGTCAGCGTCGACCGCGAGGAGTTCACCATGACAGTTCCGGCCACCCTTCCCGGCGCCGACGAAGCCCCGACTTCGCATCCGCGCCTCCTCGCCTGGGTGAAGGAGGTTGCCGAGCTCACCACACCCGATCGCGTGGTGTGGGTCGACGGGTCCGAACAGGAGTGGACCCGGCTGACCGAGGAGCTCGTCGAGGCCGGCACGCTCGTCCGTCTCAACCAGACGAAACGCCCCAACTCGTTCTGGGCGCGCACCGACCCGACCGACGTCGCGCGGGTCGAGGAGCGCACCTTCATCTGCTCGGTCGACGAGGCCGACGCCGGGCCCACCAACAACTGGATGGCCCCGGAAGCGATGAAGTCGGAGATGACTGACCTCTACCGCGGTTCGATGCGCGGCCGGACGATGTACGTCATCCCGTTCTGCATGGGCCCGATCGAGGCCGAGAGCCCGATGTTCGGCGTCGAGATCACCGACAGCGCGTACGTGGTCGCCTCGATGCGCATCATGACCCGGATGGGCACCACCGTGCTGCGCGCGATGGGCGACGACGCCGACTTCGTGCCGGCGCTGCACTCCCTGGGCGCGCCACTCGAGCCGGGCGCCGACGACGTGCCGTGGCCGTGCAACCAGACGAAGTACATCTCGCACTTCCCGGAGACCCGGGAGATCTGGTCGTACGGGTCGGGCTACGGCGGCAATTCGCTGCTTGGCAAGAAGTGCTACTCGTTGCGAATCGCCAGCGTCATGGCGCGCGACGAGGGCTGGCTCGCCGAGCACATGCTCATCATGAAGCTGACGTCGCCCGAGGGCGTGGTCAAGTACGTCGCGGGCGCGTTCCCGTCGGCGTGCGGCAAGACCAACCTCGCGATGCTGGAGCCGACCATCCCGGGCTGGAAGGTCGAGACGATCGGCGACGACATCGCCTGGATGCGGTTCGGCCCGGACGGCCGGCTCTACGCCGTCAACCCTGAGTTCGGCCTGTTCGGCGTCGCGCCGGGCACCGACTACACGACCAACCCCAACGCGATGCGTACGCTCGCCCGCGGCAACTCGGTCTTCACCAACGTCGCGCTGACCGACGACGGCGACATCTGGTGGGAGGGCATGGGCGAGCCGCCCGCGCACCTGACCGACTGGAAGGGCAACTCCTGGACGCCGGACAGTGACGCGCCCTCGTCCCACCCCAACAGCCGGTTCTGCACGCCGATCGAGCAGTGCCCGATCATCGCGCCGGAGTACACCGACCCGCAGGGCGTGCCGATCGACGCGATCCTCTTCGGCGGCCGGCGCAAGACCACGATCCCGCTGGTGACCGAGGCCCGCGACTGGGTGCACGGCGTCTACCTGGGCGCGACCCTCTCGTCGGAGACCACCGCCGCCGCGGCCGGCCAGGTCGGCGTGGTGCGCCGCGACCCGATGGCGATGCTGCCGTTCATCGGCTACAACGCGGGCGACTACTTCGCGCACTGGATCGAGATGGGCAAGGGCGCCGGCGCCGACACCGCCAAGCTGCCGAAGATCTTCTACGTCAACTGGTTCCGGCGTGACGCCGACGGCGGTTTCCTCTGGCCGGGCTTCGGCGAGAACTCCCGGGTTCTCAAGTGGATCGTCGAGCGGATCGACGGGGAGGGCAAGGCGGTGGAGACCGCGATCGGTCACGTGCCGACCGCGGACGCGCTCGACCTGTCGGGTCTCGACGTCGACCCGGCCGCCGTCGCCGCCGCGCTGCGCGTCGACGCCGACGAGTGGCGGGCCGAGATCCCGCAGGTCACCGAATGGTTCGAGAAGTTCGGCGACAAGCTGCCGGGCGTGCTCTGGGCGGAGCTCGACGCCCTGAAGGCCCGCCTTTCTTAGTTTTTCGCTAAGGAGGCCCGGCGCGCCGGGCCTCCTTACACTCACGGGCATGGCCCCGACGGTGCGCGCGTTGGTCGCGCTCCTCTACGCGACGGCTGCCGCCACCGTCGCGGTCGAGCTGCTCAACCTGGCCTACGCGCCCGACCGGGAGTTCGGCCTGGCGGTGCGCACCGGCTGGGCCGTGCTGCGCGCGTTCGGCTTCCTGATCCTGGTCTGGCACGTCCGGCGCGGCCGGGCCGGCGCCAAGCCGCTGGGGCTGATCCTCGCCGTCACCACCGTGTTCGCTGTCGGCCGGCTGATCGTGCCCCGCTCCGGCGTGCCGCCGCTGGCGGGCGCGATCGGGTTCGCCGTGCTGACCGCGCTGTGCCTGGCCGTGGTCGTGCTGCTCTACCGCGCGCCGGTCGTCGGCGCCCATCTGGTGCGGCACCCCAACCGCCTGGTCATCGACCGGCGCGGCATCGGTTGGCAGGAGAGCGTGCCGCGCCGCCCGCCCGTCGCCGGGTGGACGCTGACCGCCCGGGTCGCCGCGTTCACCTATCCCGCGCTGATCGCGGTGCCCGCGCTGGTCGCACTCGGCGAGGGCGGCCTGCGCCGACTGCCGTTCGCGGTGGCCTGGCTGGCGTTCGCGGTCGTCGTGGGCAACGCGCTGCTGCCGATCGCCATCTTCCTGGTGCGTGACCGCGGTTGGGCGCGGGTCGCGCTGGTCGTGGTCACGGTCGTGGTGCTCGCGGTCGACCTGCCGCTCTGTTATCTGTTGCTCGGCCTCGACGGCCTGGTCCGCGACGGCGGACCACTGCTGGTCGCCGCCGCCGTCGCGGTCTGGGGCGTCGCGCGCTCGCGGGCCACGGCCGGTGTGCGCCTGCCGGCACCGCGCGCGGAGGCCCCGATCCCGGATACGGTTCCGTGATGATCGATTACGACGTGCTCGTCGTCGGCGCCGGCCCGGCCGGTGCGACAGCGGCGGTTGCCGCCCGCCGCGCCGGTGCCAGCGTGCTGCTGCTCGACCGCGCCAGCTTCCCTCGCGACAAGACGTGCGGTGACGGCATCGCCCCCCACGTGCTCGACGTGCTGGGCGGCCTCGGCGTCGAGGACGTCGCGGCCGGCTACGCGCCGGTGCTCTCGCTGAGTCTGGAGACGCCCAACGGCCAGGCGGGCGGGCGGCTGCGCCGGCCCGACTACACGATCCCGCGGTACGTCCTGGACGCGCGCATCGTCGACGCGGCCGTCGGCGCCGGTGCGGAGCTGCGCCGGCACACGGTCCGCGAGGTGCGGGTCGAGGCCGACCGCGTGGTCGTCGACGAGAAGTTCGCCGCGAAGGCCGTGATCGGCGCCGACGGCGCGGGCTCGCTGGTCCGCCGTTCGCTGGGCCACCCGGCCAACCGGGGCCGGCACCTGGCCGTCGCGATGCGCGGTTACGTGGCCTTCCCCGGGCTGACCGATCAGCGGATCGTCACCTCGGGGCCGCGCTGGCCCGCGTACGCCTGGGCGTTCCCGATCGGCGACGGCACGGCGAACGTGGGCTACGGCGAGGTGATGCGGGGTCGGCCGCTCAGCCGCGCCCACCTGCTCGACCGGATGGCCGAGCTGCTGCCCGAGATCGATCTCGCCGACGTGACCCGCCTGCGGGCCCACCACCTGCCGCTGTCGACCAAGCGGCCGCCACACGGCGACGGCCGGGTGCTGCTCGTCGGCGACGCGCAGTCGCTGATCAACCCGTTCACCGGCGAGGGGATCTTCTACGCGGTGCTGTCCGGTTCGCTGGCGGGGCACGCGGCCGCGGTGGCACCGGCCCACGCCGCCCGGCAGTACGCCACGGCGCTGCGCCGGCGGCTGGGGCGGCACCTGCGGCACAGCGCGGCGGCGGCCTGGCTGGCCCGCACGCCCGCGGTGATCCAGGCCGCTGTCCGGGCAGCCGGGAACGACCGCCGGGTCTTCGACTCGATCGTCGAGCTGGGCCTCGGTGACGGGCTGTTGCAGGCCCGTACGCTGGGCCGTATCGCCCGCGAGTTGACCGTTCGGACACAACAAGCTCGTCCGTTCGTCTATGGCGGAGGTCGCTAGTCTGCAAGTGATGAATCTGCGTGATCTCGTCTATTCGATCTACGAGCGGCGGCTGACCTCCCGGTTGGCCGGCCGGCCCGTGCCTCGGCACGTCGGCGTGATGTGCGACGGCAACCGCCGGTGGGCGAAAGAGATGGGTTACGTCGACCCCAACGACGGCCACCGGGTCGGCGCGGCGAAGATCAAGCATCTGCTCGGCTGGTGCGACCAGGCGGGCATCGAGCACGTCACGCTCTACCTGCTGGCGACCGACAACCTGCGCCGCCCGGCGGCCGAGCTCGACCCGCTGCTGCAGATCATCGAGGACCTGGTGGTCGAGCTCGCCGAGGACGCCAACCCCTGGCGGCTGCGCATCGTCGGCGCGCTCGACCTGCTGCCGGCCCAGACCGCGACCGCCCTCAAGGCCGCGCAGGAGCGCACCCGCGACCGGGTCGGCGGGGCCGAGGTCAACATCGCGGTCGGCTACGGCGGCCGGCGGGAGATCGCGGACGCGGTCCGCTCGCTGCTCCAGGAGCACGCGTCCCGCGGCGGCACGCTCGAGGAGCTGGCCGAGGTGCTCGATGTCGACCACATCGCCGAGCATCTCTACACCCGCGGCCAGCCCGATCCGGACCTGGTCATCCGCACGAGCGGCGAGCAGCGCCTGTCCGGCTTCCTGCTGTGGCAGTCGGCACACTCCGAGTTCTATTTCTGCGACGCCAACTGGCCCGACTTCCGCCGCGTCGACTTCCTCCGTGCACTGCGCTCGTACGCGAGCCGCCAACGCCGCTACGGCGCCTAGACCGACCAAGGGCGGGTGGCGGCCGTCGATGTGAGACGGCACACTTGCTTCGCATGAGGTTGCGTGGCGTCTTCCAGGTCGGGCTCGTGATCGCCGCCGGGGCGCTGGCCCTCGGCTGCTCGTCCACGGTGGAGCGCCAGGCGGCACCCCTGCCGTCCGTGAGCGGCGTGCCCCAGACGGCGGTGCCGGCCATCCCGCCCAAGGGCGCGGCCACGCCCACCGCCACCAGCGTGCCGGGCACCGAGATGACGCCGCCGCAGGACCGCAACGTCTGCGGGCGGGTGCGCACCGCGACCAACGACTACTCGCGGTCGTACGACAACGCGGCGCAGGCCGACAAGGCGACCGTCGGCAAGAAATGGTCGGGCTTCATTCGCGAACGGGCCAAGGAGGCCCGCGACCCCAAGCTCGCGAGCGACCTGACCAAGGTGGCCGACGAGATCGCCTCCTGGTCACCGGGGCAGCCGGACCTGCGCGCCTACACGAGCCTGCTCAACACCGCCTGCGCACCCTGGGCCGCTTAGCGCAGCGCGGCGGCCGCCTTGCCGAGGAAGTCGCCGAGCGCCTCGGGTGAGTCGAAGGTCAGGTCGGCGGCGCCCGCCACCGCCTGGCCGGTCTCGGGGTTGGCCACCGCGACGCAGACCCCGAAGAACGACGGGTCGCGCTCCTCACGGTCGCGCAGCGCCGCGAACGCCTTGAGGTCGGAGACGTCGTCGCCGAAGTACCACGCACAGCCGGCCGAGGCCACGGCCTCGCCGATCACCAGGCCCTTGTCGCGGTCGACCGGCGGCTTGAGCTCGAGCACCATCCGGCCGACCTGCACCTTGAGGCCGAGCCGCTCCGCCTCGGCGCCGCCCCAGCGCTCGACCTCGCCGGCCAGCTCCGGCGCCGTGCGGTAGTGCAGGGCCACCGACAGCCGCTTGTATTCGACCAGGATCTCCGGCGGCAGCTCGGCCCGGGCCCGCTCGGCCAGGTCGGCCATCGCGGGCACCCAGGGCAGCGCCGCCGGCTCGGTTACCGTGGGCCCCGCGCCGTGGCTCTGCTCCAGCCCGTAGAGCCCGTAGAGGTCGACGTCGGCCGCACCGTGGAACCGGTCGCGCAGAAAGTCGACCGGCCGCGCCGACACGATCGCGACCCGCCGGACCACCGCGGCGAGCGCCGAGATCGCGGCGAGCGCCCGCGGCACGGGCCGCACCGAGGTCGGATCGTCCTCGACCGGCGCCAAGGTGCCGTCGAAGTCGAAGAAGAGCACGCACTCGTCGGCCCGGTCGGCGGTCAAGCGCCATGCGCTCTCCGCACTCAGCGGGCGGTCGTCGCGCCCGTGGCCCTGTTCTGACCCCCGCACAACCAAAGCCTACCGGGTGCCGGTCGGCTCCGCGCCGACAGATCAACCGGTTGACAGTGGATCGTTTTCGGTTGTCGGACCTCAGTCGTCGACCACGCCCATCCGCCGTGCGGGACGCTGGTTGAAGGGAACCACCGCACCCGGCTCGTCGCCGTGACTGAGCAAATAGCCCTCGACGAAGCCGGCGTTGCGGTCGCCGGTGTGCGCGTCGACCTCGTTGAGGCGTGCCGCCACGAACTCAGCGAGGGCGTTCAACCGCCCGACGACCCGGTTGTACATCTCGGCCATGACCGCCACGACGACGCCGACCGCCGAGATGGCGATGGTGGCCAAGTTGAAGGCGAGTGGGAGTTCCTCTCTCCCCTCCAGAATTCCCACGATGATGTTGGAACTCATGAACAACGTTGCCGAGACGGCCGCGACCACGACCGCCCCCCATTTCAGGGCCATCGACAGACCCCTCCTCCTTGTCCCGCAGGGCTTGGCTGACCTCCGGTGCTCCCCACCCGACCCGAGCCCAAGCAGTACAAACGCGCAGGTTACTGCGCTACGAAGGTAAAGATCGTGCCATTCGACACAAGAGACTCGGCTTCTTTCGCCATTTGCGCATAAGGCCGCGCTCAGACCGCTTTTCCGCGCTTGGATCCGCGATCGGACGGCAATAGCGGGCGGTAGGCGAGATAGCGAATGGTCTCGCGAATATGGAACTTTTCCGCGTCGGAAACGTTGGGGTCGACCAGTCGGCGCAGCAACGCCTCGACGTCCGGGTCCATCGGCGGTGCGGCCGGAGCCGGCCGGCCGGCGGCGCCGGTGTCCCAGCCGAGCACGCCGAAGGCCACGGACGGATTGAGGCCGAGGCCGGCGCAGAACGCGACCACCCGCTCCGCCTCGGGATCGCTGGACCAGTCGGCGCGGACCCAGCGGTTGATGGTCTGCCGGGACACGCCGGTGCGGCGGGACACCTCGGAGCCGCTCCACGCGCGGATGGCGCGGGCGTCGTCGAGCGCCTTGCGGACGAAGGCGGCGAACGCGATTTTGCGTCCGGGGGAGGTGTCCGGCACCGGGCGACGGTACGGCCAGTTCTCGATCTTCTGGCCGCCCGGCGGGGGCGTGTATCGCGGACGTGACGGTCCGAAGTGGTCGCCGGTAAACGATCGGGCGGGATTTTCGGGGGGCGTCACGTGGTCAGACTAAGTGGACACAGGTCTCACGCTAATCGGCCGAAAAGCCGATGCTGTCACGCGCGTGATACGGATTACGGTGTGTCACGTGAACGAGACAATGCGTGGGGAATGGCGTCCCCAACACGGGACACCAGAAGGGTTCGAGCGGTGACCGAGCTGGCCAGCCGCGAGCAGGCCTTCGGGCTGATCGCGGCGGGCGTCGCGGCTGGCATCACCGCGCCGTGGCGGCTCTACCTCGCCCACGGGGCCAGGTACGTGTCGCTACAGGTCGCCGACATGGCCGAGTGGGACGCGTGGCGGATCCACCTCGGGTGCCCGGACTTGCGGATCCGGGTCTACGACACCGGCAGCGAGGTGCGCCGCACCTCCGTCGCCGAGGTCGTCATCGACCGGTGCCGGGTCGCCGTCGAGCTCGTCGAGGAAGTCGGCGTCGACGACATCGACCACCTGCTGGCCGGTCGCCCGCACGTCGACCGCGCCCCGCGCTATCCGGACGAGCGGTAAGGACAGCACGGACCGATGACGCCGTACTTCGCGATCTTCCTCGTGCTCTTGCTCGGCTCGTCCAGCTACGCGGCGGGCCGGCTGCACGGTGGGTTCAGCTACCGCAACGGATACCGACAGGGCTACACCGACGGCGACCGGGGCGCGTGGAACCGCCGGCGCCGGGAGACGCAGACGGTGGCGGCGACGTTCCGGGTGCAACCGCGGCAACGGTCAGCATCGGACGTCCCGACCACCATGATCGGTTCGGGAACCACCTATCTCAGCGCCTCCTTCGTGGGGACCACAACCGACGGCGGACGGCACGCCGTGGGGGTTCGCGAGATCGCGAGCCAACCCGCGGTGTGAGTGGTCACTCACGAGCGTGGACCGCCAGGTGACCGGCGGTTCGCGCACCCCGGGATCGGGCCAGTCCGGTGGCCTGATCCCAACGGCGACGACGCGTGAGGGGCGCGTGTCGTAGCCGGTGGCCGGCCCGGCGAGCGCCCGCCGGGCCGGCCAACCCCTATGCGAAATCCGGGTAAACGAGTGCTGCTTAGTTCGGCGTGTACTTCCCCCGGACCCCTTGCGCCGGTTAGCGTCTAGCCATGGCGAGGGGTCGTCCCGCGCCAGCCGGACGGCCCGGACCTGCGACGACTTCGCCACGGGGCCTGCATCCGACCCCGTGCTCCCGGGCACCGGAGGAAGCGGAACACGCGGGCGGACCGGGTGCACGCTCGCCGGAGCAGGCCTGTGACGACTCAGCGCACCACTTCCCGGGCCACCCAGGACACCCCCGCGACCGGCCGCGCCACCCGCGCGCGCAAGTCCGCGGCGAAGGAGGACGGGCCACCGAAGCCCGTCTATGTCCTGGACACCTCGGTCCTGCTGTCCGACCCCGCGGCCTTCCGCCGCTTCGACGAGCACGAGGTCGTGCTCCCGTTGGTGGTGATCACCGAACTGGAGGGCAAGCGTCACCATCCCGAGCTCGGCTGGTTCGCGCGGCAGTCGCTGCGCATGCTCGACGAACTGCGGATCAAGCACGGCCGGCTGGACCAACCCGTGCCCATCAACGACCTCGGCGGCACGCTGCGGGTCGAGCTCAACCACTCCGACGACGGCGTGCTGCCACCCGGGTTCCGCAACGAGTCCAACGACGCGCGGATCCTCTCGGTGGCCCTCAACCTCGCCGGGGAGGGGCGCGCGGTCACGCTGGTCAGCAAGGACATGCCGCTGCGGGTGAAGGCGGCCGCCGTGGGTCTGTCCGCCGACGAATACCGGCACGGCCAGGCCAGCGATCCGACCTGGACCGGCATGGCCGAGATCGAGGTGGCCGACGACGAGGTCAACGAGCTCTACGCGGGCGCCGACCTGGCCCTCGACGCCGCTGCCGAGCTGCCGTGTCACACCGGCCTGGTGCTGCACTCGTCGCGCGGCTCGGCGCTGGCCCGGGTGCTGCCCGACAAGGTGGTCCGGCTGGTCCGCGGCGACCGGGAGGCGTTCGGCCTGCGCGGCCGTTCGGCCGAGCAGCGGATCGCCCTCGACCTGCTGCTCGACGAGTCGATCGGGATCGTCTCGCTGGGCGGCCGGGCCGGCACGGGCAAGTCGGCGCTGGCGCTGTGCGCGGGGCTCGAGGCGGTCATGGAGCGCCGCCGGCACAAGAAGGTGATCGTGTTCCGCCCGCTCTACGCGGTCGGCGGCCAGGAACTCGGCTACCTGCCGGGCAGCGAGTCCGAGAAGATGTCGCCGTGGGCCCAGGCGGTCTTCGACACGCTCGGTGCGGTGGTGCACGAGAACGTCCGGGAAGAGGTGCTCGCCCGCGGCATGCTGGAGGTGCTGCCGCTGACCCACATCCGCGGCCGGAGCCTGCACGACGCGTACGTCATCGTCGACGAGGCGCAGTCACTGGAGCGCGGGGTCCTGCTCACCGTGCTGTCCCGGATCGGCCAGGGCTCGCGGGTGGTGCTCACGCACGACGTCGCACAGCGCGACAACCTGCGGGTGGGCCGGCACGACGGCGTCACCGCGGTGATCGAGGCGCTCAAGGGGCACCCGCTGTTCGCGCACGTGACACTGACCCGCTCGGAGCGGTCCGCGATCGCCGAGGTGGTCACGGACCTCCTGGAGGACATCCCCAACTGAGGTCGGAGGGGCCCCCGGACGGGGGCCCCTTTCCTGCCTATTTCTTGACGCGGTAGCGCAGGTGGGTGACCCGGTTGCCCTGCACGCTCTCGAGCGGCCCCTCGAGCTCGACCGGCGCGCTGCCGAGCCCGCTGAAGAACGGCGTGCCGCCGCCCAACAGCACGGGCACCAGGTCGATCCAGACCTCGTCCAGCAGCCCCGCGTCGAGCGCCTGGCTCGCGATCGTGCCGGAGTTGAGGCCGACCGTCCGGCCGCCGCCGATCTCGTGCGCCTTGGCGATCGCGCTCTCGATGCCGTCGGTGACGAACGCGAACCACTTGTTGTCCTCGTACCCCGTCGGCGGGTTGTGGGTGAGCACGACCGTGGGCACCTCCAGCGGGTGCTTGCCGCCCCAGCCGTTGGTGAAGTCGAACAGCTTGCGGCCGACCACCAGGGCACCCAGCTCGCTGGTGAACGCCTTCTGGTGGTCGTAGCTCGCCTGGGTCAGGCGGAACGTCATCTCCGGGTTGCCGGTGGGCATGTCGATGTCGCCGTTGCCGTACCAGGCGAACAGGTGCTCGAACCCGGTCTCGCCGGGGCCCGAGACGTAACCGTCGAGCGACATGCTGGCGCCGGTGCAGACCTTCATTTGCGGATCCTCCTCGATTGACTGTCGGCTTACCCACGCGTCGTTCGAGGCAGCCGCGGATCGACAGGGTTACGGAAACTTTTTGTCCACGCAGCAATTTGCCCGAACTTGCTCGCTTTTACCCCGTGACCCAAGTCACACAATGGTCTCCCTATTTCCCTCGCGACTCACTGTGCGCAATGGTGTCTGGGTCCATGCCCCCGACGAAGGGAACGACTTCGTGACTCGGCTGTGGAGCCGGTTCGGGGTCCGGGCGTTGGCGGTCGGCATCCTCGCAGCGGGGGTGGGCGGCGGCTACTACCTGGGCAACGACCGTAGCCAGGAGCAGGGGATCGATACGCGATTCGCCGCAGAGGCACAGCAGGCCGAAAACGTGGTGCTGAAGGAGCACCATCTCGACCACGAGTCGATGATGGCCCAGCGCCGGGATGCCGAGGCGATCGCCGCACAGCGTGCCCAGGCCGCGGCCAAGGCGGCCGCCGAACGCGCGAAGCGGGCCGAGGAGGCCAGCCGCAAGAAGCGCGAGAAGGCCGCGGAAGAACCCCCGCCGGCCAAGCCGTACACGGGGCCGATCCCGGCGTCCTGCAACGAGTTCAGCGGCAACCGGAAGATCGGCTGCGCGCTGCTGCTCGACGAGGGTTTCAAGATCGACCAGATGCCCTGCCTGGACAAGCTGTGGACCAAGGAAAGCGGCTGGAACGAGAAGGCCCGCAACGACAGCTCCGGTGCGTACGGCATCCCGCAGGCCCTGCCCGGCAGCAAGATGGCCACCGTCGGCGACGACTGGCAGACCAGCGCGGCCACGCAGATCAAGTGGGGCCTCGGCTACATCGAGGGCCGTTACGACGATCCGTGCGGCGCCTGGGCGCATTCGCAGGCCGAGGGCTGGTACTGACCTGAAACCTGAGGCAGAGGGTACGAACACTCGCGTTCGTACCCTCTGCGGCTTTTGCGGCCTCTAGGGTTTCAATCATGCGAAGGTTTCGCTTTCGGAGCGCAGTGCTGGTCTCGGTCATCGCCGCGGTTCTGGGTCTGGTGACCGCGCCGGCCGTGGCGGACGACGGCCAGGAGCGGATCGTCGGCGGCAGCCGGGTCGACGAGGGCACGTACCCGTGGGTGGTGCGGCTCTCGGTCGGTTGTGGCGGATCCCTCGTCGCGCCGCAGGTCGTGCTGACGGCCGGCCACTGCGTCAAGCGCAGCGGAGCGGACACCTCGATGAAGATCACCGGCGGGTCGGTCGACCTGGACTCGGCCCGGGCGAAGACGGTCCGGTCGACGCGGGTCTACCGGGCGCCGGGCTACAGCGACGCCACGACGGGCGACGACTGGGCACTGATCGCCCTCGACGCGCCGTTGGACCTGCCTACGCTGACGCTGGCCGCGGACACGCGCTACGACGAGGGCCGGTTCACCGTGATGGGCTGGGGGTCCACCAAGGAGGGCTCGCTCACGCAGCAGCGCAAGCTGCGCGCGGTCGACGTCGACTTCGTCTCCGACTCGTCCTGCGACCGCAAGTACGGCCGGATCGGGCTGGAGATCGTCGGCTCCGACATGATCTGCGCCGCCCGCAACGGCAAGGACTCGTGCCAGGGCGACTCGGGCGGGCCGATGGTGCGTCTCGACGGGACCGGCTCCTGGCTGCAGATCGGCATCGTGAGCTGGGGGTACGGCTGCGCCCGGAAGAACTACCCGGGTGTCTACACCCAGGTGTCCGCGTTCGCGGCAGACATCGCGGTCGGCATGGCGGTGCTGCGCTCCCGTTTGGCGTGAGCGCTTCTCGCCTGATAACCCTTGTGCGTGTCCCAGTACTGGACGACCGATCCCGATCGCCTGCGCTTCGGCACCGAACCCTTCTACGCCGCCGTCGGCCGAGCCTTCGTGACCATGTGCGCCGTGGTGCCCGTGCTGTTCGCGATCGAGGCCCTCGACTACTGGCTGCACCTCGGTCTGGACCCGCGCGGCGGCATCATCCCGCGCAACGTCTACGGCCTCGACGGCATCGTCTTCTCGCCGCTGCTGCACGCCGACTTCGGGCACCTCTACGCCAACAGCGTCCCGCTGCTGCTGCTCGGCACGTTCGTGATGGCCGCCGGCGCGCGGCGGGGCATCTGGGCGACCGCGTTCATCATCCTGGTCAGCGGCCTGGGCGTCTGGCTCGTCGGCGACCCCGGCACGGTCGTGGTCGGCGCCAGCGGAGTGATCTTCGGCTACTTCGGCCTGCTGCTGGCCCGGGGCATCGTCGAGCGGTCCTGGTGGAACCTGGGCGTGGTGGCGCTGGTCGCCCTGCTCTACTGGTCGGTGCTCTTCGGCCTCCTGCCCGGCGACCCGGGCATCTCGTGGCAGGGCCACCTCTTCGGCTTCCTCAGCGGCGCCGTCGCCGCGATCCTGTTCCGTCGCTAGTGTCCGGATCGCGCGCGACACGGCGCGGTCCTTGCCGGTGTGGCACCGCTGTGCATACCGTCGATGTCGACCGGAAGAGGTCGCCTGAAGGGCATTGGTGAGCCATGCGGGAAATCGACGTCGCGATCATCGGCGCGGGACCATCCGGACTGTTCGCCGCCTACTACGCGGGCTTCCGCGGTCTGTCGGTCGCGCTGATCGACAACCTGCCCGAGCCGGGCGGCCAGGTCACCGCGATGTACCCCGAGAAGCAGATCTACGACGTCGGCGGTTTCCCCAGCGTCAAGGGCCGCGAGCTGGTGGCCAACCTGGTCGAGCAGGCCGCGCCGTTCCAGCCGCAATACATCCTCGACACGAGGGCTGACGACCTGTCATACACCGACGGCAAGCCGGTGCTGCGCCTGTCCAGCGGCGAAGAACTCAGGTGTGGCGCCGTGATCATCACGGGCGGCATGGGCAGCTTCAAGCCCCGCCCGCTGCCCGCCGCCGAGACCTTCGCCGGCACCGGCATCGTGTTCTTCGTGCCACACCTGGCCGACCTGTCCGGCCACGACGTCCTGATCGTCGGCGGCGGCGACTCCGCGTTCGACTGGGCGCTGGCGCTGGAGCCACTGGCCAAGTCGGTCACGCTGGTGCACCGCCGCGACCGCTTCCGGGCGCACGCCGCCACCGTGGCCCGGGTGCAGGACCTGAGCGTCCGGATCGTGGTCAACGCCGAGGTGGCCAAGATCCACGGCGAGGACGCGGTCACCCACGCCGACATCGCGGTCAAGGGCGGCGAGACGGAGACGATCCCCGTCGACACGGTGGTCGCCGCACTCGGCTTCACCGCCGACCTCGGCCCACTCGCGGACTGGGGCCTCGACCTCGACCGGCGCCACGTCAAGGTCGACAGCACGATGGCGACCAACCTGCCGAGGGTGTTCGCCGCGGGCGACATCACCGAATACCCGGGCAAGGTGCGCCTGATCGCGACGGGCTTCGGCGAGGCCGCCACAGCGGTCAACAACGCCGCGGTCGCCATCGACCCCGCGGCCCACCTCTTCCCGGGCCACTCTTCGGACAACGGCTGACCCCTGCTCGGGCGCGCGGTCGGCACGACCGTCGCTCCCGCCAGCCACCGCTCCGCTTCGCTGCGCTGCCATGTCCGCGTTGGGTCGCCGTGAGGGCGGAATGCCAACGCCTCCAAAGCGCTGCCGCCGGCGTCGGCCGACGGGTGGGCGAGGTGCTTGGCGGCAGATCTTGGTGATCGGTTGCTGCCGGAACAGCAACCGATTACCAACGTCCGCCGCGCCTGGTCGCCTGCTCTGCCCGTGTCGGAGTGCCTGGTCTCCCTGGGTCGCCAGGTGTCGGGGCTGACGACGGTGCTGGCCGTCGCGGAAGCCAGGGGCGAGGTCGGCCGTCCGGGGCATCGGATCTGGAGATCTGACCGCCAGATCCCCGGCCGTCAGGGGCTCATGCCGCCGCCGATCGCAGTTGCGGCCGATCCGGGACAGGTCCGCGCCACCCGAGCCCGGCGGCCGGGCGGACGCCCGACTCTGCCGGGTGATAGCTGCCTGCGCTGCCGGGCCGCAGTTGGTCACCCTCACCCCGGGCCGGTGTCTTCTGGGGCTACGCCTGCTCGGCGATCGGGCGGCCGTCGAAGTCCACCGACGAGTACAGCGCCAACTTCTCCAACCGGTGGTAGGAGTCGATGATGCGGATCGTGCCGCTCTTGGAGCGCATGACGATCGACTGGGTGTAGGCGCCGCCAGCCCGGTAGTGGACACCGCGCAGGAGGTCGCCGCTGGTCACACCCGTGGCGACGAAGAAGGCGTTGTCGCCCGCCACCAGGTCGTCGGTGTGCAGCACCCGGTCGAGGTCGTGGCCACCGGCCAGCGCCTTCTCCCGCTCGGCGTCGTCCCGCGGCCAGAGTTTCGCCTGGATCGCCCCGCCCATGCACTTGAGCGCGCAGGCGGCGGTGATGCCCTCGGGCGTACCCCCGATGCCCATCAGCACGTCGACCTCGGACGTGTCGCGGGCCGCGTAGATCGCGCCCGCGATGTCGCCGTCGGAGATGAACCGGATCCGGGCGCCCGCGTGGCGCACCTCCTCGACGAGCCGCTCGTGCCGCGGCCGGTCGAGGACGCAGACGGTGACGTCGGCGACGCTGGACCGCTTGACCTTGGCTATCCGGCGCAGGTTCTCGACGACCCCGGCGTTGATGTCGATCACGTCGGCGCAGTCCGGGCCGACGGCCAGTTTCTCCATGTAGAAGACCGCGCTCGGGTCGAACATCGCGCCCCGCTCGGCCACCGCCAGCACGGCCAGCGCGTTCGGCATGCCCTTGCTCATCAGCGTGGTGCCGTCGATCGGGTCGACGGCGACGTCGACCTCCGGGCCGGTGCCGTCGCCGACCTCCTCGCCGTTGAACAGCATGGGCGCGTTGTCCTTCTCGCCCTCGCCGATCACCACGACGCCGCGCATCTGGATCGAATTGATCAGCTTGCGCATCGCGTCGACGGCGGCGCCGTCGCCGCCCTCCTTGTCGCCCAGGCCGACCCAGCGGCCGGCGGCCATCGCCGCCGCCTCGGTGACGCGGACCAGGTCAAGGGCCAGGTTGCGGTCAAGATCCTGTGGAACCCGGGTTCCATTCATCGGGCGGCCTCCTCGCTTAGCGGCGCTGCAGTGTGAGGATCGGTCGTTACCTCTGATCCTGGCATGCCCTGCCGCTGAACGGGCGTTCGGGTGGCCGTGTCGGCCCGGTGTGGTCGCTTGCGCCGCGTGTCGGCACAATTGCCCTCGTGGAGCAGCAGGCCAGCAAAGAGGAGATCATCGAGTCGAGCCAGCGCAGCGAGCGCCGGCCCCGCGACATGGTGATCTCGATGCTCGTGCTGCTCGTGCCGATCCTGCTGGCGTTCGGCGCCTACCGGATCTTCCTCGACGGCAACGACCCGATCGCGGTCGACACCACGGCCGCGATCGACGACGCCCGGCACGCCAACGCCTTCCCCGTGCTCGTGCCGACCGGGCTGTCCGACGACTGGACCACCGTCAGTGCCCGGTGGCAGCAGATCGAGGGCGGCAAGGCGCTGCGGCTCGGCCTGGTCAGCCCCGACGGCAAGGGCGCCCAGGTGCTGCAGACCGACGCCGAGCCCACCACGATCATCCCGGCCGAGCTGACCGCGGACGCCAAGCTCACGGGCGACACCCAGATCGACGGTGCGGCGTGGCAGACCTACGCGACCCGGCCCGGCGAGCGCGCCCTGGTCAGGCTCGACCCGGACCGCACGGTCATCATCGTGGGCCAGGCCAGCGAGGCGGACCTCGTCACGCTCGCCGACTCCTTGAATTGATCTAGTTAGCTACGCTCCCGGGGTTCACGCCGACCCCCAGGAGCCCGACCGTGCCGCACTTTCGCCGCACCGCACTGCTGCTCGCCCTGCCGCTGGCGCTGACCGCCTGTTCGAACGGGTCGCCCGCGCCGGTGGCCGCGCCGACCACCGCCGCGGCGGTGAGCCCGTCTGCTGCCACGGTCGACCTGCGGACTCGGCTCGCGCTCGCCGCCCGGGACCTCGGGCGGACCAGCTACGCGATCGTCGAGGTGGACGACAAGGTCCGCAGCGTGTGGGAGGTGCACGGGCCGAGCAAGAGCTTCCGGACGACCCCGTCGAGCGGGCCCGGCGGCGCGATCCAGATCGGCGGTGAGCAGTGGACCACCGGCGTCGTCGCGGGCGGCGGTGGGACCCGCTGGATCAAGATGCCGAAGTCGGCGGTCTGGCCGATGCCCGACGTGGTCGCCACGCGGCTGGTCGCGGCCGCCACCGGGCTGACCGAGACCGCACCCGGCACCTTCACGGGCTCGGTGCCGGAGCAGGTGTGCCGGGACGTCATGCTCTTCACCGTCGACACCGTGCAACTCGTGATCGCCGACCCGCCCAAGCCCGTGCGCTGGGCCGAGACCGGGACGATCACGGTGCGGCTCGACGAACGGGGCCGGTTCGCCGGGCTCACCGTCGAGGTCGCGTCCGCCGACGGGAAAACGGCGAAGAAGGTGGCACAAACCTACCGTGACTACGGCAAAGTCGGTCGGCCGGCCAAGCCCGAGGGTGCCCTTGAGCTGCCCGCTTTCCCCGAGTGAACCCGGCGGGGCCACAGCGGGTCGCCCGATGCGGCTACGCTACGGCTCTTCTTCAGCGAACTCACAGGAGTTTCCCCTTGCGTACGCCAAAACTGGCGGTCGTCTGCGCGGCCGTCCTTCTCGCCCTGGCCGGATGTGGCCAGGTCACCGAAGCCGGTGGCGCGCCGGCCGCTGCCACCACCGCGCCGGCCGACCCCACCGAGCAGGTCAACGCCGCCGCCCGCAAGCTCGAGGGCAGCAGCTTCAAGTTCTCGATCGAGTCCGCCGGCGTCAAGGCCGAGGGCGTTCGGCACAAGCCGTCGGAGAGCACGCAGCTCAAGATGACCGGTGAGGCCGAAGGCCAGGAGTTCACCATCGAGCTGATCCAGATCGACGCGGACATGTGGATGAAGATGGACCTCGGGCTGGACCCGGGCGACGACGAGACGCTGCAGGGCCTCGCCGACGCGTTCGGCAAGTGGAACCACATCAGCAAGGAAGAGGCCGAGTCCAGCGTCGGCGGGCTCGCGAAGGCCGGCGCCGACGCCATGGGCACCGAGATGGTCAAGGGCGCGAGCAACCTCAAGGAGACCGCGCCCGGCACGTTCACCGGCACGATCGACATGACCAGCAACAGCGATCTCGACCTCACCGACGACGAGACCCTCAAGGCGCTGGGCGACAAGGCCAAGGCGGTGCCGATCACGATCACGATCGACGGCGAGCAGCGGCTCAGCTCGCTGGTGATGGAGATCCCGGCGGCCGGCGCGGCCAAGGCGCAGACGGCGACGATCAAGTTCTTCGACTTCGAGAACGTCGAGCAGCCGAAGGCTCCGCCCGCGGACCAGGTGAACGAGAAGTGATGCGCACCCCGAAGCTCGCGCTCGCCGCGACCGCCGTCCTGTTCGCCCTCGCCGGCTGCGGCCAGACCGCCGCGTCCGGTGGCGACTCAAACGCCGCGTCGACGCCCGCCGACCCGGCCGCGCGCATCGCCGCCGCGGCGACCACCCTCGAGAAGGGCAGCTACCGCTACTCGATCGAGTCTCCGGTCGGCAAGATGACCGGTGTCGCGCACGCGCCCTCCGAATCGCAGCAGTTGAGCGCGGTCGGCAAGGACGAGGAGGGCAACGAGTTCTCCCTCGAGATGGTCGAGATCGGCACCGACCGGTGGATGAAGATGAACATCGACCTCGGCGACACCGACGACCCGGTGATGAAGGAGTTCGCCAAGGAGTTCAACGTCTGGCGGCACGTGTCGCGCGAGGAGGCGGCGGCCAGTTTCTCCGCGGCCGAGGAGAAGGTCGGCGTGGGAGCAGCCGACCTGCTGAAGAAGGTCACCGGCCTCAAGGAGTCGGGGGCCGACACCCTCACGGGCACTCTCGATGTTCTCGCGACCCCGTTGGTCGACGTCATCGGCGACACCGAGGAACTTAAGGCGATGGGCGACAAGGCCAAGGCCATCCCGGTCGCCATCACCCTCGACGCCGACGGCAGGGCAACCTCGGTCGTCTTGGACGTGCCGGCCGGCGCGAAGAGCCCGGCGTACAAGGCGACGATCGGATTCTCCGACTACGACAAGGTCGAGGCGCCGAAGCCGCCGCCGGCCGACCAGGTCAAGGAGTCCTGAGAGTCACGCCTCGGCGCCGGCCTGTTGACGGGCGGCGTCGAGGCGTTCCCGGGCGCCGTCGAGCCAGTGCTGGCAGATGTCGGCCAGGCGCTCGCCCCGCTCCCACAGCGCCAGCGACTCCTCCAGCGAGATGCCGCCCGCCTCGAGCTTCTCGACCACCGACGCCAGCTCGGCGCGGGCCTGCTCGTAGCTCAGGTTCTCGTTGGTCACCGGGTCTCCTCCACTGTGGTCGACAGCTCGCCGCGGGCCAGCCGTACCCGCAGCACATCGCCCTTGGCCACGTCGGTCGCGGCGCGCACGACGTGCCCGGAGGGGCTCTGGACGATGGCATAGCCCCGGTCGAGCGTGGCCGCGGGGGACAGCGCACGCAGCCGGGCCACCGTGTGCCGCAGCTCGTCGCCGGCGGCCCGGATCCGGTGGTCGAGGCTGCGGGCGGCCCGCTCGCGCAGCGCGGTCACGTCGCCGGCCCGGGCCTCGATCATCACGCCCGGGCGGGCGAGCACCGGCCGGGACCGGATCGCGTCCAGCCGGTGCTGCTCACGGTCGATCATGCCGAGCACCGCACGGTCGAGCCGTTGCCGGGCGACCTGGATGACCCGCAGCTCCTCGCCCAGGTCGGGGACGATCCGCTTGGCGGCGTCGGTGGGCGTCGAGGCGCGCACGTCGGCGACGTAGTCGAGCAGCGGCGCGTCGGTCTCGTGGCCGATCGCGCTGACCACCGGGGTCCGGCAGGCGAACACGGCGCGGCAGAGCGCCTCGTCGGAGAAC
>NZ_BONC01000066.1 GCF_016862515.1 Asanoa iriomotensis
GGTCAGACCCGTGGATGTCCGCGACGCCAGACCCGCAGACGGCGGCACCGTCGAACCCGCCGAGGCGGACGGCGGCGGTGTCGCGATCGGACCGTTCGACGGCCGGGCGGCAGGCGCGGCGAGCCCACCGGACAGCGCCGTCGGCCAGGTCGCGCCCGGCGACGACGACCACGCACCAGCCGACGTGCCGTCGCCAGGCGTGTCCGGGACCGTCCACACCGGTCCGTCGTCCGTGGTCGCGGAGGCGACCAGCACACCGTCGTCCGCGCCGGCCGGCAGCGCGCGTCCGGCCGGACTCTCGACCTCGGCCTGCGCGCGCCCGGGCAGTGCCAGCGCACCGGTCCCGGCCTCGATCAAGGCGCTCGGCAGCAGCGCCACCGCCGTCACGCCGCCGTAGGGCGAGGGCCGGAGCTGAACGCGTACCCCGTGGCGAGCTCCGAGCTGAGCCACCACGAACAGCCCCAGCCGCGCGGAGTTGGCCGGGTCGAACTCCGGCGGCTCGGTGAGCCGCTGGTTGGCCTCGGCCAGGGCGTCGGAGTCCATGCCGAGCCCGCGGTCCTCGATCTCGACCGCGTACCCGTTGGGCACTGTCTGTCCCGACACCCGCACCTTGGTGTGCGGCGGCGAGAACGACGTCGCGTTCTCGATCAGCTCGGCCAGCAGGTGGATGACGTCGGCGACGGCCCGCCCGGCGACGGCCGCCGGCTCGATCGCCATGATGTTGACCCGCGGGTAGTCCTCGACCTCGGAGACCGCGCCCCGGATCACGTCGATCATCGGGACCGGCACCCGCCAGCCGCGACCCGGCGCGGCGCCGGCCAGCACGACCAGGTCCTCCGCGTGGCGGCGCATGCGGGTCGCCAGGTGGTCGACCCGGAACAGGTCGCCCAGCTCGTCCGGGTCGGTGGTGCGCCGTTCCATCTTGTCGAGCAGCGCGAGCTGGCGGTGCAGCAGCGTCTGGCTGCGCCGGGCGATGTTGAGGAAGACCTCGCTCAGCCCGCGGCGCAGCACCGCCTCGTCGACCGCGGACGTGACCGCGGTGCGCTGGACCGCCGCGAACGCGTGGCCCACCTGCCCGATCTCGTCGGAGCCGAACTCGAGCTGCGGCGACTCGGCGGCGACGTCGACCTCCTGGCCGCGGCGCAGCCGGCCGATCAGCGTGGGCAGCCGCTCGTCGGCCAGCTCCAGCGCGGCGGCGCGCAGGCCGACCAGCCGCCGGATCAGCTCCCGGCCGACCCGCACCGAGATGAACAGCGCGATCGTGACCGCGACCAGGCCGAGGAAGCCGGCCAGGCCGAGCCGGATCAGGATGCCGGTCGCGACGGGGATCGTGCGGTCCGCGAGCCGGTCGGACGCCGCCAGCTCGAAGTCGCGCAGGTCGTGCTGCACATGGTCGTACGCGGACTGCCAGGCGGTCGCGGTCACCGGCGGCGCCGCGTTGTTGCGACCCTTGGTGACCAGCGTGTCGAGCATGTCGTCGAGCTGGGTGAACGCGGAGGTCTCGGTGAGCTGGGTGTACTTGCTGCGGTCGTCGTCGGGCAGGTCGGCCAGCGCGGTCTCGTAGAGGTAGCGCTCGGTGCCGATGATCTGCACGAGCTGGACGTGCTCGTCGGCGCCGAACTTGCCGCCGGCGTGCACGCCGGCCAGCAGCGCGTCGGCGCGCGCCAGCACCTCCCGGGCCCGCCCGAGCGAGGTGATCGCCCGCGCCTCCCGGCCGAGCTCCTCGTCTGGGAGCGCGACCAGCACCGAGAACGCCCGGAACGCCGCGTCGATCACGCCGTTGTAGAGCCCGAGCGCGCCGGCCTTGTCCATGTCGCGCCGGTCGATGAAGTCACGCCCGGACGGCAGCACCGCGAACGCCTGGTCGAGCTGGGTCAGCCGGCCCGCGAGCAGGTCGTTGGTGTCCGCGTTGGCCGACCGGCGGCGGAACTCGGCGATCGCGTCGTCGGTCTCCGTGCGTTGCGCGGCCAGTCGTTCCTGGCTGGTCTTGCCGGCCAGGTAGACAAGGGACAGTCGGCGTTCCTGCTGCAGCGCGGCGACGACGTTCTCACCGGGTCGCCCGATGTCGTCGAGCAGGCCCTGCGCGGAAAGCAGGCTGAGCGCCGGGCCCAGCGTCAACGTGGTCGCGAAGATCCACAATGCCGTGAGCGCGGCGATCGGCACGGCGACCAAAGAAATGATCTTCGAACGGATCGACCAGCTGCGCGAATTCATCAGTCCTCGCCCGAGGGTTGGCAGGATCGACGACACGTGTCCTGTCGACTCCCGCCAGAAAGCCGACACCGCCGGTGACGCGTGCGCCTTGGGCAGGATACGCAAATGCCGGCTATGGCACTACCGCCGCATGTCGATGTCTCGGCGGCTGGTCGTGCACGGCGAAAAGTTCTCACCGAAACCTGGGTTCGAGACCGTTGCCATCTGGGAAATAACGGCGACGAAGGAGGAACCCATGTCGCCCACCCAGATCGTCGTTCTCGTCATCGTCATCGTGGTGCTCGTCGCGGTCGGGATCTTCGCGTGGTCGGCGATGCGTCGCCGGGCCCTGCGCGACAGGTTCGGTCCGGAGTACGACCGGGCCGTCGAAAGCCAGGAGAGCCGGGCGGCCGCCGAGCGTGAGCTTCGCGACCGCGAGCGCCGCCACGCCGAGCTCGCCCTCACGCCCCTGACCCCCGAGTCGCGGGAGCGCTACTCGAGCGCCTGGGAAGAGCTGCAGGTCATGTTCGTCGACGACCCGGCCCGCGCGGTCGGCGCCGCCGACGAGCTGGTCACCCAATTGGTCGCGGAGCGCGGCTACCCGACGGAGGACTACGACGACCAGCTCGCGCACCTGTCCGTCGAGCATGCGCGCACGCTCGGCAACTACCGCGACGCACATGACATCCATCTCGCCAACGAGCGTGGCGAGGCCAGCACCGAGCAGCTGCGCCAGGCGGTGGTGCACTACCGCGCCCTGGTCGCGGACCTGCTCGGCGACGAGCCCGTGCACGCTCCGCAGACCGAAGGCCCGGTCACCGACGCCCGCTAACTTCGAGGAGAACCCCCCAATGACCTACCAGGACCAGCGCAGCGACGAATACCCCGAGGCCGTGCGGTCGGAGCCCGTGCCCGTCCAGCGCACCTCGCCGGACGACGAGATCGTCGAGACCGACCCCGAGCGGGGTTACCACGAGAACGACGAGGGCTACCACGACAACGTACGGGAGCAGGGCTTCCACGAGAACGCCGACGAACCGACCGGCACGCTGGACGCCGACCGCGACGGCATCGACGACCGGGCCGAGGACGAGACCCGCGCCGAGGACGAGACCCGCGTCGAGGACGAGACCCGCGTCGAGGACGAGGCCGAGGCTGAGGAAGAGGCCCATGCGGAGGAGGAGGCCCGCGCCGACGACGAGGCCCGCGCCGACGACGAGGCCCGCGCCGAGGACGACGACGTGGCGGACGACGACGTGGTGGTGCAGGACGACGTGGTGGACGACGAGGTCCGGGCCGAGGACGACACCGAGGTCCGTGACGAGACCGACGTCTACCGGGAGGCCGAGGAGGACCGCACCGGGTACGACGACCCGGTGGTCGCCTCGCCCGTCGACACCGACGCCGAGCGCTTCGGGGTCGACAGCACCGAGCTGGAGCGGGAGCGCGCCGAGGACGAGCACCCGGACGGCGGCCCCACGTTCCCGGACTCGGCCCTGGCACCGGCCGCCTTCGGCGCGGCCACCGTGGGCGGTGCGGCCGCCGCGGCGGCGATGACCGCCAACCGCACCGACACCCGCACCGACGCCGAAGCGATCGACGACCGCGCCGAAGCCGAAGCAGAAGCAGAATTGGACGCGGACCGCGTGGACGAGCCCGGCGAGAAGACCGAGCTCATGCCCGGCGAGGTCGCCGCGGACCCGGTGACCGCGTTGGTCACGGCCGAGGCCGCGGAGGGCTTCCGGAACCGCTGGCGCGAGGTCCAGCTCCGCTTCGTCGACGACCCGCGCGGCGCGGCGGCCGAGGCGCAGGGCCTGGCCGAGGAAGCGGCCGACGCGCTGGTCGAGGCGCTCGCGGAGATGCGCACGGACCTCGGCGGCTGGCAGTCCAGCGAGGGCACCGACACCGAGCACCTGCGTGTCGTGTTCCGCCGCTACCGCGACTTCCTGGACCGCATGCTGCAGAGCTGACCGCACCCGACCACGAGGGCCCTTGCCGGGAGGCGGGGGCCCTCAGCCCTGTGGGACGGGCACGATCGTCTCGCCGTTGACGACGACCGAGCCGTTGGTCAGGTCGAGCGGCGGGGCCGGTTGCGGGACGCCGTCGACCTGCAGGATGCCGACCTGTCGTCCGTCGACCACGATCCAGCCGCCGCGGACCTGCGCGTTGCGCACCTGCGCCGTCGCCCGGTAGAGCCCGGACGGCTTGCGCACGGCGCCGATGTCGAACCGATAGGTGGTGCCGCCGGCGGTCACCGTGCCGTTGGCCCGCTGCTTGTCGAACACCCCGGTGAGCCGGCCGTCCGCGCCGGAGAGCGCGAGCCGCTCGTCGACCGCGGTGCCTTGGTACCACGCCTCGACCCGGTTGCCGTCGCAGACGTAAGCGACGGCGACGCCCTCCTTGACCGCGATCGCGATGCTGGCCGCGCCACCGCGGGTGGAACCGGCCCAGGTCACGGTGACCTTCTCCGGTGCCTGCACCTTGGCCGGCGGCGGCGTGACCGCCCGGTCGGCGGCCGGCGCGGTGGCGGTCGGAGGTGCGGCGGTGGTCGGCGCGGGCGCCGCGACCTCGGCAGCCGTCGGCTCCACGACGGTCAGCGCGTTGTTGGCGGCGAACAGCCCGGCGCCGGCGGCGAGGCCGACGACCAGCGTCACGGCGGTGCCCAAGCGCTTCATCATCACTCCCCGTCGGCGGCGTTCCCTATAGAGAACAGCCTCCCGTGACCGGCGTCTGTGGACAACAACGCACAGCTGAAAAATGACAGTTCGCGATGTTCTTCCCGCGTATGGTGTGGCCCGTGGTCGAGGGGTCGGCCCGCGCCTATCTGCCGCCGGCGGTGCAACCGGTGCGCGCGGCCGTGTGGGCGCTGCACCTGGCGCTGCCGCTGGCCGGCTTGTGGCTGCTGCTCGCCCAGCCAACGGTCGACCTGCACTGGCAGCACCCGGCGAGCCACTTCTGGCTGGTCCTGGTCGTCGCCGGGGTCAACATCGCGATCGGCGTGCGGATGGCCGCCGTCTCCGCCGGCCGCGCCGACGCCCGCCTGTTCCTGGTCGCGCTCGCGTTCCTGACCAGCGCCGGATTCTTCCTCCTGCACGCCCTGGCGACTCCCGGCGTGCTGGTCGACCACCCCAACGTCGGCTTCGAGCTGGCCCAGCCCGTCGGCCTGACCGTCGCCGCGGTGTTCGCCGCGGCCAGCGCGCTCGACGTCGACGGCGCCTTCGGCACGGCCGTCCTGCGCCACCGCCACGTCCTCCAGGCCCTGCTCACGGTGCTGATCGCCGGCTGGGGCGTGGTCTCGGTCGCCGACCTGCCGCCGCTGAAAGCCGCACCCGGCGAGACCGAGGACCCACTGGCCTACGTCGCCGCGGTCACGATCGGGTTGTACGCGTTCGCCGCGCTCGCCTACTACCGCCGGCACCGGCGCCGACCGGCGGCCGTCCTGCTCAGCGTCATCACCGCGTTCGCGCTGCTCGCCGAGGCGACGCTGGCGGTCGTGCTGGCCCGCCGGTGGCAGCTCTCCTGGTGGGAGTGGCACCTGCTGCTCGCGCTGGCGTTCGGCTTCGTCGCCTACAGCGCCTACGTGCAGTACCGGCGCGAGGGCAGCAGCGCCGGCCTCTTCGACGCGATCTCGTCGGGCGAGACCAACCGTCGGATCCGGGCCGAGTACACGGCCGCGTTGGAGGACCTGGTGACCGCGCTGCGGGACGGCGGGAGCCAAGAGCCCGCGGCCCGGCTCGGCGACCGGTTCGGCCTGACCGAGGGTCAGGTGGCCGTGCTCGACCAGGCCGGCGCCGCGCTGGCGGCCGAGCGTGACCTGACCGAGCGGCTCGGCGCGCTGGTCGCGGTGGGCGAGCAGGCGCGGGTGGGCCTCGACGACGCGCGGCTGCTCCGGCAGGCCCTCGACGTGATCCGGCCGGCCTACGGTGACGTGCGGATCGGGCTGTTCTCCGGCGGTGCGCTGACGATCGACGGGCGGCGGTACACCACCGCGACCCCCATGGATCATCCGACCGAGGTGGACGGTCGTCGCGCGTACCCCCTGACGGTCAAAGGGCGATTGGCGGGCGTGCTGGTGGTGCCGGCGGTGCCGGCCCACGACGCGCGCCGCGCGCTGCTCGACACCCTGGCCAGCCAGCTGTCGATCGCGCTGGAGAACGCCCGCCTCTACCGGGAGCTGGGCACGCTGTTCCGGCAGTATCTCTCGCCCGACGTCGCGGCGGCGCTGCTGGCCGATCCCGACCAGGCGGCGCTCGGCGGCGACCTGGTCGAGGTCACCGCGCTCTTCGCCGACCTGCGCGGCTTCACCACGTTCTCCGAGGGTGTCGAGCCGGCGGAGATCGTGCGGATGCTCAACCGCTACCACGCGGTGACCGTGCCGGCGATCCTCGACAACGGCGGCACGGTCGTGCAGTTCGTCGGCGACGCGCTGCTCGCGCTCTTCAACGCGCCGGCCCGCCAGCCCGACCACGCCCTGCGCGCGGTCCGCGCCGGGCTCGCGCTGCAGACGGCGGTCGACGAGATCGCCACCGGCCATCCGGAGTGGCCGAGGTTCCGGGTCGGCGCGAACACCGGCCCGGCGCTGGTCGGCAACATCGGCAGCGAGACGCTGCGCGGCTTCAACGCGATGGGCGACGCGGTCAACGTCGCGGCCCGCCTCCAGACGCTGGCCGAGCCGGGCCAGGTGGTGATCGGCGAGACCACGCTCAAGGCCGCCGGCGCGTCGGTGCGCGCGGTCCCGCTGGGCGACCTCGACGTCAAAGGCCGGATCCAGACCGTCCGCGCGTACGTGGTGACGGGCGCATGACCGATTTTTGGGCGATGTTGACGGAGACGGAGCGGGCGGACTTCGTGAAGCGCGGCCGGCGCCGCCGCTGGAAGCGCGGCGAGGTGCTGATCCGCCAGGCGGACACCTCCGACTGGGTGCTGCTGCTCGAGTCGGGCCGGGTCAAGGCGGCCAGCCACACCGCGGGCGGCGCGGAGGTGGTGCTCGCGGTCCGCGGCCCCGGCGCGTTGCTCGGCGAGCTGTCCGCGGTCAGCCGCGAGCCCCGCTCGGCCAGCGTGCTGGCCCTGGAGCCGGTGACCGGCCTGGTGGTGCCGCTGTCCGAGTTCGAGGTCTACCTCAAGGAACACGGCCGGGTCGCCCTGGTGCTGATGCGCCTGCTCGCCGAACGCCTCCGCGACGCGGACCGCAAGCGCATCGAGTTCGGCGCACAGGACACCACGGGCCGGGTGGCCGCCCGCCTGGTCGAACTGGCGGACCGCTTCGGCGTCCAGGAGCCCGGCGGCGGGGTCCGCATCGCGCTGCCACTCTCCCAGGACGAGCTGGCGAGCTGGATCGGCGCGAGCCGCGAGGCGGTCAGCAAGTCTCTGGGCGTGCTCCGCACCGCGGGCCTGGTCCGCACGAGCCGCCTACGCGTGGTCGTCCTCGACCCCACCGCCCTCCGCTCCCGCGCCGAAACCGAGTAGCGCGCTACCAGGACGGGTGACGCGTACGGCGGGTCGCCTTTGTGGTCTTGACGACCATTACGCTCCGTGGCATCGTCTGCGATCGTGCCTGTGGGGTTCTCCCCGTCCGGAACCGATGAGAAGGAGCCTCACAATGGACACCTCGGTAGCGTCCGGAGGTCCATCGTCCACAATGGATGCTTGGCGCCGGTCCAGCCGTTGTGAGTCTGGCCATTGCCTCGAGGCCATGCGAGAGCCGTCGGGGCGCGTGTTGGTGCGGGACAGCAAGTCGCCGACCGCGGTCCTTGATCTTGATGCCGCCGCTTGGCGGGCGTTCACGGACGACGTGCGTGCGGGACGCTTCGACCGCGACTGAGCGTTACCACGCACGCGCCCGCTACGACCCCCGCCATGAACCACCGGTGGGCGGGTGATCGCCGGTCGTTCTCGGCGATCGGTGTGGCGGCGGGCGTGATAACCCGTTCGGCGGACGATGCCGCCAAGGCCCGGTCGACTATCTTGACGAACTCGCGCTGCCCGCGGTTGGAGGCGCTGGCCTCGAACTGCCGCCGAGCCTTCCGCCAAACCTGGCCGATCTCGTAGATGCGGAACTGCTCCGCCAGCTCGATCTCGAGGCTTTCCCGCGAGCTGTAGCCGATCTCATATGTCAGTTCCAGATACTTGAACATGAGGTTGGAGTAGATGGCACGGTTGCGTGCATCTGGATCCAGGCCCGGGTAGTTCGGGGAACTCGGCCGCAGGCTCGGGTCGTCGATCACCATGCGCATCAACTCGATCTGCATCTTGCGGATCTCGATCGCTTGGCCGGTCTTGTACTGGCGGATCTGGAACACGAGCGCGGCCGTCACGCCGATCATGGCGATCCCGGCGAGCAGCGCCGACGGCCCGCCGTATGCCTCGCCCACGTTTGCCATCCGGGCGAGCTCATCCTCGGGGACCCAGGAGTTGAGCCGCGACAGCGCATAGGGCAATGCGGCGAAGAGAGCCGCGCCGACCGCGGCCGCCACGGCACCGACGATTGCCACCCTCTGTGCATTTCGCATGGCGCCTCCACCGCCGCTCCTTACTTGAAGGTATCGATCGAATGCAAAGAGTAACCAGGGGCTGTTGTTCCTGCTGTGGCCGTGGCTCTCCCCGGCCGAGGCGCCGAACCCTGATGAATCTTCTGCGGTGAGTGTCGAAAATAGGGAGGGTGGCGCGTCGGTCCGGTGAAGGAGGAAGCCATGAAATACATGCTCATGCTCTTCGAACCTGAGACCGACTGGGAATCACGTCCCGAGGAGTTGCAGGCGAGTCTGGCCGAGCACGACACGTTCTCGGCCTGGCTCAAGGAACGCGGCATCGCCGAGGTGGGCGGTGAGGCGCTGCGCGGGCCCAGCATGGCCACCACGCTGCGCAAGGTCGGTGACGAGATGGTGGTCACCGACGGGCCGTACGCCGAGCTGAAGGAGAGCCTCGGCGGCTACTACATCATCGACGCCAAGGATCTCGACGAGGCGATCGAAGCGGCGAAGCGCTGCCCGACCGGCACCGCGACGGAGATCCGGCCGATCTGGGACATCTCCGATTTCACCTGAGGTCGACCGCGCGTTGGCGACGGCGTACCGCCGTGAGTGGGCCCAGGTGCTCGCCACGGTGGTGCGCCTGACCCGCGACCTCGACGCCGCGCAGGACGCGGTGCAGGAGGCCTTCGCCGCGGCCGTGCCGGCGTGGCGGTCCCGCGGCGTGCCCGACAACCCGGGTGCCTGGCTGACCGCGACCGCCCGGCGGAAGGCTGTCTCGGCCCAGCGGCACGCGGACGCGATCGAGCGCCGCCTGCCGCTGCTCGTGGTCGACGAGCCGGGAGCCACGGGGGTGTTCCCGGACGACCGCCTGCGGCTGCTGTTCACCTGCTGCCACCCGGCGCTCGAACTGCCCGCCCGGGTGGCGCTCACGCTGAACGTCGTGTGTCGACTCTCGACGGCCGACATCGGGCGGATCTTCCTCGTCCCGGAGAAGACGATGGCGGCCCGAGTGACCCGGGCCAAGCGGAAGATCCAGGCGGCCGGCATCCCGTACCGGGTGCCCGGCCCGGCCGACCTGGGCGAGCGGCTGCCGGCCGTGCTCGCGACGATCTACCTGTTCTTCGTGCAGGGACACACGCCGCCGCGCGGCACGGAGCTGACGGCCGCCGACGTCACCGGCCGGGCGATCGACCTGGCCCGGCTGCTCGCGGAGCTGCTGCCCGGCGAGCCGGAGGCGGTCGCGCTGCTGGCCCTGCTGCTGTTGACCGAGGCGCGGCAGCCGGCCCGCGTGGACGCCGCCGGGACGCCGGTGCTGCTCGCCGACCAGGACCGGTCGCGCTGGGACCGAGAGCTGATCGCGGAGGGCCTGGCGCTGGTGCGCCCGGAGCCGCGCGGCCCGTACGCCATCCAGGCCGCGATCGCCGCGGTGCACGCGCTGGCGCCGCGGGCCGCCGACACCGACTGGGCGGCGATCGTCCGTCTCTACGACGACCTGCTGGCCGTGCATCCGTCACCGGTCGCGGCGCTGGCGCGGACGATGGCGTACGCCGAGGTGGCCGGACCGTCGGCCGGGCTGGCGGAAGTGGACCTGCTGGCCGCGGACTCGCGGCTGGCCGGTTACCACGTGCTGCCCGCCGCCCGGGCCGACCTCCTGCGCCGGCTGGGCCGGACCGACGAGGCGGCCGACGAGTACGAACGCGCGGCCGCCCTGGCCGGCAACGCGGCAGAACGCACCTACCTCCGCACCCGAGCCGCCGACCTGCGATAAACGTGGAAACGGGTCCCCGCCCCGGCTGCCGTGGCCGGAACGGGGACCCGTCGTCTAGGGGGTCAGGAGAGCGGGGGGTAGGCGTTCGCCATGAGCTGGCGGAACTGCGCCGAGAACCACGCGCCGGAGATCGGTGCGTCGGGCAGGGCGCCGGTCAGGTTGTTGCCGTTGAGCCCGTTGCCGGTGTAGGTCGGGTCGCACATCCGGTCGAAGCCCTTGCCGTCGTTGTTCGGGATCTCGCGGCTCGAGCCGTCCGACTCACCCGGCGGCTTGACCCACACGTACGCGTCGATGCCGGTCGCCGGCGCCGCGGTCGGGCGCTCGCCCATGCCCGCACCACTCTGGTTGCACCAGTTGCCGGCGTGGATCCGGCGGTCGATGCGGGACTGGTCGACGAACGTGTTGAGGTCGGTCGACGTGCTCGGTGCCGCGGGTCGCGCCGATCCGCCCCAGCCGTTGCGGGACGTGTCGATCAGCATGCCGATGTTGGAGTTGAAGCCCTGCGCGACCAACTCCGTGCGGAACGCCTGCGCGAAGGTCAGTTCGTCGACGTACTGGTTCCAGTCGACCCACCGGGACTGCCGGATCTGCTGGCCGTTGACCGTCGTGTTGATGTTGAAGTGCTGCTCGCGCAGCGCCGAGTAGTTGGCCGTGTTGACGATGAAGCCGTGCACGTCGTTGACGGTCGCGCCGGACGCGCCGGCGGCCTGCCGGAGCTTCTGGGCGGTCGGGCGGAAGTTGCTGTCCCAGCCGATCCAGCCGTGGTGCGCGGCGTCGATGTAGTTGTAGACGTTGGGGATCGCGCCGAGCTTGTCGAGCGCGTACCCGACGCCGTTGACGTACCCGCCGTTGGAGTTCATCGTCGCGCACTTGGCGATGTTGAGGTTCGTGACCAGGTTCGGCAGCGAGTCGATCTCGATGATCGCGATGATCCGCAGGCTGCGGTACTTGGTGTCGCCCATGATCGCCGCGATCGGGTCGATGTACTCGCTCTGGTAGCGCGGCAGCTCGTCGACGCCGAGCTCACCGTTGGAGGCGAGGGCGGCGCAGTCGCGGCCGGGCAGGTTGTAGATGACGAACTGGGCGTACCCGGCGCCCTGGGCGAGCGCGGCGTCGAGATGTGCCCGCAGCCCCATCGGGCCGTTGGACTGGCTGTCCGGAGTGCCGTTGATGGCCGCGATCCGGTCGAGCCAGACGGCGGTGGGCGTGTTCGAGACCCGGGACCCGCCCGGCTCGGCGGCCGCCTTGGCCGACCACTCCGGGTTGACGTAGCCACGGGCACCGGCGTACGGGTTGTCGACCCGCGAGCCGCCACTGGGCACGTCGTTGTCGGACTCGGTGGCGGTGACGCTCACGTTGCCGGCCGAGCTGGTCGCGGCGATCGTCGCGGTGCCGTTCGTCGTGTCGGTGTCCTCCGCCGCGCTGACGGTGACCGCGACGCCGGTGCTCCAGTTGGCGCTGGTCAGCGTGAAGCTGGTCGGGGAGATCGTGATGTCGGCGTCACCGGTCTTGGCCAGCGACACGGCGACCGAGCTGGTCGGCGCGGCGCTCAGCCGGTAGGTGACCGTGGCGGTGCCACCCTCGGGCACGGTGACCGCGCCGATGCTGGCCTGCAGGGTCGGGGTCGTCGAGCCGCCGCCCACCGTGAACGGCACGGCCGGGGTGGTGGTGGACAGGCCCCCGCCGTCGAACGCCCGGGCGGCCGCGGTGTGGCTGCCGGAGGCGACCGAGGTCGCGCTGAACGAGTAGGGCGCGGTGGTGTCGCTGTTGACCACCGTGCCGTCGATCAGGAACTCGACGCGGCTGATCGGGCCCTCGACGTCGCTCGCCGTCGCGGCCAGCGGGATCGCCGCACCGGCGGCGAACGTGGCACCGCTGGTCGGGCTGGTCAGGGTCACGGTCGGCGGCGTGTTGGTCGGTGTGGTGCCGCCGCAGGTCGTGCCGTTGACCGTGAAGGAGGTCGGCTTGGGGTTGCTGCCGCTCCAGGAGCCGTTGAAGCCGATCGAGGTCGAGGCGCCCGTGGCGAGGGTGCCGTTGTAGTCCATATTGCGCGCCGTGACGTTCTGGCCGCTCTGGGTCCAGGTCGCCGACCAGCCCTGCGTGACCCGCTGGCTGGCGTTGGGGAAGGTGAAACCGAGCGTCCAGCTGGTCAGCGCGTCACCGGTGTTGCGCAGGGTGATGTTGGCGGTGAAACCGCCCGGCCAGTCGTTGGTGGTGTACGTGACGTCGCAGGCGACTGCCGCCTGGGCCGCAGACGTGGGGGCGACGATGCCCGCGGCGGCGAGCAGGCCGGCCCCGGCGACGGCGAGCAGCCGCCGTCTTGTCGACAAAGTCATTGCCGTGTCTTCTCCTTGGCCAGACCGGGAAGGTCCCGGGGGTGGGGGGATGGTCTTGCTTGGCCCGGCCCGGTCAGGCGCCAGCGCGCGGCGTCGCCCTCACGCCGTCCAGGTTGGAACGAAACCCGGTGCCCTCGGCGTCTGCGAGCGACCCGCGTAGAAGCGGCTCATCGGCATTCTTCCATGGGAGCGCTTCCATGACAAGCGCACCCCGGCGGTCGAGCTCAGGAGACGATGACGACCTCGAGGCGACGAGGGCCGTGTACGCCCTCCACGCGGTTGAGCTCGATGTCGCTGGTGGCCGACGGGCCCGAGATCATCGTCAGTGGACGCGTCGGGTCCGCGAGCCGGCGCAGCGCGGCCGGCAGGCGTTCGACGATCTGGTCGACCCGGACCACGCAGACGTGGTGGTCCGGCACCAGGGTCAGCAGGCGGCGGCCCTGGTCCGGGCCCGCGTCGAGGATCAGCGTCCCGGTCTGCGCGATCGCCACCGCGCAGCCGGTCAACACCGCCACCCCGGGCGCGTCGAGGTCGGCGACCGTCAGGGCCCCGCTGTCGCGGGCCACCGGCCCTTCGAAAGAAGAAAGCCACGTTTCGGGTACGCCGGCGGGCGCGACCAGCGACTCCGCACCGGCCAGGTACTCGCCCACCACGGCCGGCAGAGCATCGGCTGTGCAGCGCCGGACAGCGGCCTTGTAGTCCTCCAGCCGGTCGACCAGCAGATCCACCAGCTCGACCCCGGCGGGTCCGTCGTCAGCCGCGTAGTCGCGAGGGACGCGCACGGGCGCGGTCGGCTGCGCGGCGCGGACGCGGCGCAGCACCTCGGCGCGGGCGTCAGGACGAGTGCTCACGGGCCCACCATTCGCGGAAGGTCTGCTTGGGCGGCAAGGGCGCGTCGCGCACCGAGGTCCACGCCGACAGCGGCCAGGGCAGCCGGCGCAGCGCGCCACGACGGCCGGCCACCATCCGCAGCGGCGCGGCACCCCGCCGGGCGGCCCGCAGCGCGGCGGCGTAGCGGCGGCGGTCGCGCATCACATAGGACATGGTGCGCATGGCGGTGCGTTCCGCCGACGGCCGCCCGCGGGCCGCGTCCACGCCCGACTGTCGCAGGTGGACCAGCACCTGCGGGATGTCGATCCGGACCGGGCAGGCGTCGAAGCAGGCCCCACACAGCGTCGACGCGTACGGCAGCGTGCGGTTGGCACCCTCGCCGCTCATCTGCGGCGACAGGATCGCCCCGATCGGCCCCGGATAGACCGACCCGTACGCGTGCCCGCCCACCCGCTCGTACACCGGGCACACGTTGAGGCACGCCGAGCACCGGATGCACCGCAGCGCCTGGCGCCCGACCGGGTCGGCCAGCGTGTCCGTGCGGCCGTTGTCCACCAGCACGATGTGCACCGTCTGCGGTCCGTCGCCCGGCGTCACGCCCGTCCACAGTGACGTGTAGGGGTTCATCCGCTCGCCGGTCGACGACCGGGGCAGGAGCTGGAGGAACACCTCGAGGTCCGCGAACGTGGGCAGCAGCTTCTCGATGCCGACCACGGAGATCAGCGTTTCCGGCAGCGTCAGGCACATCCGGCCGTTGCCCTCGGACTCGACCACGGCGAGCGTCCCGGTCGACGCGATCGCGAAGTTGGCGCCGGAGATGCCGACCTTGGTGGACAGGAACCGGGACCGCAGGTGCCGGCGGGCGGCCTCGGCCAGCGCGGGCGGGTCGTCGGTCAGCGTGGTCGCGTCGACGTCGGCCATCTTGCTCGCGAAGATGTCGCGGATCTGGGTGCGGTTGTAGTGGATCGCCGGCACCAGGATGTGCGACGGGGTGTCCTCGGCGAGCTGCACGATCAGCTCGGCCAGGTCGGTCTCCACCGCGTGGATGCCGACGGCCTCGAGCGCCTCGTTGAGGCCGATCTCCTGGGTGGCCATCGACTTGACCTTGACCACCTCCGCCGTGCCGGTGGCCTGCACGAGCGCGGCGACCACCGCACACGCCTCCTCGGCGTCGCGGGCCCAGTGCACGGTGGCGCCGGCAGCGGTCGCCGCGGCCTCGAACTGCTCCAGCAGGTCGGGCAGCCGCGCCAGCACGTCGTCCTTGATCGCGGCGCCCGCCACGCGCAGTGGCTCCCAGTCGGGCACCTCGCCGACCACCCGCAGCCGCTTGTCGCGGATCGTGTGGGTCGCCTTGCGCAGGTTCCGCCGCAGCTGCTCGTCACCCAACTCCCGCCGAGCCGCGACCGGGAAGGGCAGTCGGGTGACGACGTTCCCGCTCATCGCGACGCCAGGATCTGCGCGTAGTGGATCGGCTTCACGGGCGACGACCCCCGGGACAGCCCGCCGCCGATGTGGGTCAGGCACGAGTTGTCGGCCGCGGCCAGGTATTCGGCGGAGGTGGCGACCACCGCCGCGCACTTGTCGGCCAGCATCGCGCCGGACACCCCGGGGTTCTTCAGCGCGAACGTGCCCCCGAACCCGCAACACTCCTCGGCACCCGACAGCGGCGTGAGCGAAAGGCCCTCGACCGCCTCCAGCAGCCGCCGCGGCCGGTCGCCCAGCCGCAGCATGCGCAGGCCGTGACAGGTCGGGTGGTAGGTCACCCGGTGCGGGAAGCGCGCGCCCACGTCGGTCACCCCCAGTTCGTCGACGAGAAACTCGGACAGCTCGTAGGTGCGCTCGGCCACCGCGGACACTGACGGCGACGGCGCCAGCCGGGGATAGCTCTCCCGGACCATCGCCACACAGGAGGCGGACGGGGCCACGATCGCGTCGTACGCGGAGAAGGTCTTGACGAAGTTGGCCACGAGGGGCAGCGCCTCTTCGCGGTAACCGCTGTTGGCGTGCATCTGCCCACAGCACGACTGCGCGAGCGGGAACTCGACCTGATGCCCGAGCCGCTCGAGCACGGTCACCACCGCCTTCCCGGTGTCCGGGAACATCAGGTCGTTGACGCAGGTGACGAACAGGGCGATCCGCATTTGCTACCGGCTCTCGAAGAAGGGCAGATGGCGGTCGCGGGCCGCCGTGAGGTGGTCGCGCATCGCGGCGGCGGCCGCGTCGGGGTCGCCGGACGTGACCGCGTCGACGATCCGGTGGTGCTCGCGGGCGCTGACGCCGTAGTGGGCGGCCGGGAAGTGCAGCCGGAACAGGTGCAGGTGGGCCCGGAGCCGGACCACGGCGTCGTGCAGCATCCGGTTGCCGGACAGACCCGCGAGGGTGTGGTGGAAGCGGGCGTCCTGCGCGGTGAAAGCGGCGATCGCGTCGGCGCCCTCCGGCCCGGGCAGGTCGGCGTCGGCACGCAGCCCGGCCAACTCCCCGGCGTCCAGGCCGGCACCGGCGGCCTTGGCCGCCGCGGTCGGCTCCAGGATGAGCCGCATCTCGACCAGTTCCTCGAACTGCGCCCGGGTCAGCAGCGGCGTCGCCGTGTAGCCGACCAGCGGTGTCTTGCTGACCAGGCCGTCGGACTCGAGCCGGGCCAGCGCCTCGCGGACCGGGGTCGGCGACACGGCCAGGCGGCGGGCCAGCGCGTCGATGTTGATGCGGGCGCCGGGCTGCACCTCGTGATCCATGATCAGCGCCTGCACTGCGGCGTACACGTCGTCGGTGAGGGTGATCCGTCGGGCCGGCTGCACGATCAAAGATCCTATAGGATTTGCCACCGCCCCGCAGCAATCCGCCCGCGGTGATTGGATCAACCCGTGACCGACGAGATCGTCTACCTCGGCTGCTATACGAAGGAATCCGGCGGTACGGGGGAGGGGATCGTCGCCGCCGTCCGCGACCCGCGTTCGGGCAAGCTGACCCCGGGCGCCGTGGTCGCGCGTACCCCGTCGCCGTCCTTCCTCGTCTGGCACCCGACGCTGCCGGTGCTCTATGCCGCCAACGAGCTCGCCGAAGGCGAGGTGAGCGGCTGGGCGGTGGACGGACCGGGCCCGCTGCGACCCTGCGGGCGGGCCGCCACCGGCGGCACCGAGCCGTGCCACGTCGCGGTCACCGCGGACGGCCGGCACCTGCTCGCCGCCAACTACGCGAGCGGGTCGATCTCCGTGCACCCGCTCGACCCGGAGACCGGCGCGGTGGGCGAGCGCACCGACCTGATCGCGCACGACGGGCACGGCCCGGACCGGGACCGGCAGGCGGGGCCGCACCTGCACATGATCTCGATCGATCCGGCGGGCGGTCCGCTGATCGCGATCGACCTCGGCACCGACGGCCTCTATCCCTATCGGATGGACGGCGACCGGCTCGTGCCGGCGGGCGACCCGCTGCGGTTGGCGCCGGGCACCGGGCCGCGGCACGTCGCGCGCCACCCGGACGGCCGGCGCGCCTATCTGGTCGGCGAGCTCGACGCGATGCTGACGAGCTTCGAGATCGACGGTACGGGCTGGCGTGAGCGGCACAAGCTGGAGGCGAGCACCCGGCCGGGCGAGAAGTTCCCGTCGGAGGTCGCCTGCCGCGCCGACGGCCGTTATCTCTACCTCGCGACCCGCGGCGTCGACACGGTCTCGGTGTTCGCGTTGGACGGTGCCGCGCCGCGGCTGGTCAGCGAGGTCGACTGTGGCGGTCGCTGGCCGCGGCACCTGGCGCTGGCCGGCGACCACCTCTACGTCGCGAACCAGACGGGCGACTCGGTGGCGGTGTTCGCGGTGGACGGGCGCACCGGCGTGCCGACGATGGTCGGCGATCCGGTCCCGGTAGGCAGTCCGACTTGTGTGCTAGCGCCCCGCACGACCGTCATTTCGGGATCCGCGGAAAAGGTTGCCAGCTAAGGGATTTCGTGGACTCGTCGGAGTAGGCCGGTCACAGGATGTGCTGAAAACCGATCGGTTCGTCTCTCCTCCGTAACTTTAGGCCGAACGTACCTGGCGAGACGACGTTCGGCTACGCAAGATGGTCGGGTGTCTGGCCGGCATCGCATGCGAATGAAGCTCCGCGGGGCTGGCGTCATCGCCGCCGCGATGGCGCTCGTCCTCGTTTCCACTGGCGTCTACTTCGGTTACCGGCAGGTATCCCGACCGGGATGCGCCGGGGAAGCGAAGCTGACCGTCGCCGCGGCGGCGGAGATCGCGCCCGCCATCGAGGAGGCCGCCAAGTCGTGGGTCGACGGTGGCGCGCAGGCTGACGGCGTGTGCGTCAAGGTCGAGGTGGCCGCGCAGGAGTCGGTCGACGTGGCCGCGGTCGTCGCGGGCAAGCACGGCGTCGCCATCGCCGGCGTCGGCCTCGCCAACGGCACCGCCACGATGCCCGACGTCTGGGTGCCGGACTCGTCGACCTGGCTGCTGCGACTGCAGGGCAAGGCCTCGGGCTTCGCGCCGTCCAACGGCAAGTCGATCGCCCGGAGTCCCGTGGTGATCGCCATGCCCGAGCCCGTCGCGCAGCAGATCGGCTGGCCGCAGAAGAAGCTCGGCTGGCAGGACCTGCTCGGTCAGCTCACCACCGGCACAGCGATCCGCCCGGGCATCGTCGAGCCGACCCGCGACGCCGCGGGCCTCTCGGGTCTGCTGGCACTCGGCGCACAGGCCGGCACGCTGGGCGCGCAGGCCCAGGCGGCGCAGACCGCCGTGCTGCGCGCGCTCGCCGCGGGCAAGTCGGCGCTGCGCCAGGACCTGCTCGCCCGCTTCCCGAGGTCGAACGACCCGGCCAGCATCGCGCAGGCGCTCTCCGCCGCACCGATGTCCGAGGAAGACGTGGTGCAGTACAACTCGGACAAGCCGCCGATCCCGCTCGCCGCGCTCTACCTCGAGCCGGCACCGATCTCGCTGGACTACCCGTACGCCGTGATGCCCGGGACCGACCCGATCAAGGCGAAGGCGGCCGAGGGCCTCTTCCGGGTCCTGACCACCGCCGACTTCAAGAACCAACTCGGCGCACAGCACCTGCGCGGCGCCGACGGCACCTGGGGCGACGGGTTCGAGGCACCGGCCGGCGCGCCGAGCCCGGCCGGCACGCCACAGGTGACCGCGTCCGGCGACACCGGAGGCAGCGCCGCCGGCGGCTTCGACCCCGCGGTCGTCGAGGCCACGCTCAACACCTGGACGGCGGTCACGCTGCCTGCCCGGATGCTCGCGGTGATCGACATCTCCGGCACCATGGGCGGCAAGGTCAACGGCGGCCCGACCCGGATGCAGCTGACCCAGCAGGCGGCGACCCGCGGCCTCGGCCTGTTCAGCGACGACTGGGCGGTCGGGCTCTGGGTCTTCTCCAGCAACCTCGGCGGCGGCAAGGACTACAAGGAACTGGTCCCGATCCAGCCCGTCTCCAGTGGCCGCTCCAAGCTGGTGACCCAGCTCGGGGCGATCCAGCCGAAGAAGGGCGGCGACACCGGTCTCTACGACACGATTCTCGCCGCCTACAAGAACGTGCAGTCGGGCTGGCAGAGCGGTCGGGTCAACTCGATCGTCATGCTCACCGACGGCATCGGCAACGACGACCCGGACGGCGGCATCGACCACCCCGGCCTGCTCAACGAGCTGAAGAAGATCAAGGACGAGAAGAAGCCGGTCCAACTGATCATCATCGGTCTCGGCGACGAGGTGAATCGCGGCCCGCTCGACCAGATCACGAAGATCACCGGCGGTGGTGTCTTCGTCGCGAAGGACCCGGCGAAGATCGGCGACATCTTCCTGCAGGCGATCTCGCTGCGGCCGACGACACCGCGCTGATCGTTTGCCTAGCTAACGGGTTGCCGTCAAGCAAGTGACGGTTTTCCGTCCCAGCTCTATCGGGGGACGGGTGATCGGCGAAGATGTCCAAGCACCGCTCCGGTGCGTCGACACCCACGAGCTGGGGAGGGCTTGGTGACGTCGGCGACGCTGGTAGACCCTGCTTCCGCACGTCCGGAAGCAGCCACACGTGGCGCCGTGACAGCGGCGCTGGTGAAGTCCCGCCAACGCACATATGTGCGCGCCGTTTTCCTGATCGACGCCGCGATGATCACAATCGCCGTCCTCGGGGGATACGCCGTGCGCTTCGGCGGCTTGTCCGAACAGTTCGGCGGCGGCGCGCCGCGCGACTCGCGCCCGTACGCCGTCATCATGGTCGGCCTCGGCGTGGTCTGGCTCGTCTCGCTGAAGCTCATGCGCAGCTACGACGCCCGGCTGCTCGGCTACGGCGTCGACGAGTTCCGCCGCGTGGCCGCCGCGACGATCCGGCTCGCCGGCGCGATCGCGATCGTCGGCTACGTCATCGACCTCGGCGTGGCCCGCTGGTTCCTGCTGTTCAGCTTCATCCTCGGCCTGGTCGGCCTGGTGATCGGGCGGTACGCGGCCCGCAAGTGGCTGCACCGCGCGCGCAAGCGGGACGGCGCCTGGTCGCGTCAGGTGCTCGTGGTCGGCGACGCGTCGCACGTCAACGAGCTGGTCGCCACGCTGCGCCGCGAGCCGTACGCCGGCTACCACGTGGTCGGCGCCTGCATCCCGGACGCCCTGATCGCGCCCGTGCCGCAGCGGCTCGGCGACGTGCCGGTGGTCGGCTCGTTCCGCACGGTGCTCCAGGCGGTCGAGGCCACCGGCGTCGACACGGTCGCGGTCACCACCTCGGGTGAGCTGACCGCCATCCGCCTGCGCCGGCTGGGCTGGCAGCTCGAGGGCACCGGCGTCGACATGGTGCTGGCGCCCGCGCTGACCGACGTCGCCGGCCCGCGCATCCACACCCGGCCGGTCGCCGGGCTGCCGCTGATCCACGTCGAGGCGCCCGAGTTCCGCGGCGGCCGCAAGCTGGTCAAGGGCTTCTTCGACCGGGCCGCCGCGCTGGTCGCGCTCACCCTGGCGCTGCCGCTGCTGCTGGTCATCGCGATCGCGATCAAGCTCGACGGCCGCGGCCCGGTGTTCTTCCGGCAGACCCGGGTGGGCATGTCCGGCAAGGAGTTCGGCGTCTTCAAGTTCCGCACCATGGTGGTCAACGCCGAAGAGGTGCTGGCACAGCTCAAGGCGCGCAACGAGACCGACGGGCTGATGTTCAAGATGCGCGACGACCCGCGGGTCACCCGGGTCGGCCGGTTCCTGCGGCGCTTCTCGCTCGACGAGCTGCCGCAGTTGGTCAACGTGCTGCTCGGCCAGATGAGCCTGGTCGGTCCGCGCCCGCCGCTGCCGCGCGAGGTGGCCCGCTACGACGGCGACGTGGCACGGCGGCTGCTGGTCAAGCCGGGCATCACCGGGCTCTGGCAGGTCAGCGGGCGCTCCGACCTGAGCTGGGAGGACGGCATCCGGCTTGACCTCTACTACGTCGAGAACTGGAGCCTGACGGCCGACGTGGCGATCCTGTGGAAGACGGTCGGCGCAGTGATCGCGAGCCGCGGGGCCTACTGACTCTCGACCTTGGGCCCCGTCCAGTCGAGACAGACCACGACCGCGTCGTCGGCCAGGTCGGACGCGACGTGCGCGCGCAGCTCGCCGAGCAGCGCGCGCACCGCGTCCAGCGGTGCCTGCCGGCCGCTGCGCCTGATGAACCTGGTCAGCGCCGTCTCGCCGTACAGGCCGCCGGCCTCGTTGGCGGCCTCGTAGACGCCGTCGCTGACCACGAACAGCCGGTCGCCGACCTCGAGCTCGAACGTCTGCGGCCGGTAGATGGTGCCGTCGAACATGCCCAGCGGCAGCTGCGCCTCCAGCTCGACGTCGCTGACCTCGTCGCCGCGCAGCAACAGCAGCTGCGGCGACCCCGCGTCCACCGCGGTCACGATGCCGGTGGCCAGGTCGACGTCCAGCAGCAGCGCGGCCAGCGACTGGTCGCCCCGGTAGTGCGCGTAGATCGCCTGGTCCGCGAGCGCCGCCTGGTCGGCCAGCGGCAACCCGCCGCGCCGCGCGTTGCGCAGTGCGAACGTGGCCATGCTGGTCAGCGTCGCGGCGGCGATGCCCTCGCCGGAACCGTTCACGGCCGACATCCAGAGCCGGTGCCCGTCGTCGGCCCAGTCGAAGCTGTCACCCCGCACCGCGTACGCCGGTTCGAGCTGCCCCGCGAGGGCGAACGACGGCCGGTGCCGGCTGCGGCCGGGCAGCAGCTCCCACTGCATTTCGGCGGCCAGCGTCAACCGGCGGGTCCGCGCCGCCATCACGTAGCGGTCGGTGCTGTAGCGGACCGCCTCCACCTCATGGGCCAGATAGGTCGCCAGGTCGGCCAGCTCGCCGCGAGCCTCGTCGTCATCGTCGGGGACCGGTGCCAGCCGCAACACCCCGAGCCGGTTGCCGCGCATGGTAACCGGGAGGAACAGGACGTCGTCCACCATGGCTTCCGATTGGTGGTCGAAGCTGCGCCAGGCCGGGTGCCCGGGCTTGGTCACCTGGTCGCCGCCGGACAGCGGGAGGAGCGCGGCCAGCCGGTAGTCGACCAGGAAAAGCTCGACCTCGGTGATGCCGTAATGCTGGGAAAGCTCGTCCGCGAGGCGTTCTACCAGCGCGTCGGCCTCCGCCCGTGACAGGGCGCGTTTGGCATCCACTAACCGTTGGCTCATCCCTGGTCCCCTCGGCGAGGTGGCGACCTCTGCCGCCGGGGTACTGTTTTCCCACCATGGCCGATCACCATGCCTCCACCGACGCAGCCGCACAGGCCGCAGCTGTAGACAGCGCGGCCGAAGCGTTACTGTCCGTGTGGGATGCGGCCCGCGAAGGCGCGGCCGACCGCGTCTCGGGGTCACAGTTGCGCGCGATGCTGGTGGTCGAGGAGTTCGACGGGATCAACCTGCGTGGTCTCGCCGGCAGCCTGGGCATGATCCTCTCGTCGGCCAGCCGGCTCTGCGACCGCCTTGTCGCGGCCGGCATGCTCGAGCGCTTCCCCGGCCGCACCGACCGCCGCGAGATCTCCCTGCACCTCACGGGCACCGGTCGCCGGTTGCTGGACGAGCTGCGCGCCGAGCGCCGCCGCCGGCTGCGCGAGGTGCTCCTGCGGATGACCCCGGCGGCCCGACAGGCCCTGCTGCGCGGCCTCGCCGAGTTCAGCGAGGCGATGACCAAGCCGGAGTCGGAGATCCTCACCGCCTAGCGGAGGACCCACTCAGCCGGTTCGGCGAGGATGTCGCGGACCACTGCGCCGGCGGCGCCGACCGCGGCCGCGGCTGGGCCCAGCGCCGAGGCTCGCACCGTCATCGGGGCCCAGGCGGCGGTGAGCACCCGCCGGGCCAGCTCCGCCTCGACCGCCGGCGCCAGCCAGGGCGTGAGCGGCCCGAAGATGCCGCCGAGCACCACGGTGCCGACGTCGAGCATGTTGACCACCCCGGCCAGAGCCACGCCGAGCGAGCGGCCCGCGGCCGGCAGCCGACCCTCGGCCAGCGCGGCGTCGTCGCGCAGCCGGGCCAGGCCCGCCTCGCCGGGCGGCAGGTCCCGCAGCAGCGCCTCCTGGCCGGCGTACTGCTCCAGGCAGCCGAGCGCGCCACAGCGGCACAGCGGCCCGTCGGGCCGGACGCAGACGTGGCCCAGCTCGCCGCTCCAGCCGCGGGCACCCCTGAACAGGTCGCGGTGCAGCACGATGCCGGCGCCGATGCCGATCTCGCCCGAGACGTAGACGAAGCTGTCCGGGCCGCCGGCGTGCAGCTCCGCCAGCGCGGCCAGGTTGGCCTCGTTGTCGATGGTCAGCGGCAGGTCGCCGAGGGGTCCTGTGGCCAGCACGCCGGCCGCGTCGACCTCGTGCCAGGCGAGGTTCGGTGCGCGGTGCACCAGGCCGGTGCCGGAGACCAGCCCGGGCACGGCCAGCGCGGCGCCGGCCACCGTGCGCCCGGCCGCCCTGGCCTCCGCCCGCAGCCGGGCACCGAGGTCGGCCACGGCCGCCAGCACGGCGTCGGGTGCCAGCGGGCGCTGGTCGCCGTGCAGCACCGCGCGGTGCCGGACCGTCCCGGTGAGGTCGACGACGCAGCCGGCGAGGTAGTCGACGTTGATCTCCAGGCCGAGCCCGGCCGGGCCGTACCCGTGCAGGACCAGGCCCGTCGCCGGTCGCCCGGCGCCCGACCGCGGCGCGGGACCCACCTCGGCGAGCAGGCCACCGCCGACCAGGTCGTCGACCAGCGCGGAGACGGTGGCCCGGGTCAGGCCGGTGCTGGCGGCCACGTCGGCCCGGGACGGCGGGCGGTCGGCGGCCGCCACCTGGCGCAGCACCAGGGCCAGGTTGTGCGCGCGCACGCTGGCCTGCCGCACCGGGGATCCGCCGTTCACGCCCTTGACACTGCCACGGCTGGGTCAAATAATTCAACCGCTAAACAAATTAACGCGTTAGAAACGAACACTCCTGGAGGAGGCCCAGATGGCAGCCGATCCCACCCGCGCCGATAAGTTCTCGTTCGGTCTCTGGACCGTGGGCTGGCAGGCCCGCGACCCGTTCGGCGACGCCACCCGGCCGCCGCTCGACCCGGTGGAGTCCGTGCACCGGCTCTCCGAGCTAGGCGCCTACGGTGTGACCTTCCACGACGACGACGTGATCCCGTTCGGCGCCGACGACAGCAGCCGCGGCGAGCACATCTCCCGCTTCCGCAAGGCGCTCGACGAGACCGGCATCGTCGTGCCGATGGTGACCACCAACCTGTTCACCCACCCGGTCTTCAAGGACGGCGGCTTCACCAGCAACGACCGCGACGTGCGCCGGTTCGCGCTGCGCAAGGTCATGCGCAACATGGAGCTGGCCGCCGAGCTGGGCGCGCAGACCTACGTCATGTGGGGCGGCCGCGAGGGTTCCGAATACGACCTGGCCAAGGACGTGCAGGCGGCCCTCGACCGCTACCGCGAGGCCGTCGACTTCCTCGCGCAGTACTCGATCGACCGCGGCTTCGGCCTGCGCTTCGCGCTGGAGCCCAAGCCCAACGAGCCCCGCGGCGACATCCTGCTGCCGACGGTCGGCCACGCGCTGGCGTTCATCTCCAGCCTCCAGCACCACGAGCTGGTCGGCCTCAACCCCGAGGTCGGGCACGAGCAGATGGCCGGCCTCAACTACGCGCACGGCATCGCGCAGGCGCTCTGGCACGGCAAGCTCTTCCACCTCGACCTCAACGGGCAGCGCGGCATCAAGTACGACCAGGACCTGGTCTTCGGCCACGGTGACCTGGTCAACGCGTTCGCCCTGGTCGACCTGATCGAGCACGGCGCGCCCGGCGGCGGTCCGGCCTACGAGGGCCCGCGGCACTTCGACTACAAGCCCTCGCGCACCGAGGACTTCGACGGCGTGTGGGCCTCGGCGGCCGCCAACATGCGGATGTACCTGCTGCTCAAGGAGCGGGCGCAGGCGTTCCGGGCCGACCCCGAGGTGCAGGAGGCGCTGGCCGCCAGCAAGGTCGGCGAGCTGCGCGAGCCCACCCTGAACAGCGGTGAGAGCCACGCGGACTTCCTCGGCAACCGCTCCGCGTACGAGGATTACGACGCCGACGCCGCCGGCGCCAAGGGCTTCGGCTTCGTCCGGCTCAACCAGCTCGCCGTCGAGCACGTGCTCGGCGCCCGCTAAGGAGAGATACCCATGCCGCTGGTCGCCGGCATCGACTCGTCCACACAGTCGTGCAAGGTGGTGGTCCGCGACGCCGACACCGGCGCGCTGGTCCGCGAAGGGCGCGCCACGCATCCGGAGGGCACCGAGGTGCACCCGGACGCGTGGTGGCGCGCCCTGACCGAGGCCAGCCGCCAGGCGGGCGGCCTCGACGACGTGGCCGCGGTCGCCGTCGGCGGCCAGCAGCACGGGATGGTCTGTCTCGACGAGTCGGGCGAGGTGGTGCGCCCGGCCCTGCTCTGGAACGACACCCGCTCGGCGCAGGCGGCCTCCGACCTGACCGCCGAGCTGGGCGGGCCGAAGGCGTGGGCCGACGCGGTCGGCCTGGTGCCGGTGGCCAGCTTCACCATCACCAAGCTGCGCTGGCTGGCCGAGCACGAGCCGGCCAACGCCGACCGCACCGCCGCCGTCTGCCTGCCACACGACTGGCTGACCTGGAAGCTCGGCGGCACCGGGGCGCTGGCCGACCTGCGCACCGACCGCGGCGACGCGAGCGGCACCGGCTACTGGTCGCCGGCCACCGGCGTCTACCGCAACGACCTGCTCTCGCTCGCCTTCGGTCGGGAGCCGCACGTGCCGACCGTGCTCGCGCCGACCGGCCGGGCGGGCACGATGCCCGGTGGCGCCGTGCTCGGCCCGGGCACCGGTGACAACGCGGCCGCCGCGCTCGGTGTCGGCGCCCAGCCCGGCGACGTGGTCGTCTCGATCGGCACGTCGGGCACCGTGTTCAGCGTGGCCGACCTGCCCGCGGCCGACCCGAGCGGCATCGTGGCCGGCTTCGCCGACGCCACCGGCCGCTTCCTGCCGCTGGTCTGCACGCTCAACGCGGCCCGTGTCCTCGACGCCGCGGCCGCCATGCTCGGCGTGACCCACAGCCGGCTCGCCGAGCTGGCCGGCGACGCGCCGGCGGGCGCCGACGGCCTGGTCATGGTGCCTTACCTGGAGGGGGAGCGGACCCCCAACCGGCCGCTGTCGACCGGTGCCGTGCACGGCCTGACGCTCAAGAACTCGACGCCGGCGCACTTCGCCCGGGCCGCGGTCGAGGGCATGCTCTGCGCGCTCGCCGACGGCCTCGACGCGCTGATCGCCGAGGGCGCGTCCGTCAACCGGGTGATCCTGATCGGCGGCGGGGCACGCAGCGAGGCCGTCCGGCAGATCGCGCCGCAGGTCTTCGGCTGCGGCGTGGTGGTGCCGGAGCCGGGCGAGTACGTCGCCGACGGTGCCGCCCGCCAGGCCGCCTGGGTCGTCTCCGACCAGCCCGCGCCGCCCGCCTGGGCGACCGGCCGCAGCGAGAGCTACGACGCCCGCCCGGTGCCCACGATCCGCGACCAGTACGCCGCGGTCCGTGAGCTCGTGCACGACCGGCCGGCGTGAACTTTCGCACCACTGGCCCCACCGCGATACCGTCGGACAGCGATGGAGCAGCGGGAGGGCACGGACGCGCCACATGAGATCCGCGAGCGCGCCGGCGCGCTCGCGGAATACCTGCTCGCGGTCCGGACCCTGCTCGACAAGCCCGTCCGCACGGTGCCGGCCGCCGACGCGTTCTGGCACGCCGACCTGCCCGAGCACCCGGCGGTCGAGCTCGGCCCAAGGCAACCCGGCGGGGGCTGGCTGCGGGTCGGCCGTCCCGGCCCGCCGCCACCACCGTCGATCCCGGCGCCGCTGCTGCGCCACCTGGTCTGGGACCTGACGCCGGACCACCCGCCGACGTTGCCGGATTCCGACGAGGCGCGCACGTCCGCGTTCACCGCGTGGATGGACGAGCAGTGGCGGCCGTGGGCCACGGCCCATCGCCGGGCCGCCGCCGCGCGGGCCCTGCACGACCGCCTCTACGACCTGCGCTACCGGGTCGACGTCGACTCCGCGCGGGTCGAGCTCGTCTGGGGGCACGCGATCCTCGACGCGCCGGTCGGCGGCGAGCCGGTCCGCTACCCGCTGCTGGCCACCCCGGTCGCGATCGACTACGACCCGGAGACGACCACGGTCACCGTGCACCCACAGGGACCGGCCCGGCTCCAGGTGGACGCCCTCGGCGGTCTCGACAACCGGCGGGTCGGCGACCTGCTCGACCTCGCGGGCCCGGGCGGCCAGGTCGAGGTCGACCCGTGGGACGCGAGCGAACGCCAGGACTTCGCCGGCCGCGCACTGCGCCGCCTCGGCTTCGAGCCCCGCCTGCGGTTCTCCGGGCGGGTCAGCGGTCCAGAGCCATTCGACGAGCCGCACGTGTACGACACCGGCGTGCTGTTCCTCCGCCCGCGCCAGCGGATGGTCCGCCGGTTCCTGGAGGCCGAGCGCGACCGCCTGGCCGCACCCGGCGACGGGGCTGTCGGCGCGCTGGCCGGCATCCTCGCCCACGAGCCGAGCGCGCTGGTGATGCCCGACGACGACCCGGACGCCTGGACCCGCACCGGCGGGCGGCTGCTCATGCCGATGGCGACCAACGAGGCGCAGGAGTCGATCGCGGCCCGGCTGGCCGCCCACCGCACGGTCGCGGTGCAGGGCCCGCCCGGCACCGGCAAGACCCACACGATCCGCAACCTGATCTGCCACCTGGTCGCGCACGGCAAGCGGGTGCTGGTGCTGGCGCAGAAGGAGGACCCGCTGCGGGTGCTCCGCGACGGGCTGCCCGCCGAGATCCAGCCCCTCTGCCTGGCCGTGCTGGGCCGCTCCGCCGACCAGCTCGTCCAGCTGCAGATCGCGGCCCGCGAACTGTCCGACCGGGCCGCCACGCTCGACCGCGACGCCGCCGCCGACGACATCGCCCGGATCACCGGCGAGATCGACGCCGCGCAGGGCCGGCACGCCGGCGCCCGTGGCGAGCTGCTGGCGGCGGCCGAGCGGGAGACGGCCACGTACCCGATCGCCGGTGTGCCCTCCTCGCCCGCCGAGGTCGGCGACTGGCTGCGCCGCACGGAAGCCGACGGCCTCGTGCCCGACCCCGTGCCGCCCGGCACGCCCCCACCGCTCACGGCGGGCGAGTTCGGCCTGCTCGGCGACCTCGCGCGGGCGATCTCACCGGCCGACCGCGTGCACGCGCTGGCCGATCTGCCGGCCGACGGCCAGCTCCCGACCGGCGAGGCGGTGGCGGCGCAACGGGCGGCCCTCGGCGACGCCGCCAAGGTGGTCGACCAGGCCCACGATCGCGGCGCGTCGATCGAGGGCGCGCGGCGACTCGGCCCGTCCGGCGTCGACGACCTGGCCGCGGCGCTGCGCGCCGCCGCCGAGACGCTGGCGAGGCGGGCCGGGAGCTGGACGGACCGCCTCGGCGTGCTGATCCGCGAACCGAGCTGGCAGGCGGTCTGGGACGAGCACGTGGCGGCGAGCCAGCGCATGCTCACCGAGCTGGGCCGGCGCACGGCGGCGCTGTCGGGCCACCGGGTGGAGATCGGCGAGGCACACGCGGCCCAGCCACGCCGGCTGCTCGACCACCTCGGGCAGATCCGCGAGCGGTTCGCCGCCGGCAAGCCGGTCCGCCGCCTGACCCACGCCGACCTGGCTCGCGTGGTCGGCGACTGCCGGGTCGACGGCGAACAGCCGCGCACGGCCGACGACGTCGACCTGCTGGTGGCCAGCGTGCAACGGCAGCAGTTGCGCGAGCAGCTCGCCGCGCGCTGGGCGGAGTGGGGCGGCCGCCTCGGCGTGCCGGTGCCGGCAGAGCCCGGCCGCGAGCCGGAGATCTGGGCCGGACGCCTGCTCGCCGAGGCGCTGGACGCGCTCGACTGGGAGAGCCGCCGCTGGCCCGCGCTCCGCGCGAACCTCGCCGTCCTCGTGCCGTCCTGCCCCCGCGCCGTCGACGCCCCGGCCCTGGCCGACCTGGCCGAGCTGGCCGAGGCGGCGACCGCCGTCTTCACCGTCGACCGGATCGAGGCCGACCAGCGGGCGATGACCGGCTGGCTCGCGCGGGCCACCGCCGCGCCCGGTGCGCCGCCGGTGATCCGCGCTCTCGCGGCGGCCTGGTCCGCCGAGGACGCCGTCGCCTGGAACGGCGCGCTGGCGGAAATCAGGAGACTGTGGACGGTCAAGCCGGATGCCACCCGGTACGCCGCGCTGCACGCCCGGCTGGCGGCGGTGGCGCCACAGTGGGCGGGCGCGTACGACCGTGGCGAGCCGCCGGTCGACGGCGCGGCGGCGGTGCGGGCCTGGGGCTGGCGGCAGGCGCAGACCTGGTTCGACGAGGTGGCCGGCACGCACGGGGTCGGCGACGACGAGCTGGGCCGGCGCCTGGAGCGGGCCCGCGACCAGGAACGGCGGCTGACCGGCGAGCTGGTGGTCGGTTCGGCGTGGCTGGAGGTCGCGCGCACCCTCGACGACCGCCGCAAGGCCGCGCTGGCCGACTGGGCCGCCGCGCTCCGCAAGATCGGCAAGGGCACCGGCAAGACCGCCGCGCACTGGCAGGCCGCCGCACAGCGGGCGATGGCCGAGGCCGCTACCGCCGTTCCAGTGTGGATCATGTCGGTCGACCGCGCGCTGGAGCAGTTCCCCGGCGCGGGCCCGATCTTCGACGTCGTGGTGGTCGACGAGGCGTCGCAGGCCGACATCTTCGCGCTGCCGGTGCTCGGGCTGGCCCACCGCGCCGTCGTGGTCGGCGACGACCAGCAGATCGGCCCGCAGCTCGTCGGCCTGCCGGCCGACCGGGTCAACGCGCTGATCGGCACGCACCTGGCACCGGCCGGCGTGCCGTCCGCGGTGCATTTCGACACCGAGAGCAGCCTCTACGACCATGCGGTGCGCCGCTCGCCGCAGCGGATCCTGCTCACCGAGCACTTCCGCAGCGTGCCGGCGATCATCGGCTTCTCCAGCGACACCTACTACGACGGCAAGATCCAGCCGCTGCGCGCCGACCGCCCGGCCGGGCTGGGCGCCGCGGTCACCGCGATCCACGTCCCCGACGGGCGCCGCGTCGCCGTGCCCGAGTACGGCGAGGTCAACGTCGCGGAGGCGGAGGCACTCGTGTCCCGCGTCGCGGAGCTCGTCGCCGACCCCGCCTACCGCGGCCGATCCATCGGCGTGGTGAGCCTGCTCTCCACCAGCGGCCAGGCCGACTACCTCCAGCACCGGTTGCGCGCCGAGCTGGGCACCGACGAGCTCGAACGGCGCAGCCTGCGGGTCGGCGACGCCTACACGTTCCAGGGCGACGAGCGGGACGTGGTGCTGCTGTCCACTGTGGTGGCGACCGCGGACGGGCCGATCGGTGCCTTCACCAAGCGGGACTATCACCGCCGGGTCAACGTCGCCGCGTCCCGGGCCCGCGACCAGCTCTTCCTCTTCCACTCGGTGACGGCGGGCGAGCTCAACCGGGACGACGCCCGCGCGCTGCTGCTCTCGTACGCCACCCGCCCGGTGCCCGCTGCCGAGCCGGCCGACGCCCGGGTGCTCGACAGCGAGTTCACCCGCGAGGTCTGGCGCCGGCTGACCGCCGCCGGCCTGCACCCGGTGCCGCGGTTCCGGCTGGGCGCGTACCAGATCGACTTTGTTGTCAACGGCCCCGACGGCCGCCGCCTGGCCATCGCCTGCGACGACCGCTACCGCGGCGCGGTGGCCTTCGCCGCCGAGCTCCGCCGCCAGGCGATCCTCGAACGGGTCGGCAACTGCGTCTTCGTCCGCCTCCGCGCGAGCCTCTTCCACCGCGACCCGGACCGCGCGATGGCACCCGTCTGGACCCGCGCGGAGGAGTTGGGTCTGCCTTTGACCCGATCCGCGTAGTGCCCCGACCGCCGTTTCCGTGCACAGTGGAGCGGTGACTGATCTGTTCGTCAGCCATGCGGGCCGCGACCGGTCGTGGGCGGAGTGGGTGGCCTGGGAGCTTCAGGAAGCGGGCTACGACGTCGAGCTCGACCTCTGGGACTGGGAGGTGGGCGAGAACTTCGTCGAGAAGATGCGCGATGCGCTCGAGCACGCGGAGCGGATGATCGCCCTGTTCTCCGCGGCGTACTTCGAGCCGGAGCGGCACACGTCCCCGGAGCTGACGGCGTACCTGTCCGACCGCGGCCCGGCCCGCAAGCGGATCCTCCCGGTGCGGATCGAGAACGTGACGCCGCCGCTGCTCTACCGGCCGTTGCTGAGCGTGGATCTCTTCGGCGTGCCGGAGGACGAGGCGCGCCGGCGGATGCTGGCCGCGGTGCGCGGCAGGCAGCGCCCGGACGGCCGCCCGGAGTTCCCGGGCAGCGGCCGCCCGCGCCCGCAGCAGGCGTCCGGCCCCCGGCTGCCCGGCTCGCTGCCGCCGGTCTGGAACGTGCCGCCGCGCAACACCGCGTTCACCGGCCGCGACCGGATGATCGTCGACCTGCGCGAGGGTCTGCTGACGGGCAGCCCCGTGGTCGCGCAGGCGCTGGAAGGCATGGGCGGCGTCGGCAAGACACAACTGGCCATCGAGTACGCGTACCGCTTCGCCAACGAGTACGAGCTCGTGTGGTGGATCGCCAGCGAGCAGCCTGACCTGATCGCCGAGCAGTTCGCCGCGCTCGCGGTGGCGGCCCGCGTGGCGCCGGCGGAAGGCGACGTCACCGCCGCGGTCACGGCCGCCCTGGCCCTGCTGCGCTCACACGACCGGGCGTTGCTGATCTTCGACAACGCCGAGTCGCGGGAGGACGTGCGCCGCTGGCTGCCCGGCGGGCCGGCGCACGTGCTGGTGACCTCGCGCAACTCTCTGTGGACCGGCGTCGCGCGGCCGATCGGCGTCGACGTGTTCGCCCGGTCCGAGTCGATCGCCCTGCTGCGCGCCAACCTGCCGAGGTCGTCCGACGAGGACGTGGACCGCCTGGCCGAGGCCGTCGGTGACCTGCCGCTCGCGGTCGCACAGGCCGCGGACCTCCTCGCCGAGACCGGGATGTCGGTGGAGAGCTACCTGTCGGGCCTGGCCGAGCATGCCGCCGACCTGCTGGCCAACGACCCGCCGCCGGCCGGCTACCCGGTGCCGTTGGCCGCCGCGGTCACGGTCGCCGCGCGGAGGCTCGCCGCGGCGGACCCGGCCGCGGGGCAGCTGCTGATCCTGTGTGCCTACCTCGCTCCGGAGCCGATTCCGCTGGATCTGTTCCGTGACCCGCCGGCGGGGCTGCTGCCCGACGAACTGGCGGCGGCCGGCGGCGGTGGCGTCGCCCTGGACCGGGCCGCGGCCCGGTTGACGCGCTACGGCCTGGCCCGCAACGCGAGCGGCGGCCTGCAGCTGCACCGGCTCACGCAGGCCGTCCTGCGTGACACCGATCCGAACGCCGAAGCACAGCGGACGACCGTCGAGAGCCTGCTGGTCGCGGGCCGGCTGGACGACGGCACGGACCCGACGCACTGGCCGCGGTGGACGCAGCTGCTGCCCCACATCCTCGCCTGCGACCCCGCCAACAGCGACAACTCGTCACTGCACTGGCTCGCCTTCAGCGCGATCTGGCACCTGCTGGCCCGCGGCGACGCACGCACCGCGTTCCCGTTGGCCGAACACCTGCACGCGACCTGGACCAGGCGGTACGGGGCCGACAACAGCTCGACCCTGAGCGCCGCCACCGCGCTGGCGTACGCACACGGCGAGCTGGGCGACCACGGGCAGGCTCGCCGGCTCGACGAGGACACCGCGGCCCGCTACAAGCGGATCTTCGGCGAGGACCACCTCAACACCCTGATCAGCACCAACAACCTCGCCGCGGACTACCGGCAGGAGGGCCGTTACGAGCAGGCGCGCCGGCTCAACGAGGAAACCTTGTCCCGCATCGGCGGGATCGTCGGCGACGACCACCCGGAGACCCTCCGCACGGCCAACGACCTCGCCACCAACCTCGCCAGCCTGGGCGAGTTCCAGCAGGCCCGGGACCTGCACGAGGACACTCTGGCCCGGCGGCGGCAGATCCTCGGTGTCGACCATCCGCAGTCCCTCGTCTCGGCCAACAACCTCGCCGTCGCCCTCTACGGGATGGGTGAGTACGAGCTCGCCCGCCAGCTCGACGAGGACACGCTGACCCGCCGCCGTCGGGTGCTCGGCGACGACCACCCCTACACGCTCAGCTCCGCCTCGAACCTCGCTTCGGACCTGCGGGCTCTCGGCGACCACGCGCAGGCCCGCCGCTTCGAGGAGGACACGCTGGTGCGCCGCAGGCGGATTCTCGGCGACGCGCACCCGGACACGCTCAGCGCCGCCGCCAAGGTCGTCGGCGACCTGCGCCAGCTCGGTGAGGACGAGCCGGCGCAGCGGCTGGAGGACGAGATGTCCGGCTGGCGGTCCTAGGGTCTGCTGCCGGCCAGCGCCCGCCCGTCGCGGTCGACGGTGATCAGCAGGGCGGTGAGCATCGCCGCTTCCTCCCGGGTGCCGCTGAGCTCCGCGTCGATGAGGCGGCGGAACTGCGGCGCGACGCGTTCGCCCGCGCTCAACGCCTGGTCCAACTCGAGCAGCGCGTTCCGCATGGCGACCCGCGCGGCGTGCACCTCGGACATCGCGGTGTCGAGATGAGCGGCCGGCGAGGCGCCCGCGGCCGGCCGCCGGACCCGTGGCCGGCGCACGTGACGTGCGTCGGCCGGGCCGTCGTTGTGCGAGGCTCCGGAAGAGCGGCGCCAGCGTCGGAGAAGGCGAGTGCATTTGCTGGTCATGTCGGCTCCTCGGCCGGTGGGACAGGTGTCGGCCGCTCCGACACCACCGGAGCAGCCGCACTGTCTTTCTACTCCTTTCCGGAACGCGGCACCCGCAGGTCGACCGGCTGGTCTTCGGGCACCTGCAACGCGCGTTTGCGCGAGCTTCGCGCTCGGTAGTGGTCGACGGAACGTAACGTGGTATCCCTGCGTGACCGGCCGCTCGAACGCCATATGCGCAGTCGGTATCACCAATGTGACACTTCTGGTATCCGCCGGGCGACGTTACGTTTGACGCGTGTCAAAACAGCGTCCGAAACCGCTGGACGAGTGGGACTTCCGGGCGTTCATCGCGCTCGCCGAGGAACGGTCCTACGAGGACGCCGCCCGCCGGATGGCCGGGTTCCACGGCGGTTACAGCCGCCAATCCGTGCAGCACCGGATCGCCAAGATCGAGAGCTACGTCGGCGAGGCGCTGGTCCGCCGCAATGTCGACCGTCGATACCTGCTGACCGCAGCCGGCGAGCGGGTCCTGCAGATCGCCCGGCAGGTGGTCGCGCTGCACGAGCGGATCGGTTCCGGGTCGGCCCAGCCGACCGTCTGGACGCTCGCCTGCGGGCCGCACCACGCCCAGTTCGTCGCGCTCGCCGAAGACCGGCTGCGCGCGACCGAGGGCGGCGACAAGGTCCGGGTCGAATACCTGTCGCAGCACAACCGGGCCGAGCACCAGTTCTTCGGCGACCCGGTCGACCGCCTGCTCCGCAACGAGTTCCACCTGATCATCGGCCCGCCGGTGCGCCGGCCCGGCCTGCGCTCGACCCGGCTCTACGAGGCTCGCCTGGAAGCGATGATCGACCGCGACTTCCCCGGCGACCGGCTGGCGCTGCACGAGTTGGTCAGCGACTACGAGGCGTTCCTGCAGCCGCGCGACGTGCGGGCCCGACGGGTGCTCGAGGACGCGATCACGGCGGCCGGCATCCCCGACCCGGACCCGGCGCGCCGCGTCGCGATGGAGACCTACGAGACCGCCACGAGCGTGATCCGCCTGCGGGCCGAGCGCCGGCGCGGTGGCCAGGAGCGGCGCCGGATCCTCGTGGTCCCCTCCGACGTCGCGTTGCCGTACAAAGCGGGCATGGTTTTCGGTGGTGGCGGCGCCGAAGACTTCAAGTGGGTGCCGATCTATTCGGGCTCCACCCCGCTGCGCATGGAGACCTGCGTGACGATCCGCGACGCCCACCAGACGGCCCTGCGCCCGGTGATCGAGGCGCTCCGCGGCGGCGTGCTCCAACTCGACCAGAGCCCGCACCGGATATCCGGCGCGCCGCTCACATACGCCACACCCATCCCGACGCAACGCTCCTAGATCCATTGACTGATATACCGAGGTAGCCTCCCGGCATGACCACCACCGGCGGCCGGGCGCACCGGATCTACAGCGTCGTGGTGTTCATCATCCTGGCGTCGCTCGACAACGTCGCGATCGGCCTCGTGCCACCGCTGTACGGCTCGATCGCGGACTCGTTCCACGTGCCGCTGGGCTTGGTCGGCACCGTGACCGCGACGTCGTTCCTGGTAAGCGCCGCCGCCTCGGTCGCCTGGGCGTATTACGGCGACAGAGGCAACCGCAAGCCGCTACTCATGATCGGCACGCTGCTCTGGGCGGCCGGCATGAGCGGCAGCGCCCTAGCCGGCACCTACCTCCTCTTCTTCGTCTCCCAGGTCGCCGCCGCGATCGGCCTGGGCGCGGTGAGTTCGGTCGGCTTCTCGGTGGTCAGCGACCTGATCAAACCGAGACGCCGGGGCCTGGTGATGAGCCTGTGGGGCCTGTCGCAAGGCGTAGGCACGTTCATGGGCACACTGCTCGGCGGCGTCCTGGGCGCGGCCGACTGGCGGCGCCCGTTCCTGCTGCTGAGCGCGGTGGGCCTGGTGGCCACGGTCGCCTACTTCTTCACGTACGACATCCGCCGCGGCCAAAGCGACCCGGAACTCGCAAGAGCGATCGCCGAGGGCCACGAGTACGACTACCGAATCAGCCGCAAGAGCCTCCCCGCGATCGTCCACCGCCGCACGAACGTCTGGCTGATCCTGCAGGGCCTACCGGCCCAGATCGCCTTCGGCAGCCTGGTCTGGCTACCGGTCCTGTTCCGGGAACGCGCGATCGCCCAGGGCTACCCCAACGAAACAGCGATCGTCGTAGGAAGCGTCTTCGCGACGATGTTCCAACTGGGCGGCGCCCTCTCCATCCTGGGCGGCCTACTGGGCGACAAGCTGCAAAGACGAACCCCGAGAGGCCGAGCCCTGGTCGCCTCGTTCGGCATCCTGGCCGCCGTACCCCTCTACCTGGTCCTGTTCTTCCTACCGTTCAAGATCGACGTCCCACCGGAAGCAGGCACAGGCGAGGTAGTGGCCTCAGCGGTAGGCAGCGTCTTCACCCAACCATCGGTAGGCCTGACGCTGCTGATCGCCTTCGTAGCCCTAGCACTGACATCAGCGAACTCCCCGAACTGGTTCGCCCTGATCGCCGACATCAACCCCCCGGAGTACCGAGGCACGGTCTACAGCCTGGGCAACCTGACGAACGGCGTAGGACGAGCGGTAGGCAACGGCCTGATCCCCGTAGCCTTCGTGCTCCTAGGAACGACCTACGCCTCACCAACGAACTACTCAGTGGGCCTAGCCGCGTTCCAGCTGTTCTTCATCCCAACAGGAATCATGTACTGGCTCGCCAGCCGAAGCTCCCCCAAAGACATCAAGGCCCTACACAAACTCCTGGAACAAAGAGCGGAAGTAACAGCGCACACCCCCATCGACGACCACACCCACGCCGACAAACAAAGGCACAAGTAGCCTGTCTCCGCTCTTCCTAAAACCGGCTAACCCAACCGAGCCCAAACAGTCACATCACCAGGAACCTCAAGCCCAGAAACCGGCTCACTGGAAAGCAGAACCTCAGCACCGGCAGGCAACGCGGTCGACCCAGAGCCAAAGTTCGTCAGCACCAAGACATCACCATTACGGAAGGCCACCACGTCGTCCGGAGCAGGCACCCAGGTCACGGAACCCCGACCCAGCCCATGCTCCCGCCGAAGCCGAAGCGCAGACACATACAGCGAGTACGTAGACCCCGGCACCCCTAGCTGCCGATCAAGCGCAAGCTCCCCGAACACCGCCGGCTGAGGCAACCAACTAGCATCCGACGGCCCGAACCCGTACGAAGGCGAATCCGCCTCCCACGGAATCGGCACCCGACACCCATCCCGCCCCACGGACGCCCCACCGGTCCGAAACCACGTCGGATCCTGCCGGCTCTCGTCGGGCAACGTGGTGTGCTCCGGCAGCCCGAGCTCCTCACCCTGGTAGACATACGCCGACCCGGGCAGTGAAAGCATCAGCAGGGTCGCCGCCCGGGCCCGCCGCAGCCCCAGGACGGCATCGGGCTGGGGATCGCGGGCACCGATGCCGTTCGGCCGGGGCGACCCGACCGGCAGCGCGAGTCGCGACGCGTGCCGGATCACGTCGTGGTTGGACAGCACCCAGGTGGTCGGCGCGCCGACCGCGGCACTCGCCGCCAGGGAACGCGAGATCACCGACCGCTGGGCGGCGGCCGTCCACGACGCTTCCAGGTACTCGAAGTTGAAGGCCTGGTGCATCTCGTCGGGCCGGACGTACGCGGCGAGCCGCTCGGCCGGCTGCACCCAAGCCTCTGCGACCAGGATCCGCTCGCCGGGGTAGCCGTCCAGGATCTTCCGCCAGCGGCGGTAGATCTCGTGGACGCCGTCCTGGTCCCACATCGGCGGCCGCGGGCCACCTTCGGTGCCCTCCGAGGTCAACGGAAGCATCGGCAGGTGCCAGTCGGCCAGGTCGGCCTGCTTGACCAGCCCATGCGCGACGTCGACCCGGAACCCGTCGACACCCCGGTCGAGCCAGAAGCGCAGGATGTCCTCGAACTCGGCCCGCACCTCGGGGTTGTCCCAGTTGAGGTCGGGCTGCCCGGCATCGAACAGATGCAGATACCACTGCCCGTCCGGAAGCTGCGTCCAGGCGTCCCCGCCGAACACGCTATGCCAACTGTTGGGCGGCCCGCCGGCCTTGCCGTCGCGGAACACGTAGCGGTCACGCTCCCGGCTGCCGGGCGCGGCCGCCAGCGCCGCCTGGAACCACCGGTGCTGGGAAGAGGTGTGATTAGGGACCAGGTCGACGATCACCCGGAGACCCCGCTCGTGCGCCGACGAGATCAGCTTGTCGGCGTCGGACAGCCGGCCGAAGATCGGGTCGACGTCACGGTAGTCCGCCACGTCGTAGCCCGCGTCCGCCTGCGGCGACGGATAGAACGGCGACAGCCAGACGGCGTCGACACCGAGCTCGGAGAGGTGCCCGAGCCGGCCGACGATGCCCGGCAGGTCGCCGATGCCGTCCCCGTCGGAGTCGGCGAACGACCGCGGGTAGATCTGGTAGATGACGGCGTCGCGCCACCACTTCACGGCGTACTCCCAAACCTCGTGCGCAAAAGTTCTAGTGTGCCCGCGGCGCTGCGGTCGAGTCACGGACGACCAGCCTGGTAGGCAGCACCACGGAGCGGTCACCATAGCCGTTCACGTTGCCGCCCAGCGGGCCGAGCAGGGTTTCGGCCGCGATCCGGCCCTGTGCGGCCGCCGGCTGGGCGACCGTGGTGAGCCCGACCACACCCGAGACGTCGTGGTCGTCGACGCCGATCACGCTCACGTCGTCGGGCACCCGCAGGCCGGCGGAGCGCAGCGTGGCGATCGCGCCCATCGCCATCTCGTCGGACGCCGCGAAGATCGCCGTCGGCGGCTCGCCCCGGCGGAGCAGTTCCGCGGTCGCCCGGCTGCCACCGGCGATGGTGAAGGTGGCCTCGACGTCGAGCGCCGGGTCCGGCTCGATGCCGTGCGCGCGCAGCCGCTGCTGGTAGCCACGCCGGCGATCCAGGTGGGTGGAGATGGCCAGCTCGTCGGTCGGGTCACCGGAGATGTGCGCGATCCGCGTGTGTCCGAGGGCGAGCAGGTGGTCGGTGGCGGCGCGGGCGGTCTCGACGTCGTCGATCCGCACGCTCGGCCAGCCGGGCACCGCCGTGCCGGCGCTGACCGTCACCCCCGGCAGCGCCAGCTTGTTCACCGCCGCGAAGTCGCGCCCGGCCAGCGGCGTCGCCACCAGCATCAACGCGTCCACCCGCTTGTGCAGCGTGCTGGTGTAGAGCAGCCGCTGCCGGGCGTGCTCGCTGCCGCCGAGGTTGAACAGCAACAGGTCGTAGCCGGCCCGGTGCAGCCGCTCCTCGGCGGCTTCGACGACGGTGCTGAAGAACCAGGGCGTGATCCGGGGTACGACCACCGCCACCGCCCGGGTCTTGCCACCGGCGAGCCGGGAGGCGCTGGGCGACGCGATGTAACCCAGCTGGGCGGCCGCCTCCAGCACCCGCTCCCGGGTCGTCTGCGAGACCGTTGGCAGGCCCCGCAGCGCCCGGGACACGGTGGCGGTGGAGACGCCCGCCAGCCGGGCCACGTCGTCGATCCTCGTCATGGTCCGTCACCTCGCGTGTGGAAGGACGGTCGCCGCAAGGATCAGCCCTTGACGCTGCCTGTCAGCAGCCCTCGCACGAAGTACCGCTGCAGGGACAGGAAGACGATCAGCGGGATGACGATCGACACGAACGCGCCGGCGGTCAACCGTTGCCACTCGCCGCCTCTGGTGCCGGCCAGCTCCGCCAGCCGCACCGTCAGCGGCGCGGTTTCTCGCCCACCGCCCGCGAAGATCAGCGCGACCAGCAGGTCGTTCCAGACCCAGAGGAACTGGAAGATCGCCAGCGACGCGAGCGCCGGTGTGATCAGCGGCAGCACGACGCTGCGGAAGATCTTCGAGTGCCCGGCGCCGTCGACCCGGGCCGCCTCCATCAGCTCGCCCGGGAGCTGCGAGATGAAGTTGTGCAGCAGGAACACCGCGAACGGCAGCGCGAAGCAGGTGTGCGCGAACCAGACCTGGATGAACTTGCCCTCGTTGTCGAGGTCCCAGGGCGGCAGCAGGGTGATGCCGCCCAGCGAGACGCCGCGGGAGAAGAAGCTCAGCAGGGGGACCAGCGCCATCTGCAGCGGGACGATCTGCAGCGCGAACACCGCGATGTAGAGCCAGTCCCGGCCGCGGAAGTTGATCCAGGACAGCGCGTACGCGGCCAGGGCGGCGAACGCGATCGGGAACAGCACCGACGGGATCGTGATGACCAGCGAGTTCACGAAGTAGTTGGCGAGCTGCCCAGACGACGACGACCGTCCGAAGAGGACGTCGTTGTAGTTCTGGAAGGTCAGCTGCGGGTTGCTGAAGAACGTCCACCAGCCGGTCTGCTTGATGTCGTCTTCCGGCCGGAACGACGAGAGCAGCAGGCCGAAGGTCGGCACGGTCCAGATCAGCGCGATGATGATCGAGACGATCGTCGCCGTGCGGCTGTTGAGGCGCTTGCGCACCCGGCCGGCCGCGGTGCGGGGCGTGGGCTCCGCGGTCGCCTCGCCGGCGAGCACGGGGGTAGTGGTAGTCATTCTCAGCCCTCCCGCTGGCGACGGAGGTTGCGGATCTGGAAGATGACGATCGGGATGACCAGGATGAACAGGAAGACGGCGAGCGCGGAGCCCTGCCCGGCCTGCTGGTAACGGAACGCCTGGTTGTACATCTCGAGCGCGACGACGTTGGTGTCGAAGTTGCCGTTGGTCATCGTCCGGACGATGTCGAAGATCTTCATCGTGCCGATCGAGATGGTGACGATCACGACGATCAGCGCGGGCCGGATGCTCGGCAGCGTGACCCGCCAGAACATCTGCCAGGGCGTCACGCCGTCGAGGCGGGCGGCCTCGACGATGTCCGAGGGGATCGCCTTGATGGCGGCGGACAGGATGACCATCGCGAAACCGGCCTGGATCCAGACCATGACGACGATCAGCAGGAACGTGTTGAGCGGGCCCTCGTTGAGCCACTGCCGCGGCTCGCCGCCGACCAGGGTCCAGAGCCAGTTGAGCAGGCCGATCTGGTCACCTTCGCCGCGGTACGCGTAGACGAAGCGCCAGATGATGCCGGCGCCGACGAACGAGATCGCCATCGGCAGGAAGATCAGGGACTTGGCGACCGCCTCGAACCGGGCCCGGTCGACCATCACCGCGTAGAGCAGGCCGACCGAGGTGGCCAGCAGCGGGACCAGGATGACCCAGCCCGCCGTGTTGAGCAGGACGCGGACGATGTCGTTCTCGCGGAAGATCCAGAGGTAGTTGTCCAGGCCCACGAACGCCGTGCTGTCGCCGTTGCGCAGCGACAGGAGGATCGTGCGGATCGCCGGGATGACCAGGCCGATGAGCAGCAGCAGGAGGGCCGGGAGCAGGAAGGCGAGGCCCAGCAGGCCCTCGCGGTGCTTGCGGACGCGCCGACCGAGGGTCGGTGCGGGCCCGTCAGACGTGCTGAGCGAGGCGGCGACAAGGGCGGCCTCGCGGCGCCGCGCGAAATAGTTGGGCACGACGTCGAGCAGGAGCAGCAGTCCACCGACCACCACCACGAACCCGATCACGCCGTACAGCAACATCGACAGCTTTGGCGCGAAGTCTTCGAACTCCATCCGCCCTCCAGGATGCGAGCGTTATGCGTCAGTGGGTTGGAGAGACGAGATGGCCGGCCCGAAGGCCGGCCATCTCACCTTGCTTACTTGGGCCAGGAGCCTTCGATCTGGTCGAGCACCTCAGAGGTGCTCTTGCCGTTGATCCACTCGACCATGCCCTTCCAGAACGTCCCGGCGCCGACGGCGGCGGGCATCAGGTCGGAACCGTCGAACCGGAAGACGGCGCTCTGGTCCTGGAGGATCTCCACGGCCAGCTTGTCGATCGGGTTCTCGACGTTGGAGACCTCGAGCTTCTTGTTGGCCGAGACCCAGTTGCCGAGCTTGGCCCGGTTGTTGGCGGCCTCGCCCGAAGCCAGGTAGGTCTGGACCTTCTGGACCTCGGGACGGTCGGCGAACGCCACGGTGAACTCGCCACCGCCGAGGACCGGCTTGCCCTTGGCCGGGTCGACCGGGGGCAGGTAGAAGGCGAACGTGTCGCCGTCCTCGGCGACCTTGGTGCCCTCAGGCCACTGGTTGGCGTAGAAGGACGCCATCCGGTACATCGCGCACTTGTTCTCCAGGATCGGCGTGCCCGCCTCCTGGAACGACGTGGTGGTGATGCTCTTGACGTCGCCGAAGCCGCCGTTGACGTACTTCGAGTCCTTCAGGATCTTGCCGACGCGGTCGACCGCGGACACGACCTTGGGGTCGTTGAACGGGATCGAGTGGTCGACCCACTGGTCGTAGACCTCGGCGCCCTGGTCGCGCAGCATGACGTCTTCGATCCAGTCGGTGGCCGGCCAGCCGGTCGCGTCACCGGACTCGATGCCCGCACACCAGGGCTTGATGCCGGCGCCAGCGATGGTGTCGCTGAGCTGCATCATCTCGTCCCAGGTCTGGGGGACCTTCCAGCCCTTCTCGGCGAAGAGCTTCGGCGAGTACCAGACGAACGACTTGACGTTGGAGCCCATCGGCGCGCCGTAGAACTTGCCGCCGACCGTGGCGTAGTCGAGCCATTCCTTGGCGTAGTTGGCCTCCGCCATGGTCTTGGTCTCGGCCGAGGCCTCCTTGAGCTTGCCTGCGTCGGCGAAGCGCTTCAGCAGACCGGGCTGCGGGATGAACGCGATGTCAGGGGCGTTGCCGCCGTCGACGCGCACCGGCAGCTGGGCCTCGAACTCGCCGCTGCCCTCGTATTTGATGGTGATGCCGGAGCATTCCTCGAACTGCTTCCAGGACTCCTCGAGGAGGTCGGCCTCGGCGTCACGGATGGATGCGTAAATGGAGACGGTGGTGCCGTCGTTTCCGGTGTAGGCGTCGTACGCGGCGCACTCAGGCGAGCTGGCGCTGCCGCTGTCGCCACCGTCGTCGCTGCTGCAGGCAGCCGCGCTGAGGGCCAGCGCCAGGGTGGTGGCGAGCACGAGGGCTTGGCGAGGTCTGGAAGAGACCGCCATGCCGTCCTCCTTCCTTGCCGGACGATCGCGGGCGGGCTGCCCGGTGCCGGTGTCGATTGTGGGCGTGTTCACATGCAAGCGCTTGCACGGAGGTCCGTCCAGATCGTGGAAGGCACGACGCTGTAACAATCGAGAAACCTACAGAGAGAAATGCACCGTTGTGACCTCGACAAATACGGCATGCCCGTCTGGAAACGCTCCAGGCGGGCATTTAGCCGGTCGATATTGACAACGGACAGGATCTACAGAGTCTCGCCACCGGGACGTAGGGCCACGGTGAACGGAGTCTCGGCGTGCCGGCCGCCCGCGGGGGACGGCGGCGGTGCGGCGAACTCCTCCTCGGTCATCGCCTTGAGACCGCTGAACGCCATGCCGATCAGGGCCGCCGAGGTGACCAGGACGATGGGCACGAGCATCTGCATCGGGTTGACGCCCTGGACGTGGTGCACGCCCGACTCGTGCAGCCGCACCTGGATCGCCGCCATGCCGGTGTAGTGCATGCCGCACACCGCCAGCGCCATGACCGCCGCGGCGACGACGATCCGGCCCCAACTGCCGACCGTGACGGTGAACCAGAGCGCGACCGTCGCGGCCACCACGGCCACGCCGATGGACGCGCCGACCAGGCGGGTGTCGTAGCTGATGTCGCCGTAGACCCGGACCGCGAGCATGCCCGTGTAGTGCATGCCGACGACGCCGAGGCCGGTGAGCACGCCGCCGCCGATCACGCGTAGGAGGCGGCGCCGGCCGAAGCCGACGATGAACAGCCCGGCGCCGACGGTGACCACGGCGATCACGAGGCTCGACATGGTCAGGTAGGGATCCAGCCGCAGCGGGCTGGCCGGGACGGCGAAGCCCAGCATCGCCATGAAGTGCATGAGCCAGATGCCGGCGCCGCCGATCGCGATCGAGGCGAGCACGAGCCAGCGTGCCCGACGGCCCCGCTGCCGGGTCGACCGCGCCCGCGCGGTGCAGACCAGACCGAGCAGCGAGCCGATGAACGAGAGCAGGTAGGCAGCCACCGGGTTGAAGGCGCCGTGTGCGAAATGATGAATCTCGGCCACCCGGTAATCCCCGCACGCGCCGTTCGAAAACTGACGCACAGAGTGTCCGGCTAATCACGCGGCGCGCGCGAAAGCC
>NZ_BONC01000067.1 GCF_016862515.1 Asanoa iriomotensis
TTGCCGTCGAGCACGTTGCCCGCCGGGTTGCCCGACGCCTGGTCACCGGCCGTGGCCGTCCAACCGGCGCGGGGCAGCGCCGGACCCGTGACCGGGCTGCCGAGCACCTTGATCTCGGCCGCCGACGACCACGGGCCGCGGTTGCCCGCCTCGGTGATGGCGGTCAGGCGGATGTAGCGCGCGTTGACGCTGGCGAAGGCGACGGTCTTGGTGGTCTTGGTGTCGCCCCACGTGCCGGTCGCGACCGGCGCGCTCCAGGCGGCGCCGTCGTTGCTGACCGCGATCGAGTAGCGGCCGATGTTGCCGTTCAGCGACGCGTCCTGCCGAGGCTGGTAGGTCAGGCCGTCGATGCCGTACGCGCCGCGCATGTTGATCGTGATGAAGTGCGGCAGCGCCTTGGCCGGCGAGAACTGCGAGTGCCAGATCGTCGTGGGCTTGCCGTCGAGCACGTTGCCCGCCGGGTTGACCGACTGCTGGTCGCTGGCCGTGGCCGTCCAGCCCGTCGCCGGCAGCGGCGCGGACTGCGCGACGAACGCCTCCGCGGGCGCCTCGTTCATGCCCGGCATCGACGGGTCGCCGGCCCGGTGCGCGGCGTGTGGGTCCACAGCGGACGAAGATCCGCCGCCCGGCCCGGGATCCCCGGCATAGCTGGGCATCGGCACCGCGAACAGGACGACGAACAGGACCGCGACGGGTACGAGACGACGCTCGTACGATCGCCCGAAGAAACGCTTCACCGGCCACTGTGCCATCGGCGAACACCCCCATGCGCCGAGAAAATGAGACCCGGCGGGGATGGACGCCGCCGGATAGATGGGTAAGGATCCCACCCGGCGGCGCCGCGGCAATCAGCTGAACAGATGGAAAACGGACGCCGGAATCGGCGCTAACTGAAGGTCAGCGGCGCTTGCTGAACGCCTCGTACTCCCGGACGATCTCGTCGGTGGGACCGTCGCCGCGGATGACGCCGGACTCCAGCCAGATCGTCCGCTCGCAGGTCTCGCGGATCGAGCCGATCGCGTGGCTCACCAGGAAGACCGTGCCGGCGGAGTCGCGCATCTCCTTGACGCGCTCCTCGCTGCGCTTGCGGAACTTCGCGTCACCGGTGGCCAAGGCCTCGTCGATCAGGAGGACCTCGTGGCTCTTGGCCGAGGCGATCGCGAACCGCAGGCGGGCCGCCATGCCGGACGAGTACGTCCGCATCGGCAGGGAGGCGAAGTCGCCGCGCTCGTTGATGCCGGAGTACTCGATGATGCCCGGCACCAGCGCGCGGGCCTCGGCGCGGCCCATTCCCATCGCCAGGCAACCGAGCAGCGCGTTGCGCTCGCCGGGCAGGTCGTTGAACAGGGCCGCGTTGACGCCGAGCAGCGACGGCTGGCCGGACGTGTAGACCGCACCGCGCTCCGGCGGCAGCAGGCCGGCGATCGCCCGCAGCAGGGTCGACTTGCCCGAGCCGTTGCTGCCGATCAGGCCGACGGCCTCACCCTCGTGCGCGACGAAGCTGACGCCCTTGACGGCGTACACCTCGCGGATCGTCGGTGCCCGGCTGCCGGTGACCATCCGGCGCAGGCCGGCGACCGGGCTGGTCGCGGCGCCGCCCGCGCCGTGGATCCGGTAGACGATGTGCACGTCGTCGACGATGACGGTCGGCTTCCCGTAGGGCGCCGGTGCCACTCGTGTGGTGACCTCGGTCTCATCCACGGCCGTACTCCTGTTCCCCGCGCCAGAAGAAGATGTAGCCGCCGACGGCGATGAGCACGGTCCATACGACGGCGAGTGTCCAGAGTTGCCCGACCGGGGAGGCCAGCGGCACGTCCTCCATCAGGGCGTGCCGGGCCAGCTCGATGTAGATCAGCAGCGGGTTGGCCGTGACGATGGTGTTGGCCCAGCCCGGCAGGTGCGCCTCGAAGTTCTGGACGCTGTAGAGCACGCCCGAGCCGTACATCCAGGTCCGCATGACGAACGGGATGATCTGCTTGAGGTCGGTCAGCTTCGCGCCGAGGCGGGCCATCGCCAGCGCCAGGCCGGCGTTGAACAGCGACTGCAGCACCAGGGTCGGGATCAGCAGCAGCCACTGGAGGGTGATCGGCTCACCGGTGATCAGCACGATGCCGACCAGCACGATGATCGACGAGACGAGATTCTGGAACTGCGTCAGCATGACCGCGATCGGCAGCACCGCCCGGGGGAAGTGCAATGCCCGGATGAGGCCGAGGTTCGCCACGATCGACGACGTGCCCTGCTGCACCACGGCCGAGGTGAACGTGAAGACGAACAGGCCCGTGCACAGGTAGGCGATGAAGTTGTCGACCTGGTGGCGGGTGTTCAGCACGACGCCGAAGATCAGGAAGTAGACGCCCGCGTTGGCCAGCGGCGTCAGGATCTGCCAGAGCTGGCCGAGCCGGGCGGTGCTGAACGCGACGACGACCTTCGCGTTCGCGTACTCGGTGATGAAATGCCGATAGGTCCACAGCTGTTTGGTGTACGCCAACAGGTTGGGGCGGGCGCCGGCGACGTGGAGCCCGTGCCGGGCCGCCAACTGCCGCAGCTGCAGATCCGAGCCAGGCTCGGTGACTGCGGTATCGGCCATGCTGGTCACTCCATGTGATCACGCGAAAACGGTCATGGCATCGCCGTCGGGGCGCGATCCCCGCTCGACACCAGGAGAGGCTAGCGGCGCCCACGTCGCGACGCAACCGTACCGTCGCTACGCTATATTGCCCTGGTGACGATCGAGAGTAGACGCTCCGTGGCGGGTGCCGCCGTGCTGCGGGGTGAAATTACCACCGCCCTCCGGAGCGCCCTGCTGGAGGAGCTAGCGGCCAACGGCTATGGGCGACTGTCGATCGAAGCGGTGGCCCGGCGCGCCGGCGTCGCCAAGACCGCGGTCTACCGCCGCTGGAACGCGAAGATCGACATGGTCCTCGAAGTGGTGGCCGAGTTCGCCGGCCGCAAGTTCTCGCTGCCCGACACCGGCAGCCTGCACGGTGACCTCGGGCTCGTGCTGCACATCCTGGCCGCCGCCCTCGAACACCCGCTGGCCTCGCAGATCATCCCGGACCTGCTGGTGGAGGCCGGTCGCGACCCCAAGATCGCGGAGGCGCTCCAGCGCACCCAGCGGGCGATCCAGGACGAGGTCGGCGTCCCCCTGATCAAGCGGGCGATCGAGCGGGGCGAACTGCCCGCCGACACCGACCCGGACCTCGCCATCGACCTGGTCGTCGGGCCGATCTACTGGCGGCTCACGGTCGCGCGCCGCCCGCTGTCCCCCGACGATCTCGCCCAGCTCATCGACGCCACCGCGGCCGCGCTGACCGCCGGAGCGCCAGGGCCACCCGACCGGACGAACTGACCATGCCCACACAACACGGCGTTAGCCCACACGGGTTAGGGTCGTGCCGGCCACCCCGCCCCCACAAAACAGGGTCGACCAGAAGGAATCCCTCATGACCGAACCCAGTCAGAACCCGATCCCCCCGGCTCGGCCGGTGATCGGCGAACGCGAGATCGAAGCGGCCGTCCGTGTGCTGCGCAGCGGCATGGTGGTCCAGGGCCCGGAGGTGGCCGCGTTCGAGCAGGAGTTCTCGGAGCTCGTCGACGGCCGGCACTGCGTCGCCGTCAACTCGGGCACCTCGGCGCTGCAGCTCACGCTGATGGCCATGAACCTCGGCCCGGGCGACGAGGTGATCGTGCCCTCGTTCTCCTTCGCCGCCACCGCCAACGCGGTCCGCCTCGTCGGCGCCACGCCGGTCTTCGTCGACATCGAGCGGGACAGCTTCAACATCGACCCCGACGCCGTCGCGGCCGCGATCACCCCCCGCACCGCCGCGATCATGCCGGTCCACCTGTACGGCCACCCGGCCGCGATGGACAAGATCATGGAGATCGCCCGGCGCCACGACCTCGCCGTCGTCGAGGACGCGGCCCAGGCGCACGGCGCCTCGCTGCACGGCACGCCGGTCGGCGCGTTCGGCCTCGCGGGCTGCTTCAGCTTCTACCCCACCAAGAACATGCATTCGCTCGAGGGCGGCATGATCACCACCGCCGACGCCGGTTTCGCGCGCACCCTGCGGCTGCTGCGCAACCAGGGCATGGAGCAGCGGTACGCCAACGAGATCGTCGGCGCCAACATGCGGCTGACCGACGTGGCCGCCGCGATCGGCCGGGTGCAGCTGACCCAGCTCGCGGGCTGGACGCAGCGCCGGCAGGAGAACGCCAAGGTGCTCGACTCGCGGATCACCACGATGACCGTGCCGCCGGTCGCGGACGGTGCCCAGCACGTCTACCACCAGTACACGGTGCGGGTGCCGGGCGACCGCGACGCCGCACAGGCCCACCTCAAGGAGCAGGGCATCGGCAGCGCGGTCTACTACCCGACGCCGATCCACCGCCTCAAGCCGTTCCTCGACGCCGACGGCAAGCCCGGCCCGTGGGACCTGCCGGAGACCGAGCGCGCCGCGACCGAGGTGCTCTCGCTGCCCATCTTCCCGACGCTGACGGCGGCCGAGCTCGACCGGATCGCCGACGCCGCCAACGGCACCGGAGGTGCCCGATGACCGGATCCGTCCTGCGCGCCGGCCTGATCGGCATGGGCGCGATGGGTCGCAACCACGCCCGCATCCTGATGGGCCTGGACGGCGTCGATCTGGTCGCCGTCGTCGACCCGGCGGGCGACCCCACCGGCTCGCTTCGCGGTGTGCCCGTGCTGCCGACCGTGACCGACCTGGTCACCCGGGGCATCGACTACGCGGTGGTCGCGTGCCCGACCGGCCTGCACGAAGAGGTCGGCCTGGAGCTGGCTGCCAACGGCGTCCACGCCCTGATCGAGAAGCCGCTGGCGCCGACCGTCGAGGCCGGCCGCCGGCTGGTCGAGGCGTTCGAGTCCGCTGGGCTCGTCGCGGGCGTCGGCCACATCGAGCGCTACAACCCGTCGCTGCAGAGTCTGCGCACGCGGCTCGAAGCCGGTGAGCTGGGCCAGGTGTTCCAGGTCGTCACCCGCAGGCAGGGCCCGTTCCCGGCCCGCATCGCCGACGTCGGCGTGGTCATGGACCTCGCCACGCACGACATCGACCTGACCGCCTGGGTGACCGGGCAGGCCTACACCTCGATCGCGGCGCACACGGCGTTCCGCAGCGGCCGCCAGCACGAGGACATGGTCACCGCGGTCGGGCAGCTGGCCAACGGCACGATCGTCAACCACCTGGTCAACTGGCTGAGCCCGTTCAAGGAGCGGTCGACGGTGGTCACCGGCGACCGCGGCTCCTTCGTGGCGGACACGCTCACGGCCGACCTGACGTTCTACGCCAACGGCGCGTTCGGCACCGAGTGGGAGGCGCTGCGCGCGTTCCGCGGCGTCGCCGAGGGTGACATGATCCGCTACGCCATCCCGAAGCGGGAGCCCCTGCTCGTCGAGCACGAGCGGTTCCGCGACGCGGTGGAGGGCAAGGAGAGCGACATCGTCACACTCCGGCAGGCCCTGCGCACGGTCGAGGTGGCGGCCGGTGTCCTCGACTCGGCCAAGCGCGGCGTCACCGTCCCGCTATGACCACGTCGCGCGGCCGGATCGTGATGATCGTCGACAACGGCGTCGTCGGCGACTCGCGCGTGCAGAAGTCCGCCCGGTCGGCCGCCGACCTGGGCTGGGACGTCGTGCTGCTCGGCGTGCTGGGCGGCGGCTCGACCCGTGAGACGTGGCGCATCGGGGACGCCGAGGTGCGGCTGCTGCGGGTCGGGCGCGGCCTGGGCCGGCCGCCGACGCAGTGGCAGCGCTCGCTGCGGCGGCCGTTCGCCTACCCGCCGGGCTACCAGGCTGGCTACCGGGTCCAGAAGATCAAGGCCCGCCAGGCCGCCCTGCGCGAGCGGTGGACGGCGTTGGAGGTGCGCGGCGGAGCCGCACGGGTGGCGGCCGGCAAGGCCGTCCTTGTGCCGCCGCGCGCGCTGGCCAAGGCGACGGCGCTGTGGGTCCGGTTCCGGGCCCGTGAGCTGCGGCGGCTCAAGGACGCCCGGGAGAACACCGCGGCGCCGATGACGAAGCTGTCGATCACGGCGTGGCAGAAGCTCCTGGGCAACCGGGCCTGGCGCCGGCTGGACCCAGGGCTCTGGGACTACGAGCTCGCCTTCGCCCAGGCGATCGACGACCTCAAGCCGGACATCGTCCACGCGCACGATTTCCGCATGGTCGGCGTCGGCGTACGCGCACGGATGCGGGCCCGGGCCGCCGGCCGCAAGACCCGGCTGCTGTGGGACGCGCACGAGTTCGTGGCCGGGATCAACGGCCGGCCCGACAACCCGCGCTGGCTGCCAGGTCAGGTGTCGTACGTCGCGGAGTACGCGCCGGCGGCCGACGCCGTCGTGACCGTGTCGGACACCCTCGCGGAGCTCCTCCAGGAGACGCACGGGCTGCCGGCGCGACCCCGGGTCGTGCTCAACGCGCCGGCCGCGGACCCGCCGGAGAAGGACCCGGCCGTCCCGACCCCGGACCTGCGCGCGCTGTGCGGTGTCGGGCCGGGCACACCGCTGCTCGTCTACAGCGGGGCGGTCAACCCGTCGCGCGGCGTCGACGTGATGGTGTCGGCCCTCACCCAGCTCCCCGACGTGCACGTCGCGCTCGTGACGCTGCACCCCAGCGTCAGCGTGCCGGCCGCCGACGCGCTGGCGGAGAAGGCGGCGGAGCTCGGGGTCGCCGACCGCGTGCACCTGCTGCCGTACGTGCCGCACTGGCAGGTCTCGGAGTTCCTCTCCGCGGCCACCGTCGGGGTCGTGCCGATCCTGCACAACCTCAACCACGAGCTCGCGCTCATCACGAAGTTCCTCGAGTACGCGCACGCCCGCCTGCCGATCGTGGTCAGCGACGTGCGCACGATGGCGGAGACCACCCGGGCCACCGGCCAGGGCGAGGTGTTCCGCGCGGGCGACGTCGACGACTACGTCCGCGCCGTCAAGGCCGTGCTGGCCGACCCGGAGCGCTACCGGGCCGCCTACGACAAGCCCGGCCTGCTCGACGGCTGGACCTGGGAGGCGCAGACCCGGGTGATCGACGAGACTTACACCGACCTGATGGCCCGCTGACCACGTCAGCGGGCCGTCAGGCCCTTACGGCTTGAAGATCGGGTCGTAGGTCGGCGCCACGACGTCCCAGTCGTAGGTGGCCAGCGCGTGGTCGGCGGCGGCCTGGCCCGCCGCCCGCCACGCCTCGTCCGTGGCGGTCAGCGCCAGGATCCGCTGCGCCGCCTCGGCCGGCGTGCCGACCACCCACTCGTCCGGGAACACCGTCCGCGCGCTGTGCGCCCGGCCCGCGAAGAACGGCCAGTCGCGCACGACCGGAACGGCGCCGCTGGCCGCACCCTCGACGAGCGCGCAGTGGAAGCTCTCGCGCACCGAGGTGCTGAGGATGACACCGACCTCGGTGAGCACCTTCGGGATGTCGTCGCGCTGGCCCAGCCGGCGCACGGCACCCAGCCCCTCGAGCTCGGCGAGGTCGCGCTCGAAGGCCGTGCAGTATTCCTTGGCCGCCGCGCTCGCGTCCGGGCTCGGCTCCTTGCCGACCAGCACCAGGTTGTAGCGCTCGTCGGCGCGGCGCAGCTCCCGCAGTACCTCCAGCGCCCACCGGGGGTCCTTGGCGATCGCGCCGATGCCGACGAGGCCCAGCGTGAAGCGCGCGTCCGGCGTCTTCTCGGCCGGGTAACGCCGCAGGTCCATCGCGTTGGTCAGCACGTGCAGCCGGGGCGCGCCCGGACCGGTCAGCCGCGGCACGGCCGCCACGGCCAGGTCCCGCAGGTGCTCGGAGACGAAGACCATGTCGTCGACGCGGGAGAAGTCGACCAGGTGCGGCCACCAGGTGAAGGCCTCGAAGCTGTGCAGGCGCACGACGACCCGGGTGGTGCCGGGGTCGATCAGGCTGAGCAGGCCGGCGGGCACCGCGCACCAGTCGACGAACACGGTGTCGGCCCACTCCATGTCGGGACCGAAGAGCTGCTGCGCCTCCTGGCCGTACTTGGACTGGCCCATGAGCCGGTGCGCGATCAGCTTGGCCCGGCCGTTGTTGAGGAACGAGCGCACCGGCGTGCCCGGCGACATGTCGAGGTGGCGGGTCTCCACGTCCGGCATGGCGTCGTACCGTTCGCGGATCGGGGTGAGGAAGTTGTCGTTGAGCCCCGTCAGGAACAGCAGCCGCGGCGGCCGGCCGACCGGCGCCTCCGCAGGGGTCTCGCGGCCGTTCGCGGCGGCGAGCCGGCGCCCGACCGCACTGTCGTGCAGCGGCGCGAGGAACCCGGCCGGGTCGTCGCTGAGCGGCGACGACAGGCGGTCGTAGTGCAGGACCCGGTGGAACAGCAGGTCGAGCGCCCGCCCGACGACCGGCGGTGCCTGCCCGGGGTGGCTGCCGGTGTGCAGGGCCTCGGCGCGGGCCAGCTCGCCCTTGACGACGTCGCGCAGGGTCGGCGGGACGCGGCCGGCGGCCAGATCGCGGTCGACCGCCGGGCCGAGCAGCGCCGCACGGGCGCGTGCGTCGGTCACCTTCGGCACCACCCGCTCGGCCATGGCCATGGCGGCGCCCGGCTTGCCGGCCTTGATCATGCTGCCCTGCAGGCGCAGGGCCAGCGCGGCCCGGCGCCGCTCGGGGATGCCGGGCGCGGCGGCCGCGACCCGCCACATGCTCCGCACGGGGCTGACCGTCATCGCGCGGCGACCGGTCGCGGCCATGCCGGCGAGCCTGGCCGCGGCGCTCGCGCGCCGCGCCGCGTCGCCCGCGAGCACCGCCGGGGACGGTGCGGACGGCAGCGCGGACCGCTTGGCCGGCTCCGGGCGGGCCCGCCGGTCGTCGAGGGCCTTGAGGGCCGGTGTCAGCCCGAACACCGCGTCCGCGCGCCGGTTGCGCTGGGCGAGCTGCCACACGGCGTGCACGGCGTTGTTGTCGAGCGCGACGAGGATCTCGGCGGACCGGGCGTGGCGGCGGACCCACGGATCGTGGGAGGCGCGCATCCACACCTGCACGGGGCGCGCGGCACCGCGCACCAACTGCCGGAAGACCAGGCCGCCGGACCGGCCGTCCTCGCCGATGTTGCGGGTCTCCGCCAGGTCAGCGGGGATCTCCAGCCCGGACGGGTCGAAGTCGCAGGCCAGGGTGACCGTCGCCCCGCCGTCGCGCAGCTTGGTCAGCGCGTCGACGAGCACGGTCGGTCGGGTCGGTCGCGATCCCGCCACGAGCAGCACGTTGGTCACTGGTGGCCCTCCCCGGCCGCCTGGCGCGAAACGGTCGCACCGCCCGATCGGATCAGTTCGGTGACCTCGCGGACCGCCGGCTCCAGCTGCGTGTCGCGGGCGTAGCGGTCGGCCGTGCGCCGGGCCGCGGCCCGGTCGGCGTCGGAGGTCTCGACGGCCTTGTGCGCGGCCAGCCGGAAGGCGTGCGCCAGGCCCGCCGCGTCCATGGCGGGCGGGCCGGCCCAGAGCGGGTAGTCGGCGAGGACCGTGGCGGCGTCGTGCTCGACCTCGTGCGCCGAGACGACCGGCAGGCCGGCCGCCATGAACTCGTAGACCTTGCCGGAGGTCATGTAACGCCCGCCGGTGACCATCAGGACCAGGGCGTCCCAGCGCGCGTACGCCTGTGCGACCTCGGCCTTGGGCACCGGGCCGCCGAACGTGACGCCGTCGGCCGCGGCCGCCCGCAACGCCTCCATGTGTGGATTGTCCTCGCGAGCCCAGCCGGCGCCGACATGGCCGCGCACCTCGAACCGGGCACCGGCCAGCAGCGGCTCGCTCTCGCGGGCCGCGTGCCAGCCCTCGAGCGTCGCCTTCAGCAGCGGCAGCGGCAGGTTGAGCGCGCCGAGATAGCCGAACGTGAGCCCGGCGCCCGGGTCGGGCCGGTGCGGCTCCGCCGGGATGCTGTCGCGGTCGAAGCCGTTGCGGACCACCCGCACCCGGGGCGCCACGTCGGGGTAGCGCTCGCGGTACCACTCGGCGATCGGCTCGTTGACGCACCAGAAGGCCGCCGCGTCGCCCAGCAGCTTGGCCTCCCACCCGCCGGACACCGAGTCGCGGGTGAACGCCTCGCCGCCGTTGATGACGTCGACCGACCAGCCGTCGCGGAAGTCGACCACGTAGGGAACCCGGTGCTCCTGCCACAGCCGCCAGGTCGCGGCGAGGTTGACGTAGGGCACGCAGGTGGCCACCAGCAGGTCGGCCGGGCGCTCCCGGTGCAGGCGCAGGACGGCCTGCTCCAGGGCCGGCCGCCAGCTGCCGAAGACCGGCTCCGGGAAGAGCTTGAGGGACTGCTGCCGCTGCTGGTAGATCCAGTCGCGGGGGCGCAGGCTCCGGGCAGCCGAGAATTTGCGGATGTCGGTCTCGAGGTCGGCGCGCTCCAGCGGCAGCTCGACGATCGTGATGCGCGGGTCGACACCGGCGCTCAGCGTGTGGTCGAGGCCATATTCTCGCTCCCACGACTCCTGGCGGATCGTGACGACCGTGACGTCCCAGCCCGCGGCGGCGAACTGGTTGGCCGTCTCGCGCATCCGGTAGGCCGAGCTCTTGGCGGCCGGCGGGAACCCGATGGCCAGGTAGATCACGTGCGGCCGGGATCCGGTCGAGTCAGGCGACCGGTGGACGAGGTTGGTGGCGCTGCGCTCCATCAATGCTGACGATCCTGCCCGGGTAGACGAAGGTACGTTAATGTAGCCGACCGCCGGACCGTGCGATGACCGCGACCACCCGTCCCTAGAGCGTGAGGGGAACCACCGCCATGAAGCCCGCCATCGATCGCGGACGCATCGTGATGCTCGTCGACAACGGCGTCCACGGCGACTCGCGGGTCCAGAAGACGGCCGCCTCGGCCGCCGCCGCGGGCTGGGACGTCGTGCTGCTCGGCCGGGGAGCCGCGCAGACCTGGCAGCTCGGTGACGCGCAGGTGCGCCTGGTGCCCACGCCGTCCCCGCTGGCCAAGGGGTCGCACACCGCCCGCCGGCGCTGGCTGCGGGGTCCGCTGGGCTACCCGCCCAGCGGCATCGCACCGATCCGCGCCCAGAAGGTCAAGGCGTGGCAGGCCGACCTGCGCACGCGCCGGGCCGAGGCGACGCTCGCGAAGGCCGGCGGCCTGCGCCCGCGGCTGCTGGCCGCCGAGTCGGCGCTGGCCAAGGTGACCAGCCGCTGGGTGTCGTTCCGCTACTGGCAGCTCAACCGCAAGCCGCGCACCTTCCACGGCCCCTGGGACCGCACGGTGACCCGCATGTGGCAGGCCACCATGGGCGACCGGGCCTGGCGGCGGCTGGCGCCCCACCTGTGGGACTTCGAGCTGGCCTTCGGCCCGGAGATCGACAAGCTGAAGCCCGACCTGATCCACGCCAACGACTTCCGCATGCTGGGCGTCGGCGCCCGGGCCGCGCTGCGCGCCCGCGCCGCCGGGCGTGACGTGAAGCTCGTCTGGGACGCGCACGAGTTCGTGCCGGGCATCCGGCCGCTGCCGCAGAACGCCCGCTGGAACCCGGCGATCCAGGCCCACGAGCGCGAGTACGCGCCGTACGCCGACGCCGTGGTGACCGTCTCCGACAACCTCGCCGAACTGCTGCGCAAGGAGCACGGCCTGGCGGTCACGCCGACCGTGGTGCTCAACGCCCCCGCCGGCCTGTCCGCGGCGGCCGCCGACGCGCCCGACCTGCGCGCGGCGTGCGGGCTCGGTCCGGGCGTGCCGCTGGTCGTCTACAGCGGCGCCGCGGCTGTCCAGCGCGGCCTCGACATCATGGTCGAGGCGCTGCCGACCCTCGGCGACGTGCACGTGGCCTTCGTGGTCAACGCGCCGACCGAGGCGTACGTGAGCGGGCTGGTCGCCCGGGCCGAGAAGCTCGGCGTCGCCGACCGGCTGCACGTGCTGCCCTACGTCCCGCACGACCAGGTCGTCCGCTTCCTGTCCAGTGCCGATGTCGGAATCATCCCGATTCACCACTGGCCCAACCACGAGATCGCGCTGATCACGAAATTCTTCGAGTACGCGCACGCGCGCCTGCCCATGGTCGTCTCCGACGTGCGCACCATGGCCGAGACCGTCCTCGCCACCGGCAACGGCGAGGTGTTCCGCGCCGAGGACCTCGACGACTTCGTGCGCGCCGTCCGGGCCGTGCTGGCCGACCCCGCCCGCTACCAGGTCGCCTACGACAAGCCCGACCTGCTCGAGACGTGGACCTGGGAGCGGCAGTTCGCGATCCTCGACGAGACCGTCTACGCCCGCCTGGCGTGACGCGTCACGGCGACCACTTCCAGACCAGCGCCAGGTAGGTCCCGTACCAGGCCGAACCGAGGGCGAGTGCCACGAGCACGATGACTTTCGTGCTCGTCAGCGCCTTCGACAGCCCGACCGCGACCGGAATCAGCAGCGTGAAGACCGGGATCAGGTAACGGGCCTTGCCCTGCTGGCCGCCGGCCGCGCCGGCCAGGAAGACCAGCATCACCACGGTGTAGACGACGATCGGCAACGGCGGGCGCTGCACCAGCAACAGCGCGGCGAGCACCACCGCCACGAACATCGAGAACACGATCACGTAGAAGGCGAGCATCTCGCCGCGCTGGGTCAGCACCTGGTAGACCGTGCGGACCGTGTCGGGGCCGCCGTCGAAGGAGACGTTCCAGCCTTCCTTCTGCATGTAGAAATAGCCGTCCGCCCGGCCGAGTCGGGCGCCGACCCAGGCGAGATAGCCGACGTAGCCGAGCGGGGCCAGGGCGCCCGCGACCCAGGGGCGCCACCCGCCCCGGCGCCGCACGATCGCGACGAGCGCGCAGATCCCGACGGCGGCGATCAGCGCGACGGCGACCGGCCGGGTCAGCCCGGCGAGCAGGCACAGCACGCCGGCGGTGAGCCATTGCTCACGCAGCAGCGCGTAGAGGCACCAGGCGGCGAAGGCGGTGAACAGCGACTCGCTGTAGCCCATGCTCTCGACCAGCGCGTGCGGGATGACGCCCCAGAGGATGGCCAGCAGGATGCCGGTGGTCCGGTTCCACATGTGCGTGCCGACCAGGTAGATGCCCCAGGCGGCGGCCAGGCCCGCGAGCCACGCGACGATCACCGCGCCCGCCAGGGAACCGACACCCGGCAGGAAGGTGAAGACCTTGATCAGGGCCGGGAACGCCGGGAAGAACGCCAGGTTCGAGGGTTTCAGGTCGCCGTCGGGACCGACCGGGATCGTGGCGTCGTAGCCCACGTCGACGATCCTGCGGTAGGAGGTGGCGTCGAACCGGCCGGCCAGCAGCCAGGAGAGGTCGGTGCCCTGCCGGTGGGCCATCACCCACAGGACCAGGATCCCGAAGGCCCGGACGATCAGGTAGCCGATGACCGCGGGCGCGGCGGCCGACAGGGCCGAGCGGGCTCGGTCGCGCCAGGATCGGGTGGGCTGCGTCTCGTCCGCCGCCTCGCCCGTGCCCGTGTCTACTGTCGTCAGTGCGCCCATGGCCAGAGACCATAGCCGAGCACTTCTCGGCTCATGGGGGCCGTCCGGTGGGATCCCGTCCGGTCTGATCCCGTCCGGCTCTATTTTCGGGTGCGCTCTCCGGCTTGGTAGCCTCACGACGATCGAGCACCCCCATATCGCTCGGAAGGCGAAAAGACCGGTATGGCAGCAGACGCAGCCTCTGCACGCCCCGGCGGCCGCCGCGTTGTCATGCTGGTCGACAACGGCGTCCACGGCGACTCCCGCGTACAGAAGATCGCCCGGTCGGCGGCCGACGCCGGCTGGGAGGTCGTGCTGCTCGGCCTGACGGCCGGGGACCCCTCGACCTGGCGGCTGGGCGATGCGGATGTCCGGTTGCTCCCGATGCCGGACCCGCTGGCCCGGGGCTCGGCCCTGCGGCGGACCGCCGTGCGGTTCCTGCTGCGCCGGTCGGCCGGCCCAACACCCACACCTGCCACTGCCCCCACTCCTGTCCCCGCCCGGCGGGGCGCTCGCGCGATCGCCTTCGGCGCCGTGCGCCGCGCCATCCGCCCCTACGAGCGCGCGCGCACCGCGTTCTGGCTGCGGGCACGGGGCGACCGGGCCTGGCGCCGGCTCGAGCCGGCGCTGTGGGACTACGAGGAGGTCTTCGGGCCGGTCGTCGACGCGCTGGCGCCCGACCTGATCCACGCGCACGACTTCCGGATGCTCGGCGTCGGCGCCCGCGCCAAGGCCCGCGCCGCGGCGGTCGGTCGCCGGGTCCACCTGGTCTGGGACGCGCACGAGTTCCTGCCGGGCATCAAGCCGCGGCGGGACAACCCCCGCTGGCTGCCCGCACACCGGGCCCACGAGCGCGAGTACGCGCCGTACGCCGACGTGGTCATGACCGTCTCCGGCAACCTCGCCGAGTTGCTGCGTCAGGAACACGGCCTGGCCGTCACGCCGACCGTGGTGCTCAACGCGCCGCTGGCCGGCACGTCCGCCGACGCACCCGACCTGCGCGCCCTCTGCGGTATCGATGCCGCGACCCCGCTGCTCGTCTACAGCGGCGCCGCCGCACCGCAGCGCGGCATGGACATCATGGTCGAGGCGCTGCCTCGGCTCGCCAGTGCCCACGTCGCGTTCGTCGTCAACGCCGACACCGATCCTTACGTGCGGCGGCTGGTCACCCGCGCGGCCGCACTGGGCGTCGCCGACCGGCTGCACGTGCTGCCCTACGTACCGCACGACCAGGTCGTCCGCTTCCTGTCCGGCGCCGACGTCGGGGTGATCCCGATCCACCACTGGCCCAACCACGAGATCGCGCTGATCACCAAGTTCTTCGAGTACGCGCACGCACGCCTGCCCATGGTCGTCTCCGACGTACGCACGATGGCCGAGACCGTCCGCGCCACCGGCAACGGCGAGGTGTTCCGCGCCGAGGACCTCGACGACTTCGTCCGCGCCGTCCGCACCGTGCTCGCCGACCCCGCCCAATATCGGGACGCGTACGACAAACCGGATGTTCTCGACAGCTGGACGTGGGAACGGCAGGCGGTCGTGCTCGACGACGTATACCGGGCCTTGCTGGCCGGGAGCGCGCGATGACCGGGCCGGCCGTGACCGTGGTCGTCGCCGTCTACAACGTGATGCCCTACCTCACCCGCTGCCTCGAGTCGCTGGTCGCCCAGACCATCGGCCCCGGCCAGCTCGAGGTCGTCGCGGTCGACGACGGCTCCACCGACGGCAGCGGCGCCGAGCTCGACCGCTTCGCCCGGCTCCACCCCGCGATTTTCACGGTGCTGCACCAGGCCAACTCCGGCGGCCCGGCGGTGCCGAGCAACCGGGCGCTCGACGCGGCCAACGGACGCTACGTCTTCTTCCTGGGCGCCGACGACTACCTCGGCCCGGAGGCGCTCGAACGCCTCGTCACCACCGCCGACCGGCTGGGCTCCGACGTGGTGCTCGGTCGGGTCGTCGGTGTCAACAGCCGGCACGTCGACCAGTCCGTCTTCGCGGCCGACGCCGACGACGTCGACCTGTTCGACTCCGCGCTGCCGTACGCGATGGCCAACACCAAGCTGTTCCGCCGGGCGCTGATCGAGAAGCACGGCCTGCGCTTCCCCGAGGACATGCGGGTGCTCAGCGACCAGCCGTTCACGCTCGAGGCCCTCTTCCACGCCGAGCGCATCTCGGTGCGCGCGGACTACGACTACTACTACGCCGTGCGCCGGCTCGACTCGAGCAACGTCAGCTACGGCAGCCGGCAGCACGTACGCGTCGAAGCCCTGACTCAGCTCATGGCGTTCATCGCGGCGCTGGTGCCCGCCGGCGAGCGCCGGGACGCCATCCTGACCCGGCATTTCCGCTGGGAGCTGACCGCCCTCGTCGGCGACCAGCTCCGCACGGCCGACCACGACTCGCTGGACGGGCTCGTCGCCGGCATCGGCGCGCTGGTCCGCGAGTACCTCACCGACCGCATCCGGGCCCGGCTCGGCGCCGAGACGCGGGTGCGGCTCGCGCTCGCCGCGCACGGCGACGCCGCCGCGCTGGTCGCGGTCATCCGCCAGGACGCCGAGGTCGGCGTCCCGGCCACCGTGGTCGACGGCGGCCGGTCCTACGCGGCCTACCCGGGCTTCCGCGCGGCCGGCGGCCCACCCGACGCCTGCTTCGACGTGACGGACGCGCCCGACTGGCCCGCCAAGCTCGACGTGACCGGCGTCACCTGGGCCGGCGGCCCGCGCCGCCGGGTGCTCGAGATCCGCGGCCGCAGCCCGCGCCCGGACCTGGCGGATCCCGTCGTGCTGGGCGCCGGCGACCTCACCGGGCCCGCGGACGTGACCCACGACGGCGACGGCACCCGGGTGCTGGCCACGCTCTCCGCCGCCGAACTGCTCGCCACCAGCTCCGTGCGCGGTGAGCGCCGCGCGCTCAAGGCCACGGTCGGTGCCGGCACGGCGCCGCTGCGTGCTCCCGGCTTCCGGGCTCCACGCCCCATGGTCCGGCGCAAGGGCGCACGCGTGTACGTTTTGGCCGTCACGCTCGACCACATCGGCCAGGTCATGATCGGCGTCACGCCGGTGAGTCCCCGCCGGGTGGTCGCCCACCTCAAGCGCGTCAAACTTCGTCTAGGAAAGTAGGCCCGTGAACATCTGCGTCGTCGCCCTGGGGAAGATCGGCCTGCCGCTGGCCGTACAGTTCGCGTCGAAGGGCCACCGGGTCATCGGGGCCGACGTCTCCAAGCGGGTCGTCGACCTGGTCAACGAGGGGATCCCGCCGTTCCCGGGCGAGGCCGACCTCGACACCAAGCTCGCCAAGGCGGTGGCCGAGGGCCTGCTGTCGGCGACCACCGACACCGCGGCCGCGGTCGCCGAGTCGGAGGCGGTGGTGGTCGTCGTGCCGCTGTTCGTCGATGCCGAGGGCGTGCCGGACTTCGGCTGGATGGACGACGCGACCAAGTCGATCGCGGCCGGGCTGCGCCCCGGGACGCTGGTCAGCTACGAGACGACGCTGCCGGTCGGCACCACCCGGGAGCGGTGGGCGCCGATGCTGGCCGAGGGCTCGGGCCTGACCCCCGGCGAGGACTTCTTCCTGGTCTTCAGCCCCGAGCGGGTGCTCACCGGCCGGGTCTTCGCCGACCTGCGCAAGTACCCGAAGCTGGTCGGCGGCATCGACGCCGAGTCGGCCGAGCGCGGCGTCCGCTTCTACGAGTCGGTGCTCGACTTCGACGACCGCCCCGACCTCCCCCGGGCCAACGGGGTGTGGGACCTCGGCTCGGCCGAGGCGTCGGAGATGGCCAAGCTGGCCGAGACGACCTACCGCGACGTGAACATCGCGCTGGCCAACCAGTTCGCGCGGTTCGCGGACACCGCCGGCATCGACGTCATCAAGGTCATCGAGGCGTCGAACTCCCAGCCCTACAGCCACATCCACCTGCCCGGCATCGCGGTCGGCGGCCACTGCATCCCGATCTACCCGCGGATGTACCTGTGGAACGACCCGCAGGCCACGGTCGTGCGCACGGCGCGCGAGGCCAACGCCGGCATGCCGGACTACGCGGTCAGCCTGCTCGCCGAGGCGTACGGGGACCTGACCGGCGCCGACGTGCTGGTGCTCGGTGCCGCCTACCGCGGCGGGGTCAAGGAGACGGCGTTCTCCGGCGTCTTCCCGACCGTCGAGGCGCTGCGGGCCCGGGGCGCGAACCCGTACGTCGCCGACCCGATGTACACCGTCGAGGAGCTCAAGGCGCACGGCCTGCCGCCGCACGAGGGTCAGCCGGTCACCGCGGTCGTCATCCAGGCCGACCACGCCGAATACAAGACGCTCGCGGCCGCCGACCTGCCCGGCGTGCGGGTGCTGGTCGACGGCCGGCGGGTGACCGACCCCGCCCGCTGGGACGGGGTCGAGCGGATCGTGATCGGCGGCTGACTACGCGGTCGGGGGACGCTCGGGGTCGCGCGAGACGATCTGACCCTTGGCGTCCACCCAGCCCTTCGGCCGGGCCGGGTTGCCGGCCACCAACTGGTAGGGCGCGACGCTCTTCGTGACGACCGAGCCCGCCGCGATCATGGCGTACTCGCCGATCTCGACGCCGCACACCAGCGTGGCGTTCGCGCCGATCGAGGCACCCCGGCGGACGACCGTCGGGGTGATCTCCCAGTCGGGGTTCTGCGCCCGGGGGCGCAGGTCGTTGGTGAACACCGCGCACGGGCCGACGAACACCTCGTCCTCGATCGTCACGCCCTGGTAGACGGAGACGTTGTTCTGGATCTTGACGAGGTCGCCGACCACCGCGCCGGCGTCGACGTAGACGTTGCGCCCGATCACGCAGTTCGCGCCGATCGTCGCCGAGGAACGGATGTGGGCGAGGTGCCAGACCTTCGTGCCGGCACCGATCTTCGCCCCCTCGTCGACCTCGGCGGAGGGGTGGACGAACACGTCGGGGGCGGCATCACTATTCATGCCGCCCGACGATAGTGGCCACCCCTCCCGGCGCGTCTAGCGGGCCTGCGCGGCGAGCCAGTCGGTCAGGTGGACCGCGCCGGGGCGGTAGTCGCCGATCGGGACGACCGTCTCGTCGGTCTGCACCTGCCCGAAGTACGTAGCGGCCGGGTCGGCCACCACCGTGCGGTGATCGCCCTTCGCGGCCAGCGCCTGCCGGATCGCCTGGTCGAACCCGAGCCGGTCGGGGCCGGCCGTCTCGACCGCGCCGTTGACCGGCGGGGCGACGGCCGCGTCCGCGACCGCGCGCGCCACGTCCGCGGAGGCCATCGGCTGGAAGGCCACCGGCGCGATGTGCACCGCGCCGCCGTCGGTCGCGGAGTCGGCGATCGCCCCGAGGAACTCGAAGAACTGCGTCGCACGGACGATGGTGTACGGGACGCCGCCCGCGGCGATGAGCTTCTCCTGCGCGACCTTCGCCGGCAGGTACGTGCTGTCCGGGCTCCGATCGGCGCCCACCACCGACAGCGCGACGTGGTGACCCACCCCGGCCGCCTTCTCGGCGGCGAGCAGGTTGCCAGTCGACGCACGGAAGAACGCCAGCACGTCGTCCGGCGCGAAGGACGGCGAGTTCGTCACGTCGACCACCACGTCGGCACCGGCCACCGCGCCGGCCACGCCCTCACCGGTCACCGTGTTGACACCGGTGGACGGCGACTGCGCGACCACCTCGTGCCCCGCCTGCCCCAACAGCCGCACGACCTGCGACCCGATCAGGCCCGTACCACCGAAAACCACGATCTTCATCTCGACACCCCTCGCTTCAGCTTCTCCCGACGCCGTCGGGCGCCGCACCCGCTTCGACCGGACAGCCCGCTGGTTTGTGACGGGAAGGGGCTGATGTGACAGCCGTCTCAACCGGTAAGGTATGGGCGTGATCTCCGCGGCCGCCTTCGCTCGCTGGATCACTCCGCCGCTCCCGCTCTACGGCGACGACCACAAGCGCGGCGACTTCGCTCCCTGAGGCACGGGCGTCACCCCGTGTCCGCGTTCATCCCTCGACATCCGGGAGCGATGTCCTATGTCCACAGTCACGACCACCCCGTCGCCGCTCGGCATCAAGGCCGTTCTGCGCACGCCGCGCGTGCCCACCCTGCTCGCCTCGAGCCAGGTCGGCCGGCTGCCGTTCGGCGCCGCACCGCTGGCCCTGCTGCTGTTCGCCCGTGAGTCCGTCAGCCTGGCCCTCGCCGGCCTGGTCGTCGCCGCCTACACCGCCGGCATGGCTGTCAGCGCGCCGCTGCTCGCCCGCTCCGTCGACCGCTGGCGGCAGCCACCCGTCCTCTTCGGATCATCGGCGCTGTCGGCGGTCGGCTTCCTGACCGTCGTCGCCGGCGGTGGCGACCTGCGGATGACCCTGGCCGGTGCCGCGCTGGCGGGCCTCGGCACGCCGCCGCTGGAGGCGTGCCTGCGCGCGCTCTGGCCGGCACTGGTCCCGAAGGACGCGGTCGCCGCTGCGTACACATTGGACATCGCTCTCCAAGAAGTGATCTTCGTGGTCGGACCGCTGGTCACGTTGAGCGCGGTCGCGGTCGGCGGTCCCTCGGCGGGCCTCGTCGCGGCGGCCACCTGCCAGCTCGCGGGCGCGGTCGTGTTCGCGGTCTCGCGCCCGGTGCGGGTCTGGCGCGGCGAGCCCGCGACCCAGCGGCACTGGGCGGGTCCGCTGCGGGTCGGCCGGTTCGTCGTGCTGGTGGTGGGCGTGGTCTGCGTCGGCGCGGCGGTGGGCAGCCTGCCGGTCGCGATCACCGGGTACGCCGAGGCGGCCGGCGACCGTGGGCTCAGCGGCTGGCTGCTCGCCGCCCAGGCGGCCGGCGCGCTGGCCGGCGGTCTCGTCTACACCCGGGTCAGGCCCGGCCGCGGCACCGGCCGGCTGCCGGTGCTGGCGGCCTGCTTCGCGATCGGCTACCTGCCGCTGGTGCTCATGCCCGGCCTCGGCGTGATGGCGGCGCTGGTGGCGGTGAGCGGCCTCGCGCTGCCGCCGCTGCTGACCGCGGTCTTCCTCACCACGGACGACCTCGCACCGGCGGGCACGGTGGTGGAGGCGTTCGCGTGGATCATGACCGCGTTCACCGTCGGCAGCGCCACCGGTGCGGCGCTGACGGGCCCGCTCGCGGCGGCCGACCTGCGCGCCGGCTTCGCCTTCGCGCCGATCCTCGGCCTGGCGGGCGTCGCCGCGATGACCGCCGTACACCGTCAACGGTCTTCGTAGTTGATCAGTGCTCGTCGTAGTGGCCCTGGTGGGCCGCGTGCCGGTGGTCCTCGTGCAGGTAGTCCACGTGGTCGCCGTGGTCCACCGCCGGGTGACCGCACCCGTCGCCGTGGACGTGGGTGTGCGGCTCGGCCTCGACATGGTCGTTGACCGAACACTCCTCCCAGTGGTCACCGTGCCGGGTGTGGGCGTGCCCGTCGTGCAGGTAGTCGATGTGCCCCTCGTGCGGCAGCCCGACGTGCCCGCAGCCGTCGCCGTGCTGGTGCTGGTGCGGTTCGGACCGCGGGTGCTCGGCGGCGTCGCACTCGTCGTAGTGCCCGTCGTGCGAGTGGTGGCGGTGCCCGTCGTGCAGATAGTCGATGTGGCCGACGTGCTCGAACGCCTCGTGGCCGCAGTCGATCCCGTGGATGTGCGCGTGTTTCTGGGTGTGCGCGTGGTGCTCGATGGTGGTCGACATACCTCACCCCCCGGGTCACGCATGTCCGGTTCTAGGCAATTATCCCACCGCGCGGCGGCCGGCTGGAGCTATTCGAACCGGGACGGGTCACCGGCACCGCGGCGCAGGACGACCGGCTCGTCGTCGCTCCAGTCGACCACCGTCGTCGGCGTCGTGCCGCAGTCGCCGGCGTCGACCACCGCGTCGACCACGTGGTCGAGCCGTTCCTTGATCTCCCAGCCCTGCGTCATCGGCTCCTCGTCGCCCGGCAGCAGCAACGAGCTCGACACCAGCGGCTCGCCGAGGGCCGCGAGCAGCGCCTGCGTCACGACGTGGTCCGGGATGCGGACGCCGACCGTGCGCTTGCGCGGGTGCCGCAACCGCCGCGGCACCTCCTTGGTCGCCGGCAGGATGAACGTGTAGGAACCCGGTGTCGCGGCCCGCACGGCCCGGAACCGCGCGTTGTTGACCTGCACGAACTGGCCGAGCTGACCGAAGTCGCTGCACACGAGCGTGAAGTGGTGGCTGTCGTCGAGGTTTCGGATGCGCCGGATCCGCTCGACACCGTCGGCGTTGCCGAGCCGGCAACCCAGGGCGTAGAGCGAGTCGGTGGGGTACGCGACGAGCCCGTCACCGCGAACGAGGTCGACCACCTGCCCGACCGCCCGCGGTGCGGGGTTCTGCGGATGCATGTCGAAGTACCTGGCCACGGCGGCAGCGTACGCTGCCGCCGTGCGGTTGTTCGGACGGGATTCCGAGTGCACCACCCTGGACGGGCTTCTCGCCGAGGGGCGGTCCGGGCGCAGCGCCGCCCTCGTGCTGCGCGGCGAGGCCGGAGTCGGCAAGACCGCGCTGCTCGGGTACGCACGGCGTGACGCACCCGACGCCCACGCGATCAGCGGCGTCGAGGGCGAGGCCGACTTCCCGTACGCCGGCCTGCACCGCCTGCTCCTGCCCCTGCTGCCGCGACGCGACCGGCTGCCGGCGCGCCAGCGGGCGGCCCTGGAAGTCGCCTGTGGACTGACCGACGGCCCGCCCGCCGACCTGTTCCTCGTCAGCCTCGCGGCGCTGACGCTGCTGGCCGACGAACGGCGGCTCTTCGTCGTCGACGACGCGCAGTGGGTCGACGCCGAGTCCTTGCGCGCGCTGGCCTTCGTCGGGCGCCGGCTGCACGCCGAGGGTGTGGTGCTGCTGTTCGGCCTGCGTCCCCGACCCGGCGACCCGGACCACCTCGCCGGCCTTCCGGTCCTGGACGTCGCCGGCCTCCCCGCCGAGGCGGCGACCCGCCTGCTCGCCGACGTGGTCGGCGCGCCGGTCGATCCGGAGCTGGCGCGTCGCGTCGCGGCGGCCACCGGCGGCAACCCGCTGGCCCTGACCGACCTCGCCCGCGAGCTCACCGCGGCCCAACTGCGCGGCGCGGCGGCGCTGCCGGACCCGGCGCCGATCGGCAGCCGCCTGGAGGCGCACTACTCGGCCCGGATCCGGGACTACCCCGCCGAGACCCGGGCCTGGCTGCTGCTGGCCGCCGCCGACGCGGGCCGGGCCGCCACGACCCTGGCGGCGGCCGAGCGGCTCGGCGTCAGCGCGGCGGCCGCCGGACCGGCCGAGGCCGACCGGCTGGTCACCGGCTCGCCGCCCGTCGAGTTCCGGCATCCGCTGGTCCGCTCGGCGGTCTACGGCAGTGCGGCACCGGCCGAGCGGCGGGAGGTGCACGCCGCGCTCGCCGCCGTGACCGACGCGCCGGCCGACGCCGACCGCCGGGCCTGGCACCTCGCCGCCGCCGCCACCGGACCCGACGAGTCCGTGGCCGCCGAGCTCGAGCGCGGAGCCGGCCGGGCCGCCGACCGGGGTGGCCACGCCGCCCGCGCCGCCCTGCTGGCCAGGGCCGCCGAGCTGACCGGCGACCCGCGCCGGCGGGCGGCCCGGCTGGTCCGCGCGGCCGAGGCGGCGCAGGTGGCCGGTGCCCCGGCCCGGGCGCTGCACCTGCTGCGGGAGGCGGACCCCGCGGACCTCGACGACGCCGGGCGGGGCACGGCGCTGGTGATCCGGGCGAACGCGCCCGTCACCGCGGGCGTGCCGCAGGCCAACCTGCGGGCGTCCGCGGTCTGCCTGGCCGCCGCCGAGGCGTTCGGCACCGCGCACCCGGAGCAGGCCCACGCCGCGGTGCTGCACGCCATCGAGCACGAGATCACCGTCGAGGACCTGATGCTGGACACCACCGCGACCGAGCTGGCCGCCGCGGCCGCCCGGCTCGCGGGTGACCGGCCCAGCAGCCTGGCGGAGCTGCTGCTCGCCGGCTGGGCGGCCGTCGCGGCCGGCGGCATCCCCGGTGGCGCGCCCGCCGCGCGCCGCGCGGTCGACGCGGTCACCGATCCGCGCCTGCCCGAGGCCGAGCTGCTCCCGCATCTGGTGGTGGCGGTCTACCTGTGCACGCTGCTCTGGGACGACCGCGCGCGACAGTCCATCCTGGACCGTGGCGAGGCGGCCGCCCGCCGCAGCGGCGCGCTGCCCACGCTGGGCGTCATTCACTTCATGTCGGTGCTCAGCGACACCGCGCTCGGCCGGCTCACCGAGGCTGACCGGCACGACACGGCCGGCATCCGGCTGCGCCGGGCCATCGGGATCACGAGCGAACGCGACTGGGTGTGGCGGCATCCCGAGCTGGCCGCCTGGCGGCTGGGTCGCGACGAGCGTGACGCGCTGCTGCCGACCCTGGGGCTCCTGGACAAGGTCGGCCTCGCCTCGATGTCGTCGCTGACCCGGCACAGCCTGGCGGTGCTCGACATCGGGTACGGCGACTACGCCGCGGCCCGGGACCGGCTGCTCCCCTTGGCCCGCGTGGGTTCCGGGCGCTACGCGCGCGTCCTGCCGGACCTGGTGGAGGCCGCGCTGCGGGCCCGGGACCGCGCGGCGGCCGAGGCGGCCTGCGCGCAGCTCGAGGTCGCGGCCCGGCACAGCGGCACGCCGTGGGCACGGGGCCTGCTGCACCGCTCCCGCGCGCTGCTCGCCGGGGCCGACGACGCGGGGCGCCTCTACGACCGGGCCGTCGACGAGCTGGGCGCGACGCTCGCGCACGGCGACCTGGCCCGGGCGCACCTGCTGCACGGCGAGTGGCTGCGCCGCCGACGCCGGCGGCGGGACGCCCGCGAGCGGCTCACCACCGCGCTGGAGATGTTCGAGGCCGTGCGGGCCGGCGCGTACGCGGACCGGGCGCGGCGGGAGCTGGCGGCGCTGGGCGAGACCGTCGGGCCGGCCGCGCCGGAGAAGGACGACCTGACCCCGCAGGAGGCGGCGGTCGCGCGGCTGGCGCGGGCCGGCGCCACGAACGCCGAGATCGCCGCGCACCTGTTCCTGAGCGCGAGCACCGTCGACTATCACCTACGCAAGGTCTACCGGAAGCTCGGCGTCGCCTCCCGGCGCCAGCTCCGGAACGTGCTGCACGACTGACTACGCGTCGCGCGGGATTCGCGGGGTGACGCGCACCACGAGGATCGGCGCATGAAACCAATCGTTCTGGTCCACGGCTTCTGGGTCACCCCGCGCAGCTGGGAGAACTGGATCGCGCACTACGAGGCCAAGGGCCACCGGGTGATCGCGCCCGGATACCCCGGGTTCGAGGTGGAGGTGGAGGCGCTCAACGCCGACCCGACCCCGATCGTCGACGTCACGGTGCCGCAGATCATCGCGCACATCGAGGAGCAGATCCGCGCGCTGCCGGAGGCGCCGATCATCATGGGCCACTCCGCCGGCGGGGCGTTCACCCAGATCCTGCTCGACCACGGCTACGGCGCCGCCGGCGTGGCCCTGAACTCCGCACCGACCGAGGGCGTACGCGTGGTCCCGCTCTCGCAGGTGAAGTCGACGTTCCCGGTGCTGAAGAGCCCCGGGAACCGGCACAAGGCGGTGCCGCTGACGCTGGAGCAGTGGACGTACGCGTTCACGAACACGTTCAGCGAGGAGGAGTCGCGGGTCCTCTACGAGCGGTACGCGATCCCGGCCAACGGCGGCATCCTGTGGGGCAGCGTGCTCGCCAACTTCCAGCCCGGGCACCAGGACACCTGGGTTGACTACCACAACGACAACCGGGCGCCGCTGCTGTTCGTATCGGGCTCGGAGGACCACATCATGCCGCCGGAGGTGCAGCGCTCGAACCACAAGCACTACAAGTCCAAGACGATCACGGAGATCCGCGAGTACGAGGGTTACGCCCACCTGCTGCCGGCGCAGAAGGGCTGGGAGCGGATCGCCGACGAGGTGCTGGACTGGGCTCTCCGCCACGCCGGCTGAGGTCCCGGCGCGGCTATCCTGAGGCCGGTGACCGTCGAGCTGGTCCTGCTGTCGCGGGTGGCGTTCCGGGGCCGGGAGATAACCGGCTCCGGCCCCCGCGCGCTGCTGGCCCTGCTGGCCGCCGAGCCACGGCTGGGCTGCAGCGCGGCGCGGCTGGTCGAAGGCCTGTGGCCCGACGAGCGGCCCGCGCACCCCACCAAGGCCCTGCAGCTCCTGGTCTCCCGTCTCCGGGCCCGGCTCGGGCCCGATGTGATCCTCAGCTCGCCGACCGGCTACCGGCTCGCCCTGGCCGAGGACCAGATCGACGCCTCGGCCGTGCTGCTGGCGGCGGCCGCGAGTGAGCGGTCCGCCGCCGCGGGCGACCAGGTCGCGTCGCTCTCCCACGCCGAGGCCGGACTCGCCCTGTGCGACGGGGCGTCGGGCTGGGGCGCCGGGTTCGGCGATCCGCTCGCCGCGTTGCGGGCCGCTCGGGTGCCGGCTTTCCGGTCCCTCGCGCGGGCCCGGGCCCTCGCGCTGGGCCGGCTCGGTCGCTCCGCCGAGGCGCTCGAGCCCTTGCGCGACGCGGCTTTGCAGGCGCCTCGGGACGAGGAGGTCCTGGTCGAGCTGCTGCGCTGCGAGGCGGCGGCGCTCGGGCCGGCGACCGCGCTGGCCCGCTACGACGCCTACCGGCGGGGGCTGCGCGAGGAGCTCGGCAGCGAACCCGGGCCCGCCGTGCGGGACGCGTACCAGCATCTCTTGCGCAGTGACGCCCCGGTCGTGCGGCACGGGGTCGTGGCCGAGCCCAACCCGCTGCTCGGCCGCGACAAGGACGTGGCCGCGGTGACCGACCTGCTGCGCGCCGCCCGGGTGACGTCGATCGTCGGGCCTGGCGGCCTCGGCAAGACCCGGCTCGCGCACGCGGTCGCCGACGCGGCCGAGCAGCGCGTCGTGCACGTCGTCGGGCTGGCCGGTGTGACCGCTGATGCCGACGTGGCCGGCGAGGTGGCGTCGGCGCTGGGCCTGTCCCCTGGCGCCCCGGCGGCCATCGCCGAGGCGCTGGGGGCCGCGCTGCTGGTGCTCGACAACTGCGAGCACGTCGTGCGCGGCGCGGCCGCCCTCGTCCAGGACCTGGTGTCGGCGAGCCGCGAGCTGCGGGTGCTCACCACGAGCCGGGCGCCGCTGCGGCTGTCCGCCGAGTCGGTCTACCAGCTGCCGGCGCTCGACCTGCCGACGACGGTCGAGTTGTTCGCGCAGCGGGCGCGGGCGATCCGGCCCGACGCCGACCTGCCGCCGGCGCTCGTGCGGGAGCTGTGCGGCCGCCTCGACGGGCTGCCGCTCGCGGTGGAGTTGGCGGCCGCGCGCGTACGCGTGATGTCCGTGACCGAGATCGCCCGCCGCCTGGACGACCGGTTCGCCCTGCTGCGCGGCAGCAACCGGGACGCACCCGAGCGGCACCACACGCTGCACGCCGTCATCGACTGGAGCTGGCACCTGCTGGAGCCGGCCGGGCAGGCGGCCATGCGCGCGCTGTCGGTGTTTCCCGGTGGGTTCGGCGCCGATGCGGCCCGCCACGTGGTGGGCGGCGACGACGTGCTGGAGCAGCTCGTCGAGCAGTCGCTGCTGACGGTGGCCGACAGCGGGTCCGGCACGCGGTTCCGGATGCTGGAGACCGTGCGCGAGTTCAGCGCCGCCCGCCTCGCCGACGCCGGCGAGACCGACCGGGCGATCGGCCTGCTCCTCGGCTGGGCGCGCGACTTCGGCGTCCGCTGGCAGGCGGGCGCTGACCTCCACGACGGGCTGCAGGCCGTGGAGGCGGTCCGCGCCGACCAGGAGAACCTGCTGCTGGCGCTGCGGCACGGGCTCGACCGGGCGGACGGCGCCACCGTCGCGGCGGTGGCGGCCGCGCTGGGCACACTCTGGATCACGGAGTCGAACGTCCCCCGCCTCACGGAGCTGGCCCGGGACACCGCCTGGGTGCTGTCGCATCTCCGCCCCGACCCCGATCTCGTCGAGGTGACCCGGACGGCCCTCGTGCTGGGCGCGATGTTCGGGTTCCTCATGCCGGGCGTCAGCCCGCTGCGGGCCCTGGTCGGCCTGCGCCGGCTGCCACCGGCTCCGCCGGACACCCTTCTCCGCGCGGCGCACGTCGCCCTGAGCGCGCCGCACGTCGCGGCGCTGCGCGAGCTGTCGGCCAGCCGTGCGCCGCTGCTCGCCGGGATCGCCGACTACCTGCTCAGCTACGTGCACGAGTACGCCAACGAGCTGGACAGCGCGCTGGCGGCGGCCAGGCGGATGAGCGCGTCGGTCGGCGACGACGGCCTGCCGCTGCTGCGGGCGATGGCCTACAGCCGGGTCGGTGAGCTGAGCCTGCACTCCGACCCGGGCGAGGAGGCGTACCGCAACCTGTACGCCGCTCTGTCGATCACCGGGGGGCTCGGCTGGTCGACGACGCGCGGGCAGTGGGCGCTGGTGCTGGCCAACCTGCAGCGCGGGGCGTACGACGTGGCGGAACGCGGGCTTTCCGAACCCACGCCGGCCGACGGGGACGACCCGGCCGACGTGGAGCGCTACACGATGTGCGCCCGCGCCGAGATCCAGCTCGGTCGGGGCGACATCGACGGCGGGTTGCGCGTCTGGCGGGAGGCCGCCGCCCGGTCACGCTCCGGCCGTGCCGACATCGGCCTGTGGCCGTTCGAGGTCGAGGCGAACACGGTGCTCCGCCACGCCCGGTACGGCCGCCTCGACGAGGTCGCGGACATCGTCGACGAGCTGCCGGGGTTCCTGTCGGGCGCGCTGCCGTCGCTGTCCATCGTGGAGTTTCCGGTCGGCGGCACGCTGTTGCTGGCCCTCGCGGTGGCGTCCGTGGACCGGGGCGCCGCGGCATCGGGCGCCCGCCTGGTCGCCCTGGCCGAGCGGTTCGGGATCTTCCGCGGCTGGCAGCCCGACCTGACGCCGGCGCGGGTCACCGAGATCGGCCTGGGGGCCGACGGGCCGGCGTACGCGGACGCGGTGTCCTCTTACGCCGGCCTCGATCACGAAGGCCTGCGGGCCGCGGCGCTGGCGGCCGTGCGCGACCGGGCTCAGGCCGCCGGGTCGCGCCGGAACAACGCCCGCGCCCAGACGTAGCCGGCGAGCGCGAGCCCCACGCACCAGGCGATCGCGACGATGCCGCCGTGCTCCACCGTGGTGCCGAGCAGCAGCCCGCGCAGGGCGTCGATGATCGGTGTGAACGGCTCGTGGGTGGCGAACCAGCGGACCGCGACCGACATGGACTCGGGTGGCACGAACGCGCTGCTGAGGAACGGCAGGAGCTGCACGACGAAGATGAACGGGCCGACGCCCTCGGCGGTCCTGGCCATGAGACCGACCGCGACCGCGATCCAGGTGAGGGCGACCGTGAGCAGCGCCAGGAGGCCGAGCGTGCCGAGCCAGCGGGCGGGGTCGGACGCCGGGCGGAAGCCCATCAGCACTGACACGGCGATCACCAGGGCGGCGCTGACCAGCGTGCGGATGGTCGAGCCGACCACGTGCCCGGTCAGCACCGAGGCGCGGGAGATCGCCATCGTGCGGAACCGGGCGATGATGCCGGTCGTGACGTCCCGGTTCACGGCCATCGCGGTCTGGCTGGCGCCGTACCCGACGGTCATGAGCAGGATTCCCGGCACCAGGTAGTCGATGTACTCGCCCTCGGCGGGGCCGAAGCCGGCGTTGAGGGCGCCGCCGAGCACGCCGACGAAGACCAGCAGGAGGAAGACCGGCAGCGCGATGGTCATGACCAGGGTGGTCGGGTTGCGCTGCGTGTGGCGGACGTTGCGCCGCAGCATGGTCAGGGCGTCGCTCATCGGACGGCTTCCTTCTCGGTCGTGGCTGTTGCTGTTGCGCCGGTGGCGTGGCCGGTCAGCGCGAAGAAGACGTCGTCGAGGTCCGGCGTGTGCACGGACAGCTCGGCGACCTCGAGGTCCGCCCGCTCGAGACGATCGAGGAGCAACCGCAACGCGGGTACGCCGCCGTCGCTCGGCACCGACAACGTGAGCGCCTCGTCATCGCGGGTGGCGTCGGCGAGCACACCGGCGGCGGCCGCGAGCCGGGCCGCGTCGGCGAACCGCAACCGCACGTGGCCGCCGGGCAGGCCCCGCTTGAGCTCCTCGGCGGTGCCGGAGGCGACCACCTTGCCACCGTCGAGCACGGCGATCCGGTCGGCGAGCTCGTCGGCCTCGTCCAGGTACTGGGTGGTCAGGAAGATCGTGACGCCGTTGGCCACGAGCCCGCGGATCGTCTCCCACATCGCCTGCCGGCTGCGCGGGTCGAGCCCGGTGGTCGGCTCGTCGAGAAAGATCACCCTCGGATCGCCGACCAGCGTCATGGCCAGGTCGAGCCGGCGCCGCATACCACCGGAGTAGGTCGACGCGAGCCTGCGCGCGGCGCCGGTGAGGTCGAACCGATCGAGCAGGTCGGCGGTCCGCCGCCGCCCCTCGACCCGGCCGAGGTGGTGCAGGTCAGCCATGAGGACCAGGTTCTCCTCGCCGGTGAGCAGATCGTCGACGGCCGAGAACTGCCCGGTGACCCCGATCAAGCGCCGCACCGCGTCGGGCTCGGCGACAAGGTCATGCCCGGCCACCCGAACCCGCCCACTGTCGAACCGAATAAGGGTAGAAAGAATCCGCACGGCGGTGGTCTTACCGGCACCATTGGGACCCAACAGGGAGAACGTCGTCCCCTCGTCGACCGCCAGGTCGATGCCGTCGAGCACCACGGTGCCGCCGAACGACTTCCGCAACCCGGTCACCTCGATCGCGGACCGCGATGAACCGCTAACCATTAGCCCCGCCTCCCCTTGCCGTGTCGCTGTCCGACACGTCGTCGAAGGAAGGGTGCGCGGTCCGGGCTTCAAACCGGCTTCATAGCGGTTTCACACGAGCCGCCCCGTCGCCGGCTTGGGCGTGATCCCGGGGCCACGGCCGGGTTTGGGCGCCGCCCTACGGCCGACGACCCACGCGGGCGTCATCCCACGGCGAAGGCTTATGCGGACCGCGCCCCCGACCGGCAACCCCCACCCGCGCCATCCCGACGCCAAGGCTTACGCGCGCGGTCATCCGTTGCCAAAGGCAGGGCGGCCGCCGCTCGGCGGCCGACAAACCCGCGGTGGTGTCATCGCGTGGCCAAGGCCTGCGCGGGCCGCCGCCCCGTGGTCGGCGGCCCGCGGCCGTGTCATCTCGTGGCCAGGGCCGGCTCGCGGTCGTGGTCCGGGGCCCCCGGTGTCGCGTCGTCGTGGCGCTTGAAGAGCTTGCTCGGCCACCACATCCAGCGGCCCACGTCCAGGGTCAGCGCCGTGACCAGCACCGACCGCACGATCAAGGTGTCGAGCAGCACCCCGAACGCCACCGTGAAGCCGATCTGGGCCGCGAGTACCAGTGGCAGCGAGACCAGCGCCGCGAATGTGCCCGCCAGGACCAGGCCCGCTGACGTGATCACGCCGCCCGTGGCGGACAGGCCGATCAGGGCTCCGCGGTGGGTGCCGTGGCGCAGCGACTCCTCGCGTACCCGGGTGACCAGGAAGATGTTGTAGTCGATGCCCAGCGCCACCAGGAACACGAACGTCTGCAGCGGGAACGCGGCGTCCGCCCCGGCGAAGCCGAAGACGTGGTTGAACATCAGCGCGCTGACGCCCAGGGCCGCACCGAACGACAGCACCACCGTGGCGATCAGCAGCAGCGGCGCGACGATCGCCCGCAGCAGCAGCGCCAGGATGAGGAACACCACGAGCAGCACCACCGGCATGACCACTGTGGAGTCGCGGGCCGCCGACTCCTGGATGTCGAGCGTGATCGCGGTGCTGCCGCCGAGCCGGGCGTCGGCGCCGTCCACGGCGTGGATCGCGGTCCGGGCCGCCTCGACCGTGCGCACGGCGGCGTCGCTGTTGGGTGCGGCCTCGAGCGTACCCAGGATGAGCGCGCTGTCGTTCTTGACGACCGGCGGGGTGACCCCGGTCAGACCCGGCACGCCGGCCAGCGCCGCCCGGACCTGCTCCGCCGAGTCGGCGCGGGCCACGACGTAGACCGGGTCGCCCGAGCCCGCCGGGAAGTGCCGCGCCTGGATCTCCTCGCCAGTGACCGCCTGTGTCGAGTTGGTGAACTGGTCCTTGCTCGGGATCCCGTCGGCCTTGAGCCCCGTCACCGCGAACGCCATCGCGCCCAGCACCAGCGCCGTCGCGATCCACACCGTCCGCGGCCGCCGTGCGATGGCGGTGCCGATCCGGGTCCAGATGCCCTGCCCGCCGCGGGCGGGCGCGCCGTGCACCGGTCGGCGCGGCCAGAAGATCCAGCGGCCGAAGATGACCAGCAGTGCCGGCATCAGCGTGACCATGGCCAGCAGGCCGACGACGATGCCGATCGCGGACGCCGGCCCGAGTCCCTTGGTGGAGTTGAGCGTGGCCAGCATCAGCACGAGCAGGCCGACGGCGACGGTCGCGGCGCTCGCGATGATCGCCGGGCTCGACCGGCGCAGCGCGACCGCCATCGCCTCGTGCCGGTCCTCGTGGCGCAGCAACTCCTCCCGGTAGCGCGAGGTGAGCAGCAGCGCGTAGTCCGTGGCGGCGCCGAAGACCAGCACGGTGAGCACGAAGCTGGTCTGCGCGTTGATGGTGAGCCCGGCGTGCTTGGCCAGCAGGTAGATCAGCGCCTCCGCGGTGACCAGCGCGCCGCCCGCGGCCATCAGCGGCAGCAGCGGGAGCACCGGGCTGCGGTAGGTGAACAGCAGGATGACCACCACCACGACCGCGCTGATCATCCCGAGGGCGCCGATCCCGCTGAAGGCGTCGGACGAGTCGGCGGCGTACCCGGCGGGTCCGGTGACGTGGAACCCGAGCCCGTCCGCGTCCTTCTCGCCGACATCGCTCATCGCGGAGACCACCTCGCCGATCGCGCTCCAGCCGCCCGCACTCTGGCGCACCTGGACGACGGTCTGGATCGCCTTGCCGTCCTGCGACCGGGTCGGACCCTGCGGCTGCCCGACGACGCCGTCGATCCCGGCGAAGGCGGCCGCGTCCGCCCGCGCCTTGGCCAGGTCGGCGTCGGTGACACCCGCCGGCCGGTCGTAGATCACGATCGCGGGCAGCGTGTCCGCGGACTGGAACTCGCGGACCTGGTCGAGGACCTGGGTGGACTCGGCGTTGCCGGGCAGCCAGGCCGCGTTGTCGTTCTTCTGGACGTCGCCGAGCCGGCCGGCCAGCATCAGGGCCGGCACGAGCACAGCTAGCCAAATGGCAAGGACGAACCATTTCGCCCGCCGTCCGCTGGGTATCGTCAAAGCCTTACGCAACATGGATAGTCCTCAATCGACGTGGGCGAGCTTGTCGGGGTTGGCGACGGAATAGATCGCGGACACCTGGCGGCCGTCCGGGGTGAGGTCCAGGACGACCACGGCATAGAGCCGGTCGCCGGCGAACAGCAGGGCCGACGGGTCGCCGTTGACGCTGCGGTAGACGACCTCGATGTCCGCGCCGGCGGTGGGCGCGGTGTGGGTGATGAGGCGGGCGACGTTGGCCCGGCCCTGGATCGGCCGGCGACCCCCGGCGGTGTGCGCCTTGCCGCCGCTGTCGCCCCAGAGGCTGACGTCCGGGGCGAGGATCTCCAGGAGGGCCGCCATGTCGCCGCCGAGCGCGGCCGCCAGGAACCGCTCGGTCACCTCCCGCTGGACGCTCGGGTCCGGCTGGAACCTCGGGCGCCGGGCATGGACGTGCTCACGGGCGCGGTGGGCGAGTTGGCGGACTGCCGACGGGTTGCGGCCGAGGATCTCGGCGATCTCGGTGTGCGCGTAGCCGAACACCTCGTGGAGCACGAAGACGCCGCGTTCGAGCGGGGTCAGGGTTTCGAGCACGACGAGCAGCGCCATGGAGACGGACTCGACCCGCACGGACGCGTCCGACCCGTCGCCGGCCTCGACGACGGGCTCGGGCAGCCAGGGCCCCACGTAGGTCTCCCGGCGCCGGCTGATGCTGGCCTGCTGGGCGAGGGCGCGGTTGACCGCGATGCGTACCAGATAGGCCTTCGAGTTGTCGATCTCACCGGGCGCCGTGTGCCGCTCGGCCCACGCCAGCCAGGTCTCCTGCAGCACGTCCTCGGTGTCGGCGACGCTGCCGAGCATGTTGTAGACGATCGAGAACAACAACGTGCGGTGCTCGGTGTACGCCTGCGTCGCGGTATCGGTCATCGTCCGGGCCTCCTGTCGGTCGCTACGTGAGAGCGAGACAGGCACCCGAAGTGCGACATGGCCGGCGGAAATGTGTCCCGGGTCTCAGGCGGCCGGGATGTGGTAGCCGGAGGCGATGTTCAGCGTGGTGGCGAACGTGAGGTACATCAGCCAGAGGCCGACCAGGATGTGGAAGAAGCCCAGGGCCTTCTCCCCGAGGTTGACCGTCGCCCGACCGTTCGCGAGCGCCCGCACGCCGATCTTGAAGCTCGCGAAGAACTCCGCGACGTAGACCAGCGCGAGCCCGATGAACAGCACGCCGAGCGGCCACGAGCCGGCCAGGAAGAACACCGTGGCGCCGAGGACCGAGATGATCACGAACGGGATCGACATGAAGCCGTTGGGCCGGGCGTCGGCGCCGTGCGCGCGGTTCCAGCCCAACACGAACCAGTGGATGCCGTACGCGCTGAACGCGAGCGCCGCCATGTAGGTCGCGCTGGCGTCGGTGAAGACCGGAAACCAGGTCAGGCCGACGAACAGGATCACGCCGACCAGGGCCTGGCAGAAGCCGGGCAGCCAGATACCCCACATGCCCGTGGCCCGGTCGACCTGCGGATCGCGCCGAGGGAAGCCGAACAGCTCCTGCGGACCGTAGATCAGGTAGCCGGTGCCCAGGCCGAAGAACCCGAGCGCCACCGGCAGGAACATCGATTCCGGGAAGACGGACACATAGTGGATTATCTTCCTGATTAATGCCCTTCTAGGTTATTTTCCGGAAAAGGCCGGCATCACCTCGTCGTGGATGAGCTGGAGTTGGTCGTTGACCGAGGCGACGTTGTCGAGGTCCCGGCCCATCAGGGCCTTGACCAGCGCGGCGTCCGTGATCGCGAAGATCAGGTGGTTGACGCCCGCGTCGACGATCTCGCTGCGCAGCTTGGCCACGCACTCCTCCGGCGTGCCCGCCACCGACAGGCGTTCGGCGATGTCGGGCCGGGTGAGCTCGATCGCGCCCGCCAGGTCGCCCTTGCCGAGGGCGTCGATGACCGGTTGCAGGTCGGCCGGGTCGACGCCGTTGCGGCGCAGTTGCTCCGCCGGCATCGACGACGCGTACAGGCCGACCATGCTGCGCGCGGCCTCCTTGGCCGCGGCCGAGTCGCGGCCGATCGAGAAGACGATCCACGCGCCGATGTCCAGCGACTGCCAGTCGCGGCCGGCCTTTTCGGCTCCCTTTCGGACGTTCGACACCAGATAGTCGTACGCCTCGCGGGTGTAGCTCAACGCGTGGTGCACCCCGTCGGAGACCTCGCCGGCCTTCTGGAACGAGCGCGGGCCGCGCATCGCGCCGAGCAGCAACGGCAACCGCGGCTGGACCGGCCGGGCGAACGTGAACAGCCCCGAGTACTTGTAGAACTCGCCCTCGAAGTTGATCGCGCCCTCGTCGAGCAGGGTCCGCATCACGGTGTGCGCCTCGAGCGTCCGGGACAGCGGCCGGGTCTGTGCCCAGTCGATGTGGTACTGCGCCAGCAGACCGAAGTTGCCGCAGGAGATGACGCACTCGGCGCGGCCGCCGGTCAGTTCGTCCAATGTGGCCGTCGCCTGTGCGATCAGCGTCGGCTCGCGGAGCACGACGCCCGACAGGCTCGGGCCGAACCGGATGTTAATGGTCTTGTCGGCGGCCGCCGCGAACAGCAGCCACATGTCCTTGTGCCAGGTCTCGTCGGCGGCATAGCACCCGTAGAAGCCGAGCTCGTCCGCCTTCTTGATCGACTCCATCGAGTCGGCGAGCGGGTAGTCGGGAAGCATCACATAGCTGAACCGCATGGCGTCCTCACTCTTCGGTCGAGATCAGCTCCTCGCCGGACACCACCGAGTCGGCCCAGTGGGCGTGCATCCACGCGAGGTGCTCCCACCGGCTGTCGACGATGCGGCGCGTGTCCCACGCCGGGAAGTCGTGTTGCTGGATGTGGTCCCGCATCAGCTCGGGGTCCACTTCATACACGTGGTCGAGGCGTTGCACCACCACGTCGTTGATCCGCCGCGGGTCGGGCGGGCGCTCTGCCGAAAGACGAAAACCGATCATCACTCGTACGCCTCGTCGAGAAGGTATTTCCCGGGGTTCATGATGTTGAGCGGGTCGAGCACGCGCTTGACCTTCTTCATCACGTCCCAGCCGCCGCCCAGCTCCTCGGGCACGAGGTCGACCTCACCCGCGCGGCAGGCGCCGTGGCACGCGCTGATCGAGCCGCCGTGCGCGATCGCCACCGCCGCGATGTCGCGCTTGGCGGTGACCCAGGCGTCCCAGGCGGCGTCGTCGAGCTCCTGCTCCCAGATGCCGACGTCGATCTCGGTGAGGTAGTCGCCCCACGGCTTGAACGCCGCGTTGGTGTAGGCGAACATCCCCCAGTCGTCGAAGATCCGGAAGTTGTCGCCGAGCCGGGCCACGATCTCGTGCCACTCGCGGCGCACCTGCGGCAGTTGCGACCAGTTGATCGACGCGTCCTCGCAGTGCCAGCTCATCGGCACGACCTGGCCGTCGCGCAGCCGCCCGTGCAGCGGCGTCGCGTAGCGGTCGTGCCGGCTCGCCCAGTCGCCTTGGGAGATCTCGTCGCCCAGGTACGCGCCGCCGGTGTCCTTGCCGATCCGCATGAGCCGCTTGGCGCCGGGGCGCACCTCGTCGGTGGTGCCGTACATCGCGGTCGCGACCACGCACCGCACGTCGTCGGGCTGCGGGATGTAGGCCTCGTCGTCGCGGCGCAGGTAGTCGAGCTTCCACTCGTCGAAGAGCACGACACCGGCGAGCGTGGCCAGGCCGGATTTCGCCAGGGCGCCCGTCGAGCGCCAGGCGGTCTCGTAGTCGGGATATGAGAAGAACGCCGCGAACTCGGCCTCGGGACGCGGGACCAGCTCCAGGACGGCCTCGGTGACGATGCCGAGCGTGCCCTGGTGGCCCATGAACAGGTGCTTGAGCTGGTAGCCGGTCGACGACTTGCGCACCTTGCGGCCGCCGCCGTCGCCGACCCAGATCAGCTCGCCCGTGGGCAGCACGATCTGGAAGCTGATCACCAGGTCGCGGGTGTGTCCGTAGCGGCCGCCGATCAGCGACCAGCCGCTCGTGCCGATCCGCCCGCCGACGAGGGAGCACGGGTACGACGCCGGGTCGTCGGGGTAGATGACGCCGTACTGCTGCAGCTCTTCGTTGAGCTTGAGCATGTTGATGCCCGGCTGCACCGTGACCGTGCGGTCGTCGAGGTCGATCTCCAGGATCTTGTTCATCAGCTTGACGTCGACGACGATGCCGTGGCGCAGGGGCACCGCGCCGTCGGTCAGCCCGGTCCCGCCGGCCCGCGGCACCACCGGGATCCGGTGTCGGTTGGCCAGCTTGACCACTTCGGACACCTGCTCGGCGGTGGTCGGCAGGACGACGACGTCGGGCACGTGCTCGGCCCAGCGGTGCACCGGGAACGGCGCGGGGACGCGGGCGCGGTTGACCCGCGACGACCTGTCGGCGAACACGTTGTCGGGGCCGCAGATGGCGACCAGCTCGTCGATGACGGGGTCGGTGACGAGGGTGCTGGTCATCGCTCGTCCTCCAGACCCGCCGCCAGCGCGACGATCTCGAGCAGGTCCATGATCTCCAGCGCGCCGCGTTGTTCCGTGAGCGGCCGCTCCGACCAGACGCACGCGCTGACCAGCGTGTCGACGTCGAGCGCGGCGGCCCGCTCGACCCGGCGGCGGCTGATCTCGGCGGTCAGGTCGGGCCGCTCGATCGGCAGGCCGCCGCCGGCACCCGAGCAGTAGGACCACTGTGTGACGTGGTCGACGTCCTTGAACGTCAGGCCCGGGATGGCCCGCAGCACCTCGCGCGGGGCCGCGTGGATGCCCTTGCGCTTGTTGAGCCGGCAGGCGTCGTGGTAGGTCACGGTCCGCTCGACCGGGTGGGTCAGCGGCAGCCGGCCGTCGCGGATCAGCTCCGCGAGCAACTCGACGAAGAGGACGATCTCGAAGTCGTACTCGTCGCCGAAGTAGCTCGGATAGTCCTCGGTGAACGAGATGTAGTCGTGCGGGTCGAACACGATGATCCGGCGCGCGCCGACCGCCCGCCAGTCGTCCACATTGTGCTTGGCGAACTCGCGGGCGCGGTCGACGTAGCCCATCTCGGCGGCCGGACCGCCGCAGCACCACTGCTCGCGCATGAGGCCGAACTCGACGCCGGCCCGCTGGAGCAGCTTGGCCGCGGCCCGCGGCACCGACGTGCGGTGGAACGCGCCCTCGCAGTCGCAGAAGAGGATGGTCTCGCCGCCGATCGGCAGGTCGAGACCGGCCGCCCAGTCCCGGACGTGCTCCTGGCTGACGGGCACCTCGGCGCCCAGCACCGGCTCGGACTTCTGGCGGCTCGTCTCCTCGACCCAGCGCTGCCACCCGGGCTGGTGGATGCCCTGGTCGACGGCGAGGGCGCGGGCGGCCTTGACCAACTGCACGGTGCGCGTGCGGAAGCGGTAGAAGTCGCCGGTGAACAGGGTGTTGGGGCACCGCAGTTCGCAGGCGCCGCAACCCGTGCAGTGCACGTAGTCGCGGGCCACGTCGGCGATGTCCAGCAGCCCTTTCTCCATCGCGACGACGTTGGCGTGGAAGGCGGTGGGCGTGTGCACCTCGTTGCGGGTCACCTGCATCACGGGGCAGACCTCGCGGCAGAACTTGTGCCCAGAGCTGTAACAGTTGTAGGCGCCGTTGCGCCATTCCGCGACAAACCCGTCGGTGCCGTTGTCGCCGTCGGTGCGTTCGGTCGAAGACATCGTCGTCCTCCCTGGTCGCCGCACCATCGTGCCCTGCGGGCCGCGCGACCGTAAAGGGACGCTGATCATTAGCGTGGTCCGACGATTACCGTCGACCCGTGCGAATCGGGCAGATCAACTCGGTGGCATCCCCATCTCCTTCTCGATCCGCTCGGCCTCCTCGTTCCTGCCGAGATTGCGCAGGTCGGCGGCGAGATTCCGGGCCGACGAGAGGGTGTTGGGATGGTCGTCGCCGAGCACCCGACGCCGGCGCGTGAGGGTGTCCTCGTCGAGCCGCCGTGCCTGCTCGTACTCGCCGAAGTGCGCGAGCACGATGGCGAGGTTGTTGGCCGACGCGAGGGTGCTGCGGTGGTCGACGCCGAGCACCCGACGCCGGCGTTCCAAGGTGTCCTCGTCGAGTTGCCGGGCCCGCTGGTAGTCGCCCAGGTGGGTGAGCACGGCGGCGAGGTTGTTGGCGGAGTTGAGCGTGTCCGGGTGTTCGACGCCGAGGATCCGGCCGCGGCGCGCCAGGGTGTCCTCGTCGAGCTGCCGCGCCCGCTCGTGTTCGCCCAGGTTGGTCAGGTCGACGGCGAGGTTGCTGGCGGAGTTGAGCGTGTCCGGGTGGTCGTCCCCGAGGATGCGTCGCCGGCGGGCCAGCGTGTCCTCGTCGAGCTGGCGCGCCCGCTCGCGCTCGCCGGTCTGCGTCAGGTCGAAGGCGAGGTTGTGCGCGGCGCTGAGCGTGTCGGGGTGGTCCTCGCCGAGGACCCGGCGGCGCCGCGCGAGCGTGTCCTCACCGAGCTGCCGCGCGCGCTCGAACTCACCCAGGTCCCGCAGGTCGTTGGCCAGGTTGTTGGCCGTGCCGAGGGTGTTGCGGTCGTCGTCACCGAAGATCCGCCGGCGGCGGGCCAGCGCGTCCTCGTTGAGCGTGCGCGCCTTGTCGGGCGCGCCGGACAGCCGGTACGCGTAGGCGAGCGTGTCCGCACCCAGCAGGCTCGAGGAGTGGTCGGGGCCGAGGCTGTCGGTCCAGGCGGCGTACAGGTGCTCGGCCAGCGGGAGGGCCGTGCGGGCGTCGCCGCGGGCGAGCAGGTGCCACACCGCGTGATGGGCGAGCCAGTGCACCTCGGGGCTGCGGCTGCTGCCCGGGTCGGCGGCGAGGACGTGCGGGAGCAGCTGGCTCCACCGCGGCCACCCGGCGGGGTCGCGCCCGTTGTCGGGTCGGGCCGCGATGAGGAGCTGCTCCACAGTGGCGCGGTGCGCGGCGGCGTCGGGGTCGGCGTCGCGCAGGATGGCCTGGGTCAGGCGGTGGAGCTGCACGCCACCGTCCAATGTGCGGGCCAGGCCGTAGCGGGTCAACCGGCCGGCGGCGCGTTCGAGCGCGATCCCGCTGCCGGCCGCGGCGGCCAGCTCGGCCGGGAGCAGCCGGTCGGTCGTGTCGCGGAACAGGTCCAGCGGGATGGGTTCGGGTGCCATGTGTGCGCACAGGATCAACAGCTGCGCCGCGACGGGGTCGTCGGCGGCGAGGCGTTTCGCGGCGACGGTGACCGCGGCCGCGAGCGGCACCTGGTAGCCGGCCGGTGGTGGGTCGCTGGCGAGCAGGTCCGCGGCGTTCTTGGCCAGCGCGGACAGGAATACGTCGACGGGTACGCCGGTCTCCGCGATCAGGTCGCCGGCCTGCGCGACCGCGAGGGGCAGGTCGCCGAGCGCGTCGGCCAAGCGGTCGGCGTCCGCGGCGGACAGCTGCGGCAGCGTGGCACGCAGCAGCGCGGTCGACTCCGTGCGGGCGAACACGTCGACCCCGACCGACTGCGCGACACCTGACCACAGCGGGCTGCGGGAGGTCACCAGGACGTGCGTCGTGCCGCCCGGCAGCCACGGGCGGACCGCCTCGCGGGACTCCGCGTTGTCGAAGATCAGCAGGCTCCGGTCGGCGGAACGCAGGTGGGCCAGGGCCGCGGCGACCGAGGACGTGACGCCGCCGTCGGGCGGTGCGAGCCCCGCGGCGACCGCGAGCGCCGCGAGTTGCTCGGCGACGAGGTCGGCCTGCTCGGCGGCGATCCACCACACCAGCTCGTACTCGTTGGCGAACCGGTAGGCGTACTCGATCGCGAGCTGGGTCTTGCCGACACCGCCCATGCCCTGGAGCGCCTGCACGACGATCGGGCTGCCGGCGAGCAGTCCGTCGCGCAGGTCGACGATCATGCGGTCGCGGCCGGTGAACGCCGGGTTGCGGGGCGGCAGGTTCCACACGCGCGGCAGCGACCCGGGCAACCGCGGACCCGTGCCACGGTTTGCCACCGGCGGCGCCGCCGTCCCTGGGAACCCTGGGCGCCCGCCCGGACGCCGCGCCCCGCCGACCGCGGCCAGCAACCGGCGGCGGGCCTCCTCCTCGGGGACGCCGAACAGGTCGACGCTGAGCAGCGGCTGGTAGAGCTGCGGCGGCGTCACGCTCTCTATCCGCACCGGCAGCACCCGCTTGCGGGTCGGGCCGCGGTCCGCGAGCAGCGCAGTCAGCTCCGGCGAGGTGAACCGTTGCGGCTCGAAGTAGGCCGGCGAGAACAGCGCGACCATCCGGTCGGCCTGCTCGAGCGCGTCGCGCATCTTCTCGACGAAGTTCTCACCGACCTCCCAGTCCCAGAGGTCGAGCTCGACGGAGTAGCCCGCCTCGGTCAGCTCCCAGGCGACCCATTCCGCCCAGGACCGGTCGCGGCCCGCATGACTGATGAACAAATCGGTCACGCGTCCACTGTGCCCGATCGCGGCGCGCTCCGACAGTCGCTAGTTAGGCAGGTTGAGGAGACGGCGGGCGTTGCCGGCGTAGACCTGGGCCAGCACGTCCGGCGGCAGGTCGACGGCGGAGATGTCCCAGCGGCCCTGTGGTGGCACGCGGGCGCCCGGGGCGTAGGGGAAGCATTCGTCGGCGGTTTCGAGGAAGCGCCAGTAGATCTCGTACGCCTCCCGGGACGGTGGGAACGCGTCCGAGCCGAACAGGACCCGGTCGGGGTGGTCGACGATCAGGCGGCGGGTGGCGCGGGGTTGGCGGCCCAGCTCGGCGAGGCGGCCGCCGAGGTCGACGTGGAAGTTGGAGTGGCGGGTCAGCATGCCGTCGACCCAGGCCAGGTCCTCGGCGGCGCAGCCGACGTGTGCACCGACGAACGTCGTGCCGGGTGCGCCGGCGACCACCGCGTCCAGCGCCGTCATCAGACGGTCGAAGGTGGGGTAGCCGGGTGCGCCGAACCACCAGCCGGGGTTCTCGGCCAGTTCCTCCAGGCGCTCGTTGGTCGCATCGAGCGGGCCGAAGAAGGCGATCGGGTCCGCGGTGTGGATCAGGATCGGCAGGCCCAGCTCCCCCGCCGCCGCGAACACGTCGAACAGGCGAGGGTCATCTGGTAGGACCTTTTCGCCGCGGGCGTCCGTGATGGTCAGACCGAGGTCCTTCCAGACCTTGACACCGCGAGCGCCGGCGTCGCGGGCGCGGCGCAGGGCCGCGATCAGGGCGCCGGTCGGGTCCGGGCCGTGCAGCAGTGACCAGTCGAGGTGGCAGAAGGTCACGAACCTGTCCGGGTACGGGCTGTCGAAGCGAGCGATGTTCGCGTCCAGCTCGGCGTCCCAGCGGCCGTCGAGGTTGACGATCGTGCGGACGCCGACCTGGTCCATGAGCTCGACCAGCGCCGGCACGTCGGGCACGAGCCAGTCCCCGCCGCCGAGCCACCGGCCCAGGTGGTTGTGCACGTCGACGACCGGCACCGCCGGCCGCGGCACGCGGGTCTCCGGACGGCGAATCGAAGCCACCGGGGTGTAGTCACGAAGGCGCAGGTCGTCAATCATGCGCGAAGCCCCTCAGACAGCAAGTCAACGCGCGCCGCAGTCAGGTCGCCGATCATCCCCGGAGCCCCTCAGACAGCAGGTCAACGCGCGCCGCAGCCAGATAGGCGATCATCCCCGGAGCCCCTCAGACAGCAAGTCAACGCGCGCCGCAACCAGATCGCCGATCATCCCCGGAGCGCCTCGTGCAGCTGGTTGCCGTGCGCCGCGGTGAGGGCGTCGCACAGGTCCCAGATCGCGTCGACCGTCAGGGAGGCGGCGGTGTTCGGGTCGACCATGGCGGCCTGGCGGACCAGCCGTGGGTCGCCGGTGACGGCGGCCGCCACCGTCAGTTCGCCGACGCTGACGTAGGGGCGGTTGACCGCCGCGAGCTGTGGTGGCAGGTCGCCGGCCGGCTCAGGGCTCGCGCCGCTCGCGTCGACGATCGTCGCCACCTCGACCGCGAAGCCGGCCGGCAGGTTTCCGATCAAACCGTCGTTGGCCACGTTGGCGATGATCCGGCGCGGCGTGCCGGTGAGCATGCTGTGGATCACCTGCGGTGCGTACTCGACGGTCTCGCGGCTCAGGTCGATCGGCCCCGTGTGGTCGTCGCGGATGGCGGCGAAGGTAGAAAGGTTGTCCTCGCTGACCCGCAGATAGTCGCCGACGGGAATGCGCAGCCGGGCTATTTCTTCGTCGTGGTGCAGGTACCACGGGACGTACTCCGCGGAATGCTCGCTCGTCTCGGTCGGGTAGTAGCCGAGCCGCCGGTACATGTCGACCCGCACGCGCCGGCGCAGCTCCGGGCCGGCGTCGATCGCGGCGTCCAGCAACGGGTAGAGGTCGGTGCCGTCGCGTTCCCAGCGCAGGATCCAGGCCTGGTGGTTGACGCCCGCGCTGTCGAACGTGACATCCCCGAACGGCACGCCGACCAGGTCGCACAGGCCGCGGACCGTCCAGTGGACCGAGTGGCACAGCCCCAGGACCTTGAGCCGCGGCGCCACCCGGGCCAGGTATGTGACGTTCATGGCCATCGGGTTGGTGTAGTTGAGCAGCCACGCGTCCGGGCACAGCTCGGCCATGTCGGCGGCGATGCCGGCGAGCACCGGGAACGTGCGCAGACCGCGGAAGATGCCGCCGATGCCGATCGTGTCGCCGATCGTCTGGCGCAGGCCGAACCGGGCCGGCACGTCGAAGTCGACGCGGGTGGCCGCGTACATGCCGACCTGGATGGTGTTGATGACGAAGTCGGCTCCGTCCAGGGCTTTCCGGCGGTCGGGCGTCGCGACGATCTCGGGCCGGACGCCGTGCGCGTCGGCGACGCGCCGGGCCAGCATCGCCGCTGTGGCAAGCCGCTCCTGGTCGATGTCGTGCAGGACGATCCGCGCACCGGCCAGCTCCGGGAAGCCGAGGATGTCCGTGAGCAGCTCACGGGTGAAGACGACGCTGCCCGCGCCGAGGAAAACGATGGCGGTCAAGGGTCCTCCTGATGCGACGCGGGCAGCGTCAGTGCGGTTACTGGAACG
>NZ_BONC01000068.1 GCF_016862515.1 Asanoa iriomotensis
ACATCGCAGGGGCTTGGCCCACTGACATCGCAGGGGCTTGGCCCACTGACATCGACAGGGGCTTGGCCGACTGACATCGACAGGGCCTGTCCACACCGGACAGGCCCTGCGCGTCGTCAGTTCATCAGGGCGGCGGTGAGCACGATCCCGAGCAGGAAGCCGACAACGCTGGCGCCGGCGGCGTACCAGCCGAGGGGCTTGTCGCCGAGCATCGCGCCGGCGATCCCGAGAATCAGGCCGAGCAGGCCGAACACCGCGGGCCAGATGAGCACCGCGAGCACGGCCAGGACGAACGCGATGATGGTGCAGACGCGGGCGGCCGAGCTACGCGGCCGGGCAGGGCTGGTCGGGTAGGACATGCCGTCACTCCTCGAGTTTGTCGGACGGCAAGTTCTGTACCCAAACAGGACCGGGGATATTCAGGCGGCCGCGGCGGCGGCGAGCACCGCCGGGTCGACGTTGCCGCCGGTGATGACCGCGACGGTGCGACCCTGCGGCAACTGGTCGCGCCGGAACAGGAAGGCGGCCGTGGCGACCGCGCCGCTCGGCTCGACCACCAGGCGCGACCGCTGCACCAGCCGCGCGGTCGCGGCGGTGATCTGCGCTTCGGTGACGGTGATGATCCCGTCGAGGCGCGCGTGCAGGTGGGCGAAGGTCAGCTCGCTCAACGGCACCCGCAGACCGTCGGCGCTGGTGCGGATCAGGTCGGCCACCTCCCAGGTGACCATCGTGCCGCGGACCAGCGACTCGTGCGCGTCGGCGGCCAGGTCCGGCTCGACGCCGAAGACCTTCACGTCCGGCCGGCGGCCCTTGATCGCGGTGGCCACACCGGAGGCGAGCCCGCCGCCGCCGACCGGCACCAGCACGACCTCGACGTCCGGGCAGTCGGCCAGGATCTCCAGGCCGACCGTCCCCTGGCCGGCGATGATGTCGCGATGGTCGTACGGCGGGATCAGCGTCAGGCCCCGCTCCTCGGCCAGCCGTTGCGCGCGGGCGACCCGCTGGCTCGGCGCCACCATCACGATTTCCGCGCCGATGTCGCGTACCGCCGCGATCTTGATGTCCGGAGCCGTCTCGGGGATCACGACCACGCACGGCGCGCCGAAGACCCGCGCCGCGTAGGCGAGCGCCAGGCCGTGGTTGCCGGACGAGTGGGTGACCACGCCACGAGCGCGCTGCTCGGGGGTCAACCGGGAGACCGCGTTGGTGGCACCGCGCAGCTTGAACGAGCCGACGGGCTGGAGGCTCTCGGGCTTGAGGTGCAGGCCGGGCGCCCAGGCGGCCGGCAGCACGGTGGTGCGGACCACCGAGCCTGCGATCGCCCGGGCCGCCGCTTCGACGTCGTCGACCGTGATCAGGTCGACGGTCACCCTTCGCTCTCCGGACGGGCGACGTAGACGCCCTTGCCCTGGCGCCCGTCGAGGAGGCCTTCGGTCTTGAGGACCAGCATGGCGGACTCGATGGTCTGGCTGCTCACGCCGTATTGCGCGCACATCTCGCGCTTGGTGGGCAGCTTGGCGCCCGGTGCGAGGCGACCGTCCTTGATCTGCTCACGGAGGTCGTCTGCGACGCGTCGGTAGTCCGGCTTGTAAGGGGACATGGGCTCACTTCCGGGTTGGCCCGTCCAGTAGATCACCCCTGTTGCAATCTTGCAACCACAAGACGACTAACCAAAGTTGCGAGGCAATGTAGACGTGCCAGAGTTGCCCTGGCAGCATGTGTGAGCGAAGGCGCTCCGCTTCCGAGTTGGCCCTTGAAAACGGGCTCCTTCACCCCCGGTTCGGGCACCCGCCCGTTCCGAGCCGGGGCGGGCCCGACCCGTCATCGACCCGCCCCGGCGCACCCCACAAGGCCATGCCCATTTCCCGGGTACGCCCCAGCGTCAGCGCGGGCCTCGCTGCCCGCACCGGGAACAGGTCATCGGCCTGCGGCGGCAGCGGTCCGTGACCAAGACTCCGGGCCGCTGTCTGCCGCGGACCGGAAGGAGCACTCTGGTGACGTTCTTCGGCGAACGCCCGGACCCCGCCCAGGTCGAAGCGTGGAACCGCACATATCTGTCCCACCGCCGCGACGAGCACGACCGCACCCGCTGCGCGCTGCCCGACTGCCCGAGTCGCTTCCCCTGCGCGGCCCGCCTCGACGCGGCCGAACTGCTGATCCTCGCCGGCATCGGCGTCCCGACGAACCCGAAGCTATGCACCGACCAGCACTCCCGGATCGCGAACGTCGCGTCACCGGCCACCCCGACGACCAACTCCCGCGTGGCAGCGGCAGCCCTTTCGTGAACGGCAGATCGGTAGGCTGTAGGTGGCATTCGCGGTGGTAGGGGGCCAAATGCATATTTTGGTGATCGGTGCCGGGGCCACGGGTGGATACATCGGAGCGCGGTTGGCGCAGGCCGGGCGAGACGTGACCTTTCTGGTCCGGCCCCGGCGCGCCGACCAGCTCGCCGAGCGGGGGCTGCGGATCCGGCGGCCGGACGGCGCCGTGGAACGCGTCGACGTGCGCACCGTTGTCCGCGAGCGGCTCGACGAGCCGTTCGACATCGTCCTGCTGGCGGTCAAGGCCTATGCCCTGCCGGCGGCCATCAAGGACTTCGCCAAGGCCGTCGGGCCGCGTACCACCGTCATTCCCTTTCTCAACGGGCTCGGGCACATCGACGCGCTCGTCGCGGCGTTCGGACCGGCCAATGTGTACGGGGGCGTCCTCTACCTCGCCACCGCGCTCGGCGACGACGGCGACATCGGGTGGCTCGGCGGCAAGGAGGAGATGCGCTACGGCCCGTTGACCGATGGCGACGACGACCGGGCCCGCCAGGTCCACGAAGCGCTGTCCGGAGCCGGGTTCCCGGCCGAGCTCTCCGGCACCATCGAGGCCGACATGTGGGAGAAGTGGGTCTTCCTCGCCTCCCTCACCACCGTGACCTGCTTGACGCGCGGCACGATCGGCGACGTCAACGCCGTGCCCGGCGGCAAGGAGTTCGCGACCGCCGCCGGCGAGGAGGCGACCGCCGTCGCGACCGCGGCCGGCTTCCCGCCCCGCCCCGAAGCGGCACAGCGCCTGCTCGGCACCCTCACCGCGCCGGGAGCGCCGACGACCTCGTCCGTCTATCGCGACCTTCGCCAGGGCCGGAGCCTCGAGAACGACGCCATCATCGGCGACCTCGTGCGCCGCGCCCGCAAGCTCGACGTCGCCACTCCCCTGCTCACCGCGACCGACGTCAACCTGGCGGTCTACCAGGCGTCAGTCGCGTGAGGAGTCCCCGGCGGCTGGTCAGCCTGATCAGCCGGGCGTGCCCGCCGTGCTCCTCGATGAGCCTGAGGACCCGGGGCCGCATGGTGCGGCGATAGCCGACCACGTACCGGATGAATCCCCAGGTGATCCGGTCGTAAACCCCAGAAGCCACATGCTGCCCACCTCGGTATCGCCAGCGGCGCTTGGCGATGCCGAACAGGCAACTCGCGGCGGACAGGTCGAGGAAGATGACGGTGTCCGCAGCGGCCAGGCGGATCGGCAGCGTCCCGGCGTAGTTCCCCTCGATGATCCAGCGCGGGCCCGCGACGACACGCTCCTGCGCGGCGGCGAACTCGGCCTCTGACAACGGATTCCACCGCTCGTCGTAATAAACCGCATCCAGGTGCACCACCGGCAGGTCGAGGAGCCGTCCGAGACGCCGGGCGACCGTCGACTTTCCGCTCCCGCCGCAGCCGACGATCGCTATCCGGTCCATCCCCTGAGGTTATGGGCGCGAGCGCCTGACGTTGCCGCCCGGAAGTGCCAGCCTTCGGGTATGGAGAGCGCACACCCGCTGGAACCCGGCCGTGCGGAGATGCTGCGGCAGGGGCGCCTGGTGCTCGACCGACTGGCCGACTTCGTCGACCGGTTGCCGGACCGGCCCGCCAACTCCCTTTCCCCGTCGTTCGGCTCGCCTGAGCTGCGCAAACTGGTCGACGAGCTGTCGGCGCCACCACCGGAGCACGGTGTTGACCTCGCCGAGTTGCTCGGCAAGATGGACCGCGCGGTGGATGCCGCGCTGGAGACCGCCGGGCCCGGCTACTTCGCCTACATCCCGGGCGGCGGGCTCTACAGCTCCGCCCTCGCCACGTTCTACACCCACGTGGTCAACCGCTACGGCAGCGTTGCCGCAACCGCGCCGGCGCTCACCGCGCTCGAGGAGAGCGTGCTGCGCTGGATCGCCCAGGACGTGTGCGGGCTCCCCGCGGGCAGCGGCGGGTTGCTGACCACCGGCGGATCCATGGCCAACCTCTCCGCCATCGTCGCCGCCCGGCACGACCGGCTCGGAGAACAGATCAGCGACGGCACCGTGTACGTCTCCGCCTACGCCCACCACTCGGTGGCGAAGGCCGCCCGGATCGCCGGCATCGCCGGCCAGCGGATCCGCGTCGTACCCCACACTCCTGACCTGCGGATGGACGTCGCCGCCGCGAGCGAGATGATCGCCGCGGACCGTGCCGCAGGGTTGCGACCCTTCCTGGTCGTCGCCTCCGCCGGCACGACCGACACCGGCACGATCGACCCACTGCCCGAAACGGCCGCCCTGGCGCAGGACGAGGGCCTGTGGTTCCACGTCGACGCCGCGTACGGCGGCTTCTTCCGCCTGACCGAGCGCGGCCGCCGGCGGCTCACCGGCATGGAGTTGGCCGACTCCGTCACCCTCGATCCGCACAAGACCCTGTTCCTGCCGTTCGGCACCGGCGCCCTGGTGGTGCGCGACCCGGCCCGGCTGGCCGCCGCACACGGCGGCACCGGCGACTACCTGCAGGACCTCGGCGAGCTCGAGCTGCCCGACTACGCCCACCTCGGCCCGGAGCTGAGCCACGAGGTGCGCGGCCTGCGCGTCTGGCTGCCGCTCCACCTGCATGGCGTCGCCGCCTTCACCGCGGCGCTCGACGAGAAGCTCGACCTCACCGAGCGGGTCTACGCGGCCCTGCGCCGGATGCCGCACCTGGAGGTCCCGTGGCCACCGGACCTCACCACGGTCGCCTTCCGCGTCCGAGCCGCCGACCGGGCCACCGCCGACCGGGCGACCAGGGAGCTGCTGGCGCGCGTCAACGCCAGCAACCGCGTCTACCTCTCCAGCACCGTCGTCGACGGCCGGCAGACGCTGCGGGTGACGGTCGTCGCCCACCGCAGCCACGAGTCCCAGGTGGACGAAGCCATCGCCCTGATCGCACGAGGCTGACGCCGTCAGGTGTAGCGCACGGTCACGCCGGCTTCGTTCATCGCCTGTGCGAGCTGCGGCGTCATGGTCTTCATGTACGTCGCCGTGATGTGCGAGCCGCGCCGATAGATCATCACGTTGCCGATCACCGCCGGGCACTTGTCCGTCGGGCAGATCGTGTCGAAGAGGTCGATCATCTTGACGCTCTTGTGCCCGGCCACCGCGATCTGCTGGGTCTTGAACCCGGCGTCCAGATTACGGCGCGCCGGGTCGAAGGCGCATTTCGCCAGGTTTGTGCGGTACTTGTCCACGCACGTCATCGCGTTCGTCGACGGGCCCGGGTTGTTGGCGATGACGAGGACCTTGGAACCGTTGTCCTCGAGCTGCTGCCACGCGTCGTGCATGCCGTCGACCATCGCGTCGACCGTCGCGCCGCCGTTCGCGTCCTGCGACTTGCCGGACACCTGCGAGGTGAACACGTACGCCGGCTTGTCGGCCAGCAGGCGCGCCAGCAGGGCCTTGTTCCAGTCGGTGCAGTCCTGGTAGGGCTTGGACGGGTCGTCACCGGTGAGGGCGGGCGCCGTGCTGAGCGCGCAGGCACCCTTGAACGCCACCACGATCTTCCAGTCGTTCTGCTCGGCGAGGAGCTGGAAGGACGGCAGCCACTGGTCTGCCTTCGAGTCGCCGACGAGCGCGACCGTCGTCTTGCCGTCGGGCTTGCCGTACGTGCAGTAGAGCAGGTCCGGCTTCACCATCTGCTGGAAGCATTTGTCGGCGGTGGTGTCGGGCAGGTCGTCGCCGGCCTTGATCGGGTTGGGCGTGATGAAGTCGAACTGGTCGGGCACCAACCCGCCACGGCCGGTCTGCCCGAGGAGGACGGCGGCGCCGGGTGCGTACCGCACGACCACGCCGGGTGGCGTGCTGGCGGCGGCGAGCATGATGAGCGCGAGGCCCGCGCAGACGCCTACCAGGGTGAAGTTGCCGCCGAGGCTGAGCGCCAGGCGTGGCGACTTCGAGATCGCCCGCGCGTACCGCAGCGGGTTCTCGATGATTTTGAACGTGATCCACGCCGGCACGACCGACGCCGCGGCCACGACCAGACCCTGCTTGACCGACAGGTCACCGAAGCGGGCACCGGCGATGACGATCATCGGCCAATGCCAGAGATAGAGGGAGTACGAGAGGTCGCCGACCCACTGGAACGGGCGGGTGCCCAGGATCGCGACCGGGCCGCGCGCACCGGCCGAGACCCCGGCGGCGATGACCGCGGCGGAGCCGAGCACCGGCACCGCCGCGAGGTAGCCGGGCCAGGCGCTGCTGGCGGTGATGAAGAGCGCGGCGACGACGATCGCGCTGAGGCCGAGCCAGCCGAGCACGATCGCGGCCGCCCGCGGGATCCGGCCCAGCCGCGCCGCGACGAGCGCGACGGCGGCGCCGACGGCCAGCTCCCACATGCGGGTGGTGGAGACGAAGAACGCCCGCTCCGGCGAGGAGGCGGTCTGGATGATCGACCAGGCGAACGAGGGCACCGCGATCGCGAGCAGGCCGATCCACAGCACCGGCCGCGGGTCGGACCGGCGCAGCCGCCGGGCGATGAAGATGGTGGCGATGATCAGCAGCGGCCACACCAGGTAGAACTGCTCTTCGACGGCCAGCGACCAGAAGTGCTGCACCGGCGACGGGTCCACGTCGATCGCCAGGTAGTCGACGGCGCGGTCGGCGAACCGCCAGTTGACCACGTAGACCGCGGAGGCGAACAGGTCGCCGCCGATGTCGTGCCAGCGCTCGCGGGTGACGAACAGCCACGTCGCCACCGCGGTCGCGATCAGCACGATGGTCGCGGCGGGCAGGATGCGCTTGGCCCGGCGGGCGTAGAAGCCGGTGAGCGAGACCCGGCCGGTGCGCCCGATCTCGTCGACGAGTTGGCGGGTGATCAGGAAGCCGGAGATGACGAAGAAGACGTCAACCCCGACGAAGCCGCCGGGCAGGAAGCCGACGCCCGCGTGGTAGATCAGCACCAGACCGACCGCGACCGCGCGCAGACCAGCGACGTCGGCCCGGAATCGGCTGCCGTGCTCGGCGTCGGAACGGCCGGCGGTGGCGTCGGCCGGCTTCGGTTCCACGACGCTCGCCGTCTCAGTGGAGATCATCGAGGTCCTCGGTCGTAGGGGCTCCGGCCAGGAACCCTATCTGGTCAGTCCGAGGACGCGGGAACCGTCGTCTGCAGCGGCCGACGCTGTGACGGCGTGGTGACCGTCAGACGAGCTCCGGCACCCGGAGGTGCGCGAACGCCAGCTCGAACTCGGCCACCTCGATGATCTCGGCGTTCATCTGCCCGGCCGCCTTGGTGCGCAGCGCGGCGGCCCGCTCGGCTGTCCGGGCGAGCGACTGGGCGCTGTCGAAGATCACGTTGGTGACGACCTGGTCGGACTCGCGGTTCAGCAGCAGGCTGGCGCTGCAGAAGCCGGGCGCATCCTCGATGGCCGGCAGGACGGATTTGAAGATCTCGCTCGACTGGTCGACCCGCGCCTGGTCGCCGCGCAGGTAACTGACCCGCGCGTAGGCGCCGTCGGGCGCGCGGTGGTCGCGGTGCATGAACGCGACCTCCCATTCCTCGTTCTTGATCTCCGTCGCGCCGAAGGCCTCCAAGAGCCGGCGCCGAAGCGGCGGCACGCGGCTCTCGCTGGCGCGCATGGCCTGCTCGGTCGCCCAGGAAGAGGTGGCGACGCACCGACCTGTTTCCCTGTCGACCAACAGGGACATCCCGACGCACCCGTCGATGGCGGTCAGGTCGTGCATCAGGTCGCCGCTGAGAAAGGCGATGCCCTGATCGAGCAAAGCCGGCCGGGCGTTGATGGTGGAAGAACGCGCGTACATGATTCCCCCGGTTTGGTTTGGCGTGCCACGGTTCAGTTCCAGCGTCCTCCCCACGCTGGTGCGACCGCAGGCGAACCCGGGCATCACGGGCCACATCTGATTCAACCTTTGACCGCTGGTGCGCGTCGGATGTGGTGAGAGGGGGCGGGATGACCACAGACTTCGCTGACTTCGTCAGGCTGCGCTATGCGGAACTGCTGCGTTCGGCGTACCTGCTGACCGGCTCGTCGCACGCGGCCGAGGACCTGCTCCAGACGGCTCTGTTGCGCGCGATGGGCCGCTGGTCGCAGGTGGAGGAGCCGCTGCCGTACGTCCGCCGCACGATGGTCAACCTGCACGTGAGCGTGTGGCGGCGGTACGGCGCGCGCGAGGTCCTGCACGCGGTGCTGCCCGAACGTGGGGTCGGTGACGGCGCCCACCAGGTCGAGCAGCGCCACGTGATCGTCGACGCGTTGCGGGAGTTGCCGCCGCGCACGCGGGCGGTCGTGGTGCTGCGGTACTGGGACGACCTGTCGGAGGCCGAGACCGCGGCCGCGCTGAACTGCTCGATCGGCACCGTGAAAAGCCAGGCGTCGCGCGGGCTGGCCCGCCTGCGCCTGGTGCTGGGGGAAAGGATGGCGACGTCGTGATGGTGGAACACGAGGTGCGCGAGGCGATGGCGGCGGCGGTCGAGCACGTCCGACCGGTCCCGGATCCGCTGGGCCGGTTGCTGACACGCCGGCGGCGTATGCGGCGATTCGGGTGGACCGGCGCCGCGGCGGCGGTGGTCGCCGCTCTGGTCGCACTCGGCTCGGGCGCGGTGACGTCGACCGCGAACCGCCCGGAGGCACCGTCGACGCGGGCCGACTGGGTCCGGCAGCTGATGCTGTCACCGCCGCGCGGCAACCTGGTGACCGACGAGGCGTTCATGACGGAGCTGCGGGCCGCGACCGGGCCATCGCCTCAGGTGCTGCTGGCCGACGAGGCCGGCGACCAACAGGTCGCGGTGGTGTCCACAATGGGCCAACTACGGTTCTACGCCGGCCCGCGCGGCGGGACGGTCGCCGAGCTGACCGCCGAGCCGAGCGAGGTCGGCGAACCGTTCCAGCAACCGTTCTTAACCGCTTCCATCCAGGGTGTACGGATCGGCATCGCGCCTTCCGGATGCGAGGTCGCGACGGCAGCCCTGCCCTCGGCCACCGATTGGGTGCCAGCAGGCTCCTATGTGGTGCGCCCGGCGCCGGCGCCGGCCGAGTGGTGGCGCGTGACGTGCGAGGGCGAGGTCAGGTACGAGGCACCCGCCGGAGGCGGCGAACAGGTCGGTTCGGACGGTCCCCCGCCCTCCGCCCCGGGGGCGGACAGCGACGCGACGACCCTGGCGGCCGAGACCTACCGGACGTGCGCCAGCCATCTTGGCGACCGCCTCGCCGCGAACCTGACGGTCGTCTGGACCGGTGAGCTGCGCGGCGAGAGGTCCGTCATGCTGGGCGCGTCGGCGGTCGGCGGCGGATGGTGGGTGTGCCTGGGCCGGATGGTCGAATCCAGCGTGTCGACGAACCCGTTCCACACGATGAGCGACCCGTTCCTCGGCGACCCGGTGACCGCCGCCCGCGACACCGACGGCACGGTGATCGTCGTGGCGCCGAAGAAGGCCACACAGGCGCGGATCCTGCTCGACGACGACCGACTCGTGGAAGGGCCGCTGCAGGACGGAGCCGGCCTGTTCACGACGAACCTGGCGGAAGGCGACGTCCCGCGAGCCCGGGTCGAAGCACTCGACGACACCGGCGCGGTCATAGCGAACGGCCCGCTCGACGACGGACCGCCAAGGCGGGACGCCGTCGACCTCTGGGGCAACTAACCGAGCTGGTCGCGGCGGCGGGTTAGGTAGGCGGTCTCGGCGGTGTTGCCGGCCAGTGCGATGGCGCGGTCGTACGCCGACCGGGACTCCTGCCCCCGCCCCAGCCGGCGCAGCAGGTCCGCGCGGGTCGCGTGGTAGGCGTGGTAGCCCGCCAGCTTGTCGTCGAGCCGGTCGACGGTTGCCAGCGCCACCTCCGGGCCGTCGAGCTCGGCGACCGCGACGGCCCGGTTGAGCGCGACGATCGGCGACGGGTCGATGCGGACGAGCTGGTCGTAGAGGGCGACGATCTGCGACCAGTCGGTGTCGCGCACGTCGCGGGCGGAGGTGTGCACGGCGTTGATCGCGGCCAGGATCTGGTAGCGACCCGGTGCCACGCCGGCGGCCAGGCGCTCGCGCACCAGCCGGTGGCCCTCGGCGACCAGCGCCGCGTCCCAGGCACCGCGATCCTGCTCGCCGAGGGCGACCAACTCGCCGCTCGCGGACACCCGGGCGGTGCGCCGGGCCTCGGTCAGCAGCATCAGCGCCAGCAACCCCGCGACCTCGCCGTCGTCCGGCAGCAGGGCCCGGATCAGGCGCGTGAGGCGGATCGCCTCGGCGGTCAGGTCGTGCCGCACCGGATCGGTGTCGGGGCCCGTGGCCAGGTAGCCCTCGTTGAAGACGAGGAACAGGACTGCGAGCACACCGGAGACCCGCCCCGGAAGATCCTGTTTGGACGGTACGCGGTACGGGATGCGAGCCGCCTTGATCTTGCCCTTCGCGCGGGTGATCCGTTGCCCCATCGTGGTCTCCTGCACCAGGAAGGCGCGGGCGATCTCGGGCACGGTCAGGCCGCCGACCATGCGCAGCGTCAGCGCCACCCGCGTCTCCAGCGCGAGCGCCGGGTGACAGCACGTGAAGATCAGCCGGAGCCGCTCGTCGTCGATGGCGTCGGGAGGCTCGGGCTGCTCGTCGTCGTACAACATCTGCGCCTCCTTCTGTTTGTCGACACGGTTGTGCTCGCGCCGGATCCGGTCGATGGCCTTGCGGTTCGCCGTGGTGGTCAGCCAGCCGCCGGGATTCGGGGGCACGCCGTCGGCCGGCCACCGCTCGACGGCGGTCGCGAACGCCTCGGCCGCGGCTTCCTCGGCGATGTCGAGGTCACCGAAGCGCTTGCACAGGGCGGCGACCACCCGGGCCCACTCCTCCTGGTGGGCCTGGGTGATCGCTGACCGCACGTCGATCTCGCTCACAGGAACGGCCGCACCTCGACCCGCCGGTTGCAGTGCTTGGAACCCTCGGCGGCGAGCCTGAGCGCCACGTCGAGGTCGGGTGCCTCGAACACCCAGAAGCCGGCCAGATACTCCTTCGTCTCGACGAAGGGCCCGTCGGTGAACACCGGGTCGCCGCTCCGGTTGTCGATCACCGTGGCCGTGCTGGGCGCCGCGAGGCCGCCGGCGAAGACCCAGTGGCCTTCGGCTTTCACCCGGTCGTTGAACGCGTTGATCGCGTCCATCTCCTCGGGCGTGGCGGAGTTGGTCTTGTCGTCGATCACGGAAACCAGATACTGCATCTTCGGATCATCTCCTATGGTTTGCGACTCTTGGGGCAGTGGGCGGAGGTTCAGGCCGTGCGTGACCGGTAGACGATCAAGGCGAGGACCAGGAAGATGACCGCACCGACCGCACCCACCACGTTGACGCCGGAGGTGAACGCGGCCTGCGCGGCGTGCAGCAACTCGGCCGCCGGCGCCGCGGGCAGCCCCGCGGCCGCACCACCCGCCGCCGTGATGCTCTCCCGGGCCGCGTCGGCCGCCTCCGCCGGCACGGTCGCCGGGGCGTCGAAGCTGCCGCGGTACATCGCGGTGCCCAGCGTGCCCAGCGTCGCGACGCCCATCGCGATGCCGAACTCGGCGCTGGTCTCCATCAGCGAAGCCGCCGAACCGGCCTTCTCCGGCGGCGCCGCGCCCATGATGATGTTGGCGGACAGAGCCATCGGCAGCGAGATGCCGGCGTGCGCGAGCACCAGACCGGTGACCAGCGGTGCGGTGCCGTCGGCGGGGTCGACCAGCAGGAACAGCGCCAGTCCGGCGGCCGCGACGACCATGCCGGCGGCCATCACGTACGCGGGCCGGAAGCGGGCGGCGAGCCGCGGCGCGACCAGGAAGCCGGCAGCGAGAGCGACGTTGTGCGGCAGCAGCCAGAGTCCGGCCCGCAGGGTGGACAGCTCCAGCACCGACTGGAGGTACACGGTGGACATCAGTGAGACGCCCGCCATCACCACGCCGGTGAGCAGGTAGACGCTCAGCGCCGAGCGGAACGCCCGGTAGACGAACAGGCGAAGGTCCAGGAGCGGGTCGGCGAGCGTGCGCTGGCGCCGCACGAAGGCGAAACCGAACGCGAGCCCGACCACGACGGCGCCGGCGGCGACCGGATCCCACCCGTCGCGGGCCAGTTCCTTCAGGCCGTAGATCGCGGGCAGGATCCCGGCGAGGGACAGTCCGACGCTGGCCAGGTCGAGGCGGCCCGTGCTTGGCGCGCGGTACTCCGGCAGCAGCACAGGGGCGACGATCAGCAGCAGCGCCATGAACGGCACGCCGAGCAGGAACGCGGAGCCCCACCAGAAATGCTCCAGGAGCGCCCCACCGACCAGCGGGCCGATCGCCATGCCACCCATGAAGCAGCTGAACCAGACACCGATCGCGGTGCCCATCTGTTTGGGATCCGGGAACATGTTGCGGATCAGCGCCATCGTCGAGGGCATCAGCGTGGCGCCGGCCAGGCCCAGCAGGGCGCGGGTGGCGATGAGCATCTCGGCGCTGTTCGAGTACGCGGCGAGGATCGAGGCCGCGCCGAACGCGGCCGCCCCGATCAGCAGCAGCCGGCGGCGCCCGATCCGGTCGCCCAGCGTGCCCATGGTGACCAGGAAGCCCGCCAGCACGAACGAGTAGACGTCGAGGATCCACAACATCTGGTTGCCGTCGGCGCCCAGATCGGCGCTGACCTGGGGTAAGGCGAGGTAGAGGACGCTCGTGTCGAGCGCGAGCAGCAGGGTGGGCAGGGCCAGCACGGCCAGGCCGATCCATTCCCGCTGCCCGGCGCGGGCCGGTGCTGTCGTTTCCATCTCTGCTCCGTCCGACGGGTGGGTGCTCTTACGCCCTCCCCACGGTCGGGTGACCGCGATTTCGACAGGTGCCGCCGTTGTGTTCTGGAACACACCGTCCAGAGGGCACGAAAAGCGCCTTTTGGTCGATCGTTTGTGGACGGTTTCGGTGACATCGTCTCCACCGTGATCGTTACGGGGGCGGCGCCAGTTGATGTTCTGGTCGAGCCGGCCGCGCCACCTGCGCGGCCGGCGCGGTGGCGGTGGGGCCGGCTGCGGCACGAGTGGACGTGGATCTCGCTCGGCGCGGTCGCGCTGTCCGTGCTGGTGACCTGGCCGACGATGCGCCATCCCACCCGGACGATCCCCGGTGACACCGGCGACCCGACCATGCAGGCGTGGCAGATGGCCTGGTCGGGTCACGCGCTGCGGACCGACCCGACGAGCCTGTGGCAGGCCAACGCGTTTCATCCCGAGCCCACCAGCTTCGCGTTCACCGATACGCTGCTGGGGTACGCGCCCGCGGGCCTGATCGGGACCGGGCCGGTCGCGGCTCTGCTCCGCTACAACATCATCTTCGTGCTGGCGTTCGCGCTGGCCTTCGTCGGGGCGTACGCGCTGGTCCGGCAACTCGGCGCCGGGCGCGTGGGCGCCGCCGTGGCGGGAGCCGGTTTCGCGTACGCGCCGTGGCGGCTCGCCCAGGTCGGGCACCTCCAGGTGCTCTCGACCGGCGGGATCGCGCTGGCGCTCGCGATGCTCGCGCGCGGGCACGGCTGGTCGCTGCGGCACGGCTACCGGCCCGAGCGGGCCCGCCCGGGCTGGGCGGTCGGTGGGTGGTGCGTCGCCGCCTGGCAACTCTCGCTGGGCTTCGGCATCGGCGTCCCGTTCGGGTACGCCCTGGCGCTGGCCGCGCTCGTGGCGGTCGCCGGCTGGCTGTGGCGCCGGCCGCCGCTGCCCCGCCGGCTGCTGCTCGCCGACGGCGCCGGACTCGCGGTGTTCCTCGCCGTCGCCGCGTTCATGGCCAGGCCCTACCTGCTGGTCGCGGAGCAGTTTCCGTACGTGCGGCGCAGTTGGGAGGACCTGCGGGTGTCCTCGCCGCCGCTGCGCGGCTTCTTCACCTCGCCGAACACCTCGATCCTGTGGGGCGACCTGAGCGCCGGTGCCCGCGCGGCGCTGGGCCACCGGGGCGAGACGTCGCTGCTGCCCGGCTTCCTGCTGTACGGCCTCGCGGCCCTGGGGCTCGTGCTGTCGATCTGGACGCTGCGCCAGCGGCTGCTGCTGGCCGCCGGGGTGGTGGCGAGCATCGTGCTCGCGATGGGCACCGAGGGGCCGGCGGGTGGCCGTTACACGTACGGGCTCGTCTACGTGCTGCCCGGCTTCGACGGCATCCGTACCCCTGGCCGGCTCGTCATCTGGACGACGCTGCTGCTCGCGATCCTCGCGGCCGGCGCGGTCACCGCGCTGGCGACCCGGGCCCGGCCCGTACGCGTGATGGCGTTGCTGTTGCCCTTGCTCGTCGTGGCCGAAGGGGTGAACACGACCGGGCACCCGCCGGTGCCCGCGCCACCGCCGGCCATCGCCACCGCGCCGGCGCCCTTCCTGGTGCTGCCCAGCGGCGCGACGATCGACGGCATCCCGATGCTGTGGGCGACCGACCGCTTCCCGGAGATGGTCAACGGCGCCGGCGCGTTCACCACGCCACGGCAGGTCGCCATCCGCGAGGCCACGGTGCGCTTCCCGGACGAGGACAGCGTCGCATTGCTGCGGGCGACCGGGGTACGCAGCGTGGTGGTGGTGCGCACGGCCGTCGTCGGCACACCCTACGAGTCGACGCTGTCGGCCACGACCGACGGGCTTCCGGTGCGCCGCGTCGACACACCGGAGGCCGTGGTCTACCTACTCGACCCGGCTTGACGCGGCGACGAGGTCGGCGATCGCCTCGAGCGGGTCGTACTGGCCGATCTCCTTGGACATGATCGCGGCCTTCAGCCGGTAACCCGGGTCGTGCAGCACGGCCCGCACCGCGTCGCGCAGGTCGTCCGCGGTGGGCGTGCCGGTGTGCAGGTTGACGCCCGTGCCGCTCCACTCGACGCGGGCGGCCACCTCCGGCTTGTCCTCGCTGGCACCGGCGACTACGAGCGGGACCCCGTAGTACAGAGCGGTCTGCACCCCGCCGTAGCCGCCGTTGGTGACCAGGACGTCGGCGTGCGGCAGCAGCCGGTCGAACGGCACGAAGCCGGCCAGCCGAGCGTTGTCCGGCACCTCGGGCAGGGCCCGGCGCACCAGGTCCGGCCCGTCCGCGCGGGCGGTGGCGGCCACCACGAGGACGTCGAGGTCGGCGAGGGCGCGCAACGTGGGGATGACCAGTTCGCGCAGGTCGACGTTGGCGACGGTGCCCTGGGTGACGACCACGACCGGCCGGCCGGCCGACAGCTCGGGCCACCAGGACGGTTCGGCGTAGTCGCCGCTCGAGGACGGCGGCAGCGTGCCGACGAACCGGAGATGAGCCGGCAGGTCGTGGCGCGGTGGCTCGAAGCCGGGCACGGTGAGCTGCAGGTAGTGATCCGTGCGGCGGAAGGGCACGGCGAACAGGTCGTCCGGCATCGGCACGCCCAACGACTGGAGCGTCGCCCGGCCGAATCGCTCCAGCTCGGCGAAGACCGCGGGCGTGCCCTCGCTCGGGACCAGCAAGGGGATGGAGCCCAGCGTCACCAGCACCGGGCGTGCGGCGGTTGGCGCGGCCAGGTTGAGCACCGGTATCGACCAGAACCCGAGCTCACCGATCACCACGTCGGCGGGGAACGTCGCCAGCAGCGCGCGCAGGCCACGCACCTGCGCGGGCAGTTGGCCGAGGAAGAAGGTCTCGAAGTCGAACGACAGCTGGGCCGGTCCGGGCGGAATCGCGGCCCGCTGTGGGAAGAGCCCGTCGAGCTGCCGATCGTCGAGGTCGGCGTCCGGCGGCAGCGCGTGGAACCGCGCCCCGATCGCCGTGGCGCGCTCCGCGAACCGGGACCCCGTGTAGACGACCACCTCGTGACCCCGCCTGACCAGGTCCGCCGCGACCGTGAGGGCCGGGCTCACGTGGCCCTGGAAGGGGGTGGCGCCGACTATTACCTTGGCCATTCGATTCCTTCGAGATCCGTGACCTGGATGATCGTCTTGCCCGGGACGCGGCGCTCGCGCGCGAACGCCGGTGCCGTGTCGCACAGCGGGCGCACGGCGCCGACGAGAGGATTGAGCCGCCTGGTCCGGACGCGCTGGACGAGGTCGGCCAGCCGGGCGCGATCGGGCTCGACGACGAAGAAGAGGGCTCGCCCGTCCGTGGGCTGCACCTTGGGTGGCGCGGCGATGGTGACGAGGGTGCCGCCCGGGCGCACGAGCTCGGTCGATCGATCGAGGATCTCGCCGCCGATCACGTCGAACACCACGTCGACCCCGCCGGCGTCCCGCAGGTCGTCGGCGGCCAGGTCGAGGAACGACTGCGCACCGAGGCCGATCGCGACGTCACGGTCGTCGGCGCGACCGGTGGCGATCACCCGGGCGCCCACCTCGCGCGCGAGCTGGACGGCGATCGAGCCGACGCCGCCCGCGGCGCCGTGCACGAGGACGGTCTGCCCGGCCGTGAGCCGCGCGTGGTCGAACAGCCCCTGCCACGCCGTCAGGCCGGAGATGGGCAGCGCCGCGGCGACGATGTGATCGATGTCGGCCGGCAGCGGGGCCAGGTTGCGTGCCTCGACCGCGGTGTACTCGGCCAGGGACCCGTTGCGGGCCCAGTCGGTCAGCCCGAACACCCGCTGGCCGACGGTGAGGCCCGTGGTGCCGTAGCCGAGCTCGACCACGGTGCCGGACAGCTCGTGCCCCGGGATGCTCGGCGTGCGGTCCCGGCCGGCGCGGTCGGTCCACGTCGCCGGCCAGTCGAGCTCACCGGGTGTGAAGCCCGCGGCGTGGACGCGCACGATGACGTCGTTCTCCGCGGCGTGCGGGTACGGCATGTCGGTCATGGTGAGTCCGCCGATGCCCTCGGCGCGGTCTCGTACGGTGATCGCTCGCATGGTCGCCTCCTAAATCAGCTCCGCCAGGGCGAGCCCAGGACGCGCTCGACGGGCGGGCTGGTCAGCTCCTGAGCGCGGGTGGTCGCCTCGGCGACGGCGTGCGTCTCAGGGAGCTCGAACCCCACGATGACTTCTGGCATGGCCTGTGACCTTCCGCGTATGTCGGGCGTCCATGCTGCCCACCCCGCGGTGCGTGGCGCCGCCTCAGTCCGGCCAGGAATCCCTCGTATCCGGACACCGGACCGCCTCCGGTAACGGTGTGTTACGAATGAACGGTGTCCGCCCCTCATCGCATCGGGATCCTGGTGTACGACGGCGTGACGTTGCTCGACGTCGCCGGTCCCGCGGAGGTCTTCAAGGAAGCCAACCGGTTCGGCGCGGACTACCGGATCGCGCTGCTGTCGCCGACGGGTGCGGACGTCACGTCGAACCTCGGGTTCCGGGTCGCGGTCGACGGCGCCGTCTCGGCGCAGCCAGGCCTCGACACGTTCATGGTGGCCGGATCCGATCTCTACCCGCGCACCCGCGTCCCCGGCGACCTGGCCGACGCCGCACGGACACCAGCGGCGGCGGCCGGCCGGGTCGTGTCGGTCTGCACCGGGGCGTTCGTGCTCGCCGCGGCGGGGCTCCTCGACGGCAAGCGCGCGACCACGCACTGGAAGGTCGCCCACGAACTCGCGCTCCGGTGCCCGACGTGCCACGTCGAGCCGGACGCGATCTACGTCCGCGACGGCACCACGTACACGTCGGCAGGTGTGACCGCCGGGATCGATCTCGCGCTCGCGCTGGTCGAGGAGGACCACGGACCCGACCTGGCGCGCGACGTCGCCCGTTCCCTGGTGGTCTACATGCAGCGGGCGGGCGGCCAGTCCCAGTTCTCGGCGCCGCTGCAGGGGCCACCGCCCCGGTCGGCGACCCTCCGCACGATCACCGACCTCGTGACCGCGAACCCACGCGGCGACCATTCGTTGGGTGCGCTGGCCAAACACCTCAACGTGAGCACCCGGCAGCTCACCCGGCTGTTCCACGACGAGCTGTCGACGACGCCGGCCCGCTACGTGGAAGGCATCCGGTTCGACATGGCGCGGGCGCTGCTCGACCAGGGACACACCGCGACGCAGGCCGCGAGCCTCGCCGGGTTCCCCAGCTACGAGAGCATGCGACGGGTCTTCGCCCGGAAGCTGTCGATCAGCCCCGCCGCCTACCAGCGGCGTTTCAGCACCACCCGCCGAGCGGGTTAGTGGCAGCTGTCGTGGCCGGTGTCTTTGGCTGACGGGTTGCCGGGGGTGAGGAAGGCCCAGTCATAGCCGCTTCCGTCGAGAGTGAGACGGAGTACGCCGGGCGTGTCCGCGATCCGGACCTGGCTGTTGGGGACCGGCGGGCCGAAGCCGTAGGAGCTCGCACCGCCGCTGCCGACGACGAACTGGCGGATGCCGCGCCCCGGGTCCGAAGTGCCCTGGGGAGTCTGTGGTGCGAAGCGTTCGTACTGGTGGTTGTGGCCGTTGAGGACGAGTTCGGCGCCGTTGTCGTAGAGAGCCTGGAACAGCGGGCGCACGGCCGGGGTCGGCGCTTCGACGGTGCCGGAGGTGAACAGCGGGTGGTGCCACATGGCGGCGACGCAGTCGGTCCTGCTCGCGGCGGCGGCGAGGTCGGCGCGCAGCCAGGTCTCCTGCGGCGAACCGGCGCCGCAGCCACCAGAGACGATGCGGCAGTTGCTGTTGAGTACGACGATGTGCCAGCCGCCGAGGTCGTAGGAGTACCAGCCCTCCCCCGGCGGCCCGGCCGCGGCTCCGAAGTAGTCGAAGTACCCCTTGGCGCCGGCCGTGCCGTAGTCGTGGTTGCCGATCGTCGGGTGGGTGCGGTCGCGGAATCGTCCCCAGGTCGGGTTGTAGCACTTCGCGAAGTCCTCGGGGGTGCCGTTGGGGTAGGCGTTGTCGCCGAGGGTGAACACCTCGCCGGGAATGCCGGCGAGCAGGTCGGCGGTCCTGGCGTCGCCGTTGCTGGCGCAGGAGGCGATGTCGCCGGCGCCGGTCAGCACTTCGGCTCCTGCTTGCTCGGATGGCGCCTGCACGGCGACGCGGGCACATGCCGACAGCGCGAGCACGACGGTCAAGGCGCAAGCGGTCGCGGCGCGGGCACGCATCACGCCAGTAGACCACCGCTTTCGCCCTAATGTCCGGACACACACCGATGCGCCCCGCGCGGCTATCGTTCTGACGTGCACATTCGTTTCGACGTCCCGGCCGATCCCGCCTATCCGGGCCGCGTGGCCGCGGTGATGAGCAGTGTCGGGCTACGCAAGTACGCCTACGTCGGCGTGGTGCTGGTGGCGCTTGGGGCGATCGGTGTCGGCGTTTCGCAGGGAGTTTCCTGGGGCGAGCAGATCCTGCCGCTGTACGTAGCGCTGATCGTGGGCGGCCTGGCGGCGATGCTGTTCGCGCCGTTGGTGCGGTTGCGGGCCCGCCGCCGCTCCGGCCGCTACGCCGTCGAGGGCGGCTACGACATCACCGAAGAGAACATCATGATGCGCAGCGGCACGGAATCCGGCGGCATCGCCTGGGACGGGGTCGCCCAGGTTTCGGAGACGCCTGAGTTCTGGATCGTGTACGTCGGCCGGATGCCGGCGACGGTGATCCCCCGTCGCTTGATGTCCGCTGAGGACGCGGAGACGTTGCGCACGTTCATGTCCGAACGCGGGCTGTTGTCCGGCTAGCTCCCCCGCGTGGGGGAGGCCATTCCCGCTGTCAGGGGAAGGCCGGGAACGTGGTGGCTTGAGACGGTGGCGTTGCCACCAGCTCTGTCGGGGGAGAACCGCGATGACCAGCAGCCACCGCCGCCGCAACCTCTTCGACCAGATGTCGCGGGAATGGGGTCGGCCCGAGCGTCGACGTCGTTCCCGGCGGCCCTGGATAATCGCCGTGGGCAGCGGCCTGGCCTTCAGCGGCCTCGGCCTCGCGCTCGCCGCAGCGGCCCGCGCCCGCACTCGTGGCGCGTCTCAGTAGTGAGGAGACGGCGCTCACGGTCGAGGACTTGTATCCATTGTGGAGCGGCCACCACGGCCGCAGTCCCGCCGTTCCACCTCAACAGCGAATCCGCCCCACCGCGACTGGCATGATCTCGTCGCGGTGGGTGCGGCTGGTCGCTTGTTAGAGGCTGTGGGCAGTGATGTCGCCGTGCGAGGTCGTCGCGCGGATGTCGAGTTCGGCTGCGCCGTCGTTCTTGAGCGCGTTGCTGATCCGGCCGTAGCCGGTGCCCGCGTCCAGCCTGGCTGAGACGCCGCCGGCGGCAGCGACCGAGATGTCGCCGTAGTCGGTGCGGAGCACGACCGCGCCGCGCACGGCCTCGGTGATCCGGATGTCACCCCTCGCGGTGCTGATCTGCGCGGGGCCGCCCAACCGACCGACCTCCACGTTCCCGTCAATCGCCGTCAGACGCACGCTCGCGGCTTCGTCGATCGTGATCCGGCGGTACGCGCCGTCGAACGCGACATCACCGAGCCGACCGACACCGCGCACCTCGCAGCAAGCCGCCTTCGCCTCGACACGGGAACCGGCGGGCAACTCGACGATCACCTCGACAGACCCCGACGAACCAACAATCGTGCTCTTCGCGGTCGGGTCCGCGATCCGTAGGACACCGTCGCGGTATGCGACCGTGGTCCGCTGCGCCGCCTTCACGTCACGGCTCTTCGACGCGTTCACGGGCAGGACCCGCACCGTCGTGTCAGCCCGGTCCGCGGCGATGAACTGCACTCGTCCAGCAGGAATCTCAAGCACGGCACAGATCGCGGTAGGGGTGTCGAACTTCTGCATGACGCTCTCCTCTGCGTGGTTGTTGTTCGTCATGCGACGACTATCGACACCAGGCCTGCCACGCCCCCGCCACGCACCTGACACCACCGCTGACACGGCAAGGCTGCCAGGGCCGTCGGGCGTCTTGGCCCTCGTTGCGACGCGGTATTCTGGCGGGCGGAAGCACCCCTGTCGTCGATGGTTCGCGTGCGCCGAGAAGCACGTCATACATGGTCTTTCAATGCTGGAGCGTTGCTGCTCCCGTCCGGTGAAGCCCGCGATACGGGTCCGGACCCCTCAGGAGATCCGGTCGGCCCGGCGTCCTCGCCGGCACCGATGCTGGGGACATCTCATCGCCGCGCCCCTGTGGCCGATGCACGGCGCCAACCTCGGCACGCTGCTGCGCACCTGTGACGCCGTCGGCGCGTGCCTGGCGGTGCCGCCGTTCGGCTGGGTGGACCAGGCTCTCGCCCGCGGCAACACGTTGCGGCAACCCGCCTGCGTGCACCGGGTCGGCAATCCGCTTCGCTGGCTCGCCGACGAGCGCCGCGCCGGGACGACCGTCCTCGGCGTGGAACTGGCCGACGAGGCGGTTCGGCTCGCGGATCTCTCCCCTGCGCGGCAAAGGACCGTCGTGGTGCTCGGGCACGAGGCCAACGGCATCCCGCCGGAGGCCCTCGATCTGCTCGACGGTGCGGTGGAGATCCCGATGATCGGCACCGGGTCGAGCCTCAACGTCGCCGTCGCCGGCTCGTTGGTGTTGTACAAGCTCGCCGCGCTGCTGTAGCGGCCCGCCCGCGGCGAAGGCCTAGATCCGGCCGATGCGCATGCCGAGCCATGGGTAGCTGTGTGCGAAGAAGGCGTTGTCCTGCGGCTGGAGGCCGACCGCCGACGGCCACAACTGGAAGGCCGCCGCGTTGGCGATGCCGCCGTGCAGGCGGCGCCAGACTCGTTCGCCGGTCTGGCCCGCCGGCGGCGGCGTGAGCGTGTCGGTCCACTCGACCGCGTTGCCGCCCTGGTCGAGGGTGCCCCACGGGGAGAGCGTGCGAGCCTGGCCCGCGGTGCTGAGGCTGCCCTGGTAGAGCGACGCGTACGTCGTCGGGTCGAGGCCCATCGGGTTGACGTCCGCGCACGGTTCCCGCTCGGCCGGGCACCAGGCCGGTGCGGGCTCGCCGCTCAACCGGTAGGTGGCCAGCGGCTGGGTCGCTCCGTTCGTCACGTCGCCGGTCGTCGCGTTCAGCACCGTCGGGTTGGGTGCCGTGGCGTCGCCGTCGCCGAAGACGCCGGGGTTCGTCGGGTACTTCCAGTAGCTGTAGGTGCCGCCGTGCCGCGGGTCGTAGTACGCGGCCTTGATCCACTCGTTCTGGCTCGGCACCACGAAGCCGGTCCGGGCGGTCCGGGTCGGTGCGCGGCGCGCCAGGTCGTACATGCCGGTCTCGGTCCTCGGCGAGAGTCGCACCCGGTAGTCCGTGTAGCGGAACGGGCCGGCGCCGCGGGTCGAGATGGAGAGCACTTCGCCGTTGTCGAGCGAGTTGACGAAGCGGGCCGCCCGCAGGAACGTGGCGAAGCCATACGGTTTGTCCGCCCACTGTGGATAGGCGACGGAGTAGTGCGAGCCCCGCGTCGCGCGCGGGTCGAAGTCGATCTGCCCGTACCGAGGCCAGGCCGTCGAGCTTTCGGTGACGTCGTAGAGGTTGTGCGGGTCGCGGCCGTCGGCGTCGGCGGTGTTGAGGAACGCCACCCATTGCGCGACCGTGACTTCGAGACGACCTATCTGGTACGGGTACGCGACCCGGCCGACGGTCACGCAGCCGCTGGGTGCGTCCGCGCAGGAGCGGTAGACCGCGTCGGTGAACGGCACGACGCCGACCGACGGGTTGCCCGGGTCACCGACCGCCGTGGTGGTGACGGTGATGACCTCGCCCGGGGTGGCGTAGCCGTCGTGCGGTGCGCCGCTGGCGGAGCCGGTGGCGGTCACGGCGAGGAGGGCGGCAATCAGCGGGAACACGGCCAGGCGGATACGCCTCGATACGGTGCGCATAGTGGACTCATGCTAAACGGGCATCACGCTTTTTCCGGCATGAATGCCTCAGACTCCCCGGGGCGGACCACGCCGTGCTCGTAGCACCAGATGATGGCCTGTGCGCGGTCGCGCAGGTCGAGCTTCATCAACACGCGCGCCACGTGGGTTTTCACGGTCGCGTCGCCCAGGTCCAGGTGTCGCGCGATCTCCACGTTGGCCAGACCGCGGGCGAGGAGCCGGAGCACCTCACGCTCGCGCGGGGTCAGGCGGTCCAGCACCGCGGGCCGATGCGGTGCCGGTTGGCGGGTGAACGCCGCGATCACGCGGGTGGTCACCGCCGGGTCGAGCAGCGAGGCGCCCGACGCGACGACCCGGATCGCGGTCACGAGCTGCTCCGGCGGCGAGACCTTGAGCAGGAATCCGCTGGCTCCGGCGCGGAGGGCGGCGTAGAGGTTCTCGTCGCTGTCGAACGTGGTCAGCACGATGACCCGCGGCGGGCTGTCCAGCGCGCCGAGGCGCGCGGCGGCCGTGACACCGTCCATCCGGGGCATCGCGAGGTCGAGCAGCACGACGTCAGGGCTGGTGCGCCGGGCGACGGTGATCGCGTCGGCGCCGTCCGCGGCCTCGCCGACCACCGTGATGTCCGGCTCGGTGTCCAGCACCATCCGCAGCCCGGCCCGGATCATGGCCTGGTCGTCGGCGATGACGACCCGGATCACGCCGGCACCGCCTCGGTGCCGGTGCGCGCGACGACGGGCAGCGTCGCCTCGACCCGGAACCCGCCGTCGTGGCCGGGTGCGGCGTCCAGCGTGCCGCCGAACATGGCCGCGCGCTCGCGCATGCCGACGATGCCGTGCCCCTCCCGCAGCCGCACCCGCACCGTCCCGCCGCCGCTTCCGAAGTCCGTCACGGTCAGTCGCAGGGCGTCGGCGCCTTGGTCGATCGTGACCGAAGCGCGGTCCGCGCCGGAGTGCTTGAGGACGTTGGTCAGTGCCTCCTGGACGATCCGGTACGCGGACAGGTCGAGGCTCGTCGGGAGCGGCCCCGACGGGCGGCCGGTCACCGTCACCATGAGGCCGGCCTCCGCGAGCTGCTCGACCAGGTCGTCGAGGCGGCCCAGGCCAGGTTGCGGGGTGAGGGCGGGCGGCGCGGCGCCGCGCAGGAGCTCCAGCGTGCGGCGCAACTCGGTGACGGCGTCCCGGCCGGCGACCTCGACGCCGGTGAGCAGCTCGCGGAGGTCGGCCTGGTCGGATGCGAGCCGTCGCCGCACCACGCCCGCCTGCAACACCATCACGGTCACGCTGTGCGCGACGATGTCGTGCAGCTCCCGGGCGATCCGGGCCCGCTCGTCGGTCAGCGCCTCGCGGGCCCGCAGCGCTTCGGCGGCGGCGAGGGCGGCGTTGCGCTCGGCGAGCCGGCGGGCCTGGATCTGCAGCAGCAGCCCGGACACCCAGGCCGCGAGCAGGTAGCCGACAGTGGCGACGTAATCCGACAGCATCGCCATGTCCTGCACGACGAGGTAGCACAGGGTGCCGGCGACGACGACCACCGCGGCCGCGCGCCGCCAGGGTGGGTCGCGGTCCGGCCCGCGCAGGATGATCTCCCGGCCGATCGTGTGCATCCCGATCAGCAGGCAGAACGCCTGCCAGACGCGGTAGTTGTCGAGGGCGGCCGGCATCAGCAGCGCCTGCAGGACCACGACGTCGACGACCATCGTGCCCAGCGGCGCGGTCCGCCGCAGCAACACGAGCAGCGTGGCGAGCCCGAGCCGCGCCCACCACCAGGAGAGCTGCCGCGGCGCGGTGAGTTCCTCGGCAAGACCGATCGTCAGGAACGCGACAGCGACCAGCACGTCGACCCGCCGGACAACCATTTCCCGAGGGTACGGGCGACCGCGCGGCCCGACGCCCCTCCGGCGGCGGAGCGGTGGTCCCCCGTGCGGCGGACGGCGGACGCCGGCGATGAGGACGCCCGGCCGTGCCGCCCGCGCATACGGTCCCGTCGCTCCGGCAGATCGCCGGGGCGAGGGGGAGATGATCTCGATGACGACTGTCTTGCGCCGCCGGGCCGGCCTGGTGTGCCTGGCCGCCGCGCCCGTGCTGCTGTTGCTGGCGACCGCCGCCGACCCGGCGCTCGGCTCGGGGGACTGGGACCGCATGGTCGCGGCTTCGCCGGACGGCGCCGTGCTGCACACCGTGCTGCTGCACTGGGCGTACGTCCTCTTCGTGCCCGGACTGCTGGCCCTGCTGAGCCCACTTCGGGGACGCGTGCTGGCGCCGGTGGCGTGGGTGGCCGTGCTGTTCGGGCTGGCGACGTTCGCGGGGCTGGTGCTCACCGACATCACCGCCGTCGCGGTGGCGTCCACGGTCGACGATGCCTTCTTCGATGCGTTCGATGCGCGCGTCAGCGCGTACACCTGGATGTCGGTGGGTTGGCAACTGCCGGGCTTGGTCGGTTGGGTCCTGGCTTTCGTGTTGACGCCGCTGGCCGCGGTGCGCGAGCGCCTGGTCGGCTGGTGGTACGCGGTTCTGGCGCTCGCTGGTTTCGGGCTCTACTTCCTGTTCGCGATCTCGCCGGTGCCGCTGTCGTTGACCGGCCCGGCGGTGCTGTCGGTGGCCAACCTGGTCGTGGCGGTCCGGCTGTGGGGCAACCCCGCGCTGGCCTCGCCCGGGCCGGCGTGGCGCGACCGGGTGGGCGCCTGGTGCCTGCTCGCCGCGCCGGTGGCGCTGGCCGTCGGGGTACTGACGATGCCGGGCACCGCCACCCGGATCGACCCGTTCAGCACGGCACCGGGGCTGGCCGGCGCGAGCGCGTTCTTCCTGCACCTGGGCTGGCTGCTGTTCGTGCCGGGCGTGCTGGCGGTGACGCGATCGATCCCCGGCCGGGGCCTGGGGCTGGTGGCAGGCGGGGTAGCGGTGCTGGGCCTGCTGCACTGGAACGGCATGATGATCGGCGACTACCTGGTGCTGGCGGTGGAACAGACCCTGGACCCGGCGGTGCGGGCCGAGGTGACGGCGACGGCGGACGGCTACGCGCTGTTCGGCCTGACGGTGGCCGCGCCCGCGATGATCGGCGCGCTGCTCGGGCTGATCCTGGTCCCGCTGGCCGCGGTGCGGGCGGGCCTGGCGCCGTGGTGGGCGGCCGTGGCAGCGGGGCTGGGTGTGGTTGCGTTCCTGCTGCTGACCACGGGGCGCCTGACGGGCCTGGTCGCGCCGTTCCTGCTGCTGGCGGCCTACGCCGCGGTCTTACGTTATCAGTCTCGATAATGATAATGTGAGCGAGTGAGAGAGAGCTGGGCCGACCTGGCGCTGCATCCGGTGCGGATCCGGATCCTGCGGGCGGTCGCGGGCACGCGGCTGACCACCCAGGACCTGATCGAGCGGCTGCCCGACATCCCGCAGGCCACCATGTACAGGCACCTGGCGACCCTGGTCCGGGCCGGGCTGCTCGAGGTGGCAGCGGAACGCAAGGTCCGGGGCGCTGTGGAGCGGGAATACTCGCTGCCCGCCCACGGCGCCACGCTCGACCCCGCCGCCCTGGCCTCAGCTACTCCGGAAGACCATGCGCGCTACTTCACGGCGTTCATGTCGAGCCTGCTGGCGGAGTTCTCGCGCTATCTCGCCCGGGAGCGGGTCGACTTCGCCGCCGACGGTGTCGGTTACCACCAGCTCGTGCTGCACCTGACGGACGCCGAGCTGGGTGAGTTCGCCGCCGGTCTCAACGCGCTGGTCGGCCCGTTGCTCGCCAACGAGCCCGGCGACGGCCGGACACCGCGCCTGTTGGCGACCGTTCTGATGCCGGCCGACCTGCCGGCGACCGCCGAGCACGAGGGGGATGACTGATGGCAACCATCACGGTGACCAGCGAGGTGGTCGACATCCGGTTCAGCGGGTGGGAGCGGCTCTGGATCGGGCGGGAACGGTTCGTGCCGCGGCTGTCCGCGGTGCGGCAGGTCGCCCTGGTCGACGAACCGCTTCGGCTGGCTCGTGGCGCCCGGCGGGGTTACGTGGTGTCCGGCTTCGTCAAGGTCGGCGTCTGGGGGCTGTTCGGTGGTCCCAGGCAGTTGGTGTCGGCCCGCCGGGCCGAACCCGGGCTGCACCTGGTGCTGGACCGGGCCGTCGCCGGCGGCGAGTTCGACGAGGTCGTGCTCTCCAGCCCGGCCGCGCCGGCTCTCGCGGAGACGATCAGGCTCGCGCTGGCGGCTCGCGCATGACGATCGAGGTGTCGCGCCTGACGAAGCGATACGGCGACGTCACCGCCGTGCGCGATCTGAGCTTCACCGTCGCTCCCGGTGTCGTGACCGGGTTCCTCGGGCCGAACGGCGCCGGCAAGACCACGACGATGCGCATGATGACCGGGCTGGTCTCGCCGACCAGCGGCACCGCCACCATCGGCGGCCGGCCATATCGCAAGCTGGCCCGGCCGTCGCGCACGGTCGGCGCGGTGTTCGACGCCAACGCGTTCCACCCCGGCCACACCGCGCGCGACCACCTGCGTGTCTACGCCGCGATGGGCGGATATCCGGACAGCCGGGTCACGCACCTGCTGGACCTGCTCGGCCTCGCCGAGGCCGCTGACCGCCGCATCCGCGGGTTCTCCACCGGCATGCGGCAGCGGCTCAACCTCGCCACGGCGATGCTCGGCGACCCCCGCGTGCTGCTGCTGGACGAGCCCAGCAACGGCCTCGACCCGGAGGGGATGTCGTGGCTACGCGGCTTGCTGCGCCGGCTGGCCGACCAGGGCCGCACGGTCCTGGTCTCCAGCCACGCGCTCAGCGAGATCCAGCAGTTCGTGGACGACGTCGTGGTGATCCGGCGCGGCGAGCTCGTCGCCGCCGGGCCGTGGTCCCGGCTCGCCGGCCCGCCCCTGGTGCTGATCACCACGCCCGACGCGGCTGACCTCGCCGCCGCTCTGGCGGCCGGCCCAGCGGCCCAGGTCGAAGCCGTCTCGGCCGACCGGCTGCGGGTGCGTGGGCTGGACGCGCCGAGCGTCGCCGACCTCGCCGCGGCGCGCGGCCTGCGGATACACGAACTTGTCACCGAGAACGCCAGCCTCGAACAGCTTTTCCTCCGCCTGACCACAGACCAGGCGGCCACCCGATGAAGCTGTTGGTGAGAGCGGAGCTCCGCAGGCTGCTGGCCACCCGGATGTGGAGCGCGCTGCTGCTCGCCGCCGCCGTGCTGGGCGGTGCCATGTTCGGCGCGATGGCGCTGGTGGGTCCGGAGAACTTCGACCCACCGATGCCCGGGCTGGACACCGAGACCGGCCTGCGCGCGATCCTCGGCATCCTGGGCTACACGGCATTCGTGCCCGCCGCCGCGGGCGCCATCGCGGCCACGTCCGAGCACCGGCACCACACTGCCGCGGTCACCTTCCTGTTCGCGCCGCGCCGCGGGCGGGTGCTCGCCGCCAAACTCGCCACCTATGCGGTGGCCGGCCTCGCGTACGGGGTTGTCCTCGCGGGCAGTGCGGGGGCGGCTCTGTTCACCGTCGCCGCGGCCCGTGGCATCTCACTCGGCATGCCGGCCGGCACCGTGCTGGCCCTGCTCGCCCGCATCGGCGTCGCGATGATGGTGTACGTGCTCATCGGAGCCGGAATGGGCGCACTCATCCGCAACCAGGTCGCCGCCCTGTGCGTCGTGATCGGCTACCTCTACGTGGGTGAGCCGGTGCTCATGATGATTCCCGGGGTCAACGCGCTCTACCCGATCCTGCCTGGCGGAGCGACCGCCGCGCTGACGGATTTCACCTACCTCGCCGACGCCATGTCCGACCAACTCGGCAGCGGCACTGTCCCACTCCTCCCGCCGGTCGTGGGTGGCCTTGTGCTGAGCGCGTACGCGCTGACCGCCGCGGCCATCGCCGTGCTGATCCCCATGCGCCGCGACGTCACCTGAAGCGATCACCCGCGGGCAAGGCGCCGCTCGCCCGAGCTTCCCTGCACGTAGTCCAAGTCGTAGTGTGCGAACACGTCCGGCTCGTCGCTGGCCGGCAGCTCGCCACCGTCGTCGATCGACGGCGCGTTCTTCACCTGATCGCGGAAGTGGGTGACTTTCACGTAGTCGGGGCCGACGTTGGCACCGGCCAGCGGGACCAGCACAGCCCGATGTCGCGTAGGCAGTCCAATGGTGACAGTCGCGAAAGTCGGCTCATCGGTGGCGGTGTCCAGGTAGATCGCGTCGAGAGTCCCGATCTTGTTGCCCTCCGGGTCGACGACCGCGTTTCCCTGCCACTCTCGGATATCCACAGCTTCGAACATGCCTCTCGCGCTTACCGTTCTGGCCATTTTGAAACTCATGATCTTCACCGGTGCGGCGGGCGGCGCCGTCCGCTGTCCGTCAACCAGAAGTGGGCTAGTCTCTTGCGGAACGAGAGATAGAAGTTGACAGACGTGGCTTGGAGGGTGAGATGGCTGATCGGGAGGAGCTTCCGGCCCTGCGCACGATGCAGGAGCGGCTCAGGTTCCTGTTCCAGACCGTGCGCCCACCGGGCAAGGCCCGCTACTCGTTCCGGCAGGTCGCCGAGGCCATCAAGACCGAGCAGGGCGTCGAGATCTCCGGCCAGTACATCCAGCAGATCGAGAGCGGCGAACGGCGAAACCCGGGCGTCGTGCAGGTCAGGGCATTGGCCGGTTTCTTCGGCGTGCCGCCCGAATATCTGCTGGGCGTAGGCGACACCGACAAGGTCACCGGTGAGCTGCGCCGGCTTCGCGAGGCCATCGAGGTGCGCGAGCGGCTCGACGTGATGATGGACGACGCCATGCGCGATCCGGACCTGCAGGGCATCGTGCTGAAGGCTCGCGGTGTGCCGCCGCGCTATCTGCAACTGGTGGCCGGCATGCTCGACGAGGTGCGCCGGATCGAGGGACTCGACGAGGTCACGGACCAGGAACGCGCATGACGCACCAGCATCGGTCGATGTCTTAGCATAGTCCCGGTCGGTTGGGCGCAACGTCGGGTCGGAGTCCTGGGTGGATGGGCAGCACAGACGGCGGTTCGAGCGGCTCCTGCGTGACCTCGAGGTCACCATCCCCACGCCGTTCGACCCGTGGGAGTTCTGCACCAACGTCGCGGAACGACGAGGTCGGCCGATCCACGTGCTCCGCATGGACACCACGGAGGCCGCGTCGTGCGGTCTGTGGCTCGCCACCCACAAGGCCGACTATGTCGTCGTCGACGAGGCGGCGCCGTCGGTGCTCGCCGGGCACATCATCCTGCACGAACTCGCCCACATGCTGCTCGGCCACACCGGGCAGATCAAGCTGGACGCCGCGGCCCTCGGCTTCGAAGTGCTCGACCCGGCCATGGTCCAGCGTGTCCTCGGCCGCACCAGTCGCTACCTGACGACGGAGGAGCGCGACGCCGAAGCGTACGCGACCGTGATCAAATCCTTCGCGGCGCGCTGGTCACCCGTGCCTCGGCCACGCGACGGCGACGCCGAACACGCCGCGGTGATCGATCGGTTCAGCTCGGCCCTTACCGGCGATCGGAGCTGGCGCCGATGACGGGAACGGCGGACCTCCTGGTCGCCGCCTTCGTTCTCGTCGTCCTGGTGCACAAGGGCACCCACCTCTGCCGCGATCCGGGCAACCCCGCGGTGCGGGCCATGAACCTCACGCTCCTCTGCCTGATGGCCGCGGTCGTCGTCGGCTGGGATCCGGTCTATGTGCTCGTCGACCAGGCCGCGGGGGTACCCAACCTCGCGCGATACCTGACCCACAGCTTCGGTCTGGTCGCCGCCGCCGCAATCCAGACGATGTTCCTGTTCCTGGCCAACCCCGCCACGGCCGTGGCGCGGTCCCGTCGGCGGTGGGCCCTGCTGATGCTGACGTTGGTCGTCATGGGTGTCACCTTCTCGGGTGGCGACTTCACGATCGAAGACCCGGACGACTTCACCCTCCGATACGCGTACGAGCCGCAACTCTTGGTCTATATGGTCGCGTTCCTCGGCTATTGCGCCCTCGGCACCGCGGACGTGTTGCGGATGTCGGTCCGCTATTCGCGTCTCGTTTCCGCACGCCACCTCCGGGTCGGCATCGGGCTGCTGGCCGTCGGCGTCGCCGGCGGGATCGTTTTCGGCGTTCACAAGCTCGCGTTCATCGTCCTGCGTGCCAGCGGCGTCGACGTCGGCTGGTCGGAACCGTCGATCTCGCGGGCGCTGGTCCTCTTCGCCGTCGTTGCCACCACCGCCGGTCTGGCCGTCCCGTCCCTGGGGCCGTACCTCGCCGACGCGGTCGGCTGGCCCAGGCAGTACCGGCTCTACCGTGACCTCGAGCCGCTGTGGAAGGCGATCTACCGGGTCAGCCAGTCAGCTGTGCTGAATCCGCCTCTGCGCCGCCCGTCCGTGGCTGACATGCGGCTCCAGATCGACCGGCGGGTCATCGAGATCCACGACGGCCTGCGCGAGCTCAGCCCGTACCTCGATCCGGCTGTTGCGGAAAGAGCGACCGGTGCGGCGTTGCGAGACGGTGCGCCGGTCGAGCACGCCCGTGCCGTCGGGCAGGCCGCGAGCGTCGCCGCCGCGATCGCGCGCATGACGGCGGTCTCAGCCGGTTCCGCACCGGCCACCGAACGCACCGGCCAGGTGGCGCTCGTCGACTTCGACGCCAACGCCGCGGGTCTCGCTTCGGTGTCGCGCGCGTACGCCCGCGATCGCCGGCCGACCGGCTCGACGCTGGCCCGCCGCTCGTCCATCGACGAGGTCCCGCTCGCGGGAGCGTTCTATCTGCTGGCGCACGACGCGGCGACCGGACGCCCCCGGCTGCGCGCGAGGGCGATCGACGTGACGCTCGCCGCGGGCCTGCTGGCCGAGGTCCTCTTCCTCGACCTCGCCCGTGTCGAGGGCAGGCAGTTGATCGCCGTCGACGGACCCGTCCCCGCGGACCCACTGATCAGGCAGGTCGCACACGCCGTCGGGCAAGAGACACACACCGTGCGCACCTGGCTGGACTATCTGTCCGAGACCGCGCTCGACGACGTCATCCAGCGACTGCACGACGGCGGCATCATCGCGCCGATCGTGGCACGCACCGTCTTCCGCACCACGACCGTGTGGCGGCCTACCGAGCCCAGCATCGTTGCCTCGTCGTCGGGGCGGCTGGCCCTGCTCCTGCGGACGGGCGCCGAACTGGCTCCGCCTGATGTCGCGCTCGTCGGCCTCATGCATGCCGCCGAGCTCGACGACATCCTGCTTTTCGGGGCGGAGCGTCCGGCGCGCGAGCACCTGGCGGACGTCCTGCGCGGGACCTCGTCGTCGCTGCGGATCCTGTTGACCGAGACGCAGACCCTGCTCGGCGCCGACGTCCTCGCGCGTCGCATGTAGACCCGGCCCCGGGTGTCAACTGCATGTGCTTGTTCGTGTTCCCGTCGCCCGACTCTGGTTGACAGCTTTCGGGCGGGCAGTATCCTTAGGCGACCGCCAATTCGTTGACTTGAATGAGGGTGTGGCCGCAGTCACCGGGAGAAATCGCAGGTGGGCAGCAACGGGGACCGACGGCACAGGGGCACGCGAATGCCCATGTCGCCGTCGGTGCTGTCCAGCCGCATAACTTCATCCTGACCCGCATCATCCGGCCCTCATTGGAATTCATCAATCGGGCTACTGGATCGGTCAATGTTGCTTTCCGGCGGGCAGCCGGCTCACTCCCCCACGGTGCGGGAGACGCTTTTGGCGTAGGTTGTGGGCCGCGTTCCGTCACACATCCGGGAGTGACCCTTGCCGCCCCCACGGCCTCCATCGAGCTTTGTCAACGACCGCCTCGCCCGGCGGCGGCTCGGAGTCGCCTCGGTCGTCTTCTTCGTCGTCGCGGCCGCGGCGCCGCTGACCGTCATCGCCGGAGCCGCCGTCACCGCGGTCGCGGTTACGGAGCTGACCGCGATACCCATCGCGTACCTGATCGTCGCGGCCGGGCTCGCGGTGTTCTCCGTCGGTTACGTCGCCATGAGCCGGCACGTGGTCAACGCGGGGGCCTTCTATTCCTATGTGACACAGGGCCTCGGGCGGGGGTTCGGGGTCAGCGCCGCGGCGGTGGCGCTCGTCGCGTACAACGCCATGCAGGTGGGTTTGTACGGTGCGTTCGGCTACGTCGGCTCCCTCGTGCTCGACGCGTTCGGGCTCACGGTCGCCTGGTGGGTGTGCGCCCTGGTGGGTTGGGCGGTCGTCGCCGTGCTGGGCCTGTTGGACGTCAGCCTCAACGGCAGAGTCCTCGCGGCGATGCTGGCGGCCGAGGTCCTGATCGTGCTGATCTACGACGCGGTCATGATCGCCCATCCGGCCGGCGGGGTCGTCCGGTTCGACACCCTCCAGCCCGGCCCGCTGCTCGACCTCGACATCGCCGCCCTCATGGTCGTGGCGGTTGCCGGATTCGTCGGCTTCGAGGCGACCGTGGTCTTCGCCGAGGAGGCCCGTGACCCACGGCGGACCGTGGCGCGCGCCACGTACATCGCGATCGCGGTGATCGGACTGCTCTACGGGCTCTCGGCGTGGGCGCTGTCCGTTGCCGCCGGCCCGGACCAGTTCGTGGCCCGGGCCAAGAGCGACGGACCCGACCTGATGTTCAACCTCGTCCTCCCGTACGTCGGGTCGTCGTTGGTCGACCTCGGCAAGCTGTTCTTCCTGACCAGCCTGTTCGCAGCCCTGCTGGTCTTCCACCACACGGTCGCCCGCTATGCCTATGCGCTCGGCCGGGAACAGGTCCTGCCCGCGGCGTTCGGCCGTGTCGTCCGCCGCACCGGTGCACCCAAGGTCGGTTCGCTCGGGCAGAGCATCCTGGCACTCGCTGTCATCGCCACCTACGCGCTGGTCGGCTGGCATCCGATGGAGAACATGTTCGCGCGGATCACGACGTTCGGCGGCCTGGGCGTACTCATCCTGATGGCGGCCACGTCGTTGGCCGTCATCGGGTTCTTCCGCCGAAACACCCTCGACGAGTCGTGGTGGCACCGCGTCGGCGGCCCGCTCGTCGCGGGTATCTTCCTGTGCGCTCTTACGATCATCACGGTCGTCAACTTCGGGTCGTTGCTGGACGCCCCGGCCAGTTCACCGCTGGCGTGGGGATTCCCCCTCGCGTACGGCATCACGGCAGTGCTGGGTCTGGTTTGGGCTCTGCTGCTGCGTCGTTCGCGCCCGGACATCTACGCCCGGATCGGGCTGGGTGTCGAAACCTCACTGGCCCAGACCGTGGCGCCGGCGTGTGACAGAAAGGACGATCATCTTGCCCGAGGTTGAGGACCCGATCGCGATCCGCCGTGCCACGGCCGACGACGCTCCGGCGGTCACCGACGTCCTCGTCGAGTCGTTTCTGCCGGGGCCGATCGGGGCCTGGTTGGTCGCGGACGCCGACAGCCGGCGCGCCGTCTACGAGCGTTGCTTCGCCGTCGTCGTCGACCACGCACTTCAAACCGGAATCGTCCACACGACGGCGGACCGGTCGGCGGTCGCGGTCTGGTTTCGTGCCATGGGACCGCTGGACAACTCGGACTTCGACGCCCGGCTCGCGGAAGCCGCCGGGGAGCACGTCGGGCGGTTCGCCGTGAAGGCGGCGGCCACCGCCGGCCACCACCCGACGGACCCGCACCACCACCTGGCCTTCCTGGGCGTGCATCCCCACCGACAGGCAGGCGGCGTGGGCAGCGCGTTGCTGCAGGAGCACCACCGCACCTTGGACGCCGCCGGAACGGCCGCGTTCCTCGAAGCCACCACCGAACGAAGCCGGCGGTTGTACCTGCGGCACGGCTACATCAGCGCTGAACCGATCTACCTGCCGGAAGGCGGGCCGCCGATGTGGCCGATGTGGCGGAGACCGCTCACGACCCACACGGACAACGTGGCCGACGCCATTCGGCGCGTCATCGAGCGATCCGGCGGCGAGGCCGAGGATGCCGCAGTCGTCGTCGACGAATCAGGCTTGATCCTTTTCGGCGATGTCGAAGAACGGCCGGCGCGCCAACGTATTTACTAGAGTCAATGATGCCGGTGCCGGCTTTCTGTATAACGGGGTGGGCCGCCAGGGACTCGAACCCTGAACCTATGGATTAAAAGTCCACTGCTCTGCCGGTTGAGCTAGCGGCCCGCGGGGCTTAGGCTACCTGACCTGCGGGAAAACGTGGAGCCGGTTCTCAGGTTAGGCCCAGATGTCTGGCCACGGCGAACTCTCGGGCTCCCGCGCAGGCGGTCGCGCTGCAGGTCACGGCCGGGCATGGCCGCTCGGTGTGTGCGCCGGGCCACAGCGGCGGTCGCGCTCGCACACATGGCTACGGTCTACGGGTGCTCACCGTACATCTGACCGCGTTGGATCTGAGCCGCACGGTGCTGCGACCTTTGCCGTCGGTGATGCAGGAGCTGACCGCGGCCGGGAAGCGCCTGATGACCAACGTCGAAGCGGACGGTATCGCGGGCTGGAAGGCGCGGACGCGTGGGTCGTTGCGGCCGGTGATGCGGCCTTTCCTCGATCTGTGCCGGGTGCCCCGCTGGGAACCGGACTTTCTCACTCCCGTGAACAGCGGGACCGACCTCGAGGCCGAGCTCGACACCGTGCTCGCCACCCCGGTGGCGACCCTGCGGGCCGAGTTGGTTCCGCGCCTCGCGGCTGGCCAGCTGCCGGCGAGGGTGAGCCTGCTGGCTTCGGGCGACCCGCGGGCGCTGCGTGCGCTCCACGCGGCCGCCACGGCGTTCCACGCCGTCGCGGTCGCGCCGTACTGGGTCGAGATGAGCGCGGCCGTGCAGGCTGACCGTGCCAGCCGGGCGTCGACGATGATCGACGTAGGGGTCGAACAGACGCTGCGGACCCTTTCCCCGTTCCTGCGCTGGGAGGCCTCGTCCCTCTCGTACGCGTGTGCCGGGGGCGTCGATATTGATCTGGAGCCGGGTGGCCGGGGTGTCATCCTCGTGCCGTCGTACCTGAAGGATCAACCGTCCTTCATGGTCCTCGAGGATGAGCCGGTGGTGATCGGGTTCCCAATTCAGCGGTCCCGCCAGGAGCTGACCAGCCGCCAACCCCTCGCAGATCTGCTCGGGCGGACGCGGGCTGCTGTCCTCGCGGCCGTCGGCAACGGCGTGAGTACGACCGATGTCGCGAGGACGGTCGGCGTCTCGGTCGGGTCGGCCAGCCAGCACACCTCCGTGCTGCGCGCCGCTGGCCTGATCACGACCCATCGGGCGGGGTTGGCCGTCGTGCACGCGCTGACACCTCTCGGGCGGTCTCTGTTGCACCGCGGGCTCGGCTGACCACGCGGGCAGGCCGCTTTTTGGGGGTCAGCCGAGCCGGGTTGTCAGCGCAGGCCGGGTACCTCGGTGACGGTGAAGGGCGGTGTGGGCGGGTTGCCGCCGAACTGGCTGTTCACCCACAGCAGGCGATCGCAATCGCGCGCGACGGCGGTCGGCGCCTGCGATGCTGGCGCCAACCCCGAACGGGAGACCATCCGCATCGAGGTCAGGTCGGCGTTCAGGATCGCCAGGTCGACGGAGTAGGTCGGGCTGCCGTCGCTGTCGGGGAAGTTCACACTCGCGTAGAGACGCTGACCTTCTAGGAGCAGACCGTCCGGTGTGGCCAGGAACCCACCGTTCACGGCGACCTCCGTGACCGCCCTTTTCCGCAGGTCCACCCGGTAGAGGTGGGCATCACCCGGCTCACCCGATCCGGTGCCGCCGTCTCCCACGAGCGCCACCCGGTGGTCCGGGGTCACGACGATGCCGTTCAAGAAGCCCGGCGTGACCGGGAACTGCGCCGGGGACATCCATTCGGTGAGCTCACCGATCCGTGCCCCGTCGATCGGCGCGCGCCACAGGATCCCGGTCGCCGAGTCGGTGACATAGAGAGCGTCGTCGGTGACGACAAGGTCGTTGAGCGCGGCTGCCGCGTTGGGCGCCACGCGCTTGGCGACCAGCGAGCCGTTGGGGCCATAGACCCAGACGGCCCGCGTGTCCCATCCCGCGATGAACAACCGACCGCTCTCGTCCACTTCTACCCCGGCGGCATGGGTGCGGCCGTCGGACCCGGCCGGGAGGAACGGCTTCATGCGGGGGTCGCGCGTGTTCCCACGGTAGACGGCCCCCGTGCCGAAGCTCGTGACATACATGGTGCCGTCCCGGCTCACCGAGATGCTCTCCGGCAGCACGCCCGGTTCCTGCGACACCGTGTAGGTAGTTGGCCGCTGCGACACGGCGAACGCGGGCGATCGGCCCGCGACGGCCACAACCATGAGACCCGCGGCGGCAGCCGCTACAAGTTGCTTCATGCCCCGAGGCTGCGAGATCCCAGGGGCTGAGCCAAAGGCTTTTGACCCCGCCTAAATACCCAGCCGCCAACGCCGGTTGAGGACGTTCAACTGGACTGGGCTTGCTCTTCTGCCTTTGCGAGCCAATCCCGGTACCGTGGACAGGTTGGTCAATCGGCCGTGTGCGTCTGACCAAGCTGAAGGGGTCACGACCACACCGTAGTGCTGTAGTGGTCCACCGTCGTGTTGAAGGTCAGGAGGGCTGACCGTGCGGCGGGTTCCACGACGGCGGCGTCGGGTGGGTTGCCGGCGAAGTCGGTGATGGCGGTCATCGACTCCCACAGGGTCAGGACGTGGATCCGCACGATGTCGCCCTCGTCGTGGCGCATCAGGTAGGCCGTCTTGAAACCCGGTACGGCGCGCAGGTCGGGCACGACCGTCGCGCGGAAGTGTTCCTCGTAACGGCGTGCTCCGTCCGGGGTGGCGGTGGCCCACCAGCTTCGCGCGATCATCTAGAGCTCGAGGGTCCAGTTCTGGCCGACGAGGTCGTGCCCGAAGCTGCGGTGCGGCTTCTCGTCGGTGAGAGTGAAACCCGCCGCCTGGTAGATCCGGCGCGCGGACACGAGCACGTCGTTCGTCCAGAGCACCACCCGCCGATAGCCGGCCCGGCGAGCGAATGCGAGGCACTCGTCGACCAGCCGGGTGCCGATGCCCAAGCCGCGGGCCGCCGGCGTGACCAGGAGAATGCGCAGTTTGGCCGTCGCAGGTTCGTCGTCGGCGACCAGGAAGACGCATCCGGCGCGCTCACCGCCGGCTTCGGCTATCCACGCCGCCTCGCGGGACGGATCCTGGTCGGCCGCGTAGTCCGCCACGATGCGCGCGACCAGTGCCTCGAAGTCGGTGTTCCAGCCGAACTGTTGGTCGTAGACCTCGCCGTGGGCCATCACCACCCAGCCGAGGTCGCCGGGGCGGTCCGCGGGTCGCACGGTGATGTCGGTCCGCGGCGGATTCGCTTGCGTCATGACCCCTCCTCGTCCACTGAAACGACTGTTTCAGTGGACGGTAGACTACGCCCGTGACCCAGGAGACGACAATCCCGTCCGCACGCAAGGCGGAGCTGCTCGAGGCGGCCTACCGGTACGCGCTCGAACACGGCCTCGCACACCTGTCACTGCGTCCGCTGGCCACCGCGATCGGTTCCAGCCCGCGCGTGCTGGTTTTCCTCTTCGGGAACAAGGACGGCCTGGTGCGGGCGGTCCTGGCCCGGGCGCGCGCCGACGAACTCGCGTTACTGGATCAGCTCGGGGACCCGAAGGCCATCGGACTGACCACCGCGGTCGAGCGCCTCTGGCGATGGCTGGCCGCCGCGGAACACCGGCAGCTACTGACCCTGTGGGCCGAAACCTACGCCACCTCGCTGGTGGAACCCGACGGTGTCTGGGGCGGCTTCGCGGCGGCGACGGTGCACGACTGGCTCACCGTCCTGGCCGCCTGCCAGCCGCCACAAGAGCGGGACAGCGCGGAAGGCGCCGCCCGCCGCACGCTCGCCCTCGCCGTGCTCAGGGGCGCGCTGCTCGACCTGCTCGCCACAGGGGACCACGACCGCGTCACGGCCGCGGTCAACCACCAACTGGCTCAGGACGAGCAGCGGGCGCGTAGCTCCGGCACGCCCGGGCCCGTCAGGTCGTCGCAGTAGACGGCGCGACCCGCCATCGCCATCGTGAGGGCCAGCGTCGTGCCGCTCACCAGCGGGCCCGCGCCCGACTCGAAGGGGCCGTCCGTCGCCTCCAACCGCAGGCCCTTGGTGTTGCTGCGGCTCGCGACCGTGAAGTTGCGGCTGACGAAGAAGCGGGCGACCTCGGTGACCGCCTCCACCGGTGGGGTGGTGGGCAGGGCCAAGGGGCGGCGGATGTCCTGCCCGTGCACGATGACCTCACCCAGCCAGGCCGCGGTGTGGCGCGTCGCCGCCTTGGTGCTGGTGATGACGCTGCGGAACTGGTCGAGGGTCTCGGCGGGTGTCGCACCGCGGTGCTCGGCCAACCGGCGTTGGTTGTGCAGGTCGGCGTCGAAGCGCGCGGCCAGGATGCTGGTCAACCAACGAACAGTGCCGGTGCTGGCCGCGGCGGTGAGATGGGCGACCACCTCTTCCACCACCCAGTCTCCGCACAGTGTCGGGTGCGCCCACTGCTGTTCGTCGAGTGAGGTGAGGTCAGCGGCGAGGGCGGCGCGCGCGGCGTGGACCGCGGGCCAAAGATCGTCGGGCACTGAAGTCCTCCTGCTGGCTGCGGTCACGCCGGTTGGCGAGGCGGCGCCAACCGGTTGACCGCGGCCAGGATAAGGGCGTCGGCCTCGGTGACCAGCAGCGGTGGGGACTTCTTGCGGCGCCGGACGGCCCAGGTGTGGTTGAGGTCGTCGACGAAACGCTGGCGTTCGGCGAGGTAGGCCAGCTCCGGGTCGGCGCGGGCCTGGTCCCAGATCAGGTCTTCCGTCGCCGCCAGCAGCGCGCGACCGAGGTAGTTCCAGGCCAGCGGCAGGTATTTCGCCGCCTCCACCCGTTCGGCCGCGCACGAGTAGAGGCAGGCGATCGCATAAAGGGTGCGGGCATCGGCGGCCGCCGCCGGCGGCTGGTCGCGCAGCTCTTCCGCGGCGACGGCGCTCGCCACCATGTCGCCCGAGAGCAGGGCGCATTTGAGGCGGCGGACCCGGTGGCGCTCGCGCTCGTCGGCCAGGGCCGTCTCCGTGACCGAGCCCGCGTTGTCGCCCGGGTTGGTCACCAGGCGCTGCTCGGCCTCGCCCCAGCTGTCGCTGGCGTCGAGGAAGGCTCGCCGGGCCTTGGGCTCCACGCTCTCCGCACGGTAGGCGAAGCCGATGCGTTCCTGCACGGCGCCGCGGATCGCGGACGGGCGGTGGTAGGCGCTCAGGGCCGCGCCGACCTGGTCAAGGTCGTCCAGCGCCTCCGAGCCGAAAGCCAGTGAATGCTCCGCGTACGACTTCATCGAGTCGAGGGTCAACGCCGCCGCCAGCATCCGCTGCAGCTCCAGGCGGGTGGCCGTCGAGCGGCGCCGGCTCAGCCACGGCACCCGCAGCCCTCCCGCCGGGCGCGCCCGCAGGCGGCGGGCCACCAGGCGCAGCGCCACCCAGTGCGCGGCCGGCTCGATCAACGTGACCAGGCGCTCCTGCCACGACTGCCCCGACGGGTCGGCACCCGGCGGCTCCCACAACGTCGTCGCCGCGATCGGTGACCCGTCGAGCTCGTGCAGCTCGATCGCCAAGCCCAGCCGCTGGTTGCCCGCCGAGCCACGCAACAACGGCGCCGTCTGGACCAGGCAGCCGCGCGGGCTCGGCAGCGCCGAGCTCAGCGCACCCAGGATCCCGTCGGCCTGGCCCGGCGCGACCGCGCGCAGGCCGTTGGCAACGGTGGCCATGGAGTCCTTGGCCGCCGACGTGATCGGCTCGGTGTCGTCCGTGATCGCGATCGCCGTCGGCAGTCGGTGCAGGCGGACATCGCGCTGGAAGACGTCGTCGACGATGCCGCGGGCCGCGGCCGCCTCGTCGGCCAGCGCGGCCTGCACCCGTTGCCGCAACCATGGGGAGAGCGTCAACGCCTCGCCCTCGCTGCCCGCGATCGCCGCGGGCAGGGGCGCGGTGTCGTTGATGACCAACTGTTGCCGCAACCGGTCGCGGATCGCGCGGGACAGTCCGACGAGGATCACGACCACCGCCACGACCGCGGCGGCCGCCAGTGTCGCCTTGCTGATCGTGTCGGCCAGCGCGCCGATGTCGTCGATGCTGAACCCGAAGATGGTCATGGCTCTGTCCACTCCTGATCGAGTCGCACCCGGGCCATTGCATCTCCAATCGTCCCGGCTCAATCTAGAGAAAGCGCCGCCGCCCGGCGACCCCTGTGGACAGGAGGGATGGTGTCGGAAAACTTCCTTCCGTCGCGCCACGGGTTCACCTTCGACAACCAGTGGCCCGCGCAGCCCGCCGTCGTCGTGCCCACCCCGTTCGGGGACGTGCCGTTCGGCAGGGCCAACGGCGGCCTCTGCGGCGGCATGGTGTTCGCCGCCCTCGACTACTGGCACGCGGGCCGACAGACCCCGGGCAGCCGACCGGCCCTCGGCACCCCGCTCTACTCGTTCATCGTCCGCCGGCTGCTCGAGTCGTGGCGCCTGCCCGGCGGCGTGGCCAAGTACTACGAGTGGATGGGCATGCCCGACGCCGACGCACCAGGCTTCCAGCTCTTCGGCCGCCCGCTGCTCACCCGCCGCGGCATCGCCTACCGCACCGTCAGCGGCGAGTGGCCCGGCATCCGCGCCGAGCTCGACCGGGGTTCACCCGTGCCGCTCGGCGTGATCACCGTTTCGTCGCGGCAGCCCAAGGATCGCGCGGTCAACCACCAGGTGCTCGCCTACGGCTACACGAGCAACAGCAATGCCATCACGGTACGGGTGTACGACCCCAACCGAGGCCGGCGCGACGACATCGGCATCACGTTCCAGGCGACCACGCCGACCGCCTTCACCCACAACCTCGGCATCGGCGGCCGATCGGTCCGGGGCTTCTTCCGCACCGGCTACCGCGCACAGCGCCTACCCAGCGGCGGCTGACATCGCCTTGGCCAACGCGGGCGCGGTCTCCTCGGGCCGGCTCGGGTTGACCAGCAAGCCGGTCGCCAGCTCCAGGCCCGCGAACGTAGTCGTCCGCGGCTGGATCTCGACGTGCCACTGCCACCAGCGCGCGACCTCGCGATCCTCCACATCGGCCGGTCCCGCGTGCACGACCAGATTGTAGGCCGGATCATCGAGCACATCGGCCAGTCCGCGCAGCAACGGCGGCAAGGCCCGCGCCACGGACGCCAAACCCTCGTCGGTCGCGGAAGCAAGCGTCCCGCGCCCGTCAGAAGGCACGAGCACGGTCTGCTGTGGTACGGAGGCCGCATACGGCTGGTAGACCAGTACGCCACTGTCGAAGACGACCCGCTCGCCGGCGGCCCGCTCGGCCTCGGCCAGGTCGTCGATCAGCCGCCGCCCGGCGTCGGTGTAATGGCCCCGCGCCAGTCGCCACCGCGCCACCAGCCCGGGCGGTGCCTGGTCCAGCGCCACGAGTTGGCTGTGCGGGTGCCGCAACGACGCACCCGCCGCGACACCGTAGTTGCGGAACACCACCACGGCGGCCGGCCGCCGCGCGCCCAACGCCTGGCACCGCGATCGCAGCGCCGTCAGGATGTCCAGCGCCTGCGCCGACGATGCCTGCCGCAGGTCCCAGTCGTGCGCCGGCGACTCGACCAGCACCTCATGCTCGCCCGTCGCCGGAAACTGCGGGAACAGCCCCGTCGCCGTGACCCCGCCCTCGCCGCCAGGGCTCACGATCGGGTACTTGTTGGCGAACGCCCGGACCCGCCACGGCCCGCCGTCGGCCGGCACGCGCAACCGCTCGGGCGGCGTCTCCGACTCGTGGCCTGGGCAGAACGGGCAGCCCGGCGACGCCGGCCCCGGTCGGTCCGCCCGCCGCGGCGCGCTCAGCCGCCACTCCCCGGTCTCCGCGTCGACCCGCGTCTCGGTGATCACGATGTTCAAGATAATGGATCAAGCCAGCCGTTAGCACCCTTGTACTAACAGGCGCTACGCTGCGGTTATGCACGGCATCGCACACCAGCCCTCGATGTTCGACCTGGTCGAGGAGCCGACCCTCGGCCACCTCGACGGTCACGTCCGGCGCACCCCGCTCACCCGGGGCGCCTGGGTCGACCACCTGCCCGGCTGGGTCGACGGCTCCGAGGCGATCCTCGAGCGGCTCCTCGAAGACGACATCGGGTGGCGAGCCGAACGACGCGAGATGTACGAGCGCGAGGTCGACGTCCCCCGCCTGCTCCGCTGGTACGACGTCGGCGAGGACCTCCCGCACCCGCTGCTCACCGCGGCCCGGGAGCGGCTGACGAGGCACTACGCCGACGAGCTGGGCGAGCCCTTCGTCACGACCGGCATGTGCCTCTACCGCGACGGGCGCGACAGCGTCGCCTGGCACGGCGACACCACCGGCCGGTCGTCGAGCCAGGACACCCTGGTCGCGATCCTCTCGTTCGGCTCACCCCGGCCACTGATGCTGCGGCCGCGCGGCGGCGGTGCCGGCCCGGGCAGCGACACCCTCAAGTTCCAGCTCGGCCACGGCGACCTGGTCGTGATGGGCGGCTCGTGTCAGCGCACCTGGGAACACGCGATCCCCAAGACCGCCAAGAAGGTCGGCCCGCGGGTGAGCGTCCAGTTTCGCCCTGTGGGCGTCAGCTAGGTCTGCCGGCCCGTCGGCGTCAGCTGAAGCTGCTCTCCGTCAACTGCCCACGCAGCTTCTCCAGCGCCCGGGCCAGCAGCCGCGACACGTGCATCTGCGACACACCGAC
>NZ_BONC01000069.1 GCF_016862515.1 Asanoa iriomotensis
TCGAGCAGCGCGACGTCGCACTGGAGCTGGTCGGTGGTCCGGGTCGCCGCCCGGACGACGCAGCGCAGCATCCCGGGAGCCGGTCCCGGGCGGTGCACGCGGACCGCGTCCACACCCATCGGCAGCGTGGCGGCGCCGGTCGCGTGGCCGGCCCACAGCACCGCCGCCTGGAGCGCGCCGTCGATCGCGGCCGGGTCCGTGCGCCACGGCCCCGGCCAGCCCATCGCACGGACGCCGACCAGCCGCGCCTCGGCTCCCCGCGCGGACACCGTCACCTGTCGCAGGACCTGGAAATCGGGGCCGTGGAACAGGGCGGCGGCCTTGTAGACGGCGGCCTCCGTGATGGGCTCGCCCAACCCGTCCGGCGTGGTCCAGCGTTGCGGTGGCCCGTCCGGCTCGACGAGGCGCGCCGTGTAGTGCACCCGGCCCGACGTCAACCGGAGGTCACGCCCGGCGGCCTCGACGGTGAACCGGCCTGCCAACTCGGGGAGGTCGACCCGGTGCAGCACGCGGACGTCGGCCAGCGCAGGCGGGCGCTCGTTCGTCAGGGCGGCGAACCAGTCGATGGCCATCGCCAGCGGGAGTACGGGCACGCCGGCCGGAGCGTGGTCGGCCAGGAACCCGTGCGTCGCCGCGGTGACCGTGGCTTCCGCGACGAGCCGGCCGTTCCCAGCGGGCCCGGCGGCGGCGATGAGGACCGTGGTCGCGTCGTCGGCCGTGCCCAGTTCTGCGACGAACGCCTGCGCACCGCGGTCGAGCGGGATCATCCCCACGCCGAGACTGTTGAAGTGGGCCGCGTGTGCCGCCGTGACCATGCCCGCGTCCCACGGACCCCAGCCGATCGCGCGGACCCGGCACGACGGTCGCCGGCGCTGCTCGGCGGCGGCCATCTGGTTGAGGACCTCGTTGGCCATCGCGTAGTCGCACTGCCCGGCGTTGCCGTAACGCGCGGCCACGGACGAGAACAGGATCAGCAGGTCGAGCGGATCGCCCACGGTCGCGTCGAGCAGGGCTTCGAGCCCGGCGACCTTCGTCGCGTACACGCGGTCGAAGTCGGTCTTGTCCGCGATGCGCTTGTCCGCGAGAACGCCGGCACCGTGGACGATCCCGGTGATCGGCCCCCATTCCTGCCGGGCGCGGTCGAGCTCCCGGCTCACCGCGGTGCGATCCGTGACGTCAAGGGCGGCGTAGCGCACCGTGGCCCCCGCCCGCTCCAGATCTGCCAGGGTGGCACGCACCTCACGGCAGGCCAGGATCGTGCGGGCGCTCGCCGACAACTGAGCCGGGGTGGCGCGTTCCCGTTCGGCCAGCACGCGCGTCACCGACGGCTCGTCGTGGGCACCGGCCAGGTACGCCGGCTCGTCGGCGAGCGCTGTCCGCCCGAGCAGCAACATGCGTGGCTGTGTCGCCGCCGCCAGCGCCCGCAACCCGGCTGCGGTGACGCCACGTGCGCCACCGGAGACCACGAGGACCGAGTCGCGGGTGACGGTCAGATCGGACGGGGATGGTGCTGGGGCCTCGCGGTCGAACAGGGTCCATCGTGTCCCGTCGGCGCGCAGGCCCACGTCGAGCGTCGGTCCGCCGGTCAGCAGCTCGTCGACGAGCGCGGCGGCGATGGCGTCCGCGTCACGGTCGCCGCGCTGGCAGTCGATGGCCTTGACCGCGGCCGACGGCCACTCCTTCGCGGCGGTCCTCGCCAGGGCCGCCAACGCGCCGAACGGGGCGCGGCGCGGATCAGGATCGTGCAGGCCGAAGCTGCCGGCGGTGTCCTGCACGGTCACGAAGACGCCGCCGCGCTCCCCCATGCTGGCCGCGACCACCCGGGCGGCTCGGAAAGCGGCGTGGCCGGAGTCCTCCACCGACGACAGTCCACCGAGGAGGATCACTCCCCATGCGTCCGGTGCGGGCTTGTCCTCGACCGTGGCGGTGATTCCGCGCGCGTCGAGGTGGGCGACCACGGCTTGGGCGAGTCCGCTGCCGCCGTCGACGACGGCGATCGGCCCGTCGCGCAGGCCCGCCAACGCCAGCCCGCATGCCGGCGCGGCGATCGGCCTGACCTGTAATCGCCGGACCACCACCGCCGGGGTCGGCGGATCGGCTGGGCTGTCGTCGCCGGCGAGCCGGATGACCTCGTCGATCGTGCGCGCCTGGAACAGCTCGGCCATCCGCGGCGAGTCGGTCGCCGGCAGGCCGTGCGTGCGCTCGCGTACCGCGGCGAAGATCTCGACTCTCTTGATCGAGTCGATGCCGAGGTCGGCGGCGAGGTCCATGCCGCCGTCGAGCATGTCCGCCGGATAGCCGGTCTTCTCGGCGACGACGGCGAGCAGCAGCGCGAGGCTGACGGGTTCGGTGGCCGGGGTCGCCGGCGCGGGCGCGGAAAGAGGCGGTGGTTCGGGTAGCACGGTCGGCACGACCTGCGGTTCCGCCGCTGGTGGCATGAACACGGCGGGTGCCGGGACGTGTTGCGGCGCCGGCGGCGGTGAGGGAGGCTGGCCGGTCAACGCGGCGAACGTGTTCTCGGCCATCTGGAGGAATGCCTGGTGCGACTCGGCGAGGACGCGCTGGAAGTGCATGTGCGCCTCGGCGGTCTGGCGTTGCACCTCCTGCACCGCCGCCAGCCATTGGGTGTTCGGTTCGGGCTCGGTCATCGGGGCGGTGGCCTCCACGAGGATGGGTGGTGCGGGCGGGACCGGGCGAGTCGGAGCAGGGGCAACGTAGCCGGATCCGTTGACGCGCACGGTCCCTCGGCGTGCTGCCGGCGGCGGTGGGCTCGCGTCCGTCGTCCGGCCCAGGTTCATGGGCACGCCGTGCACGGCGAGCCGGCCGAGGGCTTCGTGCCAGGCGGACACGCCGTCGCGCCCGCGCCTGTCCAGGCTGACGGCCACGTGCGGGCGGTCGCCGAGGATCGCGCCGATCAGGCCGGTGAGCGCGGAGCCGGCACCCACCTCGATGAACGTGCGCACGCCGTCGGCGTACATCGTCTCGATCTGATCGAGGAACCGGACCGGCGCGGCGACCTGCCTCGCGAGGGTGCGGCGGACGGCGTCGGGTGTGCGGCTGTAGACCGCCGCGTCCGTGTTGCCGTAGACGTCGATCCGCGGTGCGGTCAGCTCGAGCTTCTCCAGGAACGCGCGCAGCGGCTCCTCGGCGGTGCCGGCCAGCGGGCTGTGGAAGGCGGCGGACACGTTGAGGCGGCGCGCCGTGACGCCGCTCGCCGTCAGGCGCTCGTGCAGTGCTTCGATCGCGCCTACGGTCCCCGAGACGACGGTCTGCCGAGGGGCGTTGACGTTCGCGAGCCAGACGTCGGCCGACTCACCGATCGCGGTGAGGACGGTTTCGGCGTCCGCGCTCACCGCCAGCATCGTGCCGGCGTCGATCCGCGCCAGCAGGTCACCCCGGTGCCGGGCGAGGCGCAGCAGGCTCTTGGCGTCCATGGCGCCGGCCGCGTGCAGCGCTACCAACTCGCCGAGGCTGTGGCCCGCCACGCAGTCCGGCGCGACGCCGACCGACCTCAGCAGGGCGAGCAGGGAAAGGCTGTGTGTGGCCAGCGCCGGTTGTGCCCACCGGGTGTCGGTGAGCCGACGCTCCTGGGCCGCACGCTGGTCGTCCGTGAAGGCCGGCGGCGGGAAGACGACGTCGTGCGGCCCGAGATCCCACACCCGCGCCGCCGCGGGGAAGGCCATTGCGAGGTCGCCGCCCATCCCGACGTACTGCGATCCCTGGCCGGGAAACACGAACGCGATCCGGCCAGGGTCCGCCGACGCGCTTTCGTAGAAGACGCCGCCGGGCAGGGAGAACGGTGCGTCGGGCTGCCTGGCGATCGTGGCGGAGGCGCGGTCGAGCTTGTCGCGCAGGTCGCCTTCGTCGGTCACCGCCACGGCCAGCCGATATGGGTCGCCACGGTTGAAGTCTCGCGACAGCCGCCCAGGCGAGTCGGCGCTGAAGAGGACGAGCTGACCGGTCGCGGACCGGATCCACGGTGCATCGCCGCCGTGCTCTTCGAGCGTGACGTGGTAGTTGGCGCCGCCGAAGCCGAAGCTCGACACGGACGCCCGGCGCGGGTGAGTGCGCCGGGCCCACGGCCGCGCGGCGGTGTTCAGGTAGAACGGGCTCCCCTCGATCCCGAGGCCGGGATTGGGTTCGCGCACCTTGATGGTCGGCGGAAGGACCCGCTGGTGCAGGGCCAGCACGGCCTTGATCAGCCCGGCGGCGCCCGCCGCCGCCTTCGTGTGCCCGATCTGGGACTTGACGCTCCCGAGCGCGCACCACCCGCTGTCGGGCCGTCCGGTCGCGCCGAAGACCTGCCGTAACGCCTCGAACTCGGCGGCGTCTCCGGCGCGGGTCGCGGTGCCGTGGGCCTCCACCAACTCGACGGTGTCGGGGCCGTATCCGGCGGCGTCGTACGCGCGGCGCAGGGCTCGTTCCTGGCCTTTGGGCATCGGCGCGTAGATGGCGCCACCCCTGCCGTCCGAGGAGGTGCCGACCCCGCGGATCACGGCGTAGATCCGGTCGCCGGCGCGCTCGGCGGCGTCCAGTCGTTTCAGTGCCAGCATCGCCAGGCCCTCGCCGAGCAGCGTGCCGTCGGCGTCCGCGGAGAACGGGCGCGCGTCGCCGGTCGGTGACAGGGCCGGCGTCTTGCTGAAGCACACGTACATCAGCGGGTTGTTGGTCGCGTCCACCCCGCCGGTGACGACCAGGTCCGCGGTGCCCAGCGCCAGCTCGTTGGCCGCTGCCGAGACCGCCGCGAGCGAGCTCGCGCAGGCGGCGTCGACGGTGCAGCTCGTGCCGTGCAGGTCGAGACGGTTCGCGATCCGCCCGGCCACCACATTGGAGAGCAGGCCGGGGAACGAGTCCTCCTGCCACGGCACGTACTGTGCGGCGATCCGGCCGCAGATCTCCTCCGCCTGCTTTTCCTGGATCCCCTGCTCCAACAGGGCTTTGCGCCAGATCGGCCGCTGGATGCGCGCGTCCATCGTGCCCACGCGGCTGAGCGTTGAGCTGCCGAGGATGACGCTGACGCGTTCACGGTCGAGTGGTTCGGCCAGGTTCCGGTCGAGGTCGGCCAGCAGCGCGTCCGCGACGGTCAGGCCCAGCAGCTGGGCGGGGTCGATCGCCTCCAGTGTGGACGGCGGCAGCCCGTGGGCGAGGGGGTCGAACTCGATCTCCGGCAGGAACCCGCCGCGGCGGCTGTAGGTCGTGTCGGGCGTCGCAGGGTCCGGGTCGTAGAACCCGTCGGCGGGCCAGCGGCCGGCCGGCACCTCGGTGATCAGGTCCCGGCCGGTGACGATGGTGCGCCAGAACTCGGCCGTGTCCCGGGCGCCGGGCATCAGGGCGGCGAGCCCCACGACGGCGATCGGCACCATCGGTCCTCCTCAGGACAACAGGCGTGGGCGCGGGGCGAACGCGTCATCGGGCACCGCGACGCCGTAGGAACGCAGTTGGTGGGCGCGGGTCACCGCCGCCGCGCCTTCGAGCAGGTTGAGTGCGATCTGCACGACGGTGCGCCGCCGCGGCTCGGCGAGCGGGGTGCCCGCCGCCCAGCGGTTGAAGGCACCGATCGCGGGCCCGCACCAGATCTGGTAGTCGGTCTGCCGGGTCGGCTCGCCCGTGATGGCCCAGCGGCTCGACAGGCCGAGATAGGACCGGAAGACCAGGGCCATCCGATGGCGCGGATCGTGGTCGGCACGCTCGGCCTCCCGCGGGTCGCGGTCCATCCAGAACTGCCGGGTCTGCGCCCAGCAGCCCTCGAAGGTGCCGCGCAGGACGTCCTTCTCGATGCGTTCACGGGTCGCGTCGGGCACGTCGTCCAGCGACGGGAACGCCAGGTAGGTCTCGTAGAGCTGGCCGGCCCGGGCCGCGAACAGGGTGCCGCGGCGCAGGACCTGCACCTTGATGCCGTACTCGAACATGTCGGCCGCGGGAGCCATGGCGACGTCGGCCAGATCGGCGGCGGCGAGCAGCGCTTTGGCCGCGTCGGAGAGGCCCGCCTCGACGGACAGCTGGTTGATCGTGCCGGTCACTACGTAGGCCGCACCGGCGGCGAAGGCGGCCGCCACACCCGCCGGATCGCCCAGCCCGCCGGCGGCGCCGACGCGGACCGGCCGGGCGTAGCCGTGGCGGCGGACCAGGTCGTCGCGCAGGGCACGGATCGCCGGCAGCACGACGGCGAGGGGCCGGTTGTCGGTGTGGCCGCCGCTGTCGGCCTCCACGGTCACGTCGTCGGCGAGCGGCACTCGCGCCGCCAGGTCCGCCTCGGACCGCGTGATCTGGCCGCGTTCGACGAGCGTCCGCAGGATCTCGGGCGGCGCCGGCGACAGGAACTTCGCGGCGACCTCGGGCCGGGAGACCTTCGCGAACAGGTGCCGGGCGCGGCCTTCCGGTCGCAGGCCGGCGACCGCGCAGCGCACGACCGCCGGTGTCAGGTCCATGTAGGCCGACACCGACACCTTGGGCACGGCGGCGTCCACCAGCAGGTCGACCAGGCGTTCCTCGGACTCGGGTGCGGCGGGCGCGTGGATCAGGTTGACGCCCCAGTTGTCGCGGCCCCGCAGGCTGCGGCTCAGCTCCGCCACCGCGCGTTCGACGGCCGGCAGCGGCAGCCCGGCGGCGCCGAAGAAACCGAGCATCCGCGCCTCGGCCATCGCGACGACCGAGGCGACGGTGGCGATGCCGTTGGCCATCTCGCCAGCCACGTAGGGGAACCGCACGCCGTGGGTGCGGTTGAAGGAGCGGTCGCCGAGCCATTCCGGATAGAGCGGGGGCAGCGTGCCGAGCAGCTCATATCCTTCGGCGCCGGCAGTGACCAGTCGCCCACCGAGCCCGAGGCCGGGCTCATGACCGGCCTGACCCCGCACCACGTGTACGGGCTCCCGGAAGCGCCGCACACAATGGACGATGCCGTCGGGCGAAAAGTCGGCCTGACGCTCGCCAGGCACCCAACGCGGCGCGGCCACCACTGCCCCCTCCGCCACGCATGCGCCCACCGACGCCGGCGCGGTCAGCTCCGAGCGTAACCGCCGGGGTGTATATCGGGGTGACCCCAGCCGGGACATTCCTCCCGGGCCGGCGGGACCCGCGGTGGCGCGGGACGGGACGCCGTGGCGGTTGCGTGGCCGCATGACCATTATCGACAGCCGTCGTGAGGCGGTGGGTGACGTTGGCTACGGTGCGTGGCGCGTCGTCGCCGGGCTCGCGCTCGTCGCCTGGCCTCTGCTGCACCTCGCCGGCTTTCTCACCTCGCCGCCGGGCGAGACCCACGAACCCGACCTCTACCGCGAACATGCCGCTCTCGTGCAGGTCAGTGCCGTGATCCTGCACTACAGCGCGATCCTCATCGTGCCGGTCGTCCTGGCGCTGGCACACCTGCTGCGGGCGCGGATGCCCAGGCTCGCCGTCGTCGCCGGGCTCGTGGGTGCGCTCGCGGCGGTCAACGGTTCCGCGCTGCTGCTCACCGACTTCTACGACCTGGCTTTGGCCCACTCCCTGCCCGACGCGCAGGCCGTGGCGGTCACCGAACTGGCCAACGGGTACCCGGGCGTGCTCTACGGCTTCCTGCTGCCCGCGTTTCTCGTGCACCCGGCGCTGATCGTGCTCGCGGTCGCCCTGACGCGGACCGGCGACCTCCGGTGGTGGCAGCTCACCCTGCTCGTCGCGGGTCTGGTCATTCCGTTCCTGACCACCGGCCAGGCGCCGGTCGTGCAGTCGGTCGGCCCCGTGCTGATCCTGGCGGCGCTGGCCCCGCTCGGCCTGCGGGTCCTGCGGATGCCGCCGGAACGCTGGCGGATCTAGATTGCCCGGGAGGCGGGTCTACAGGCCCGCCTCCCGCGCCCGCAGGATGGCCTGCGCGCGGTCGGCGACGCGCAGCTTGGTGAAGATGTTCGACACGTGGTTGCGCACGGTCTTCTGGTGCAGGCCCAGCCGCTCCGCGATCTGCGGGTTGGTCAGGTGCCGCGCGACCAGGCCGAGGATCTGCCGCTCCCGGTCGCTGAGCTCCGGAAACGCGTTCGACCGCCGGTCGAGGCCGGCGAAGTACCCCATGAGCCGCACGGCCAGCCCCGCACCGAAGATCGCCTCGCCGGCCGCCACCGCCCGCACCGAGCGGACCAACTCCGCGCGGCGGGCGCCCTTGAGCACGTAGCCGCGGGCGCCGGCGCGCATCGCCGCGAAGACCGAGTCGTCGTCGTCGGCCATGCTCAGAATCAGCACGCGTACGTGCGGCATCGCAGCGATCAACCGCTCGGTCGCGGCGATGCCGCCCATGCCGGGCATCGCGAGGTCGAGCAGCACGACGTCGGGCTGCGCCACCGGCGCCAGCGCCAACGCCTGCTCGCCCGTCGCCGCCTCGTCGACCACCTCGATGTCGGGCACGGCCTCGAGCAGCGCCCGCAGCCCCGCCCGGAACGCCGCGTGGTCGTCGACGACCAGCGCACGGATCGTCTCCATCACTCCCCCGCTCCCGCCGGCAGGTCGGCATGGACGGCGCTGCCGGTGGCGTCGCTGGAGACGCGCAGCGTGCCGCCCACTTCCGCCGCCCGCTCCCGCATCGAGGCGATGCCCACGCCGCCGGGACGCTCGGTGATCCCGCCCGTGCCGTCGTCGCGGACCGACAGCACCAGGCGGTCGCCGGCCAGACGCAAGGTGACCAGCCCCTGCCCAGCCCGAGCGTGCCGCCGGAGGTTGGCGACCGCTTCGACCGCGATCCGGTACGCGGCCACCTCCGTCGCCGCGGGCAGCGGCGGCAGCGGATCCTGAGCGTCCAATGTGACCGGTGTCGCACCAGCCGGCAGCGTGGCCAGGTGCGACCGGAGCGCTCCGGCCAGGCCGAGCGTGTCCAGGGCCGGCGGGCGCAGGCCGTCGACCAGCCGCCGCACGTCGCCGATCGCGGCCCGGGCGTCGTCAGCGATCAGCGCGAGCAACCCCGACGCGGCCGCGCCGGCCACGTCCTGCGCCGCCTCGGCCCGCATCGTCAGGCCCGCCAGCGTCGGGCCGAGGCCGTCGTGCAGGTCACGGCGCAGCCGCCGGCGCTCCTCCTCGCGGGCCACCACCAGCCGCTCGCGCGAACGCTGGAGATCGGCGGACAGCCGCACCGCGCGCTCCGTCTCGCGGAACGCGTGCACCGCGACGCCCACGTGCCGCGCCAGGTCGGTCAGCAACGGGGAGTCGCGCGCGGGCCAGATGGCCAGCGCGCCGACCTCCTCGCCCTGGTAGGTCAGCGGCAGCCGGGTCGGCGGCCCGTCGGCGGCGCCGGTGGCGACGGTCGGGCCGTCGACCACCTCCACCGCGACGTAGCGCAGCCGCAGGGTGTCCGCGACGGTCCGGGCGATCACCGGCAGGACAGCCGCCGGGCTGACCGCCTCCTCCAGGCGACGGCCGAGTGTGGCCAGCACGGCGTACGGGTCATCGCGGCGCCCGTACGACAGGCGATCGATGCCGTTCTGGAGGCGCGCCCGCAGCGGCGCGAAACCGACCGCGACCGCCGCCGCCGCGACGACCGAGACCGACAGGCTGCCCGAGCGGCCGACGACGGCGCCGAGGTAACCGGCGACGAGCACGTACCCGCCGACCAGGAACGTCGACAGCGCCACGTAGAGCAGCGTGCGGTTGACCAGCCGGTCGACGTCGTAGAGGCGGTGCCGCAGCACGGCCACCGTCACCGCGGCCGGCACGAGGCTGAGCCCGGCCGCGCCGGCGTATTCCCAGAACAGGCTCCCGCGCGGCCACGGCGAGCCCGCGTCGCCGTCGGTCAGTCCTGCGACCAGCCGGGCCACCACCACCAGCGCGGCCACGGTGACCGCCCACGCCACCCAGATGAGCTGGCGGCGGCGCTCCTCGCCCGCCGCTCGGGCGCGCAGCACGACCGCGACAGCGCCCGCGGCGAACGTGAGCCCGGCGAGCAGCGTGAACGCGCGGTCCGTCCCCACCACGCTCAGCCCGGGCACCCCGAGCGGGTTGACGATCGCGGGATGCCCGGCGAGCTGGTCCGGCGTGCCGGGCCGCAACGCGCTCAGCACCGCCGCGGTCGCCGCCGTCGCCAGCAGCGGGCCGAGCAGCCACCACCAAGGCCGGGACGGCAGCCGGCCATCGGGGAAGAACAAGGGCACGAGTGCGGCACACAGGTTCGCGGGCACCCACAGCCACGTGGTGATCCAGGCGGCCAAGCCACTGTCCGCGGCGGCCTCGCCGCACAGCTCGACCACCGCGAACGAGAACGCGCTGCCGAGCAGCAGCCAACCCAGCAGGCTGCGCCGGCCGCCCGCGACCAGCGCACCCGCCACCGCGCAGGTCAGCACGAGGACGAGATAGGCGCGCGTACGCGGATCGGTGCCGTTGGCGACGCCGAGCACCACCGCGCCGGCGACCGCCGCCACGGTGACCAGGCATGCCGCCCACGCCACCCGCCTCCCCAGCACGCCCGCCACCATAACGGCCGGGCGTCCCGGCGGGATCGGGACAATGTCCCGATCCCCGGTGCGTCAGGACATGCCGCGCGCGATCGCCTCGATGATCCGCGGGCGCAGGTCGGCCGCGCTGATGATCTCGTCGACCGAGCCGACCTCGACCGCGCGCTGGATGCTGTGCACCCGGTCGAACTCCGATGCCACCTCGGCGAGCTTCTCGGCCCGCACCGACGACTGGACCTCGGCCAGGCGGGCGTTGAGGGCCGCGCGCTCCGCACCGCTCGCCGCCGAGACGCTGGCCTGCAGCTCGGTCACGCGCGGGTCCGTCGCCGTGCGGTTGTTGACGTCGCCCGAGAAGACCACCGCGGCCGCGGGTGCGCCGCCCAGGACCGAGGCGACCGAGCCCTCCAGCGCCAGCACCGTCATGTTGGGGTTGAGGCGCTTGGAGAAGACCACGAAGGCGCCGCCGTGGTAGCGGGAGATGACGCAGAAGATGATCGGGCCCTCGAAGTTGACGATCGCCCGGCCGATCTCCGCGCCGTATTCGAGCTGCAGCTTGCGCATCGACTCCGGGGAGCCGTCGAAGCCGCTCAGGTTGGCCAGCACCACCAGCGGGCGGTTGCCGGACGCCGCGTTGATCGCGCGGGCCGTCTTCTTCGACGAGCGCGGGAACAGCGTGCCCGCCGTGTACGCGTCGGGGCCGTCGGTGGGCGGGAAGCCCCGCCGCGGCACCGAGCGCGACTCGATGCCCACCAGACACACGGGCCAGCCGCCGATGTGCGCGTCCTGCACCACCGACGTCTCCGCGTCGGCCATGCCCGCCCAGCGTTCCAGCACCGCATGGTCCTGATCGGACAGTGCGCGCATCACCGTGCGGATGTCGAAGGCCTTCTTCCGGTCCGGGTTGTGCGCGGAGGAGAAGATCTGACCGACCGTGGTGAAGTCGCTGCCGGCCACCTCGTGCGGGAACACCGACACGTCACGGTCGGCCGGGTCCGTCGTGGCGGCCCGCCGCGGGCCGCGCTCGCCGGGCACCACGTAGGTGTGGTCGTAGTGCGCCATCAGCACGTCGCGGGCCGCCGCCAGGTTCGGTGCCCAGTACTGCGCCTGACCATTCGGGCCCATGACCCGGTCGTAGCCGCCGATGCCGAAGTTGTCCTCGGCCGACACGCCGCCCGAGAAGTCCAGGGCCTGCTTGCCGGTCAGCACCATGGCCGAGTCGGGCGTCATCACCAGGATGCCCTTGGTGTGCATGAGCATCGTGGCCTCGGCGTTCCAGTAGGGCTGTGCGCCCACGTTGATGCCCGCCACCACGATGTTGATCTCGCCGCCGTCCTGGGTGAACGTGACGATCCGCTTGAGCGCGGCCGCGACCCAGTCCATGTTCTCGGTGCCCGAGCTCATCGAGATCCGGGCGCCCGCCGACAGCGCGAACCACTCGAGCGGCAGACCGAGCGACGAGGCCAGGTCCAGGGCCGCGATCACCCGCGCGCACTCCGGCTCCGACAGCGCGCCGAGCGCCTTGGTCGGGTCGCCGAGCAGGACGACCCGCTTGATGCCCTCGGGATGCCGTGGCGTCACGGTCGTGACCACGCCCGCGACGATGGCAGCCTTGTTGCGCCCCTTCGGCCGCGACACCGGCTCCAGCACACCGGCGTCGGACATGTCGTACTCGACGAAGTCGCCGAGCATCGAGGTGACCTCGTACGGATAGACGTTGCCGCGCCGGGCCGCCCGCAACACCTTCTGCCGGTAGTCGTCGAGCGGCAGCACCGGCTCCAGCGACGGCTTGTCGACGTGCAGGCTCGCGCCGTTGCCCGGGTCCAGGGTGATCCGCACCGCGACCTCGGCCAGCTCGCCGGCCGCGTTGCGCTGCCGGGCGATGAACTGGACCTCCTCCAGACCCGCGCCGGCCGTGGTCGGCAGGATGCGCTGGACCAGCGCCTGCAGTTCCTCCATCGTCAGCTCGGTCGACGGCCAGACGTACATCATCAGGCGGTTGGTGTCGTAGCGCTTGTTCTGCGGCCGTTGCGCCTGGATGTTGCGGATCGCGTCGAGGCCCGCGGTGATCGCGTCCTCCAGCGCCGGCAGCGCGACCAGGCGGCCGTCGTTCTCGCGCAGCGGTGTCAGGTCGCGGACCTGGCCCATCGCGATCAGCCGCTCGTCGGCCGGGTTGCTGCGGGCGACCGCCTTGAACAGGTAGATCTCCTCGTCCGCGGACGGCAGCCGGGTGAGGTCGAACTCGCGCAGCCGGTGCAGCTGGAGACGGCCCGCGATCTGCGGGTGCAGGCCCCGGATCAGCCGGTCCTCGGCGAAGCCGGCACCGTCGGGCCGGAACGTGAAGTGGTGGTGCACCACGGCGCCGCTCGTGCCGGCCACGGTGGTGGTGATCCGGCGGACGCCCGTCGGCTGCGGGTGCGCCGCGAGGATCTGGCCGAGCCGCACCGCCATCGTGTCGGCGTCGGGCTGGTCCTCCCAGGTCACGTAGAGGTCGGCGACCAGCCCGCGCCCCGGAGCGTCGGCGGCGAAGGCCGCGACCGCGCCGATCGCGTCCGGCAGCGCGGAAATGTCCACAGTGGTGGTCACCACCCGGGTCGCACCGCGGGGATCGGTGTGCTCCGCGGTGACGAACCGGCACCCGGCCGCCTCGCGCACGGCGACCGCCGACAGCGCCCGGTTGCCGTAGTAGCGCCGGGTCAGCACCTCCAGCAGCGGCGCGTGGTCGCGCCCCGGCCGGCCGACCCGCTGGCCGATCAGCCGGACCAGCGGCTCGTTGCTCGCCACCATCGCCTGGATCCGGTCGGCGCGGTCGGGCGCGGACGGGTTGTCGTCGAGGTGGCGCAGGTCCGCGCGGACGGCCGCGTACACCGTGGCGCGGTTGCGGCGCAGCAGCGGCTGGGCGAACCAGCGGAAGACGACGCCGCGGGCCAGGTCGGAGACCGCCGGGAAGCGCACCTGGGTGGCCTCGACGAGGTGCTCCAGGGCGAGGCCGCAGCGTTCGCGCAACGGCTCGGCCGGCGGCGCCCCGGCCAGCCACCCGCGCAGCAGCTCGTTGACGATCTTTACCGAGGTGCTCATCTGCTGCTGAGCGAGGAAGATCCGGAAGACCGCCGCCTCGAGCGCGGGCGTGCGCTCGAGCCCGTCGATGCCGTAGTGGGCCAGCACCGTGGTGAGCTTGGCCTGGAAGCTCGACGTGACACCGGCCCGCTCGACGTCGAGGCTCTGCAGGTAGGCGTGGAAATATTCGCGGGGGCTGTGCACCGGGCTGTCCGGCACGGCGTCCAGCTCGCCGCTGGGTGTGTTGCGGCTCAGCTCCGACAGGTCGGCGAACACGGTGAACAGGTCGAGCTCGCCCGCATTCGGTTGCCCGCCCAGGTCGGCCCGGGCGGTCAGGTAGCCGGCCAGCACCCGCCGGTGGTCGCGGACGTCGCCGTCGAAGCCGAGCAGCAGGCCGCGCAGGTCATGCAGGCCGTGTGCGGCGCGCTCGGCAGGCGTGCCTTCGGGCGCCGGCCCCGGCAGCTCGATCTCGACCGCCGCAGTCTCGGGCGCCGCCGCCTCCTCGCCGCCGAGGGGCTCCAGCCGCATCAGCGGCGCGCCGGTCTCGACCTGGCTGCCGACCGACACGGGGCATTCGCGGACCCGGGCCCGGAACGGCGCGCGCAGCACCGTCTCCATCTTCATGCTTTCGAGTACGAGGATCGGCGCACCGGCCTCGACCTCGTCGCCGACCGTCAGCGGCGTGGCGACCACCAGCGCCGGTGCCGGCGACCGGACGACGCCGCCCTCGTCGCGGCTGATCCGGTGGGTGACCCCGTCGACCTCGACCAGGTGCACCGGCCCGTGGGTGGCCGAGACCAGCCGGAAGCGGTTGCCGTTGACGACGATCTGCCCGTTGTACGCGTCGAACCGGTCGAGCTCGACGTCGGCGGCCACGTCGCCGATGCCGACCCGGAAGCGCTTGGCGCCGGCCCGCGCGACGGCGACCCGGTAGCCGGCGCCGCGCAGCTTGAGGTCGAGCGGTCGGCCCGGGTCGTGGTGCACCTGCGGGCGCCCGCCGTGCGCGGTGGCCAGCAGCCGGGAGCGGCTGACCTCCTCCTCGTCCTCGTACGCCTCGATCGCGGCGGCGGCCAGCGCGACCGCGGAGTGCCGGTGGCTGACCAGCCGGCCCTCGGCGCGTACCCGGTCGATCCAGCCGGTGTCGGCGCTCGCGTCGATGACCTCGGGCTGGTCGAGCAGGTCGAGCACGAAGCTCTTGTTGGTCGCGCCGCCCTCGATGATCACCGTGGTCTCGGCCATCGCCCGCCGCAGCCGGCCCAGCGCCTGGTCACGGTCCCGCCCGTACGCGATGATCTTGGCGATCATCGAGTCGAAGTCGGCCGGGATCGTGTCGCCCTCGCTCACGCCGGTGTCGACCCGGATGCCAGGGCCGGCGGGCAGCACCAGGCGGGCGATCCGCCCGGGCGCGGGCGCGAAGTCGCGGTCGGGGTCCTCGGCGTTGAGCCGCGCCTCGATGGCGTGCCCGAGCTCGGCCGGCTGCTCGCCTTCGAGGCGGCCGCCCGCGGCCACGTGCAGCTGCAGGCGCACCAGGTCGGTGCCGGTGGTGATCTCGGTGATCGGGTGCTCGACCTGCAGCCGGGTGTTGACCTCGAGGAACGCGAACATCTTGTCGCCGGGGTGGTAGAGGAACTCCACGGTGCAGGCGCCGCGGTAGCCGACCGCCACCGCGAGCCGCTCGGCCGACGACTTGAGCGAGGCGACCTGGTCGGGCGCGAGGACCGGCGAGGCCGACTCCTCGATGATCTTCTGGTTGCGCCGCTGCACCGAGCAGTCGCGGACGCCCAGCGCCCACGCGTTGCCCTGCCCGTCGGCGATGACCTGCACCTCGACGTGGCGGGCGCCGGTGACCAGGCGCTCCAGGAAGACCACGCCGGAGCCGAACGCGCGCTGCGCCTCCGCGCTCGTCCGCTCGTACGCCTCGGTCAGCTCGTCACCCGACGCGACCTTACGGATGCCGCGGCCGCCGCCGCCCGCGGTGGCCTTGAGCATCAGCGGGTAGCCGATCAGCTCGCCCGCCTTCAGCGCGTCGGCCAGGGTGGCCACCTCGCCGCGGCTCCACGGCGCGACCGGGACGCCGACCTCCTCGGCGATCAGCTTGGCGCCGATCTTGTCGCCGAGCTTGCGCATCGCCTCGGCGCTCGGGCCGACGAAGGTGACGCCGAGCTTCTCGCACAGCTCCGCGAACGCCGGGTCCTCGGCGACGAAGCCCCAGCCCACCCAGGCCGCGTCGGCCCGGGTCTCGACGAGCGCGCGTTCGAGCGCGAGGTGGTCGAGGTACGGGCGGGCCGACGCCGGGCCGAGCGGGTACGCGATGTCGGCGGCGCGGACGAAGGTCGCGTTGCGGTCGGCGTCGGTGTAGAGCGCGATCGTCTCGATCCGCTCACCGGTTTCCGCCGACAGCTCCCGGACGGCGTGGATGAGCCGCATCGCGGCTTCACCACGGTTGACGATGGCGACACGACTGAACACCGACAAAGCCTCCTACTACGCATGCGCATAAGGCGACGTCCGGTTCCCGACCCGCCTGCACCCGCCCTTACCCTGCCCGATTACCCTCCGGTACACCAACGCACCACCTCGCGCATGGCGTCGCCCTCTCGTTGTGGAGACTCCACAAAACACAGATCACCCTCGGTAGCGGACCGATACTGATCAGGTGAGCGAGACCCGCCGAACGGAGGCGTTCAGCGACGGCGTGCTGGCCATCGCCATCACGCTGCTGGTGCTGGACCTGCGGGTGCCGGTGCGCGCGACCCTCGAAGGATCACTTGCCGACGCGCTCGGACACGAGTGGCCCGCGTACGCCGCGTACGTGACGAGTTTCCTGGTCGTGGGCATCATCTGGGTCAACCACCACGCGGTGTTCGAGTTGCTGGCCATGGTCGACCGGATCGCGCTCTTCCTCAACCTGCTGCTGCTCATGCTGGTCGCGGCGATCCCGTTCACCACCTCGCTGTTCGCGGAGTACCTGACCGCCGGCGGGGCACGGGCCCGGACCGCGGCGCTGGTCTACTCCGGGGTGATGCTGGGCATGTCGGTGGCGTTCGCGTCCCTCTACAGCTACATCGGGCGGCACCCGGCCCTGCTCGCGCCGGGCGTCGACGCGGACGCGGTGCGGGGGTCGGTCGTGCGGTTCAGCGTGGTCGGGCTGGCGCTGTACTTGCTCACGGTGGTGATCGCGGTGTTCAGCGCGCCGGCGACCCTGATCGCGCACCTCGTCATCGCGCTGTACTACTGCTTCCGCCAGACCAGAGCCACGGGCTAGCCCACCCGGCAGAGGATCTCGCCGTGGGGCACGAGGAACCAGCCGTCGTCGGCGGCCGCCCACTCGCGCCAGCCGTCGGCGATCCGGGCCAGGTCGCCGTGGTCGGCGTAGCCGAGCGCGACCGCCCGCGCACCCAGCGCCGACCCGGCGACCCGATCGGCCCACATCCCACCCCACCAGGCCCGGTCCGCCGGGGTGGCGAAGCACCAGGTGGACGCGGAGGCCGTGGCGTCCAGGCCGGCCGCCCGCGCCCAGGAGAGCAGCTTGCGGCCGGCGTCGGGCTCGCCGCCGTTGGCGCGGGCGACGCGGCGGTAGAGGTCCTGCCACTCCGACAATGCGGGCACCTCGGGCCACCAGGCGAAGGCCGCGTAGTCGCCGTCGCGGGCCGCGACCAGGCCGCCCGGCCGGGCGACCCGGGCCATCTCGCGCAGCGCCGCCACCGGGTCGGCGAGGTGCTGGAGCACCTGGTGGGCGTGCACCACGTCGAAGCTGTCGTCGGCGAAGCTCAGCGCGTTGACGTCGTCGACCGCGAACTCGATGGCCAGGCCGCGCTCGGCGGCGACCGCGCGGGCCCCCTCCAGCACCGCGGGCGCGGTCTCGACGGCGGTCACCGCGCCGACCCGGGCGGCCAGGTCCGCGGTGATCGTGCCGGGGCCGCAGCCCACGTCGAGCAGCCGGGTCTGCGGGGTCAGCGCGGGCAGCAGGTAGGCGGCGGAGTTCTCGGCGGTGCGCCAGCGGTGGGAGCGCAGGACGGACTCGTGGTGCCCGTGCGTGTAGACGGCGGCCATGCGGATGACCGTACGCCGATCATCCTGCCATCCGGGAGGGCACTCCTACTTCCTGGGACAGCGCCTCGACCAGCGCCCGGGTCGGCGCGTCCTGGGCGCGGCGCCGGGCGATCGCGACGCCGATGTGCCGGGCGGGGCGCGGCGGCGCCAGCGGCACCATCGCGAGGCCGTCGGCGTCGGCGGTCAGCGCGGTGTGCGGTACGAGGCTGATCCCGACGCCGACCCGGACCAGCGCCTGTGCGAACACGTAGTCGGTGCCCTGGCAGGCGACGTCGACCTCGATCCCGGCCAGCGCGGCGTAGTGGTCGAGCAGGTCGGTGGGCGACAGGCAGCCCTGCACCCAGCGCTCGCCGCCCAGCTCACCCATCGCGACCTCGTCGCGCCCGGCGAGCCGGTGCCCGGCCGGCAGCACGATCCACATCGGATCCTCCAGCAGCGGGATCCAGGTCAGCCCGGAACGGTCGTCCGGGCGGACGGGCGGCACCTCCTCGAAGTGGAAGGCGAGCGCGAGGTCGGCCGCGCCCGAGCGCACCTGTTGCAGGCTGTCGGCCGGGTCGCTCTCCACCACCGTCAGCGACACCTCCGGATGGGCCGCGCGGAACCGGATCAGCGCGCCGGGCAGCAGGCGCTGGCCGCCGCTCGCGAACGTGGCGACGGTCAGCCGCGGGACGGCCGCGCCCAGCCGGGCGATCTCCCGCTCCGCGCAGTCGAGCTCGGCGGCGATCGTGTCGGCGGTGTCGACCAGCACCCGGCCGGCGTCGGTGATCTCGACGCCGCGGGTGCTGCGGCACACCACGCTCGTGCCCAGCGACCGCTCCAGCGCGCTGATCTGCTGCGAGACGGCGGACGGGGTCAGCCGCAGCGCGACCGCGGCGCGGTTGAAGCTGCCCTGCCGGGCGACCTCGCGGAAGACCCGGAGACGCTGCACGTCGATCATCAGATTTCCTTAATACGAGCAACCCAAATCATCACTACCGCTGCATACGGTACGGCGCGAAGCTCGTGGTGTGAATCGTCGAGCCTGGATCCTTTTCGCTCTGGTGGCCGTGCTCTGGGGCATCCCGTACCTGCTGATCAAGATCGCCATCGACGAGCTGTCGCCGATGACGGTCGTCTTCGGCCGGGTGGCGATCGCCGCGCTCGTGCTGGTGCCGATCGCCGCCGCGCAGGGCACGCTGACGTCGTTGCGCCACCACCTCGTGCCCGTCGTGACCCTCGGGCTCATCCACATCGTCGGGCCGTTCCTGCTGATCACCTACGGCGAGGTGCACATCAGCTCGTCGCTGACCGGCCTGTTGATCGCGATCGAGCCGGTGCTGATCGCGCTGCTGATGCTGCGCCGGGAGCCGCTCACGCGCTCCGGCTGGGTCGGGCTCGCGCTGGGCCTGGTCGGCGTGGCCGTGCTGGTCGGGCTCGACGTGTCCGGCGACCGGCTGGGGCTGCTCGGCGCGGGGATGATCCTGCTGGCCACCCTGCTCTACGCGCTGGCCACCGTCTACGTGCAGCGGCGGGCGTCCGACGTGCCGCCGACCGCGCTGGTCGCCGGCACCACCACGGTGGCCACGATCGTGCTGGCGCCGTTCGCGGCGTTCGCGCTGCCGACCGGGCCGGTCAGCGGCGGCTCGTGGGCCGCACTGGTGGCGCTCGGCCTGCTCTGCACGGCGGTCGCCCTGCTCGCGTTCTACCGGCTCATCGGCGAGGCGGGTCCCAGCAAAGCGGGCCTGGTCACCTACGCGAACCCGGTGGTCGCGGTGCTGCTCGGCGTGGCGATCCTCGACGAGCCGCTGCGGGTCAGCACGGTGCTCGGCTTCGCACTGATCGTGGCCGGCTGCTGGTTGTCCACCCGCCGGCCCACGGTCGTCGCGCCGGAGCCGGTGGTCGAGTGCACGATGGCCGCCCGCTAGCCCGTGCCGGGCGCCGACCGGCACAATCCTCGATGTGACCACTTGGGAGTACGCCCGCCTCGAGTACCGGGCAGCCGGCACCTACGGCGGCGATCAGTTCATGGACTGGACCGCCACCTTCCATTCCGTCGGCGGGGCGCAGCGCTGGGGCACGGACGAGCGCTTCAGCGACATGCGCCACCTCAACCGGGCGGGTGAGGCGGGCTGGCAGTGCTACGACCGCAGCGCCACGTACTTCCCGAACGAGCCACACCGCCTCTACGGCGTCACGTACTCGCTGCGCCGTCCGGTCGCGTAACCCACAGTCGGGCCGTCGGGACGGGCGACGGGACGTTCGGCAGTCGGAGCAGTTGCGCCGGGACGAAGGTGCGGCGCAGGCCGGTGACCGTCTCCGGAAGCCTCGACCAGCGGGCGTACGGGCTGTCGCCGTCCCAGTCCGCCGGCCGCGACCGTTCGTCCAGCACCTTCCGCAGCGGGGCGTACGTGATCTGGGCCAGCGCGCCGGCTTTGTGGTGGTGCGCGAGCAGGTAGCGCGACGCCGCTTCGACGTCGAACCGCCGGTGCCGCGCCGGCCTGGCCAGGTGCGCGGGCAGCAGGTCGGCGCGGGCCGGTGCCGGCCACATGAACGCGAGCCGCCGCATGAACGCGTGCGCCAGGGAGATCCGCGTCAGCTCGCACAGGTTCGGGACGCTCAGCGGCAGGCCCGTCACCTCGCGGTAGAGCACCGGCACGTAGTCGCACAGCGCGTCGGCGCTCCTCGCGTACTGCTGCCGCTCCGCCGCGCTCCGCCGCCGGTCGGCGGCGTCCAGAGCGAGCACCATCGCCCGCCACAGCAGGGCGCGCATGTACATCAGCCGGGTGTTGACCTGCCAACCCGCGGTGGCCGCCCGCGTGGGATCGCGCCGGGCGGGCAGGTCGAACCGGTCCTGGAGCAGCTCCAGCGTCGTCAGGGCGGTGCTCGCCGAGGTGAGTGCCTGGCTGCTGAAGGCGCGCAGCTTGCGGCGCACCCGGAGGTCGGTGCTGTCGGATCCCGGCATCGCGCGCGCCGGGTGGCCGATGAACCATTCGAACACCCGCACGTGCAGCCCGTTGCCCTGCAGTGCCAGTTGTTGGGCCGTCTCGGTCGCCGCCAGGACCGCGCGCTCGCTCCGTGGCGACAGGTGCTGGGCGGCCTCGAGCCACGCGTTCGCCTGGGCCAGGTCGGCGAGGGCCTCGACGTACCGGTGGCGTTTGCTGTGTGCGATGGCCAGCGAGCGGTGGATGTTGGCGGCGTACGCGCCGGCCGTCGCGGGCGTGGCGACGTCGAGCGTGTGCCGGAACGCGGTCGGCAGGGCCTCGGGTCGCAGGTTGAGGAGGTTGACCGACAGCGCCTGCAGCGACGGCATGAACGCGCGGATCCGGTCGTGACCGGGCTCGTCGAGCTTGAGTCGCATCCCGACCGCCTGGACGAGGCCGCTGAGCAGCCGGACGCGGTCGTCCAGGTCTCCGCTTCCGGTCGCCCGCCCGAACATGACGGTCCACTCGTAGAGCGCCTGCTCGTCGTCGAACCAGTCGCGGAGCAGGCGGTCCTTCCGACCCGTACCGCGTTCGAGGAGGTCCACCCGGTCGCGGAGGCGCTCGACGAGCTCCTCGTCCGCCCCGTCCGTGACCGTGGCCGGCGGGATCGGCGTCGTCCGCACCCGAGGCCGCGGCGGCGGCCGCCAGCGCGGGTCGTCGGTGTCGCGGGCCTCCCGGGCCTGCTTGGCCATCGTGGCCGCGACCCCGTCGTACAGCATGAGCCGGAAGAGCCAGCCGACCAGCTCTGGGGTCGGCACGCCCGGGTCCACGTCGAACGCCGACAGCTCGAAGATCGCCCCGAGTCGGGCGGCGACCTCGGGCTCGTCCTTGAGCGTCCGGGAGTCGAGCCAGGGTCTCGCCGGGTCGGTCAGCTCGGTGAACAGGGCCGCGTGACGGTCGTCGTAGGGCTCGACCCACCGGTCCCAGAGCCGGACCCAGCGCGCGGGGACGGGTAGCCCGCGGAGCTTCGGGTTCATGGTGACGGGGAGGTAGTCCAGGTCCGACCTCGCGAACGGGATCGTGACGCCGAGGCCGTCGTCCCAGCCCGCGTGGGCCGCGTCGAGATAGCGGGTCGAGCGGGCGAACGTGGCCAGCTTGTAGGCGCGGTAGAGCAGCACGGCGAGCTCGGCGTCGCCGGCCGGGGTCTTCCGTGTCATCGCGGGGACGGCCAGCAGCTCCAGCAGGTGCTCGTGCCGCTGCGTGATGCCCGTGCCGCGGCGTTCGCACAGCGCGCGGAATGCCGCGGTGATCGCGGCCCGCCGCCCGTTGCGCGGATCGGTCGCCTCGAGCGCGAGCGCCTCCAGCGGGTGCAGCTTCGCTGGTGCTTTCCCGCTCACCGCGCGGGCCAGGCGGGCACGGAACCCGGCGGACTTCGGTGGGCGGATGTCCCAGTACGGATAGCGCAGGTTCAGCAGGTCGCCGGCGTCGGCGCCGCGTGTCGCCCGGCGTGGGCGGGGGTCCGGGTGGGCGGGGACGTCCGGCAGGAAGAACAGGTCGGCGCCGCTTGGCGGCTCCACATTGGCCAGGGCCGCCGTCGCCGCCGGCCGGATGTCCGGGAGCGCGCGCCAGGCGACCGCGCCGGCCCCGGTGCGCCGGGCCAGGAAACGCTCCAGCTTCGGCAGGGTCTCCCGGTCGAGCCGCAGGTAGGCGGTCCGGCGGTGGTCGGTCAGGCCGTTCGCGATCCGCTCGGAGGCGCCGGACGCCAGCGCCTGCCACGTGCGCAGCAGCAGGAGCGACTCGTCGACGCCGAGCTCCAGCTCCATCGTGCGCCCTTCCGCCGACCTCGCCACACGATCGGACCTTCGGCGCAAGAACGCCATCGGGCAGGCGGCGGAACCCGATCGGGGCGAACTTCCGGGTTACTGCCCGGTAGCACCGAGCCTCGGCGAACGCCGTTAAGTCGATCATGGACTCCGCGCGACCGTCCACAGGCGAGAAGGGAGGGATGACGATGGAGACCGACGACCCGAACCGCGACGCCTGCTGGACCGCGGCCCGTGGTGCGGCCGAGCTGACCGCGATGACCTGTGCCGCGACCGGACAGTACGGTTGGGCGATCGCGATCAAGAGCCTCGTGCTGCTGGCGGACGTGCTCGTGGCCCGCTTCCGCCGCTAGTCGCCGCTAGCCGGCCAGCGCCAGGTGCAGCTTTCGCATCGAGACGATCGCGGAGCGGACCTCCTGCAGGATGGCGCTGGTGGTCGGCGCACGCAGCCACGACTGTGGACCGGCGAGAGCCAGTCCGACCGTTTCGACACCGCAGCCGTAGCCCAGGCCCAACAGCCGCACGGCGTCGGTGTGCTGGAACGGCACGAACAGGTCGGTGGTGACGAGCAGCAGCCGGGCCCCGGCGGCCGGGGCCGTCGCCACCAGGTCCGTCCAGCCGACGAGCGTGTCCCCGGTGTTCGCGCGCGCACCGGGGCGCGATGGCGGCGCGGCCAGGACGGAGACCGTCGGGCGGTGTGCCGGGTACGCCCGCACCCGCCACGGCTCCCCTGCTTTTTCACCCACGTGCTCCAGCGGGCCGTCGGACAACCCGAGCGCGCGCCGCAGGGCCTGCTCCACGGCGTCGGCCTCGGTTTCACACTCGGGCAGACCGAACTCCGACGCGTCGCGGGTCTCGCTCGGCAGAGGCCGGAAGCTGCCCAGCCCGGTGACGGCCGGCGTCTCGACGCCGCCGCGCAACAGGTCGGCCAGGTGGTGGGCGCGGGCCAGGCTGGTGCGGACGCCCCCGCCGAGGATCAGCACGTGGTCGTAGGCGGTCGCCGCCGGCCGCGTCCGGCCGGCGAGACCCAGCGCCGTGGCGGCCTCGCGCACCAGGACCTCCACGTGCGACGGGAAGGTCACCTCGGTGGCGCCGCTGCGCTCCGCGCCCCGCCGGAAGTCCCAGGCCTCGGCCGAGAAACGCTCGGCTTCGTCGAGCACCTCGCCGAGCGGCCCGCCGCCCAGCTTGCCGCCGAACTCCCGCAGCAGTGCGCCGAACGCGGTGGAGTGGACCCACTCGGCGCTCGCGGCCTCGATCGCGCGGCGGTCGACCCCACCGGGCGGGCACGGGAGCAACGGCACGGCGGGGTAGCTGTCGAAAGGCACGTCGCTCCAATGGCCGGTCGGCGATCGACACATCGTCTCACCGCCGGCCGTGGCCCGGACAGCGCGACCTGCCCGGGCCGGGAAATCGCCCCGTCCGGGTGCGGCTACCAGGTGGCGAAGACGCGGGCCTGGCCGCCGGAGCCGCCCTCGTAGGGGATCAGGCCGACCATGACCGTCGCGCCGTGCCGGGGCAGGCGGTGCAGGTTGGCGACGTTCTCCACGCCGTAGCGGTCGGCGCCGAGCAGCACCAGGTGGGTGTCGAAGGTGGCCGAGTTGCCCGGGTCGATGCTCAGCGTGTCGACGCCGAGGCTGCCGATGCCGCGCCGGCGGAGCAGCCACTCGCAGGCGTCCGGGCTGAAGCCCGGGAAATGCAGCCCGCCGGCCGCGTCGGTGCCGCGGTAGGCCGCCGGGTCGCCGACCTTCGCGCCCCAACCCGAGTGCATGAAGACCGCGGCGCCGCGGGGGATGCGGTCGTAGCGGCGTTCGTACGCGAGCAGGTCGTCGACGGACACCGTCGTGTCGGGGTCGCGGGCGGCGCGCTTGGCGATGTCGACCACGACGACCGGGGCGACGAGCTCGTCGATGCGGATCTCGGTGGCGAGGCGGCCGCCGCTGACGAAGTGCCCGGGTGCGTCGACGTGCGTGCCGTAGTGCTCCAGGATCCGCCACTCCTGCATGTAGTAGCCGTCGTTCTCGATCGTCACGAAGGTCCGCCGGGCGGGCTCCTCCCCTGGCGAGAACGCGGGGAACGAGGTCGTCAGCGGATAGGTCAGGTCGGCTAGGCCGCGACGTCCGTGGGCCTGGGCGGCGGTGGCGGGCAGCGCCGCGCCGGCGGCGACCAGGGCGCCGCCGAACAGGGCGGCCCGTCTTGTGACGGCGCCGACCCGGGAGGTGGTGGTCTGCGATGGACACTCCTGCGTAGTGCACATGTCGACCATCACACCATGTGTTGGGAGTCCTCAGCCATCGTGATGCTGCCGCATCACGATACCTTCCGGTCATTGACAGGGCCCGATAGCACGTGTGAACCTCGGCGGCGAGGCCGAGCGCGGGAGTTGGGCCGGGGTGCGGCGCCAGGGCAGGCGCGCCGCACGATCCCGTTCCGCCCGTCGGCGCCGGTCGTGGGCCTCCGCTGTGCGCGACACACCACGCACACCGAGAGGCAGACATGCGATCAACCCGCACCTGGGGGCCGGCCCTCGCCGCGGCCGTAGTGGCCGCGGCGGCCGCCCTCACCGTCCTCGCGCCGCCGAGCCCCGCGCTGCACGCCGCCGCGGCGCCGAGCGACGCGTACAACTGGCGCAACGTCCGGATCGACGGCGGCGGCTTCGTACCCGGAATCGTCTTCAATCCCGGCCAGCGCGACCTGATCTATGCCCGGACCGACATCGGCGGTGCCTACCGCTGGAACGCGGGCACCGGCTCGTGGACCCCGCTGCTCGACTGGGTGGGCTGGGACCGCTGGGGGTGGAACGGCGTGCTCAGCATCGCCGCCGACCCGGTGCAGACCAACCGGGTGTACGCGGCCGTCGGCATGTACACCAACAGTTGGGACCCGAACAACGGGGCGATCCTGCGCTCCACCGATCGGGGCACCACCTGGTCCGCGTACCCGCTGCCGTTCAAGGTGGGTGGCAACATGCCCGGGCGCGGCCAGGGCGAACGGCTCGCGGTCGACCCCAACGACGGCCGCATCCTGTACTTCGGCGCCGAGGGCGGCAACGGGCTGTGGCGCAGCACGGACTACGGCGCGTCGTGGGCGCGGGTGACCGCGTTCCCGAACGCGGGCAACTACGCGCAGGACCCGTCGGATCCCAACGGCTATCTGACCGGGAACCAGGGCGTGACCTGGGTCGAGTTCGACCCGTCGACCGGGTCCGCGGGCTCGGCGACGCGGACCATCTACGTCGGGGTCGCGGACAAGCAGAACCCGGTCTACCGCTCGACCGACGCCGGTGCGACCTGGCAGCGGATCCCGGACCAGCCGACGGGTTACCTCGCGCACAAGGCGGTGATCGACCCCGCGGGTGGCTTCCTCTACATCGCGACCAGCGACACCGGCGGGCCGTACGACGGTGGCAAGGGCGACGTGTGGAAGCTGTCGCGGTCGACGGGCGCGTGGACGCGGGTCAGTCCGGTGCCGTCGACGAGCGCGGACGCGTACTACGGCTACAGTGGACTGACGATCGACCGGGCCAACCCTGGGACGCTGGTGGTCGCCACGCAGATCTCCTGGTGGCCCGACGTGATCTTCTTCCGCACCCGCGACGGTGGCGCGACGTGGTCCCGGGTGTGGGACTTCAACGGCTATCCCAACCGGGTCAACCGCTACACGATGGACATCTCGGCGAACCCGTGGCTGGACTTCAACACCGCGCCTTCCGCGCCCGAGCAGACGCCGAAGCTCGGCTGGATGACCGAGTCGCTGGAGATCGACCCGTTCGACTCCAACCGCATGTTGTACGGCACGGGGGCCACGGTCTACGCGACCACCAACCTGACCGCGTGGGACACGGCGAGCGGCACGTTCACGGTCCGGCCGATGGCCCGTGGGCTGGAGGAGACGGCCGTGCTCGACCTGGCCAGCCCGCCGTCCGGTGCGCCGTTGGTGAGCGCGCTGGGTGACATCGGCGGGTTCCGGCACGACGACCTGACCGCGGTGCCGTCGTCCTTCCACGACACGCCCAACCTGGGCAGCAACACGAGCCTGGACTTCGCCGAGGCGAACCCGTCGGTGATGGTCCGGGTCGGCAACGGCGACAGGGCGGCGAACCCGAACCTGAACCGGATCGGCGTCTCGACGGACGGCGGCCGCACCTGGTACCAGGGCCAGGAACCGGGCGGCGTGACCGGCGGCGGCACGGTGGCGGTGTCCACCGACGCGAGCGCGATGGTGTGGAGCCCGCAGGGCGTGGGCGTGCACTATTCGACCAGTCGCGGGTCGTCCTGGTCACCGTCGTCGGGCATACCGGCGGGCGCTCTGGTCGAGGCGTCGCGGTCCAACGCGTCGCGCTTCTTCGGGTACGCGGCCGGTCGCGTCTACGCCAGCACGGACGGCGGGCGCACGTTCACCGGTGGCGCCTCGGGCCTGGGGGACGGCGCGAAGCTGAAGACCGTCGGTGGTGACGTCTGGGTGGCCGGAACGGCGGGCCTCTACCGGTCGACCGACAACGGCACGACGTTCGGGCGGCTCGCGTCGGTGTCGAGCGCGGTCAACGTGGGCTTCGGCAAGGCGGCACCGGGCCGCTCGTACCCGGCGGTCTTCCTGGTCGGCACCGTCGACGGCGTCCGCGGCGTGTTCCGCTCGGACGACACAGGCGCGTCGTGGGTGCGGATCAACGACGACCAGCACCAGTACGGCAACGCCGGCGAGGCCCTGACCGGCGACCCGCGGGTCTTCGGCCGGGTCTACCTGGGCACGAACGGCCGCGGCATCCTGGTCGCGGACCGCACGGGCCCGGAACCGACCGCGAGCCCGACCTCCTCCCCCACGGCGTCGCCAACAGCCTCACCGACCGCGGGCCCGACACCGACCGCGACGCCGACGACCGGCCCAGGCGGTTGTTCCGCCACGTACCGGGTGACCGGCTCGTGGCCGGGCGGCTTCCAGGGCGAGGTCACGGTCCGCAACACGGGCAGCACGTCGACCACGACCTGGACGGTGACGTGGACCTACGCTGACGGCCAACGCATCAGCCAACTCTGGGGCGGCGACTATACCCAGCCGGCGGCGACGGTCACGGTCCGTAACACCTCGTGGAACGGCAGCCTGGCCCCGAACGCCACGACGACGTTCGGCTTCCTCGGCAGCGGCTCCACGACGGCCCCGTCCACAGTGACCTGCCAACGAACCTGACCCACCCAGCAAGGGGGCGCGTCGCCGACCGCGGGCGGCGCGCCCCGCCGTCACGGTGACCTTCTCGGCCGTCAGATCTTGGCTTGCATGACCCACCGCCATTTTGCGATCTTGCGGACGCGGGTGAAGCCGTAGCGGGCGTACAGCTCCTCCGGGCCCGTGTGTAGGTAGGCGCCCCGTTGTGGTGGGCGGTCTTCGGTCTGCTCCGGGTAAGCCTCGACCACGCCGCCGCCGGCGCGTTTGATCTCGGCAAGGGCCTTGGCCACCGCAGCGGCGGCGACGCCCTTGCCGCGGTCCTTCGAGTTGGTGAAGACGCAGCCGATGCGCCAGTCGGGCGGGTCGCCGGCCTCCCGCTCGTAGGCGCGCTGGTTCTTGATGTTGGGTAGCTCCGCCGGCGAGCCGAACTGGCACCAGCCGACGCACTGGTCACCGTCGAAGACGAGCACCTGGTGGACCGTGCCGCGGGTCACGTGCCGCTGCTTGGCCTCGCGGTTGCCCTCCGCGGTGTGGCCGGCGCCGACGCCCTCCGGGTGGAAGCCCATGCACCAGCAGCCACCCCAAACGCCGTTGTTGGCCTCGACGAGCGCCGCGAAGTCGTCCCACGTCTCCGGCGTGAGCATCCGAGTCGTCAACGTCATGCACGCAGTCTGGCCCAAGGGTCCGACAAGAACTGCCAACCGCGGGGCTCCTGACGGACGCGATCCGGCACTATGCCGCACACCCTGAGCACCGCGCCGCGATCGGAACGCCGGAGGAGTGCGACCGACTTCTCGGCGGCACCGTGGTCAACCGCTGAACCGGCTGGTCAGGGGCGGGCGAAGGCGAGCTGGTTCTGGACACCGCGCAGTGCGGACGGCAGCGGGATCCGCCGCAGTTCCCTGCCCTCGGTCGAGAAGACGACCAGGTCCCTGGCCACGACCGCCACGATCTGGTCCGTGGTGGCCCAGACGACGGCTCTGGCCTCGACCTCGTCCCCCGGCGTGACGTCGAGCTCCGCCGCGACGTCGCCGGTGGCCGCGTCGATGATCCCGACTCCGGAGGCGCGGTCGTCGCGCAGGATCGCCGCGACGACGTGCCGGCCGTCGGGCGACCAGGCGCTGCTGGTCTGCACCGTGCCCGCCAGCGTCACCGGGCGGGAGCGACCGTCCGCGACCGCGTACGCCAGCAGCCCCGACCGTGGCTGGTTCGCGTCCGGGAGCGCGACCTCCTTGTCGCCGGGCAGCCAGCTCGGCTGGCAGAACTCCCAGCAGGGCACCGCCGGTCGCAGGGTGCGCGCCCGCGCCGAGGCCACGTCGGCCAGGACGATGCCGAGCGTGTCCGGTGCGGAGCCCGGTCCGGCGAAGACCACCTGCCGCGCGTCGCTCGACCACTCCGGACGGCCGACCGCCAGTTTCGATCCCTTGATCCAGCGCACGGCCGCACCGCGCAGGTCGAGGATGCCCAACCGGCCGTTCTCGTCGGCGACGACGGCGAGCTTTCCGTCCGGTGACACCCAGGCCCGCGGATGGCCGGACGCGCGGTACCTGTGCGACTTGGGGTCGTAGACCCGGCTGCCCGAGTCGTTGCTCGCGCTGGCGACGTAGACGCCACCCGGAAGCGCCACCGCACCGGGTGGCGCCGGCTTGGACACGGGCAAGGTCGGCGAGGGAGCGGTCGGCGGCGGGCTGGCCGAGATCCCCGGCAGCGCCACCGTCGACGGTGCCTCGCGGAAGCCGTACGCGAAAGGTGTGATCAACGCCGCGACGGCCAACGCGGCGCCGGACCCGCCGACGATGTTTCGCCGCACCCGCATGCGCCGGGTCTTCCGCAGCACCGCCCGGGTCGGGTTCGTGTAGCGCAGATCCTCACCGAGGCCGCGCAGGGCGTGCTCCACCCGTTCCTCGCTCATTTCATGACCTCCAGGTCGGCGTCGTCGGATGCCAGGAGGCCCTGGCTGTGTACGAGCTCGCGAAGCCGGGCCAGCGCCCGTGATGCCTGGCTGGCCACCGTGCCCGGGGAGCAGCCGAGCACCTCGGCGACCTGCTTCTCGCTGAGGTCCTCGAGGTACCGCAGCACCAGCACGGCCCGCTGTCGTGGCGGAAGCTGGAGCAGCGCACCGTGCACGGCGAGCCGGTCCGCCACCTCGCGGGAGAGGTCACCGCGGGCGCTGTGGTCGGGCACCGACTCGACCGGGACCTCACGCAGGCGGCGCAGCTTCTTCCAGCGTGAGATGTGGTCGTGGTAGAGGATCTTCCGCACGTACAGCTCGGCACCGTGCTCGACCCTGGCCCAATGGAGCGCCGTCTTGGCCAGCGCGGTCTGCAGCAGGTCCTCCGCCGCCTGCCGGTTCCCGGTCAGCGCGTACGCGGCCCGGAGCAGGCGATGACCCCGCTCGGCGACGAACGCGGTGAACTCGAGCTCGGCTGCCTCGTCCATGGATCCTCCTTCCACGGACTAAGACATCACCGGGCCGAAGAACCTTGCACGCCGGTCGAAAGCGTTTCAGACGCCGCACGACGCGACGGCAGGGTTCACGGCGGACCCCGGAGGATGCCATCATGCCGGGATGGATGACCTTCGACATGACGCGGACGGCGAGACCAGAGCCGGCAACAGCGGGCTGAGCCGGCGGGCATTCTTCGGCCGGACGTTCGCCATCGCCGGCGGCACCGTCGCGGTGCTCGGTCTCACGGCGTGCCCGGGTGGCGAGCAGGACGACGACGAGGACGACGAGGACGACGACTAGACCGCGATCCGCGAGCCCATGATCACCGTGCGCTCGCGCGGGAGGCTGAAGTACTCGGCGGCGTCGGCCGTCACATAGGACGTGGCGATGAACAGCCGCTTGCGCCAGCCCGCCATGGTGGGCAGGTCGCCGCGGACGAGTTCGATCTTCGACAGGAAGTACGAGGCGTCGTCGAACGTCAGCACGCCCTCGGTCTGCTCGGGGTGGATCAGCGCGAGCGCGGCGGGCACGTTCGGCGTCTCGATGTAGCCGTAGCGGGCGGAGACGTAGAGGATCCCGTCCCGGCGGAACCCGAGGTCGTCGACCTCGATGCGCTCGCGGTCGGGCACGTACGGGACGTTCTCGGTCTCGATCGACAGGATCAGCACGTGCTCGTGCAGCACGTGGTTGTGCTCGACGTTGGCGCGCAGCGCCAGCGGTGCCGTCTCCTTGCCCCGGTTGAGGAACACGGCGGTGCCCGGCACCCGGGTGAGGGGCGGCGACTGGTCGTGCAGTCCGGCCACGAACTCGCGGAGCGGCCCTTCGGCCTGCTGGCGCTCGCGGGTGACCACCGCACGGCCCCGCTGCCACGTCGTCATCACGGCGAACGCGGTCAGGCCGATCAGCAGCGGCAGCCATGCCCCGTGCAGCAGCTTGGTGAGGTTGGCGGCGAGGAACAGCAGGTCGACGGCGAGCAGGAGGCCGCCGCCCGTCAGGACCAGCCACAGCGGAGTGTGGAACCGGACCCGGGCCAGATAGAAGAAGATCAGCGTCGTGATCGTGATGGTCACGACCACGGCCATGCCGTACGCGTACGCGAGCGCGGCCGACGAGCGGAACGCGAAGACCAGCGTCAGCACCGAGACCATCAACAGCCAGTTGATCCACGGTACGTAGATCTGGCCGATCGTCGACACCGACGTGTGCGCGATCCGCAGCCGTGGCAGATAGCCGAGTTGCGCGGCCTGGGACGCCACCGAGTAGGCGCCGGTGATCACCGCCTGCGAGGCGATGACGGTCGCCGCGGTCGCCAGCACCACCATGGGCAGCCGGGCCCAGTCCGGGGTCAGCAGGAAGAACGGACTGCTGATCTTGCTCTGGTCGCCGAGGATGAGCGCGCCCTGGCCGAAGTAGCTGAGCAGACACGCCGGGAACACCAGCGCCAGCCAGCCGCGGGCGATCGCCCGCCGACCGAAGTGCCCCATGTCGGCGTAGAGCGCCTCGGCTCCGGTGACCGCGAGCACGATCGCTGCCAGCGAGTAGAACGCGACCTCGAAGTTTCCGGCCAGGAATGAGAAGGCGTACGTCGGCGACACCGCCCGCAGGATCTCGGGGTTCTGGTAGATCCCGCTCACACCGCAGGCCCCGATGGCGACGAACCAGACGATCATCACCGGCCCGAAGAACCGGCCCACCGTGGCCGTGCCCTGCCGTTGGAAGAGGAAGAGCAGCACGATGATCACCGCGGTGATCGGCACGACCAGGTGCGCGAATCCGGGCTGGACGACCTTGACGCCCTCGATGGCCGACAGCACCGAGATCGCCGGCGTGATCATGCTGTCGCCGAAGAACAGCGCGGCACCGAACACACCGAGCGCGGCGAGCACCACCGCGCGCCGACGACCGGGGCCGCCGCCGTTGCGCCGGAGCAGCGTGATCAGCGCCATGATGCCGCCCTGCCCCCGGTTGCCGACCCGCATCACCAGCGTCACGTAGGTGAGCGTGACGATGAGCGTGACGGACCAGAACACGAGCGACACGACGCCGTACACGTTGGCGGTCTCGACCGGGACCGGGTGCGGGTCGGCGGGGTTGAAGACCGTCTGGATGGTGTAGATCGGGCTCGTGCCGATGTCGCCGAAGACGACCCCGAGCGCGGCGACCACGACAGCGGCCCGCAACGCATCGTGGCCACCGGCCGGCGAGGATTCTGCGCCCACCCGGTCATCCTGCCGTGCGACCCGGCTCACACACGTCGTACTCAGGAAGCTCGCCGCACTTTCCCAGGTTCCCGACGCACCGTGGACGTGCGCCGGACGACCCGGCGCCACGCGCATCGAGGGGATCGCCCGCGCATGACCAGTGGAAGCGGCAAGGCCCGCCGCGCCGCCGAGGCTCGCAAGGCTGTGGAGGCACAGCGGAAGCGCGAACGCCGCCGGAGGCACCTGTTCACGTACAGCATGGTGGGGCTGGTGGTGTTGATCGTGGCCGGAGTGGTGCTCGCGCTCAGCCTGACCGGCTCCAAGGCGACCGCGTCCGGGATCCCGAAGTCTCCGGCCGTCACCGCTGAGGGCGCCGCGACCCAGCCGCCGTGGTCGGCGCCGACCGACGCGACCGCGCGGGTGGCGGCCGCCGGGCTGCCGATGCTGGGTGAGGAAGGCAACGTCGAGCACATCCACGCGCACCTCGACGTCATCGCCAACGGCCAGGCGGTGTCGGTGCCGGCCGACATCGGCATCGACGCGACCACCGGCCAGCTGAGCCCGCTGCACACCCACGACACCAGTGGCGTGGTGCACGTCGAGTCGCCGGTCAAGGCCGAGTTCAGCCTCGGTCAGCTGTTCACCGAGTGGAACGTGTCGCTCTCGGCCGACCACGTCGGCGGGCTGCGGGCCGGTGACGGCAAGGTGCTGCAGGCGTACGTGAACGGCAAGGCCGTCCAGGGCGACCCCGCGGCCATCGTGCTGCACGCACACGACGAGATCGCCCTCGTGTACGGCACCGCGGCGCAGCAGGCGAACCCACCGGCGAGCTACAGCTTCCCGGCCGGGCTGTAAGGCAGCGCCGGCGGATAGCTCACCCACCGAGCCAGGCGATACCCAGCCTGCGCCGGGCAGTTCCTCATCGTGGTTTCAGGTTCCGTCGTCAGGCTCGTCCCGTGGCGGTTCGACGAGAAGCGGTGCGGCCGGCCAGGTCCTGGTCGCCGGACCTGCTGGGCGCGGTCGCGGCCGCGAGCGTGGTCGTCGTGGTCGCGCTCTGGCTGCACGGCGCCGGGCTGCGGGCGGTCACCGACGGCGGCACCGCGGCGTTCTCCTCCCTGGGGCGGCTGACCGGGCTGGTCGCCGGCGACCTCCTGCTCGCGCAGGTGTTCCTGATGGCCCGGGTGCCCTGGCTCGAGCGTGCCTTCGGCCAGGACCGACTCGCCCGATGGCACCGGTGCGCCGGCCTCACCTCGTTCTGGCTGATGTGCGCGCACGTGGTGTTGATCACCATCGGCTACGCCGGCGCCGGCCATACCGACGTCTTCACCGAGGCCTGGGAACTCGCTGTGGACTACCCGGGAATGCTGCTCGCGGTCGCCGGCACCGCCGCGCTGGTGGCGGTCGTCGCCCTGTCCATCCGCCGCGCGCGCCGGCGGCTGCGCTACGAGTCCTGGCACCTGCTGCACCTGTACGCGTACCTCGGCGTCGGGCTGGCCCTGCCCCATCAGCTCTGGACCGGCACCGACTTCGTCAGCTCGCCGGCCGCCCGCGCCTACTGGTGGAGCGCCTACGCCTGCTGCGCCGGCAGCGTCCTGGTGTTCCGGGTGGCGCTGCCCCTGTGGCGCAGCCACCGGCACGGGCTGCGCGTGGAGCGGGTCGTCCGGGAGACCGCGGACGTCTTCTCGGTCCACCTCGCCGGCCGCCACCTGCACCGGATGCCGGTGCGCGCGGGTCAGTTCTTCACGTTCCGGTTCCTCACCGGCACCGGTTGGACGCGGGCCCACCCGTTCTCGCTGTCGGCGGCGCCGGGCGCGGAGCGGCTGCGGATCACCGTGCGGTCCGGCGGCGACGACGCCCGGCGCATCGCGTGCGCCCGCCCCGGCACCCGCGTGTTGATCGAGGGCCCGTACGGGCGGCTGACCGCCCGGGCCCGCACGCGACGGCAGGTCCTGCTGCTCGGCGCGGGCATCGGGATCACGCCGCTGCGGGCGTTGCTGGAGGAGCTTCCGTTCCGGCCAGGTGAGGCGGTGCTCGTCTACCGCGCCAGCACGGCCGACGACTTCGCGCTGCGGGCGGAGCTGGACGAGCTCGCGCGCCGCCGCGGCGTGGCCGTGCACTACCTGCCGGGTCCGGCCGCGGCGCGGGGCTCCTGGCTGCCGGCCTGGCTCGGTCACCTCAGCGACGAGGAGGCGCTGCTGCGGATCGCGCCGGGCGTACGCGACCAGGACGTCTTCGTGTGTGGCCCCGAGCTGTGGATGGCCGCCGTCCGCACGGCGCTGCGGCACGCACGGGTGCCGAACGGTCAGATCCACTACGAGTCCTTCGCCTGGTGAGCACCGCGGGCGAGGCCTCGACGCGAGGGAGGGCTGAGGGTTGAGGCGGATCACTCTGGCCGTGGTCGGCACGGTCGCGGCGCTGGTGCTGCTGTTCAGCTACCGCACCAGCACGGGAGGTTCCGGCGGGTCGGCCGGCACCGCACCGCCGGGCATCGTCGGACCGACCGGAACGGGCGCGGACCCGGCTGCCACCTCCGCCGCGACGGTGAGCGTCAACGGCAGCGTCGAGGACAACGGCTTCGGGCCGGTCCAGGTGCGGATAGCGGTCTCGGCCGGGCGGATCGTCGACGTGAGCACGGTGTCGCTCCCCCAGGACGGTCATTCGCAACGAATCAACTCGTACGCGGTGCCGCTGCTGCGGCAGGAGGTGCTCGACGCGCAGAGCGCGCGGGTCGACACGGTCACCGGGGCGACCGCGACGAGCGACGCGTACCTCCAGTCGGTGCAGGCCGCCCTGGACGCCGCGCATCTCGGCAGCGGCTCGTGACGAGCGACGGATCGGCCGGCCGGCGGAGCTGGGTCGAGCAGATCATGGGCATGCCGATCTCGCTGCACGTGCGCCAGGGCGCGGACACCTCAGCGATCGCCGCGGCGTTCGCGTGGCTGCGCCGCGTCGACCGGATGTTCAGCCTCCACCGTCCGGACAGCCAGGTCAGCGAGCTGAACCGGGGCGTGCGGGCGCTCGCCGACTGCGATCCGCTGATGCGGGAGGTGCTGGACCTCTGTGAGCTGGCCCGGGAACGCACGGGCGGCTGCTTCGACGCCCTGCTCCCCGGCCCGGACGGGCGCGTCGCCTTCGACCCGTCGGGCCTGGTCAAGGGGTGGGCGGTCGAGCGGGCCGGCGACCTGCTCACCGACCGCGGTGTCGCCGACTTCAGCCTCAACGCCGGCGGCGACATCGTGCTGCGCGTCGGCGCCGGCCTGCCCCGCTGGCGCGTCGGTGTGGAGGATCCGGCCGCACCGGAGCGGTTGTGCGCGGTGCTCGAGCTCGGCGACACCGCGGTCGCCACCTCGGGGACCGCCCGGCGGGGCGCACACATCGTGGACCCGCGCACCGGCCGCCGGATCGGCGGGACGGTTTCGGTGACCGTGCTCGGCCCGTCGCTGACCTGGGCCGACGTGTACGCCACCGCGGCGGTCGTGCGCGGGCCGGACGACCTCGACTGGCTCGCGGCGCATCCCGACCACCAGGCCCTTGCCGTCGACGGGTCGGGCTCCATCGCCGCCACGCCCGGCCTGCACACCCTGGTGCGCCGGAGGTAGCAGAGTGACGGGGTGAGTTTCGCGACGTTGACGGTGGTGTCGGCGGTGGCGCTCCTCGGGCCGCTGCTCGCGCTGCCCCGCCGCTGGCACGTGCCGGTGCTGCTGGGCGAACTGGTGGCCGGTGTGCTGCTCGGACCGTCGGTCGCCGGTTATCTCAACCCCGGTGAGGCGACGTTCGCGTTCCTGGCCAACGTCGGTTTCGCGTTGGTGATGTTCGTGGCCGGCTCGCACGTCCCTGTCCGCGACCGCCGGTTGGCGCCCTCGCTGCGCGTCGGGCTCGGTCGGGCCGCGGCGGTGGGCGCGTTGGCGGCACCCCTCGGCTGGGCGGCCGCGACGATCTTCGGGACCGGCCACGCGGCCCTCTACGCGGTGTTGATCGCGTCCTCCTCCGCGGCGCTGGTGCTCCCGATCGTCGACGAGGAGCGGCTCGCCGGCGAACGGGTGCTGCAGACGGTCGCGCAAGTAGCGATCGCGGACGCCGCGTGCGTGGTCGCCCTGCCGCTGGTGATCGACCCGTCCACCGCCGGTCGGTCCGCAGCGGGCGCGGTCGCGGTGGTCGCGTGCTCGGTGCTGCTGTTCGTGGCACTGCGGGCGCTGGAACGGTCGGGCCTTCGCAAACGCGCCCACCGCGTCTCGGAGAAGCGTGGGTTCGCGCTGGAGATGCGGATCAACCTGGTGCTCCTCTTCGCACTCTCGGCGTTGGCGGTGACGACGCACGTGTCGATCCTGCTGGCGGGTTTCTGCTTCGGCCTCGCCGTAGCGGCCGTCGGCGAGCCACGCCGGCTCGCCAAACAGCTGTTCGCCCTGACGGAGGGATTCCTCGGCCCGCTGTTCTTCGTCTGGCTCGGCGCGTCCCTGCCGCTCGCGGCGGTCGGGAGCCACCCGTCGAGCGTGCTGCTGGGGCTCGTCCTCGGCGGGTTCGCGATCGCCGCGCACCTGGCGATGCGGGCGACCGGCCAGCCGCTGGCCTTGGGCGGCCTGGCCGCCGCGCAGTTGGGCCTTCCGGTCGCGGCCGTGGCCGTGGGCGAACAGACCGGCGTGCTGCGCGCGGAGGAGTCGGCCGCGATCGTCATCGCCGCGCTGGTGAGCACGGCCGTCGCCACCGCATGCGGGGCACTCGCCGCGCGGCGCCGGACCGCGATGATCGAGCGTTAGCGGCCGCGGCCCGCCGCATGATCATCGCCTCAGGCGACCGGACCGCAGGAGCTCCACGCTCCGGCGGTACTCGTCCTCGCCGATCTCGCCGCGGGCGAATCGCTCCTCGAGGATGCGTTGCGCGTCGTCGTCGCTTCGCGACCTCCCGGCCGCGCGCCAGAACAGCGCGACGACCACCCCTAGCAGGACGATGACGAGTACGCCGAAGAACGACACGTACGCCATCCCGAACCCGTGTCCCAGCATGAATCTCACCTTCTCCCGCCCGCGACGTGCCGGCGGTCCCGGACCACGCTGGTGTCGTCGTGGTCCCACGCCAGCCGGTCGACCACTTCGACGACGCCGGCGACCGTGCCGGAGAGGTCGACCAGGAGCCGAGCGAGGCTGCGGCTCTGGACCCGGCCGGTGAGCGTGACGACTCCGTCGGCGACGTCCACCTCCACCACCACCGGATCGATCCAGAGGGTACGGAGCAGCACTCCGTCGACGATCTCAGCGCGGATGTCCGCGTCACCGCGCGTGTGGATACGCAACAGGTCCCGCCGCGAGACGACGCCCACCAGGCGCCCGTCCGCGTCGACCACCGGCATCCGCTTGATCCTTTCGGACTCCAGCCGCCGGGCGGCCGCCGCGACCGACGCCTCCGGCGCGACGACGATCGCCGGCGCGGTCATCAGGTCGGCCGCCGCGGCGCCCGGCGCGTCACCGTGGCGGCTGCCGCCGAAGACCCTGCGGTGCCGCTCGTCGCCCGTGGTCTCCACCCTGTGCAGCAGGTCGGCCTCCGACACGACGCCGACGACCCGCCCGCGGGCGTCGACGACCGGCGCGGCGCTGACACCGCTGTCGAGCAGTGCGTCGACGACCTCCCGGTACGACGCGTCCGGAGCGACGGAGACGACCTCGCGCGTCATGACGTCCGCTACGGTCCACTGTCTCATCACCGGTTCCCCTTCTCTCACGCGTCCGTTCCGTCACGTCCGCCTCAGGTCGTGGTGTGTGCCTCGACCCGCGAGTCAGGGCCCGGGAACACGAGCGCCTCGTGTCCGGTGTCCAGCCACCGCACGACGTAGGGAGGGCTGCCGTCCCCGTGCTTGAGCCCGATCACGACGCCGTAGCGGCGGGGATCGCCGACATGCGTGCCTTCGAGGACCAGGCGGTCGCCGACCTTCGCTTTCATCGTCGCGCCCCTTCCGCTCGTCCCACCTCGAGGTTCGTCGCCGACGTGCCGGGTCGCCACGGGCATTGGTCACGTCTTTTCGGGACCAGTGGGCTCCTCGTCGCGGACGACCGCGACCGGGCAGTGCGCGTGGTGCACCAACGCCTGGCTCACCGAGCCCAGGAGGAGCCCGCTGAACCCACCCCGGCCGCGCGCCCCCACGACGACCAGCGCGCTGCGGCGCGACGCCGCCACGAAGATCGCCTCCGCGCTCGCCGTCGGGCCGGTGTGCCAACCCCACGCGGGCTCGTCGAGGCGCACCCCGCGGGCGTCCCGCCGGACCCGCACCCCCGGACGCCGGGCCTCCCAGGGCGCCACCGCCGCGTTCAGGACCCCCTCGGCCCGCGCCGCCGAGCCCTCGTCGACGGACAGGTAGACGTGTACCGCGTTCAGCGGGAGTCCGCGCGCGGCCGCCTCGTCGAAAGCGAACCCGACAACGGCGTCGGCGCCCTCCGCGCCGTCGACCCCGACGACCACGGGCGCGTCGGCCGGGAGGTCCACGGTCGGCCGGTGCACCACGACCGGGCAGTGCGCGTAGGCGACGACCTGCGCGCCGACCGATCCGAGCAGCAACTCGGGGAAGCCACCCATGCCGCGATGACCCACGACCACCAGGTCGGCCTTCCGCGACTGGTCGATCAGGGCTGTCGTGCCGCTGTCCGGCGCGAGGATCGTGCGGATCGTCAGGCGCGGGAAGTCCGCCGCGACCAACTCGACCGCGTCCGCCAGCAGCACCTCGCCGTCCGCGCCCGGATCCGGCGAGGCGACCGGCAAGGCCATGGGGCCGAGCACCCCGTACCCCAGCGGATCGATGAAGCCGTGGACCAACGTCAACGAGCCGGCGCGCCGCGCCGCGACGCCGGCGGCGTAGCGGGCCGCGGCGAGGCTGGCCGGCGAGCCGTCCACACCGGCCACGACGGTGAAGCCCATGGGCTGTCGGCCTCCGTGGTCAGTCATCGGTCGGTGCGGGCACGACCAGCACGGGCCGGCCGGCGTGGTGCAGGGTGGCCATCGCCACGCTGCCGAGCAGGATCTCGCGCATCGCGGAGCGTCCCCGCGAGCCGACGACCAGCGCGGCCGCCGATCGGTCCCGGGCACATCCGGCCAGCGCCGCGGCGACCGCGCGACCCGGTGGGCCCGGTCGGGCGGCCACGTGCAGCCTGGTCACGGGCGCGCTGCCCGGGCCGGCAGCGTCGTCCTCGGGCGGCTGGTCGTCATCGACCGTGACGAGCTCGAGCCGACGCGCGTCGAACAGCCGTTCGGCGGTCGCGAGCGCCGTGCGCGCGCCGTCCGAACCGTCGAAAGCCACGAGCACGGGCCCGTCGGTCAGGGCCGCGTACTCGGCGGTCAGGAGCGGGTGCGGCATGACGAGGACCGGGCGCGGCGAATGGTGCGCGACCGTGTCGGAGACACTGCCCAGCACCGCCTCGGCGCCGCCGAGGCCACGCGAGCCGACCAGCACCAGGTCCGGGTCGAGTTTCTCCGCGAGGTCGCTGAGCGCTAGCCCTTCTCCGCCGTAGCTGCGGACCACGAGCGGTTCCGCGTCCCAGCCGACCGCCCTGGCGAGAATGACACCCACCCCGGCTGTCCGGTTCGCCTCACGTTCGCCCTCGCGCTCAAGGGCCTGTGCGAAGTCGTCGACGTGGCGGGTGCCGGTCCTCAGGCGGTCCCGGAGACGCGCGTCGGCGAACGGGGGTGCCCAGAGGTGGGCGATCCAGGCGCGGGCCCCCGGGAACAGCCGCGCGCCGGCGTCGATGGCCGCGGTCGACGGCGGAGAACCGTCGAAGCCCATCAGTACCCGGGTCGCCATGGCCGCCTCCTCGGTGTCCAGCGCTGCTCGGTGCAAAGCCCTGCCTCCAGGTTGACATCCCGGGAGGCCGCGAACCGGGCCGTTCGGCGGTTGGCGACCGGGCCATAGGTCCCTGAACGGGCGGGACACGACACCCTGGAGCCGGCGCCTCCGCGGCGCCGGCTCCAGGGCCGAGCTGCTCAGCGGACGATCAGGACCGGGCAGTCGGCGTGGTGGACGAGCTGGAGCCCGACCGAACCCGTCAGCGTGCCCGCGACGCTGCCGTGGCCACGGGTGCCGACGACGACGAGCTGCGCGGTGTGCGACACGCCGACCAGGACGCCGGCCGCGCTGCCGTGTGCGACGAGCGTCTCCGTGGCGACGTCCGGGAACTTCTCGCGCCAGGGCGCCAGCACCTCGTCGAGCTCGGCGTGCAGCTCCGCGTCGCGGTCGGCGACGTCGTAGACCACGGGCTCCACGTCCACACCCCAGGGCGGCGTGGGCGGTATGTAGGCCCGCACCGCGATCAGCCGCGCCGCACGGGAGGCGGCCGCTCGGAAGCCTTCGGCGAGGGCGTCCAGCGACGACGGCGACCCGTCGACGCCGACCGCCACCGCGCCGGCGCCGACGTCGGGGCGACCACGGACGACGACCACGGGCACCGGCGCGTGCGTGGCCAGGCGCTGGCCGACGGAGCCGAGCAACAGGCTGCCGAACCCGCCGCGGCCACGGTTGCCGACCACGATCGTCGCGGTGTCGGCGGCGGCCGCCAACAGCGCGGGCACCGGCGACCCGAGCACCGCGCGGCGGTCCACCGCGACGCCGGGTGCGGCCGCGCCCACCACGGCGGCCGCGTCGGCGAGGGTCGCGTTCGCCCTGTCCTCGGCCCATTCCCGCAGGATCGTGCCGCCGTCGAAACGGGCACCGTAGTAGTCCCAGTCGACGGCGTGCACCAGAACGATCGTGGCGCTGGTGCGTCGGGCCTCGTGCGCCGCCCACCGTGTCGCGGCGACGCTCGGGTCGGATCCGTCCACGCCGACGACGATCCGGGTCTTGTTCATCGCTTCTCCTCTCCCGGTCTCCACACGGATCAGCGTGCGGCGCGCCGCCATCGGGTGGCAGGGCCGAAGGGCCCACTGTGGACATGGCGGAGGTCCCGACCGACGCCGGACTGCTGCTCTGACTCAGTGCTTCTTGCCGAGCAACCGGGTGGCCAGGACCGCGGCCTGCGTGCGCCGCTCCAGG
>NZ_BONC01000070.1 GCF_016862515.1 Asanoa iriomotensis
GGGCGGGCGCCGAAGCGCCCGCCCGCCACTACCTCACCACTGTGCCGGTGGTGGGGGCACGACGACCGGCGGGCGGTCGTCGCAGGTGATGGTGTTCGGCAGCTCCCACGCAGCCATCCACGGGCCGGTCGTACCGCCGCCGTCGTTGCCGCCGAGGTCCGTGACCGTGAACTCGGAGCCGGTGGGCGGGAAGTTGAACGAACCGCAGTTGTTGATGCCCACGGCGCCCACGTTGCGGGCGTCGACGTTCTCGAACGACGCGCCGCCCTTGACCCGGGCGCTGAGCACCGAGGTGCCGGTGCCGTCGACGCGTACGTCCTTGAAGTGCACGTTGGTGATGGAGTAGAGGTCCTTCACCGTCCACTCGCTGACCAGCATGATCGCGTTGTACGTGCTGTCCAGGTAGTGGTCGCCGGTGACCCGGATGTCCGCGTCGATGTTCTTCTCGAGCGCGTAGATCCAGATCGCGCCGAGCCCGATGTTCCAGTTGAGCTCGTACGTGCCGGCCCGCGCGACGGTGTTGTCGGTGATCGACAGCTTGCCGGCGAACGGTTCCGCGCCGAACCGGGAACCCACCTGGATGCCGCTGCCTTCGCGGATCGGGTCGGCGATCAGGTTGCGGGACACGGTGTTGTCGGTGCCGCCGTAGATGGCGATGCCGTTGGCCAGCGTCGGCGTCTGCACCGTGTTGCGGTCGAACGTGTTGCCGGCGTTGGCCTGCTTCTCCGACCACATCGCGAGCCCGTCGTCACCGGTGTTGCGGATGAAGTTGTTCCGCACGACCGAGTTGGTCACTCCGATGTGGAAGTTGAGCGCGTCGGCGATCTGGTCGACGACGATGTTGTCGGTGACCCGCATGTTGGTCATCGGGCCGTCGAACCAGAGCCCGACCTTGGTGTGCCGGATGTGCAACCCGGAGATGCTGGAGTCGCTCATCGCGCCACCGATGCCGTTGACCTGGTCGGTGTCGATCCGCTCGCGCACGTCGCCCTCGATGGCGAAGCCGGACAGGTGCACGTTGCGGCTGCCGCCGTCGGCCGCGTCCTTGCCGTAGAAACCGACTCCGGTGTGGACGGACCCGTCCGGCGCCGGCGGGTCGAGCGCGACCTCCTTACCCTTGATCTTCGTGTACCAGTTGCCCGCGCCCTCGATCGTCACGTTGTCGACGATGACGTGGCGGTTGACCTGGTAGGTGCCCGGCGGGACGTACACCTTGATCCGGGCGAGCCGAGCCAGCGCGATCGCCTTGTCGAAGGCGGCGGCCGAGTCCCGGCGCCCGGTCGGGTCGGCACCGAACAGCAGCACGTTGCTGGCGAGCAGGTTGACCTTCGGCGGGCCGACCAACTCGGAGTCGAGCAGGTCGATCACGGTCCACGCGGCGGCCGTGCCCTTCGGCGCGGTCATTCGGACCTTGGCGCCCGCCTGGTAGGTGCGGCCGAGCAGCAGCCGCTCCTCGTCGTAGAAGTGCATGGGCCGGAACGGCTTGCTGATCACCGGGGTGGGCGTCGTCGCCGCCGGCACGCAGGCGCACTCGGTGATCCACCAGTCCGGGTGCAGCAGGTCGGCCTGGGGGTCGTTGGTGAACGGATACTGGTTGTAGAGCCACGCGTACTCGGATGTCAGTTCCATCGTCTTCTTGCCGCCGCCGTTGACGGTGACCTGCAGCGGCGCCCGGATCCCACCGCCGTTCGGCGCGTCCGGGATGCTGTAGCGCACGGTGATGGCGTTGGCCGCCGCCGGCAGCGTGAACTCGACGTGCTGTCCAGGTTGGAGCTTCACGGCCCGCCGGCCCGACGCTTCGGCCGGCAAGGTGTAGGCGGTCCGGTCCGGGCCGATCACGGTGCCGTTGGTGGCAGCGTTCTCGGCCTCCTGCTCGAGGAAGTTGACGGTGGCGCCCCGGCCGGCGACCAGCGCCGGGTCGAGCGCCGCGCGGGTGACGACCGGCGCGTTGCCGGCCTGGGCGGAACCCGCCGTGCCGGCCTGGGCCGGGCCCGCGATGCCGACGACGCCGAGGCCAAGGGCGGCAACGGTGGCGACGGCCAGCAAACGAGGTGGTGTCCGTGACATCAAGGACTCGTCTCTGTAGCGAGGGTAGAGATGGGGACCCTGACCTTAGAACCATAGATATTGATGACACAAGCACCTGTCTATGATTTGCATAAACTTGTTGTTTGCTTGCAAGCCCCGATCAGATTCTTGCGGTCGGATCGGCCCGCGGGCTTACATCCGCGGGCCGACGCGGTCCCACCTGCGCATACCTACCATCGACCGCATGAGTGCCACAGTCGCGCACCGCCTGCCGTCACCGGCCCTGTCGTGGGTCGCCCTCGCCGCGTACCCGTTCGCGCTCGCCCTCGCGATCGTCAGCCTCAACGACCCGGGGACCGGGCCGGCCTCCGTGCTGCCGATCCTGGCCCTCGCGCTCCCGGCGCTGCTGCTGTCGCGCTGGCCGCTGGTCGGGTTCACGGCGATGGTGTTCGGCGTCGTCGGGCTGGCCCCGATGCACGTCACCGGGCTGGTCGGTGGGCTGCAGGCGGTGGTCCTCGACGTGGCGGTGGCCTACCTGGCCGCCACCCGCTCGCGGCTCGCCGCTGCCGCCGCCGCGGTGACGGCGCTCCTCGCGCAGGTGGCCGCGGCGACGATCTACCTCGGCGGCAGCCGCTCGTACGTCAACGCGCTGATTGCCCTGTTGCTGGGCGTCGTCGTCGCCTGGCTCGCGGGGACGGCGGTCCGCCAGCGCCGCGAGTACAGCGCCGCACTGCTTCACCGGGCAGCGGCCGAGGCGGTCACCAAGGAGCGGCTGGCGATCGCCCGCGACCTGCACGACCAGGTCGCGCACAGCATCGGCGTCATCGCGATCCAGGCCGGCGTCGGCCGCCGGGTGATCGACACGCAACCGGACGAGGCGCGCAAAGCGCTCGACACCATCGAGACCGCGAGCCGCGAGACGCTCGCCGGCCTGCGCCGCACGCTGGTCGCCCTGCGCCGCAGCGACGCCGAACCCGCCGCCACCGCGACCGCCGGCCTCGCCGAGCTCGACCGGCTGGTGACGGCGACCGACGCCGCCGGAGTTCGGGCCATGGTCCGGACCGAGGGCGAGCCGCGGGTCCTGCCGCCGGACGTCGACCTCGCCGCCTACCGGATCATCCAGGAGGCGCTGACCAACGTCGTGCGGCACGCACACGTCGAAACCTGCGAGATCCTCATCGGGTACGCCCCGGAGGCGCTCCGCATCGAGGTGACCGACGCCGGCCGTGGCGGCGCCGACACCGGCACGGGCTACGGCCTGCGCGGGATGCGCGAGCGCGTCGCCCTGTTCGGCGGCGAGCTCGTCGCCGGCCCGCTTACCGAGGGCGGCTTCCAGGTCAGCGCGACCCTGCCGCTGCCTTCATGAGCGTTCGCGTGCTGCTGGCCGACGACCAACCGTTGGTCCGGGCCGGGCTGCGGGTGCTGATCGCCGACAACCCCGACCTCGAGGTGGTCGGCGAGGCCGGCACCGGCGTCGAGGCAGTGGATCTCACCAGGCGGCTGGCACCGGACGTCGTGGTGATGGACATCCGGATGCCCGTGATGGACGGCATCGCGGCCACCCGGATGATCGTCGAGGGCGGCTCGGCGGCCAAGGTGATCATGCTGACCACGTTCGACGACGACGACAACGTGTACGGCGCGCTCCGCGCCGGTGCCAGCGGCTTCCTGGTCAAGGACATGGCGCTGGACGACATCCTCGGCGCGGTCCGCGTCGTGGCGGCCGGCGACGGCCTGATCGCGCCGAGCGTCACGCGCCGGCTGATCGCGGAGTTCGCCGGGCGCCCGACCGCCGCACCGTCGGCGCGCCCGGCCGCCCTCGCGACCGTCACGGACCGGGAGCGGGAGGTGTTGACGCTGGTCGGGCAGGGGTTGTCCAACACCGAGATCGCCGAGCGGCTGGTGATCAGCGTCGCCACGGCGAAGACCCACGTCGCCCGGCTGTTCACGAAGCTCGACGCGCGGGACCGCGTACACCTGGTGATCATGGCTTATGAACTGGGGCTCGTGACGCCGTCGCGTTGACGCGTTATGGTGGTTGGGCCGGTCGAGAGGCGCTGCGACGGACGACGATGTCCGCCACGCTCGACCCGGTCCGATGATTTCCAAGGGCGCCTCCTGTCACGGGAGGTGCCCTTGATGCATTCCCAGACCGTCAACGGTGTCGAGTTCGCGGTGCGTGATCTCGACCTCGCCACGTTCGGCCGGCACCAGATCCGCCTGGCCGAGCACGAGATGCCCGGGCTGATGGCGCTCCGCCGGGAGTTCGCCGACCAGCAGCCCCTGCGCGGCGCCCGGATCGCCGGCTCGCTGCACATGACCGTGCAGACCGCGGTGCTGATCGAGACGCTCGTCGCGCTCGGCGCGCAGGTGCGCTGGGTCTCCTGCAACATCTTCTCCACACAGGACGAGGCGGCGGCCGCGGTCGTCGTCGGTCCTGAGGGGACGGTCGACGCGCCGGCCGGCACGCCGGTGTTCGCCTGGAAGGGCGAGACCCTGGCCGAGTACTGGTGGTGCACGATGCGGCTGTTCGACTTCGGCGACGGGCTGGGCCCGAACCTGATCGTCGACGACGGCGGCGACGCCACGCTGCTGGTGCACAAGGGTGTCGAGTTCGAGGCGGCCGGCACCGTGCCGGCGGCGACCGAGGACGACCACGAGGAATTCCGGCTGATCCTGGAGACGCTGCGGGCCAGCGTGGCCGAGGACGGGCAGCGGTTCACCCGGATCGCGGCCGGCATGCGCGGCGTGTCCGAGGAGACCACCACCGGCGTCACCCGGCTCTACGAGCTGGCCAAGGCCGGCACGCTGCTGTTCCCGGCGATCAACGTCAACGACTCGGTCACGAAGTCCAAGTTCGACAACAAGTACGGCATCCGGCACTCGCTGACCGACGGCCTCAACCGGGCCACCGACGTGATGCTCGGCGGCAAGCTGGCCGTGGTCTGCGGCTACGGCGACGTGGGCAAGGGTTCGGCCGAGGCGCTGCGCGGCCAGGGCGCCCGCGTGGTGGTCACCGAGGTCGACCCGATCTGCGCGCTGCAGGCGGCGATGGACGGGCTGCAGGTCGTCCGCCTCGACGACGTGGTCGAGACGGCCGACATCTTCATCACCACGACCGGCGGCGTCGACATCATCACGGCCGACCAGATGGCTCGGATGAAGCACAACGCGATCGTCGGCAACGTCGGGCACTTCGACAACGAGATCGACATGGCCGGCCTCGCCCGCGTGCCGGGCATCGAGAAGACCGAGGTCAAGCCGCAGGTGCACGAGTGGCGGTTCCCGGACGGGCACGCGATCCTGGTGCTCTCCGAGGGCCGGCTGATGAACCTGGGCAACGCGACCGGGCACCCGAGCTTCGTGATGTCGAGCTCGTTCGCCAACCAGGTGATCGCGCAGATCGAGCTGTGGCAGAACGACTACAAGACCGGCGTCTTCGTGCTGCCGAAGCACCTCGACGAGAAGGTGGCCCGGCTGCACCTCGACGCCCTCGGCGTCCGGCTGACCGAGCTGACCAAGAAGCAGGCGGAGTACCTCGGCGTGCACGTCGAGGGTCCGTACAAGCCGGAGCACTACCGCTACTGAGCCCGAAGGAACGGACCGTTATCAACGCTATGTGTTAATAACGGTCCGTTCCTTTCGCCCTAGGGCGACTTCGCGGGGTTGACCAGGCGGAGCCAGGCGGCCGCCTCGTCGGGCGGGAGCGCGGCGTCGAGCCGGACCTCGGGCCGCATCAACGGGTAGACCCGGCCGACGTTCCAGGAGCGCACGTACGGGGCCGGGTCGAGCACCACGATCCGGTGGCCGGCGACCGGCTCGACGTCGACGGGTCGGCCCTCGTTCCAGATCCACTTCCCGCCGGCGTCGACCAGGTTGAACTGTCCCTGGATCGGCGCCGGCGGCTGCAGCGGACCGTCGGTCGACGCGGCGACCCAGCCGAGTTCCGGCGCCTTGCCCGGCAGGTGGCCGCCGCCGATCAGCGTGTGCGCCAGCAGCGTGTGCAGTTGGAAGTTGTCGCCCACGCCGCTGATCGTGACCGTGAACACCGCGCCCGACGCGCGATGCACCACCACCAGTCGCTCGTCGTCGAGCACCAGCAGCAGGCCGAGCAGCCAATGGGCCGCGTCGATCTCCTCGGGTGCCACCGATGCCGCCTCGACCAACCGCTGCCGTTGCGGCAACGCCGCGCGCCCGGCCTTCTGTTGCAACGGAAGCAGCAGCGCCGGAATCCACTCGTTGACGGTGAACCACGCCTGGGTCACCAGCGACGCCTCGTCGACGTCGAGCCCGCCGGCCTCGGCGACCCGCTCCACGACCGCTCGCGCGGACTCCGGGTCGTTGGGTTGGGCCACGTCGGTGCCGGCCAGCGCCGGGAACCGGGCCGCCTGCTCCAAGCCGGTCGCGACCCGCTCGGCCAGCACGTCGAGCGCGGCGACCGGATCGCCGCCTGCCTCGACCAGGCCGGCGGCCAGCGCGGCCAGCGGTGCGCCGTTGCCAAGTGGCACTTCCGCGAGCACCGGCCGCAGCGCGACCAACGCCTCGGTGAGCTGTGCCGGACCGGCCCGCCCGACCGCTTTGACGATCTCCTTGAAGGCCTTCTGGGCCCCGTCCTCGTCGTGCCGGTCGACTGCCTCGGCAAGCGCCGTGCACAGCTCCGCCACGGATCTCTTCGGGTTCCACCGCATCGGGAGATGGTACGGGTCCGCCTTAGCCGGCTTCGGAGAAGATCTCGCCCAGGACCCGCCGAGCGTTCGCGAAATCGTCCGCGTCCTCGGGATCTTCGAAGGTGTAGCGGCACGTGGCGAGCGTTTTCCAGAGGGCCCAGCCGCGTCCGCGCGCCCACGTCGCATCGTCCACGGACAGCCGCTCGCGGAATGCCCGCCGGCCGTGGGCGGTCAGCAGCGTCCAGGCGATCGCCAGATCGCAGGCCGGGTCGCCGACGCCGCAGGTCCCGAAGTCGATCACCGCCGCCAACTGCCCGTCCGCGAGCAGCAGGTTCCCCTGAGCGATGTCGCCGTGGAACCAGCGGTCGACGCCGTCCCAGCGGGCGGCCAGTGCGCTCGCCCAGATCTCGCGAACCAGTTCGGCGTCGACGTGGCCGCCCAGCTCTGCGAGCGCGGCGTCGACCTGCTCCTGGTAAGTGCGCAGCGTGGCGCCCCGGAACCAGTTGTGGATGCCTGGCTGGGGACCGTCGGCGGCGTCGACGCTTTGCAAGGCCGCCAGGAACTCGGCCAGGTCGAGTGCGAATCGCACCGGGTCGGTGATGCGGTCCACGCTGGCCGGCTCGCCGTCGAGCCAGCGGTAGATCGACCACGGATAGGGGTAGCCGGCACCTGCCTCGCCTTTCGCCACTGGAGCCGGGATCGGCAGCGGCAGTGCGTCGGCGAGGGCCGGGAGCCATCGATGTTCCTTGTCGACGGCCAAGGCGTACTCCGCCGCGCTGGGCAGACGCACCAGGTGCTCGGATCCTAGGTGGAAGGTCCAGTTGTCACAGCCGCCGTTGGCCACCGGCTCGACGGGGAGGCCGGCCCACTGCGGGAACTGGCCGGCGACGAGCGCGCGAACCTGTTCCGTGTCGACGGCGATGCGCTGCGGCAGAGGACCGAGATCCGGAATATCGCTCACGGGCGCTCGGTCCGCACCGGGTTGCCGCGGACCAACTCGTCGTGGATGCGCCAGCGCGCGGTGTCGACGGCCCGGTCCGCGGCCTCGTCGGCGTGCGCGAGGCGCTGGCGCAGCAGATCCAGGGCGATGCGGCGGTTTTGGCTGAACTGGCGCTCGGTGTCGACCACGACGACGGCGCCGGACGGCCGGTGGGTCGCGCGTACCGCCGTGCTGGCCTTGTTTCGGTGTTGCCCGCCGGGCCCACCGGTGCGGCAGGCCACGATGTCGACGTCGGCCTCGGCGAAGGTCGTGTGCGCGGCGTCGACCTCGCACGGGCTGGCGATGACGTACCAGTTCTTGCGGCTGGTGCCGGTGCGGTATGGGCTGGGTGCCTGCCAGCAGAGGGTGCCCGTCCACGAATCCGCGAACCCGGCGTCGCTGATCCTTACGACGACGGACCGGTAGGTGCCCGGCCGCTCGCCCGGCACGGTCCCGATGCGCTCGACGGCCAGGCCGCGCCGGGCCGCGTCCGCCTCCAGCCTCTTCAGCAGTTGGGCGACGGCCCAGGCGCATTCCTGCGGGCCGCGGCCGGCGGAGATCAGCAGGTGGCTCACGACCGCCCCCGGTTGACGGTCTTGTAGGTGACCAGCGGGACGGTCTCGGCGATCGGCGTGGCCAGCTTGTGCTCGGTGAGGTCGGCGACCACCTGCTCGATCCGCTTGTACGCGGTCGGCGCCTCCTCGAACAGCAGCTTGCGGTCGTCGCACACGACAACGGAGCCGACCGGCGTGCGGCGCAGCTCTTCGACGGTGTGCTTCGCCTTGCCGCGGCGCAACGCGTCGGCCCGCGACATCTTGCGGCCCGCGCCGTGCGCCACCGACCAGTTGGCCTCGGGCCCGGCGTGCGCGGCGACCAGATAGGACGGTGTGCCGCGGGTGCCGGCGATCAGCACGTCCCGGTCGTCGCCCGGCGCGGCACCCTTGCGGTGCAGATAGCGCCCGTCCCGGATCTCGACGAGGTTGTGGCTGAGGTCGACGACGGGTTCGGCGTAGCGCGCACCCAGGGCACGCATCGTGCGCGCGGCGATCAGCCGCCGGTTGAGCGACCCCCACCGCACGGCCGCGTCGTGCCGGGCCAGGTAGCCGGCCGGATCGGCGGCGGGCCCGGCACCGTGGTGCTCGGTGTGTGAGCGCAGGATGCCCTCGCCGAGGCCGCGCGAGCCACTGTGGACGATGAGCACGAGGTCCTTGCCTGCGAGCCCGATCCGCTCGGCGTGCTCCGCGTCGAAGACCTTCTGGATCCGGGCGAGCTCGACGAAGTGGTTGCCCCGGCCGACGGTCCCGATGCTGTCCAGGTGGCCTTCGGGCACGTCGCGCCCGACGAGATCCCACGCGGGGTCGTCGTCGTCCGGAACCCGGTCGAGATCGGGGAACCGCCGGGCGAGCTGCTCGGGCACGGCCCGTTTGAGCGCGACCGGGAAGACGGCGATCCCACACCCGATGTCGGACCCGACGAGGTGGGGATAGAGCACCGACGACAGCATGGCGGCCCCGATCGGGGCGCCCTTGCCGGGGTGCAGATCAGGCATGCCCGCGACATGAACCATGCCGTCGAACGCGGCGACGTGCCGACACTGCTCGACAGCATCGGACTCGATCCAGCTGCGGGGTGACGCGAAAACAGTGACGGAAGACAACGACGCTCTCTCTTCGGCGAAGAAGCATGAACGGGCAGGAGGGCGCGCATCGGCGCCGCTGGATGAGGGTGCTGCCCGTCAGAACGTCATGAGCCAAGCTTCGGCGAACCACTTCACCTCGGCAACCCATTTCCCGGGCGGTCATCGCCGGCGGCGTACCGCCCGGGTCAGGGTTTGCGCGTCTCAGCAGGAGGCGGTCAACGCCGCCCAGTTGGCGCGGTCGTTGTAGCCGCCGTCGCCGGCGTCACCGACCACCAGGTCGAGGACCCGGACACCGGTCAGGTCGACGTCCAGTTGACGCGTGTCGTCGCGGGTCAGGACGCCGCTGTCGAACAGGACCCGGTCGTCGCCGACCACCTGGAAGGTCGCGGTGGCGCCCTCGGGGCCGACGTTGCGGACCGCGTCGTCGAGGCCGACGACCGCGGCCAGCCGGGTGCAGGCGGCGCCGAGGTAGTAGCGGACCGTCGACGGCGACGCGACGCCGATGCCGGTCGGGTAGACCTGGCCGAGCATGCTGATCGGCGACCAGCCGCCGACGCTGGCGTCGACGGTCGGGCTCATCCAGCCGCTGGTGGCGCTGATCCAGGTGTGGTGCGACAGGACGACCTCGCCGTCCGGAGGTGCGGGTGCGACCACCACGTCGGCCGTCGTCGGCTGGCTGATGCGGCCGTGGCCGACGACGTCGTACGCCGTGGTGGCGGTGAGTTTGCTCGTGCCCGGTTGCGCGTCGGCCGGCAGGGTGACCGCGAAGGCGAACGTGGTGTTGCTTCCCGGTGCCAGCAGCTTCGGCGCCCGGCTCCGGTCCTGGACCGTCCAGCCCTGCGGCCCGGTCAGCCGCACCGCCGGGGCGAGCACGGCCAGGGTGCCGTCGTTGCGCACCGCGACCTCGACGTCGACCGTTTCGCCGCCTGCGACGACCTTTTCCTCGAGCGTGGGGATGCTGGCGGTCACGTGCGGGATGCCGGGAACGCCGTGGGCCTTGCTGATGCGGAACAGCGCCGCGCCGTGGGCGGGGACGGCCGCGCTGATGGTGCCGGCGGTCTCGGTGACCCGATCGGTCCAGGCGTTCTCGAGGGTGAACCGTCCGCCGGTGAGCCCGATCCGCGACGCCGTGGTGGTCAGGGTCTGCGGGGTGTCGCCGCGGTTCAGCAGCACGACCGCGCGGTCGCCGTCGGCCAGTCGCTTGACCCAGGTTTCCGTGGTGCCGGCAGGCCCGACTCGCACGGCCTGGACGCCGGCGGGGTCCTGGTTGATCGCCAGCACATCGTGGTCTTTGAGGATGTCGAGCGAGGTCTGGCTGAGGGTACGGAGGTCGCTGCCGATCACCAGCGGCGCGGCGGCCACGGACCAGAGCGTCATCTGCGTACGGAACTCCTCGTCGGTCATGCCGAGCTGCGGCCCGAGGTAGTCGGGGTCGTTGAAATGCCCGGGCCCGGCCACCTCGGGATGCCGCGCGTTGGCGTCGTAGTTGCGCAACACGTCCTTGAACTTGATGTCACCGAGGAACCCGACGTCGGTGTAGGTCCGCCAGGACTCGGCGATCGCGGGTGCGTAGGACCACGAGTAAGTGGACTGCTGCGTCTCGGGGTAGTTGCCCCAGTCGGGCGAGGTCACGGGGTTGCAGAGGTTGAAGAGCATGGGCCGGCCGCTGGCGTTGTCGCGCAGGGCCTGCGCGAACTCGGTGTAGACGGTCTTGGGATCGAGGTCGGCGGCGATCCCGCAGAGAAAGTCGACCTTGACGGCATCGAACTTCCAGGCGGCGAACTGGTCGGCGTCGCGCTGGTAGTAGCCGCCGCCGCTGCCGAGCCCGCATTTGCCGGGGATGTATGGGCCGGCGTCGGTGTAGATGCCAGCCTTCAGCCCCTTGCCGTGGATGTAGTCGACAAGCTCCGCCATGCCGTTCGGGAACTGTGCGGGGTTGGCGGTGAGGTCACCGGCCGCGCTGCGCGGGGTGGGCGCGGCCCAGTTGCCGTCGATCCAGACGTAGCGGTAGCCGGCGTCCCGCAGCCCACTGGTCACGAGAAAGTCGGCGGCGGCCTTGACCTCGGCCTCGGTCGGATCGCCACCGAGCCCGTAGTAGGTGTTCCAGCCCATGTAGGGGGTGGGCGCCAACGGCGCGGCGGCGGCTTGAGCGGCCGCGGGCACGGTCAGTTGACCGGCCGCGAGGGCCAGCAGGGCAGTGAGCACGACTCGATTCACATCGGATTCCTTCGCTGCCGGGGACGGGTCAGGTGTCGACGATCGTGCATCTCATCACAGCCGGATGTCAACATTAATTAGTAATTTATGAGTTGAACACGTCCCGGAAGCAACGCGGCTCGCGCGCCTACCCACCTGACCCAACCGCCGTGCCGGTACACTGATCCACCGCGCCCTCGTAGCTCAGGGGATAGAGCATCGGTTTCCTAAACCGTGTGTCGCAGGTTCGAATCCTGCCGGGGGCACAATTTCCTCCTCGCGAGCGAGCAGGCTGATTCTTCCCTGGGGCCCGAGCCCCAGACCCCACGCCGTTGGGTCCTCCGCCCACGCGCACTCGCGCGCAGTGAAGGTCGAGGCGTCGCACGCCGTCACCGTCTCCCAGCCAGGCCACCCCAGGCGCAAGACCAGGAACCAACGCAACGGACATGTCCTTTGTGGTCGACCTGCGCACATTGGCGACGGACCTGGACATTGGCAATGGTCCAACATCGTCATTCCCCGTCGCCCTGAAGACGCGCCGGAGCATGCGAGCCGCTGAGAAGCACGCCAGCAACGCCACGAAGCTTCCCAAATCGACGAAGAGCAGGCCGCGAAGCTCGTGTTGGGAGAAATATGGGAGACGATCCCGACAGGCACCCGCTCCCTGAACAGCCAAGATAGCAAGCGACCGACGCCGGAAGAGTGACCTGACCTTGTTCACACCGACGAAGCCACCGGCTAGATCGCAGTAGTGCTCAGGCCGTGAGGTTCGCTGCTGCCCCGCCCAGCCGGTGGGTTGTCGAGTTGCACTCCGGCGAAATCATCGAGCTGGCGGCCGATGGTTACAGCCGAACCGACGGCGACCTCCTCTTCTCGATCCTGGTTGACGCCACGGTCGCCGAGCAGGCTGACGTGCGAGTGATCGGACGGACGCCTACGGACCCGGAACGGGTGATCATCCTCGTGGCTCGAATCCCGGAACGGGCGGTTGCTGAGATCCACGGCGGGGAGCCTTGGCCGGCTGTACAGCAGCCAAGTGCAGCAGCCGACCTCGCCGAACCGGACCGTAGGCGTCTGGGCTATAGCGTCTGAACTCGTACAGGGCTCCATCGAGCCGATCCGCCGGAACTTGACAGAGAAGCGGTCGTCCCGGGACAACGACGAAGCCCTTAAGGCCTCGGGACAGCTCTCCCGGCCCCGGTGCGAGGTCAGCCGCGCGGGTCGAGTCTCGGTGCGGCGCTCGCGGCCTGCCCCGCGACGGCTGGTGGCTGGGGCATCCGGCGGAAGAACGGCCGAGCGGTGGGCTGGGCCAACAGGATCGAGGCCGCGGCCAGGACGATGAGCTGCACCGCGCCGACCGTGACTAGGAAGATCGGGTACCAGTCCGGGCGGGTGGCGTAGCTGTCGGGCCGGAGGACTGTCACCGTGACGGCGACGAGATTGAGCATCGCTCCGGCGGTCATCAGCCAGACGACGACGCGTGCGGCGTTCCTGCCCGCCGCGCAGAAATAGCCGAGTGCCGCGACCAGCACGCCGGTGACGAGCGCACCCGGCAGCAGGGTATCCGCGCCGCCGCCGGCGGCCGTCGGATCAGCACGCAACAACAGTTGCAAGAGCGCGGACAGGGCCGGCAGGGCAGCGAGCACGTACAGCAGCAGGCTGGCAGCGGCCACCGGCCGCGGTCGATCGCTCAGTGATGTGTTCGTGGCCGACATGGGCACTCCTGCGGATCGCGTCCTGCGTGCTGAACGTGCTGATCGTAGTGAATGGCATGGCGACCCAATGGCCGGCAAGCTTGGATGAGGCAGCGAGAAGGCACCAAACCCTGCAGCAACGGGCGCCACCACGTGCCGCCGGGAGGTCGAGCGTGGGAGGACCACTCGGTCGAGACCTGGTTGCTGGGGCTCATGCGGTCATTGCGGCAAGTCAGATGTTCTTGACCCACCACCAGCCGTCACCCAGGGCAGCCTTTGCCGTGAAATCGGTATCGGAAATGACGACCTGGCCGCGACGAGCGGACGGTGCGAAAGCATAACCGTATCCAATCCCGCTCGCGTACGACATCCACAGCACCACAGTTCGGCCACCATCAGGGGCCGGGAAGACAGTTACCCAGGTTGGCGTAAGACCTCCGTAACCTGCAGGGACCCACGCCTCACCGTTGGTCGAAATGCTGTCACTAAAGTGAGCGACGTCGGCGAAATCGGCACGATGCACGTTAAAGTACGCGTATGGATAGCCGAGCCCGAGATCCGCGCGGATGATCCATGTGAAGCCGAGGACCACGATCACTGCCGGAATCGCGGCTTGACGCCAACCGCCGCTCAGCAAAACACCGGCCAGCGTTGCCCAAGCCGCTGCCAACCACACGCCGACCCGGAGCACCAGCGCGAAAAGGAACAAGTCGCGGTCTAGCGGATACGTGAAGAATTCGACGGCGATGACAAGGAGCAGCCCCGAACAGACGAGCGCGTACGGCAATCGACGTGAATGCCCGGCCTTACTGGGACTGGTCAAGTTCTTCTGCCGGTTTGCGAGCCTCGTGTCTCTGCGTCACGTCGCTAATGTAGCGATCTTGTGTGGCTCGCGATACCTATGTAGACAGACCCGGGCGCCCGCTCCAGTGGTTAACCACGGTTGCCCGTACGTCGCCGACCTGCGGCGCCGCGACCTCGGTGGAACTGCGGAGACTCGACTCGACCGCCCGATAACCCAACGAGCGGCTGTAGTTCAAGATCCGGAAGATACCCGGAACGATCAAGGGCGCCGCCGCAACCGGCGGGGAAGTTTCTGCTGGTGCCGAGATGGCTTGGAGGCTGAGCGCCCCTAAACCGTGTGTCGCAGGTTCGAATCCTGCCCTCGACCAGCACCGGCGCGACTCCATTGTTGAACGTCCGCTGACCTGCGAGTTCGTAACGAGTTACGTGGCGGCTGGGGTGCGTTTGCTTCGCCCACACGGCGGATCGAACCTGCGCGCGTTCGGAACGCCCGATCCAGAGCTCAGGGGCGAGACGACGCATCGACCGCGGGGGCTGGTGTACGCGCACGGGCGACGCCTACGGCCGCGATCGGGCAGGCGCCGTTGCCCGGTCGTTTGGAGTGGAGGACTCTCGATCTTTCGACGGTCGGGTTCGAGGCTTTCTGCCTCGCCGCAATGGATTGCGGCGGTGTGGCATCCTGCGTAGCCGTGCAAGGGGAACCGGCGTTGACGGCAAGGGACGAAGCTGAAGCGAGCCTGAGCTGGCGCCGCTTCCCGGCGGGTCGGGCGCGCATCGTCGCGAACCGGTGGCTTGACCGCCGTCGCGCTCTTCTGTTTGTCGCCTGGTTCTGCCTTGTGCTGCTGCCGGCGTTGGCCGTGATCTCGTGGGCAGCACGGGTTGGCGGCGTCGCGGGGTTCCTTCTTCTTGCCGTCACCGTGGTGCTCGCGTTCTACGGCCCCGTGCTTCCGCTGGCGAACCTCGGCGGATGGCGCACAGCCATCAACTGGGCGAGCGCGGTCGACGGGCACACCCTGTTCACGAAGTACGGGCAGCGGAAGGCGATCGGTCAGGACCTGCACGCGGGCGTCATCGACGTCCTCGATCCGGGCTGGCGCCGCGGCCGAGCCCACGTCCTCGGGGTGCGTGCTGACCTGGCGGCGGGTGGCCCGCCGCTCGATCTCGTCGGCCTTGTCCTGCTGCCCCTGCTTCCCGTCGTGAAGGCGCGCCGGCGAGCGGCGCCCTGGCTGCTGCTGAGCAACCCTGCCACTGGTGAGCTCCGGGACGCGCGCGACCTGCGGGAACTGGCCGACGTGCTGTGCGCGTCGCCGATGGAGCGCGACCGGGTGGCCGGCCGGACGGTGCTGTCGTTGAGCTCGCAGGCCGCTTTGGCGGCCGCCGACACCACGGCGGCACAGCCGGAGCCTGAAGAGCTGCCGCGAGGCGTCTGGCCCGCGCTCAAGTCGGTCGGACGGACGCTGCCGTTGCTGCTCGCAATCTTGGTCACGATCCTGGTCGGCGGTTCGATCGAGGCATGGCGGGAGACGGGAGCAGGCGACGCGGTGGCGAACGTGGCCGTCCACATACTCCTGCTCTCGGGCGTGACACTCGGGGCCGGGTGGCTGGTGTACTTCCTCTACCGGCTGGGCGGCCTGCTCGCGGAGACGGTTCGCGCCGCCGCACGGCGGCTGAGGCGCTGAGAGCGCGAGACCATCTGCGAGCAGAGTCGGCTTCGGCGTAGGCGCACCGACGACGCGCCGAGTGGAGATCTTGGTCGTGCAGGCCCGCGCGGCGTACGTGATCTCCGAGATGTTGACCGTCCTCGCTTGCTGGACGCCGCTGGCGTCTGGGTCGGGGGTGAGGACGTGTGCCCGGGTGCGGGCACAACTGTCGCGGTGAACTGTTACGCGGTCACAGGACAGGCGTGGTTTGTTCGGTTGCGCGACGCAGAGCGTCTCGAAGAAGATCGACGGTGGGCAGAGCCAGCCGGCACGCGGCCGCACCATCGTCGTCCCCCATGACGTCGACCCCGTTGATCAACACCGAGGGTGACGCGTAGTCGCCAACCCGCTCGATCACTGTCGGCGGCAGGCCGAGGTCAGCCATGGCGGTACGGAGTGATGTGCGAACCCGATCGAGGTTCGGGCAGTCCGGCACAGAACGCAGTTCGACGAGCACCGAACAATTGTGCCGCTGGCGATCAGGCAGGCGGCGCCGACGGCGACAAGGATCGGTGCGTATCCCCCTGTGATGGCGAGCAGCGCGGCAGCGCCAAGCGGTGCGGTGGCCTTCGCGACGGTGACTAGGGCGCCGAGGGTTCCGGAGATCGTGGCGTAAGCCGTGATGCCGTAGCGGTCCGCGAGCAGGGCGGGTGCGGCGAGGCTGGCGACACCGAAGCCGATGCCAAGGCGGTCACGCCGGCTGCGGCCCCCCGCGGGTGCCGGCCATTAGCGGCAGGGTGATCGCTGCGATTGCCTGGATGGTGAAGATGGCCGCGACCAGGGCTGTGAGGGAGATCCGGCGTTGGGCGCCCGTGCGGATCAGCCGGCCGGTGACGGACAGGACTCCGAGCAGGCCGGCGATGGTGGCCGCGAAGGTGGCGGGGTGGCCGGCGTCGGTGAGGAAGCTGGCCACGCCATGCGCCGGGGGGCGCGGATGCCCGTCGTCCACCTGTAGCGGCCACTCGGAGCGGTCATTCCCCAATGCAGATGTCGCTGACTAGGGGCAACAGACCTGACCTTGCACAGTTATGGCGTATCCCCCCGAGGCACATCCTCCAACTGCGCTAGGTCGCGCTTGGCTAGCCGCTCGGGTTAGCGCCGACTAACGTGCGGTTAGCTAGGCAAAGGCCACGACGCCGTCACGACCACAAGGTCAGCATTGATCGAATCCCGTTCCCATGCTTGGCGTGACCCGCCGGGGGCACAAGAATCCGCTCGCGAGCGGATCCTTGTGCCTGGTCCTGCCTGGGGCCCGAGCCCCAGACCCCACGCCGTTGGCTCCTGCTGCTTCCAAGCGCGGGAGATTGCGGGCTCGCGTCCGGCGGCGCCCGTGGTCCACACTGGTCCGAACAGATGCAGGGCTGGCAGCTCACTCTCTGGAGAACCACATGCGCAGCACCAATGTTGGCGCGTGCCCGCTCCGCGCCCATGTCGATCCGCGCCTCTTGCGATTCAGCGCCGGGGCCACCGCGGGCGTGCTCGCTCTCGTGCTGCTCATCGTCGACCTTGTTCGGCCGTTGGGTCTCTTCCTGCTCGCCTCCCAGGTCGCCGTGTTCGGGTTCACCGCGTTCGTGAGTTTTCATTGGTCGTTGTGGGCGCAGATCTTCGCCCGGGTCATCTGGCCGCGGATCGGAGCGCCAGCCGAGTTGGAGGATGCTCGGCCGCCGAGATTCGCCCAATTCGTCGGCTTTGTGCTCACCGCTCTGGCGTTCATCGCCTTTGCATTCGGCGTCGACGTGGCCGGCTACGTCCTCACCGCTCTCGCCTTCGGCATGGCCGCCCTCAACGCAGCCACCGGGGTGTGTCTGGGCTGCACGGCCTACCGGCTGATCCGCCGACCGAAGGCGGCCTGAGTCAGGACGTCGCCTTGGCGGCGTCCTCGATCAGGTCCGCGACGGTGCGCGGGTGGCTGATCATGACGACGTGGGACGCGGTTGGCACTTCGACGACCTTGCGGGCCTTCGCGCGGCCGTACATGAAGCGTTCGCATGCCGGTGGGATTGCCTTGTCCCGGCCCGCGACCAGGCCCCACGACGGGATCGTCCGCCACGCGGCGGCCTGGGTCGGGTAGCCGAACGAGTCCGCGTCGAACGGTCGCTGCGTTGCCTGCAGCAGGCGGAACGCCGCCGTCGGAATGTCGGCCGCGAAGGCCGCCTGGCCGTCCTTGCTCAGGTACAGGTCGGTTCCGGTGGTGCCGTCGGGCTTCGCGTAGGGGACCGGGACGCTCACCGGCAGCACCTCGCTGCCGGGGAACTTGTTGATGAGATCCCCCTGCGTCTCGCCCACATCCGGCACGAACGCGGCGATGTAGACCAGCGCCTTGACGTTCTGCTTCCCGGCCGCGGCGTTGGTGATGACCGTTCCACCCATCGAATGGGCCACCAGCACGACCGGCCCGCTGATGGAGTCCAACAGACTCCCGATGTACGGGGCGTCGGTGGGGATGCCCCGCAGCGGGTTCGACGCCGCGATCGTGGTGTAACCGGCGCGCTGCAGCTTCGGGATGACCCCGTTCCAGCACGACGAGTCCGCGTAGCCACCGTGCACCAGCACGATGGTCGGCTTGATCTTCTCCGCGGCGTGTGCCGCCAAAGGACTGGCCATCAGTGCCGCCGATCCGGCCAAAACCGTTCCGGTCGCCAACACCTGGCGGCGTGGGACATGCGATGCCATGGTGATCTCCTCAGCGGCCGGTCGCGGCCTGGCGGATGAGGTCGGCGACCGCGTCCGGCTGCGAGACGTAGACGGCGTGGCTGCCGATGGCCTCCGCGGTGACCGCGCCGGCGCGGGTGGCCATCGCCCGCTGGGCCGGCGGCGGGATCATCCGGTCGGCGGTGGCGACCAGGTACCAACTGGGCTTGTGGCGCCAGGCCGGTTCGGTGACCGTGCCGGCGAGCGCGCCGACGCCCCACGGCACCTGCGCGTCGGCCAGGAACGCGGCCTCGTCCGCGGGCAGGTCGGCGGCGAACGAGGCGTGGAACTTGTCCCGGTCGAGGTACAGGAACCCGTCGCGGGGCGGCAGGATCGGCGGGACGGGCGCGCCGGGCGGCGGGTCGGCGATCAGGGTGTTGACGGACTCGCCCTTGTCCGGTGCGAACGCCGCGACGTAGACCAGCGCCGCCACCGCGTCATGGGTACCGGCCTCGCTGATCACCGCCCCGCCGTACGAGTGGCCGACCAGCACCGCCGGCCCGTCGAGCCCGTCGAGGACGAAGCGCGTCGCGGCGACGTCGCCTTCCAGCGACAGCGTCGGGTTCTGCACGATCTTGACGGTGAACCCGTCGGCGGTCAGCAGCCGGTGTGTGCCCAGCCAGCCCGATCCGTCGACGAACCCACCGTGCACCAGCACGACGTTGCGAATCATGGAGTGCTCCTCGGGTCCGGCGGCGAGCGAGACGCCCGCCGCTTCACACCCCATGCAAATCCCGCCCGCCGCGCCGGCCCAGGCGGAACAGGATGCGGAACTAGTTCCCGCCGACCTCCGCGATGGCCTCGGCCCTGGCCCGGCAGTACGCGGCGCGATCGTGCTGGCCGACCGTCTCGTACAGGTCGCCCGCTCGCACCAGGCTCTCCCGCGCCTCGGCCGCGTGGTCGTCGCCGTAAAGCTCCTCGCCGAGGATCCGCAGCCACGCCGCCTGACCCATCACGACCCGCAGGCCTGCGAAGAGGTCCACCGCGCGCAGCATCATGGGGATCGCCTCGTCGCGGCGGCCCAGGCGGCCCAGCGCCTGCGCGGCGTGGCCGAGGATGTGCGGGAGGACCGCTTCGACGGCGTACGCGGTCAGGCCGTTGCTCGGGTCCTCGGTGATGGCCAGCGCCCGCTGGTAGGCGGCCAGCGCCTCCGCCGCGTCGCCGAGGTCGAAGGCGATGACACCGCTGCCCAGCAACGTCTGCACGCGAGCGTCGACGTCACCGACCCGTTCGAAGAGATCCGCGGCCTCCCGGATGGCGCTCAGCGCCGCCTCGAGGTCGCGCCGGGGCGGGCCGCGGTGCGCGGCGGCGGTGTACAGCAGGGCGAACGCCTCCTGCCGGAGGTCGCCGGCCCGCCGGGCCAGCGCGAGCGCCCGGCGCGCACAGTCCAGCGCCGCCGGCCCGTCCACGCGCCACGGCAACGTGTGGGTGTATGCGAGGTGGTTCAGGAACTCGGCCTGCGCCGCGGCGTCGCCGAGCTGGACCGCCGCGTCCAGCGCGAGCGTGAACACGTCACTCCAAAGAGGCCAGTGCACCCAGCGCTCGTGGTACGCGTACACGGCGCCGGCGGCGCGAACCACGGCACCGTGGTCCCCGGCGACAGCGGCAGCACCGAGAGCCTGGAACCAGTGCTCGGCCTCGGCACGGATCCACGCCTCGGCGTCCTCGGCACAGCCGAACGGCGCGCTGTCGGCCCCGCCCGGCTGGAACCAGCGGCCCGCCGCCGTCAGCGTGGCCAGGAGCCAGCCGACCATCCGCCGCCGGGCATCGGCCACGACCTCGACGGGGTCCTCGGCGGTCAGGCGCTGGCTCGCGTAGAGGCGGACCAGGTCGTGGAATCGGTACCGGCCGCCCTCCGCGGTCTCCATCAGCCCCAGGTCGACCAGATCGTCGAGCTGGTCCTCGGCGGCGGACACCGCGACCTCGCCGATCACCGACGCCAGCGCCGCGCTGAAGTCCGCGCCGGGCACCAGCGACGCCCGCCGGAACAACGACCGCACCGGGTCGGGCAGCTGCTCGTACGACACGTCGAAGGCCGCCGCCACCTTCAGATCGCCGGCGCTGAGTTGATCGAGGCGCCGCTCCGCGGCCGACAACCGCGCCACCAGATCGGCCGCACTCCAGCCCGGCCGCGAGATCAGCCGGTTGCCTACGATCCGCACCGCCAGCGGCAGCCCGCCCAGCAGATCGACCAGATCCCGCAGGTCGTTCTCGCGTGGCGCGTCGAACCGCTCGGCCAAGATTCGGCCGAGCAGGTCCTGCGCGTCGGCCGCCGGCATCGGACCCAGATGCAGCCGTTGTGCGCCCTCCAGCCCGGCCAGCAGCCGGCGGCTGGTGACGATCAGCTGGCTGGGGCCGCCACCGGGCACCAGCGGGCGCACCTGGGACTCCGACGCCGCGTCGTCGACGATCACGAGCACCCGCCGTTGCCGCAACAGCTGCCGGTAGCGCCCGGCGCGCTCGGCCGGTTCCTGCGGCATCTGCTGGTCGCGCACACCCATCGCCCGCAGCACCCGCCGGAGGATCTCGGCGCTGGCGACCGGCCGCCGGCTCAGCCCCAGGGCGTCGACGAAGCACACGCCGTCGGGGAACCGGTCGCGCAGCCGGTGTGCGGCGCGGACCACGAGGGTCGTCTTGCCCACGCCCGCACCGCCGGAGATCACCGCCGCGCCCAGCCGGTCGGCCTCGTCGGGCGGCGCGCCGAGCACCCGGGAGATCCACGCCAGCTCGGCGGTTCGGCCGGTGTAGTCACCGATGGACCCCGGCAGCTCGCACAGCCCCGGAGCGGCCGCCAGATAGCCGGAACGGCTGCGCCCGGTCTTCGCCAGCGCGACGAACTCGTCCCGGCGTGCCCCGTCGAGCTTGAGCGCGTCGGCGATCAGCTCGACCGTCCTCCGCTGCGGCCCCAGCGCCCGGCCGCGCGCCATGTCGCTGAGCGCGCGCACGCTGACGCCGGACGACTCCGACAGCTCCTCCAGGGTCAGCCCGCACTCGTGGCGCGCGGTGCGCAGCACCAGCGCGAACGTGCTCATCGTCAGCTCCAGTTCCTCGTCCGGTGAAGGACCTGAAGATGGACGTTATGGCCGGCTGGTCGCCGGCCGCCTCTGTCAAATGACCGGTCCGCGCGGGGCACGTCGAAGTCGATTGCCGGCGCGGCGGACGACGACCGCGAGCGCGACCGCCAGGGCGACGATGACGACGACGGTGCCGAGCAGGCGTGTGCCGAGTCCCCGCGGTGGCTGGCCCGTTCTTGCCTGGCCGCCGGCGATCACGTTGTCGGCGACGTCGACGGAGAGCATCTCCTGCTCCGGAGCCGACAGCAGAGTCCGCGAAGCACCGCCGGGACCGACGGCGAGCACCTTCGTCTCGCGTACCCACTGATAGTCGGTGAACCGCAGGTGTGCGACGGACAGCGTCTCCGCGGCGGTGTCGAACCCGACGACGGAGATGTCCGGCTCCGGATAAAGAGCCGCGACCACCGCCTCGCCCGCCGGTGACCAGCCGAGCAGGCGCACCGCGACCAGGCCGGGCAGCTCAGGAATCGCCGGCGCCGACCGCGCCTGACCGTTGGCCGGATCGACCACGCTCAACTGCCAGCGGGCGGGATAGGAGTCGCCGTCGCAGCATCGGCGCTGCGACACCAGCGTCAGACCCATACCGTCCGGCGTCCATGCCCCTTTCCCCGCGAGATGGCCGCTGGTGGTGAACTGGCTGACGGTCTCCCCGGCCACGGTGGCGACGGTGATCGTCTGCGCTGACTGATAGGCCAACTTCGTGCCGTCCGGCGCGAAGGCCACTGTGTATCCATCATGGACGCCCCGCGGATCGAGATCGGCCACCCGCTCATAGGTGTGCGATGCGAGGTCGGCCAGATGCAGCGTGGCCTGCACCGGCGTGGGCACTTCCGAGCCGTCAGGTTGACGCGCATACGGGGCGTCATAAGCGACTACCGCCAACGTCCGACCGTCCGGTGACCATGCCTGCGGCACGCCATCGGGTACGGGCAGCGCCACGGAGGTCCCCTTGTTCAGGTCGGTCACCAGACCCACGGTCGCCAGACGGCTGCCGTCGGGCGACAGGATCGCCTGCTCGCCGGCGTAGAGGAGGTCGCCGAGTTCGTCCGTGAGCCGATAGCTGTCATCACTTGCCCCGACCACGGCCAGGACGCCCTTGCTGCCGGTCAGCCACCAACTCGGTGCGCCGAACACCACACTGGCCGCACCGGCCGGCGACGAGTCCACAGATGCGGTGCCCCAATGCGGCGCGCCGACCCGGTCCGGCAATGACGATGGTGCGGTCGGCACGGCCTTACCGCGCGACAACCCCCACGGCACGGCCAGGCCCAGCAGCACGGCCACCACCGCCGCGGCCGACATCCAAACCCCGAGCCGGCGCCGGCGAGCGCGGGCGATCGCCATACCCATACTAGAGGCGGCCGATCCAGCGGTAGCGGTGTTCCGGGCGGCCGCTGCCGCCGTACCGCCGACGCACTTCCGCCTTTCCTGTCTGTGCCAGGTATTCGAGGTAGCGGCGCGTGCTGACCCGGGACAGGCCGGCTCGTTCCGCGCACTCCGCCGCCGACAGGTCCGTCGGGCTCTCGCGCAGCACCGAGACCACCAGGTCCGCCGTCGTGGAGTTGAGGCCCTTCGGCAAGGTCGGGTCCGCCTGGCGCAGCGCCCCGAACAGCTTGTCGACGTCGCTCTGTGCCGCCGCCTGGGCGTCCGCCGACGCGAACTGGTGCAGTGCCGCCGCGTACCGCTCCAGGCTTGATCGCAGCGTGTCGAACGAGAACGGCTTCACCACGTAGTGCACGACCCCACCGCGCAGCGCGCCGCGGACCGTCTGCGCGTCGCGGGACGCCGTCACCACCAGCACGTCGACCGGGCTCTCCCGTTCACGCAGGCGGCGCAGCACCTCGAGACCCGAGATGTCCGGCAGGTAGATGTCGAGGAGCACCAGGTCCGGTGCGAGCTCGTCGACCGCGGCCAGAGCGTCCTCGCCCGTGTGCGTCACACCGACCACCGTGAAACCGGGCACCCGTTCCACTAGCCCGGTGTGCACGCGGGCCACCATGAAGTCGTCGTCGACGACCAGGACCCGGATCATGAGACGGCCCGCAGCGGCAGCCGCGCCGTGAACGTCGGTCCGGTCACCGAGACCGAGCCCCGGCGAGCCGCGCAGACCGTGCTCACCAGCGCCAGCCCCAGGCCTCGGTGACCGTCACCGGCCTTGGTGGTGTAGCCGCTGCGGAACACCTTCTCGGCCAGCTCGCTGGACACGCCCGGCCCCGAGTCGTGCACGGTGACCACCACGTCCGCGGCGTCTCGGCGCACGCTCACCTCGACGCGGCCACCAGGGGACACGGCGTCGATGGCGTTGTCGACCAGGTTGCCGGTGACGGTGACCAGGTCGGCCGCCAGCCGGTCGTCGAGCGGGCCGGGAATGCCGCTGTCCGCCCGTACGACCAACAAGACCTGCTGTTCCGCCGCCACGCTGGCCTTGGCGATGATCAGCGCGGCCAGGGCCGGGTCGGCGATCCGCGACTGCACGTCGTTGCTCAACGCCTCCTGTGCCTCGCCGGCGCTGATGATGAAGTTGACCGCCTCCTCGTACTGGCCGAGCTGCAACAGTCCCGAGATCGTGTGCAGGCGGTTCGTGAACTCGTGTGCCTGTGCCCGCAGGGTGTCGGTGGCCGTTCGGCTGAGGGCCAGCTCGTGTTCGAGCGACGACAGCTCCGTCTGGTCCCGCAGTGTCGTGACGGAGCCGACCGCGGTGCCGCGCACCACCACCGGCATGCGGTTGAGCACCAGGACCCGGGCGTCCTGCACGACGACCGCGTCCGGCTCGTCCACGGCGCCGGTCAGGAGCTCGGCCAGCGGCTCACTGACGATCTCGCGCAGCGGCCGGCCGGTGGTGTCCGGCGGCAGCCCGAGCAGCCGGACCGCCTCGTCGTTGGCCAGCGTCACGCGACCGGCGGTGTCCAGGCCCACCAGGCCTTCCTTGATGCCGTGCAGCATGGCCTCGCGGTGCTCGACGAGCCCCGCGATCTCGCGCGGCTCGAGGCCCAGCGTCTGTCGCTTGACCCTGCGGGCCAGCAACAGCGAACCGCTCACCCCCAGGACCGATCCGAGCAAGAGGTAGGTCAGCAGGTCCGGCGTCGCGGCGGCGATCAGTTCGGGCCATGACGGGTACGTCTTCCCGGCGATCACCAGGCCCAGCACGTGCGCGTCGGCCGGGTCCAGGATCGGCTCGTGCGCGACCAGGGACCGTGACCCGTCGCCGACCACGCCGAGCCAGCCCTTGCCGGCGAGCCCGTCGCTGTCGCCCAGGGGAGCCGGGCGGCCGCGGTCGGGGCCGGTGACCAGGATCCCGCCGGCATCGGTGAGCACGACGAACGAGGAGCCGGAGACGCTGCGCGCGGTCTCGGCGACGCCGGCCAGCGGCTCCTGCCAGACCGGGTCACCGACGCCGCGGCGCACCGTGTCGTTGGCCGCGAGGTTCGCGGCGATGGACCGGAGCCGGGCGCCCTCCTCCCGGCGGAACGCGGCGGCGGACCCGGCCAGGGACACGGCGGCCACCGCGGCCACGACCAGCAGGACGATGCCGAGCTGGAACAGCAGCAGCTGCCGGGCGAGTGTGAGCTGCCAGCGCATACCCCTGCTCCTCGTGGCCGGATTCACATGCGCCGAAGGGTACCCGTAGCGGCGGCGGGCACAACCGGCCGACCAAAACGACCAAAAGTTCCTGTGCGTACACAAGCGTGACCCCGGTCACGACGTCGGGCATGGTGCGTAACACGCCCGCCATCCCTTCGCTGCAGGAGCGTGACCCCCGATGCTCAAAAAGGTCCTCAGCCTTGCTGTGGCCGCCATCGCCCTGGGCACCGCCGGCTGCGCTGAGCAGTCGGTCGGCGAGTCCAACGAACCGGCCGCCGTCACCTATCCGAGCAAAACCTTGCAGATCATGGCCCCGGCGGCCGCCGGCGGCGGATGGGACACCACCGCACGGTCGATGCAGAAGGCGTTCCAGGACGCCAACCTCCTCAATGGACAGTCGGCCGAGGTGCGCAATGTCACCGGTGCGGCCGGCACGATCGGGCTGGCGGAGCTGGTGAGCAGCCACGCCGGCAACGCACACCAACTCATGATCACCGGCCTGGTGATGGTCGGTGGCGTGGTCACCAACAAGTCGCAGGTCAACCTCACCCAGACCACGCCGATCGCGACGCTGACCTCCGAGTCCGAGGTCGTCGTGGTGCGCAAGGACTCCCCGTACCAGACCCTCAAGGATCTGCTCGACGCGGCCAAGGCCGACCCGACGGCGGTCAAGTGGGGCGGCGGCTCGGCCGGCGGCACCGACCACATCCTGGTCGGGCTGCTCGCCAAGGCGGCCGGCGCCGACGCCAAGACGGTGGCGAAGCAGTACGTGGCCTACTCGGGCGGCGGCGAGGCCAAGGCCGCTCTCCTCTCCGGCGACATCTCGGTCGGCGTGTCCGGTGCCAGCGAGTTCACCGACCTGGTCAAGGCCGGCGAGCTCCGTGCCCTGGCGGTCTCCGGCGGGTCGCCGGAAGACGTCGGAGCCGGTTCGCCGACCGCGACGATCAAGGACGCCGGGTACGACGTGGAACTGCTCAACTGGCGCGGCGTCGTGGCACCGCCCGGGATCAGCGACGCCGACCGCACCGCGGTGATCGGTCTTGTCGACAAGCTGCACGCCTCCGAGCAGTGGAAGCAGGCGCTCACCGACAAGAAGTGGACTGACTTCTACAAGTCCGGCGACGAGGCCAAGGCGTACTTCGAGGCCGAAAGCACCCGGATCACGTCGGTCCTCGCCGAGATCGGTCTGGGCCAGTGACCCAGCCGGCGCCACCCGAGGCAGCATCCGCAACACCGGAGACGTCGGACGCGACGGAGCCGAGCCCGCTTGCCGGGCTCGTCGCCGGAGCGGTTCTCGTCGCGGCCGGGCTGGGGTTGTTCACGCGCGCGTTGACCGTCGGCGCTGACCGCGGCATCACGCTGGGCGGGCCGACCTTCGCTCCGATCGTCGTCACCGGCCTGTGGGTGCTGGTAGCGATCGCCTACCTCGGCACGCAGGCCGCGCGGTGGCGCCGGCGCACCACCCAGCCAAACGCCGCCCGGCCCACCTGGCGGGTGCCGATCATGCTGTTGGCATTGCTCATCGCGTACGCCGTCGTCCTCAAGTACACGACCGTGGGGTACGTGCTGGCCACCGTCGCGTTCTACGTCGGCGCGGCACAGCTCCTCTCGACCCGCCCGCGCAGAGAGGTCATCGTGCGGGACGCGATCGTGGGCGTCGTACTCTCCCTGACGATCTATCTGTCCTTCACGAAGTTGCTCGGAATCGCGCTGCCGGCGGGGGTGCTCCCGCTGTGAACGCGTTCGGCGACCTCATCAACGGCTTCGGCACCGTGCTGACACCGCAGAACCTGCTGTACGCGGCGATCGGCGTCACCGTCGGAACCTTCGTCGGCATCCTGCCCGGCATCGGACCCGCCCTGACCATCGCGCTGCTGCTGCCGGTGGCGCTCGAGCTCGACAACCCCACCGGCACGCTCATCATGTTCGCCGGCATCTACTACGGCGCCATGTACGGCGGCTCCACCACATCGATCCTGCTCAACACGCCCGGCGAGTCGGCCTCGGTGGCCACCTCGATCGAGGGCTACCAGATGGCCAAACGTGGCCGGGCCAGAGCCGCGCTCGCCACGGCGGCGATCGGCTCGTTCGTCGCCGCGATCATCACGACCGTCCTGCTGACGTTCGTGACCGAGCCGATGGCCCGGCTGGCCGTCTCGTTCCGCGCGTCCGACTATTTCGCGCTGGCCCTCCTCGCGATGGTCACTGTCACCGCGGTGGTCGGGGCGTCCATCATCCGCGGCCTCATGTCGCTGACGTTCGGGCTGTTCCTGGGCGTCGTCGGCATCGACGCGCTGACCGGCCAGGCCCGCTTCACGTTCGGCGTCACGTCGATGCTCGACGGCATCGACGTCGTGGTGGTGATCGTCGGCCTCTTCGCGATCGGCGAGACGCTCTTCATCGCGTCCCGGCTGCGCGACCTCCCGGAGCAGGCGGCCCCGCTGGAACCGGCCTCCGGCTTCGCCTGGCTCTCCCGCGCCGACTGGAGCCGCTCGTGGCGGCCGTGGTTGCGCGGCACCGCGTTGGGCTTCCCGTTCGGCGCGCTGCCGTCCGGTGGCGCCGAACTCCCGACATTCCTGTCGTACATGTACGAGAAACGGCGGGCCAAGAACAAGGACGAGTTCGGCCGTGGCGCGATCGAGGGTGTCGCGGGGCCCGAAGCGGCCAACAACGCGTCGTTCTCCGGCGTGCTCGTGCCGCTGTTGACGCTCGGCATCCCGACCTCGGCGACGGCCGCGGTCATGCTGGCCGCGTTCAGCTACTTCAACATCTCGCCCGGCCCGCAGTTGCTGCAGAACCAGGGCCCGCTCGTGTGGGCGTTGATCGCGTCCCTGTTCATCGGGAACGTGCTGCTGCTGGCCCTCAACCTGCCGCTGATCCGGCTGTGGGTGAAGGTCCTCCAGATCCCACGGCCCCTGCTCTACGCCGGGATCCTCGTCTTCGCCACGCTCGGCGTGTACGCCGTGTCCGGCAACATCGTCGACGTGCTGCTCGCGTACGGCATCGGCCTCATCGCGATGATCATGCGCCACCTGGACTTCCCGATCGCGCCGGCCATCCTCGGGCTGATCCTCGGCCCGTTGATGGAGACCCAGTTCCGGCGGGCGTTGCTGCTTGCCGACGGCGACCTTTCGATCTTCGTCACGCGGCCGCTCACCCTCACCCTGCTCCTGCTCGCCGTGGCCGCACTCGCCCTGCCCCACCTGCCCAAACTCTTCCGCGGCCGGCGCCCGGTGCTCAGCGGAGAGGACTAGCGGCGGACTACATTGAGCGCGTGCAGCGCCGAACGCTCCTCGCCGCGTCGGTAGCCATGCTGCTCCCGGCGGCCGGATGCGGCCGGGACAACCCGGAACGCCTGAGGCTGATGGTGCCCAACGCTCCGGGCAGTGGCTACGACGTGACGGCGCGTGCGGTCGGCACGGCACTCGACGAGAGCGGCGTGGCCCGCGGGGTGGAGATCTTCCATCTGCCCGGCGCGGGTGGCGCGGTCGGTCTGCAACGCCTCGTGTACGAGCGGGGCAACGGCACCATGCTCATGCTGATGGGACTCGGGCTGGTCGGTGCCCAGCATTCCGTGCCCAGGTCGGCGACGCTGGCCGACGTCACGCCGGTCGCCCGGCTCGTCGAGGAACCGGAAGCGTTCGTGGTGACCCGCGACTCGCCGCTGCGGACGATGGCCGACCTGGTGGCCGCCTGGCGCGCGGCACCGGCGGCCCTGGCCGTCGGCGGCGGCTCCACCACGGGCGGCCCCGACCATCTCGCCCCGATGCTGGTCGCCAAGGCGGTCGGCGTGCCACCGCCGGCGGTCAACTACGTCCGGTACGACGGCGGCGGCACCCTGCTGGCCGCCGCGCTCGCCGGCCGGGTCGCGGTCGCCGTCTCCAGCCTCGGCGAATACACGCAGCAGATCATCTCCGGCCGGCTCCGGGTCCTCGCGGTGACCGGCGCGGCCCGCACGCCGGGGGTCGACGCCCCCACGTTGCGGGAGGCCGGCATCGACGTCGCCTTCCTCAACTGGCGGGGGCTCGTGGCACCGCCCGGCCTGAGCCCGGCCGACGAGCGGAGGCTGCTGGACATCGCCGAGCGGCTCCGCGCTTCGCCGGCCTGGCAGGACACGGTGGCGCGGAACCCGTGGGCGGACGCCTACCTGCCGGGCGCGGAGTTCGGCACGTTTCTGCGGGAGGCGGACACGCTCCGCTCGCGCACCCTGACGGCGCTGGGACTGACGGAGGCCGTCGCCGATCGCTAGTCGTCCACCGCGCGGAGATGGGCGAGGACGGCCAGCACGCGGCGGTGGTTGTCGCTGGTTTCGGGGATGTCCAGCTTCAGCAGCACGTGGCGGATGTGGGCTTCGACCGTGCGTTCGCTGAGCGTGAGCCGATGGGCGATGCCGGTGTTGGTCAGACCCTCGGCCATCAACTCCAGGATCCGCCGTTCCCGCTCCGTCAGGCGGGACAGCGGACCACCCGCCACGGGCGCCACGAGCCGGGCGACCACCTTCGGGTCCAGGGCCGAGCCGCCGTCGGCGATCCGCTGTGCGGTGGCCAGGAACTCGCCGACCTCGAGGACGCGGTCCTTGAGCAGGTACCCGAACCCGGCCCGCGAGACCAGATCGACGGCGTGGGTGGTCTCGATGTGCTGGGACAGCACGAGCACGCCGATGTCGGGGTGCCGGCGCTTGGTGTCCAGGGCGGCCCGCGCCCCCTCGTCGGTGTAGGTGGGCGGCATCCGCACGTCGATGACCACCAGGTCGGGCCTGGTCTCGGCGACGATCTCGGCCAGGCTCCGCGCGTCACCGGGCGTCGCCACCACCGTGTGCCCGCCGTCGGCGAAGAGGCGCGCCAGACCCTCGCGGAGCAGCACCTGGTCTTCGGCGATCACGACGCGCATGGGAACTCCGCGGTCAGGACGGTGCCGAGCCCGGTCGTCGTGTCGATGCGCAGGCGCCCGCCGCGGGCGGCGACGCGGTCGGACAGCCCGGTCAGGCCGGAACCGTTGTGTGGCCGCGCTCCGCCGACCCCGTTGTCGGTGACGCTGACGACGCATCGGCCGTCCTCACGGGCGACCCGCAGCACGACGTGTTGCGCCCGCGCGTGCTTGACGGCGTTGGTCAAACCCTCACAGGCGACGAAGTACGCGGCAGCCTCCACTTCGGACGGAAAGCGCTCGGGAGTGGCGACGACGTTGACCGGCAACGGTGCGCGGGTGGCGAGCTCGTGCAGGGCCGGACGCAGACCCGCGTCGAGCGCGGGGTGCAGCCCCTGTGCCAGGTCGCGCAGCTCGTCGATGGCGTGGGTGATCTGTGCGATCGCGTCGTCGAGGGTACGGCTCGCGGCGGCCGAGGGTCCGACCTGGTGCTGGGCATGCCGCAGCGCCAGGCCGATGGAGACCAGCCGCTGCTGGGCGCCGTCGTGCAGGTTCCGCTCGATCCGGCGACGCTCCTCGTCGGCGACCGCGACGATCCGGGCCCGGGACGCCTCGACCTCGTCCAGGCGTTGGCGAAGCTCGACCCGGAGCCGGGCCATCTCGATCGCCAGCCCGGCGGCCGCGACGACGGCCGGCAACAGCCTGCGCTGTTCCTCCGTCCGCGGGTGCCAGCGGATCTCGGCCAGGGTGATGCCGCCGCGCCGCACCGCGTGCGTCTCGTGGGTGTCGTCCGGCTCCGCGGCCAGCGGCCCGGTGCCCGGCGGCAGCACGAACGACAACTCCAGGGCGGGATCGTCGAGCGCGGTGCGCAGCGCGTCGACGATCTGCTCGGGCTCGACCTGGTCGGCCCGCAGCGCTTCGATGAACTCCCCGATCGCGGCGAGCGCCGCGTGGTGCGCCGGCCGGAACCGGCTGTCGACGCGCCGGCGTACCCGCTGGTAAAGGAACTTGAACGCGGTTGCGGCCAGCAGCGTCGAGACGGCGGTCGCCCACGGCGAGCCGCGTCCGGCGAGGGCGCCGATCACGAGCGTCGAGCCGACGTACACCAGGGCGAGGACGACGGTCAGCACGGCGCCGGTGAACGCGCGGCTGATCACGAGGTCCACGTCGTAGAGGCGGTGGCGCAGGATCGCCACGCCGATCGCGACAGGCCAGGCGGTCAGGGCGATCAACGGCAACGGGTGTACGAGCGGCGTGAGGCTCCACAATGCAGTCGCCGACGGCAGCACCACGGCCACGAATCCGGTGGCGAGAGTGAACCACTTCAGCTGTTGGCGTTCGACTCCGGCCGATCGCCGCAGCCGGGTCACCACGTCGACGAGCGCCATCGTCATGGCGACCGCGAGGGCGACGAGGCCGACCGCGAACAGGGCGTCGGTGGGCAGGCCGGGTGCGGCGTAGGGGTTGCGACCGTCGACGAGGTAGCGGCCGAGGTCGGGGTCGAGCGCCCATCCGGCCGCGAGGGCGGCGGTCGCGGCTGTCGTCGGCCAGACCACCCAGCGCTTTGATTGTCCACTAGGGAACGAGAGGAACAGCAACACCAGCACGGGCCCTTGCAACACGAAGGTCCACAACCCGAGCCACTGCGCGGTCGCGGCTCCGGGCCAGCTCTCGGCGGCGGCCCGTAGGCCCCAACCCTGCGGCAGCTCAGCGGTCAGCCCGTTGGCGAGACCGAGTGCGCACAGGAGCCAGCCGATCGTGTGTGCCGGATGACGCGTGAGGATCAGGGCGCCGACCGCCACGGTCAAGGTGCTGAACAGCGCGTTGAACAGCGTGTCATAGGCGGGTTCGAGACCCCACGAGAGCCCGACCCCCGCGACCACGCCCAGCGTCGTGACCGCCAGCAGGGTGGCGGGCAGTGGTCGAAGCGTCGGGAGCGCCACGACGGAATTCTCCGCCCGCCCCGCCGACCAGGGCAATCATGCCCGCACCGAGCTGTCCGGCAGTGCTGGCACGTACGGCGGTTGCGTGTTTGTGCCGATGCGGGGCTCGGTGCCGTTTTTCTAGCGTCGCTGGCCAGGAGATGACCCGCAGTTTCGAAGGAGAACACCGATGGTCGCGCAACAGATCGACCTCCGAGCCCAGCAACGGACGCTCGCCCGCGTCGCCGGAGCCGGCGGAGCCGTCACCCTCGTCGTGGTCCTCGGCAGCTCGCTGGCCAACGGCTTCCAGGACGCCCCGTTCACCAGCAACGCCGAGCAGGCCGTGGCGTTCTTCCGCTCGGTAGACGACGCGTTCGGCTGGGCCAGCTCGTACCTCACAATCGTCGGGTTGATCGCGATGTTGTGGTTCATGCTCGGCCTGGCGCTGCTGCTGCGCCGCTACGAGCGCGGCGTTCCGTGGCGGTCGGCGTTCCTCGCCGGCGCCGGGGTGGTCAGCGTCGTGTCCGGGCAGATCGCGTCGTGGGACGCGGCCGTCTACCGATCGGAGGACATCGACCCGCAGGTGGCCCGGTACGCGTTCGACCTGGGCAACCTGTCGTTCGCGAACGGCTGGGTCGCCACCGGCGCCGCCGCGATCTGCGCCGGAACGATCTTCCTGCGGTCCGCGCGGCTGCCGAACTGGCTCGGCTGGTGGGCGATCATCGCCGGCGTCGGCCAGGTGCTGGCCCGCGCGGTCTGGACCACCGACCTCGCCTTCGTGCCGTTCACCGCGTTCTGGCTGTGGGCCGCTGTCGTGTCCGTGATGCTGCTCTCGGGGCGGCTGGCCGTCGCGGACCCGGACTGACGCACGTGGTCCGCCCTACCCAGCGCGGCGGACCACGACCCGGGGCGGCTCGGCCAGGCTCTGCCCGACGACGCAGTAGCGCTCCGTGAGCTGGCCGAGCTTCGCGAGGGTGGCGTCGTCGGCTTGGGTGTCGAGGTCGGCGGTGATGACGAGCCCCTGGATGCCGACCTTGGTGTCCCGCGCGACGCCGAGCGTGCCGCGAGCGTCGAACGTCGCGTCCGCTTTGAGGGTGGCGTCGCGGATCTCGATGCCCATCGCGGTGGCGACGCTGCGCATCGTGACACCCGCGCAGGCGAGCACGGCCTGGAGCAGCATGTCGCCCGAGCAGGAGTCGGCGCCGTCGCCGCCGGTCGCGGGATGGAGCCCGGCCCGCACCGGCCCGGCCCAGCCCGAGACGACGGCGGTGATGCCGTCGGTTTCGAAGCTGCCGCTGGCCTGCAGCGGTGTCACCGCCGTCTCTGGGTCCGAGCGGTACTTCTCCTTCAAGGGCGCCTGCAGGGCGCGCAGTTCGGCGGCATCCATCGGGTCAGTCTTGCGTGGCCGGCGCCGGCTGCCTAGTCGGGGTGCGTGTCGCCAGGGCCAGGCCCGCGGCGAGGAGCACCACGAGTATGCCGTCCCAGATCGCGGCCTCGCCGGATCCGTAGGCCACCGCTGCGATGGTCAGTGCGAGCTTGTTGGCGAGCACGATCGCCCAGACGCCCACTGCTGCCGGGCGGGCGGCAAGGTAGGCGAAGAGGGCAGCGAAGGTGGCGAACCCGATGGTGCGCCACATCTCGACCATCGTGGTCCCGTCTTTGACGTCGAGCCCGGAAATGAACGCTCCCAGCGCGAGCACTGCGGCAACGCCGGCGAGCACGCGGGCGGTCTTCATCATGGTGTACGCCCCTTGGTTGTGGTGGCCGTGAAGGCCGCGATGCCGACCCGCCAGGCGGCGTCGACGTCCGCGCCCGGCGGAAACCGCCCGGCGAGTTCGAGTGAGATCAGCCCGTGGGCGAGGCCCCAGAGGGCGCGGGCTTGAGCAACGCTTCCGGTCACGGCGAGCAGCGGTGCGGCTGCCGCGTCCTCGACCCCCGGCGGCAGCAGGTCGCGGGGAAGCGGTCCGTCGGTCATCAGGCGGTAGAGATGCGGGTGTTCGCGCGCCCAGCCCCGGTAGGCCCGGGCCAGCGCTGTCAGCGTCTTTGCCCGCGCGAACACCTGTGCTTGGGCGGTGAGACCGCGGGCGATCAACCCGGCCTCGAGGCTCTGCTTGTCGGGCACGTGTTTGTAGAGCGAGGGCGCCCGCATGCCGACCGCCTCCCCGATCGCCCGCATGGTGAGCGCCTGGACCCCGTCGCGCTCAAGCAACTCGAGCGCCACATCAAGAATCTGCTCGCGCCGCGACATCTCCACCTCCCTTGGCTAACGGCGTTAGCCGAACCCTAAGCTAACACCGTTAGCCAACCGCTGCCACCCCTGGTGGTATGACGGTGGTGTGTTCGGAGTTTGGGCCCGGATCAGACGCGCGGCCTACCGGCGAGGTCGTGCCCGCAATGCCGCCAAGTTCCCGAAAGTGCATATCGGCTGGCAGTACATCCGCTACCAGGAGCCGTTTCGACACCTGGAGCTCGGGGTCGACCCGACGACGGATGGCCCGGACCTGCTGTACTTGCCGACCGCGGATCGGTGGGACAGGGAAATGCCGGCCTGGTCGCAGGGACGCCGAGACGAGATCGTGGCGATCATCCTCGACCGAGTCTCGGGCCGCCGCGATCTCGAGATCGAAGAGTACTGACTACGCAGGCCCGGTCAGGGACGGGAACGGATAGTCGAACTCGAACGGTTCGTTGGTCTTCGAGTCGCGGTAGACCCACTCCGAGGGACCTGTTTTCTCCGCCGTCGAGCCCCGCGTATAGCCCCTGACGTCGCCATACGTGACGGTCACGCCCCCGAAGTTCGGACCGAACCACAGTTCGATCTGATCTTCTTTCTGCCTGATGTTCTGGATCACGAAGGCGCCCGGGCCCTTGGCCTGGAAGGTTTCCCCATGGCCTTGGTATGGGGCGTAGTCGCCCGGCAGGCGTCGGAACTCGGCGTCCGCGAAGACGAACGCGGCGAACTCCCGGACGCTGCCAGGCGATTTGTAGGGGTACTCGGTGATCAGGAGGAACTCCCGCCGCCCGGCGTCGTAGCGGTAGGTGAAGAGGAGCGCCTCCATGATGTTGTTGAGCGCCTCCCGCGGGTCGCGCATCGGCTCCACCGGGGTCCTCCTCATGGCCACGGTCCCTCGTACATGATGTGGGTCGAGGTGGCGAAATCCGGGTCGGTGCGGCCCACGATGTTGCCGTCCATGTCGAGGAAGAGCTTACCTTCGTCGGAATCGCCGGGCGTCGACTGCGATGACTGCCAGCGGAGGTAGCCGTTGGCCTGTCGCGACCACCTGCTGTTGGTCGGGTTCTCGCCCGTGGGGCGCATGAAGCGCAGGCGTTCCACGCCGTTCTCGTCCAGCCAGATGAAGCCTTCGTTGTCCCGCGTCGGCACTTCACGCCAGTTGGCCGGGCGTTGTCGCCGCAACGAACGGATCGACTGGCCTCGCAGTGAGCGCACGGGGAACGGCGTCGCACCGGGATGCCGCAGCCGGTTGCCCGGCAGGCCGAGGTTGGTCAGGTTGTGGCCCGGCCGCAGCAGGTCGCCGATCGGGCCGAAGACGCCGCGGGCGAAGCCGCCGCGGCCGGAGCGCTTCAGCCTGCGCAGCTTTCCCTTAACCATTGAGCAGGGCTTCTGTGGCCAAGCCGAACAGCTGGTCCAGGACCATCGACGTGATCATCTTGAAGATGGGTATCTGGGCCAGAGACGCCCCGAACGTCACCGCCGCCGTGGCGATCGCCTGTGCGATCTGGATCGCCAGGATGACCAGCTGGATGATCACGTTGATCTTCAGTGCCAGGACGATCCCGGCCGCGACCATCAGGCCCAGGCCGACTCCCTGCGCGGCGGTCGCGCCGTCGGTGAGGTTGTTGACGGGTGCCTCGGGCGCCGACCAGCGCGACTGGAACGCCGTGATCGCCTCGCCCGTGTTGGTGGCCAGCACCGCTGCGCCCTGGCCGTGGGCCTCCGCGCTGATCGTGCGTACCTCGCCGCTCAGCTCCAGCCAGTGCTGGGCCATCTCGAACAGCTTCTCCTCGTCGGCCTGCGGCCACGTGTAGCCGAGCAGGCCGAGCAGCGAGACGAGTTCGCCGGGAAGCTGGAGGCCCACCGGTCAACCACCGCCGAGCAGGTTCTGCAGCTGGGCCATCCGGTCGGCGATCTCGGTCTCGGCGGCTTCGAAGCTGTCCGCCATCGTGTGCAGGCCGTGCGCGAACTCGCCGAGCAGCTCGCCGTTGCTTTCGAAGCAGCTCATCGCCAGGTCGTGGATGCCGAGGTACAGCTCGCCGATGATCGAGCCCAGGTCGTCCGAGCCCCACGGCTGGCCGAAGGCGGTGATCGTCTGCTCGAACCGCTCCAGCGTTTCGGCGAACCGGTCAACCACGTCGTCCAGGCCCTCCGCGCTCGTGCGCAGCGAACCCGGCTCGACCTGGAAACCCGACACCCTCAACCTCGCTGTTTGAGCGCCGCCATGACCTCGCTGATCGACTGCGTGTAGCGCGCCATCTGGCGAGCGCTCTGGTTCTGCAGCTCTTCGAGCTGTCGGGAAAGCGCGGCCGGGTCGGGCAGCGCCGCCGCTTCGGGCGTCGCCGTCGGGTCGGCCTCGGCCAGCGCGATGTTGACCGCTTCACGTAGCTGTTCGGCGAACTCCGCCGGCGGCAGCCGCATCGCGCGGGGATCGACGGCCACATCGGACAGCCGCCCGCCCTCGGCGGTGACCCGGATCAGCCCGTCGGCTGCGACACCGGTGCCCGCCGCGGCCGCGATGGCGGGTGCGACGTCACCCAGCGCCTGTCTGGCCGCGCTGAGCGCCTGGTCGAAGTCCTCGGACGCCATCGTCACCCCCGTCGATGTCCGATGCTATCGACGGTGCACTGACCAAACAAGACACTCGGGCAGGGGTACGCGTACCCCTGCCCGAGTGTCTTAGTTCGCCTCAGACGAGGCCGCCCATCGCCGGGTCGGTGAAGCTGTCCTCGCCGTTCTCCAGGTGGCCCGCGATGCGCTGCACGAGCGCGCCGTCCACTGAAACGGTCAAGTCGTACCAGCCGTGGTTGTGCTTGAGCGCCCACTCACGCCGCTCCTTCTCGCCCGCACGCAGCGAGAGCGACACCGGCTTGCCCCGGTAGCCGTCGCGGACCGTGACCGAGACGCGGTCCCGGCCGTGATTGACGACGGTGAGCTCGAGTTCCAGCCGGTGCGCGTCGTACGAGGTCGCCACCGACACGCCCGCCTCGCCGGCGAAGCGGCGGAAGAATCCGTTCGGACCGTGCACCGACACGTCCGCGCCGGATGCCCAGCTGTCGGTGAGGTACTTACCCGGTTCAACGGTGTACGACCGCGGCGCCGCCGTGCTGCCGGCCTCGCGGACCTGGAAGACCGCCGTCGCCGCGCCTGAGTTGCGGAACTCGAGCCGAAGGCCGGACTGCTGGCGGTCCGCTTCGACATCCAACGTGTACGGCAGCGCGCGCGCCGGCTTGACGCCCTTCTCCTGTCGCGGCATCGCCTGGTCGACGGGCGGCACCGGCACCTGGTCGGGGAACCGGATCAGGTTGTCGGGCTTGAAGTCGTCCGTCTCGGGCAGCTTGACGGACCTTGACCGGTTCGGCGTCTTGAAGTCGAACGCCGACGTCAGGTCGCCGACCACGGCCCGGCGCCACGGAGTGATGTTGGATTCGACCAGGTCACGGTTGCGCCGGGCGAAGCGCGTCTCCATGAACCGGATAAGCGACGTGTGGTCGAACAGCTCCGAGTTGACCCAGCCGCCGCGCGTCCAGGGCGACACGATGACCATCGGGACCCGCATGCCGAGGCCGTACGGGCCGGGGCGGTTGCCGGAGTCGCCGGGGAAGATCTCGTTGACGGTCGACACCGTCGAGAGGCCCTGCGCGCGGGTCTGCGGCGGGGTCGGCGGCGGCATGTGGTCGAAGAAGCCACCCTCCTCGTCGTACGTGATGAAGAGGGCCATCTTGCTCCACACCTCGGGGTTCGCGGCGAGGATGTCGATGACCTGGGAGACGTACCAGGCGCCGAAGCCGGGCTCCCAGTTCGGGTGCTCGGTGTAGGCCTCCGGTGCGACGATCCAGGACACCTGCGGCAGCCGGCCGTTCTCCACATCGGACCGGAAGTCCGCGAGCAGCCGCAACGGGTCGCGGCCGAGCTTGTTCACCTCGGTGCCCTGCTTCGCCTTGTCCGCCAGCGGCGTGCCGGGCTGCGCGTTCTGGTACTGGTGGAAGTAGAGCAGCGAGTTGTCGCCGTAGTTGCCGATGTAGGGGTCGTTGGTCCAACCCCAGAAGCCCGCGGCGGTCAGGCCCAGCCCGATGTCCTGGTAGATCCGCCAGGAGATGCCGTTGCGCTCCAACCGTTCCGGGTACGTCGACCAGTCGTACCCGGCCTCGGCGTTGGTGATGACCGGCCCACCGGCCTTGCCGTCGTTGCCGACCCAGCCGGACCACATGTGGTAGCGGTTGGGGTCCGTCGGGCCGAGCAGCGAGCAGTGGTAGTTGTCGCAGATCGTGAACGCGTCGGCGAGCGCGAACTGGTACGGCAGGTCTCCGCGGTTGTGGTAGGTCATCGCACTGACGCCCTTGTTGGGCACCCACTTGTCGTGGCGGCCCTCGTTCCAGGCGGCGTGCCCGTCGTTCCAGCCGTGTGGCGGGTCGGGCAGGAAGGTCTGGCCGAGGTCGGGCACGTCGGGCCGGAACGGCAGCAACTCGCCGGCGCCGTTGGGCTGGTGGAACACGCTCTTGCCGGACGGCAGCGTGACCGGGTGCGGGTCGGCGAAGCCGCGTACGCCGCGCAGCGTGCCGAAGTAGTGGTCGAACGACCGGTTCTCCTGCATCAGGAAGATGACGTGCTCGACGTCGGCGATCGAACCGGTGCGGTTGTTGGCCGGGATCGCGACGGCCCTGTCGAGACCGGCCGGGAGTGCCGCGCCTACCGCCGGTGCTCCCACCATCTTGAGGAATGAACGGCGATCGAGTGCGCCCATGGCTCTGCCCTCCCCATTGGGGTTTCGTGCTGGGTTATGGCGAGGGGGAAGTTATGCCCGCAAAGTGGACGCTAGGTGACCGGCGCACGGCGCTTCCGGTGCCAGGCGACAACGTTCACGGCTGACGAACGCGTGTACGAGGTATGCCCGACGAGCACGAGCGACGGCGACCCGACGGCACGGTGCAGGGGACGTGGCACTTCCTCAACCGCAGGTGCGGCCTGCCCAGCTACGTCGTGCGGTGCCTTGAGGACGGTCGGTCGTTCAGCGCGCCGATGGTGGAGGAGACCGGGCGCATCATCCTCGGGCGGTCGGGTGGTTACCTGCGCCGGGTCAACGGGCGGGAGGTGTTCGCCGACCGCACATCGGCGCTGGTCATCCGGCCGGGCGACGAGCTGCGGGTGGCGCATCCGCTCGGCTGCGGCGACACGTACACCGTCGTCGAGTTGTCGCCCGCCGACCTTAACCGGTTGACCTCCGACGAGCGGTGGCTGAGCGGCCCGTCCTGGGATGGCGTCGTCGACGACCGGGTCGACCTGGCGCACCGCGGGCTGGACGCGGCGAGCCGGCACGGCATGGACGCGTTCGAGGCCGCCGAGCGGACGGTCCGGCTGGTCGACAGCGTGCTTACGGCGTCGTGGCAGGGCCCCGACGACCTCCAGCGGGCGGTCGGGCGGCGACCCGCGACCGAGGCGGCGCACCGGAAGCTGGTCTACCGGGCGCGTGAGGTGCTGGTCGAGGAGGGTTTCACGCTCGGGCTGACCGAGGTCGCGGCGAAGGTCAACTGCTCGCCGCACCACCTGAGCCGGGTCTTCCACCGGGTGACCGGGCAGAGCCTGACCGCGCACCGGCACCGGTTGCGGATCCAGGCCGTGCTGGACGCGATCGCGGAGGGCGAGCGGGACCTGCGCACGATCGCCGCGACGCACGGCTTCGCCGATCAGGCGCATCTGACCCGGGTGGTGCGTGAGCGGCTCGGCCGGTCGCCGTCGGCGGTGCGGGATCTTCTGTCGGGCGGCTCGGGTGGCCTTGCCGAATCGAGCACGGATGTTCAACGCGGGCCGCGGGTGGCGCGGCGAGCATGACCTCCAGATGACACTCATTCGCGAGTGAGGAGGAAACATGAGGGTACGACCGCCGCTCGCCGCGGCGCTCGTCCTGTTGACCGCGCTGGTCGCCGGCACGCCGGCTGCGGCCGGTGTGCGGAGCGAACCCCGGTTGACCAACTCGGGGCCCTGTGTGGGCATCACCGACTTCACCTGCTCCGACCTGATCGTTCCGCTTGACCGGTCAAGGCGGGTCCGCGGTGACCTGACTTTGAAGGTCGCGGTGGCCGGCAACACCACGGCGCCGCGGGGCACGCTGCTGTTCCTGACCGGCGGCCCGGGCCAGCCGGGGGTCAGCCTGGTGCCGCGGATCCAGCAGCGGCTGGCGCCGGTGCTCGCCGACTACCGGCTCGTGATGATCGACCAGCGGGGCACGGGCGACAACGGCATCGACTGCCCGAAGCTGCAGGCCGAGGTCGGCTCGTCGGACGTGACCCCACCGTCGCCGGGCGCGGTGCAGGAGTGCGCTGACCTGCTAGGACGGACCCGCGACTTCTACACGACGGCGGACACGGTCGCCGACCTGGAGGATCTCCGCTCGGCGCTGCGAGTGCCGCGGTGGACGATCGACGGGGTCTCGTACGGGTCGTTCGTGGCGATCCAGTACGGCCTGACGCACCCGCTGCGGGTGGACCGGATGGTGCTGGACTCGGTGGTGCCGCAACGCGGCGTACCGGCCCTGTACCGGGAGTCGTTGGCCCGCACGGCGTACGTCCTGCGAACGGCATGCGCGGAACAGAACTGCGGCTTCGACCCAGCCGCCGACCTGGCCACGGTGGTGAACCGCTACGGCAACGGAGTTGACGTGTTCAACTTCCTGGTCATCGCATCCATCGTGGACCCGAAGTTGACCGGTTCAGCGTTCTTCCCGGTGCTGCCGTTCCTACACATGGCGGCACAGGGCGAAACGGGCCCG
>NZ_BONC01000071.1 GCF_016862515.1 Asanoa iriomotensis
GGGCAGGTGGCCGATCACCTCCACCGCGTCGGCGGGCATGCCGCTGTGGATGAACTCGGCGAGCCCGCCACCGGGCGACACCACGCCGAGCGCCGCGTAGCGCGCACCGACCAGCTCGCGGGCAGCCTCCACGATCCGGCGGAGCACCGCCGAGAGCTCCAGCCCACCGATGATCAACTGGTTGGCACGCAGCAGCCCGCGCAGGCGTCCCTGGGTGGCCATCACCTCCTGGGCCCGGCCGACCAGCTGCGACAGGAGCTGGTCGAGCTCCAGCCGGGACGCGTCGGGGAACGTCAGCGAACTATCGTCGACTTCGCGCTGGCCGCCCGCTTTGTCGGGCTCACCGCTCGATGCTCCGGACATGGGGGGACTCCTTCGACCCGTACACGAACGAGCCTACGACTCCCCTCACGCGTCGCGATAGGAACCCCGTGAGGTCCGGTCATGGGTTGATTGGTGCCTCCGGGCTCCATTGCCAACCGCTGATGGCCGGGTCGTCGTCGCCGTGGGTGCGGGTGTAGTCGCGGGCGCGTTGGCGCGCGTCGGCCATGTCCTGGCGTAGTTGCGCGGCGCGGGCGCTCAGGCCGGGCACCCGGTCGATTACGTCGATCACGAGGTGGAAGCGGTCGAGGTCGTTGAGCATCACCATGTCGAACGGTGTGGTGGTGGTGCCCTCCTCCTTGTATCCGCGGACGTGGACGTTGTGGTGGTTGGTGCGCCGATAGGTCAGCCGGTGGATCAGCGTCGGATAGCCGTGGAACGCGAAGATGACCGGCTTGTCGGTGGTGAAGATGGCGTCGAACTGGGCGTCCGGCAGGCCGTGCGGATGTTCGCTGTCCGGCTGCAGGCGCATCAGGTCGACGACGTTGACCACCCGGACCTTGAGGTCCGGCAGGTGGGTGCGCAGCAGGTCCGCGGCGGCGAGGGTCTCCAGAGTAGGTACGTCGCCGGCGCAGGCCAGCACCACGTCCGGTTCCACGTCGCCCGCCGTGCTCGCCCAGTCCCAGATGCCCAGACCGCGCCGGCAGTGTAGGACCGCCTCGTCCATCGTGAGCCAGGTCGGCGCGGGTTGCTTGGCGGCGACCACGACGTTGACGTAGTGCCGGCTGCGCAGACAGTGGTCCATCGTGGACAGCAGTGTGTTGGCGTCCGGCGGCAGGTAGACGCGTACGACCTCGGCCTTCTTGTTGACGACATGGTCGATGAAACCCGGATCCTGGTGCGAGAAGCCGTTGTGGTCCTGTCGCCACACGTGGCTGGACAGCAGATAGTTCAGCGACGCGAGCGGCCGCCGCCACGGGATGCCGCGGGTCACCTTGAGCCACTTGGCGTGCTGGTTGACCATCGAGTCGACGACGTGGATGAACGCCTCGTAGCTCGTGAACAGACCATGCCGACCGGTCAGCAGATAGCCCTCCAGCCAGCCCTGGCACAGGTGCTCGGAGAGCACCTCCATGACCCGCCCGTCGGGGGCGAGATGGTCGTCCCCCGCCCGGATCTCCGCGTCGAAGGCGCGGTCGGTCACCTCGAACGCCGCGCCGAGCCGGTTGGAGGCGACCTCGTCCGGGCCGAACAGGCGGAACCGGTCCGGGTTCGCCGTGATCACGTCGCGGACGAACGCACCCAGCACCCGGGTCGCCTCGCTGGGCGGCGACCCCGGCCGGGTCACCTCGACCGCGTAGTCGCGGAAGTCGGGCAGGACCAGGTCGCGCAGCACCGCTCCCCCGTTGGTCCGCGGGTTCGCGCTCATCCGCCGTTCGCCGGACGGCGCGACGGACGACACGCCCGACACGGGGGCACCGGTGGCGTCGAAGAGCTCCTCCGGCCGGTACGAACGTAGCCACGCTTCCAACATGGACAGATGCGCGGGGTTGTCGCGGACGCCGGCCAGCGGCACCTGGTGCGCCCGGAAGGTCCCCTCGACCGGCAGTCCGTCGACCACGGCCGGACCGGTCCAACCCTTCGGCGTACGCAGGATGATCATCGGCCAGCGCGGTCGCGGGTCCCGTTCGCCCCGCCGCGCCCGGCGCTGGATGCGGTCGATGTCGTCGAACGCCCTGTCCAGCACCCCGGCCAGCGCCTGATGCACGCGTTCGGGATCGTCGCCCTCGACCTCGTACGGCTGATACCCGTACCCCCGCATGAGGTTGTGCAGGTCCTCGGCAGGGATCCGTGCCAACACCGTCGGGTTCGCGATCTTGTAACCGTTGAGATGCAGGATGGGCAACACCGCACCGTCACGGGCCGGGTCGAGGAAGACGTTCGACGGCCAACTCGCCGCCAGCGGACCCGTCTCGGCCTCACCGTCACCGACGACGCACGCCACGACGAGATCCGGATTGTCGAACGCGGCCCCGTAGGCGTGCATCAACGAGTAGCCGAGCTCGCCACCCTCGTGGATCGAGCCCGGGACCTCTGCCGCGACGTGACTCGGGATGCCACCGGGAAACGAGAACTGCCGGAACAACCGGCGCATGCCCGGCTCGTCGCGGCTCACCGACGGATACAGCTCGGAATAGGTGCCTTCCAGCCAGGTGTTCGCGACGATCGCCGGACCGCCGTGACCGGGTCCGGTCACGTAGATCAGGTCGAGATCCCGCTGGTTGATCACGCGCGAGAGGTGCGCGTACACCAGGTTGAGCCCCGGACTGGTCCCCCAGTGGCCCAGCAGGCGCGGCTTGACGTGCTCCGGGCGCAACGGCTCCCGCAGCAACGGATTGTCCAGCAGGTAGATCTGACCGATTGTCAGGTAGTTCGCCGCCCGCCAGTAGGCGTCGAGGTGGGCGAGCTCGTCGGCGGTCAACGGCGTCTCCAGGTCGGCGACCGTGTCCTTCATGCGGTCCATCCTGCTTCCGGCGCCCGCGGGCACGTCAGGGCCGAAGGGCCCGCGCGCCTGGTGACCATCGACCCGGGCGGGTGAGCGGGCAGCGACGGACGCTGGACGGAGAGCCGCCGCGCCACGGCGGTCCCGCGGCCCGCTGAGGGGACGTTCGATGCGGAAGACGGCGGCACAGCGAAAGGCGTCGAACCTGAGTGAGTACAGGTGGGTTCGGCACGACTTCGACTGGGAGTACGCCCGTCGTTGGATGACGGGCCTGCCCGACCGGGGCGGCATCAACATCGGGTTCGAGGCGGTCGATCGGCACGCGGCCGGCGAGGCGCGCGACCGGGTCGCGCTGCACGTGGTCGACCGGCAGGGTGGCCGGATGGAGATCAGCTACGGTGACCTGCTGCGCCGCACCGACTCCTTCGCCAACTTCCTCACCAAGCTCGGCACCGACGTCCGCGGACCCGTGCACACGCTGCTGGAACCCTGCCCTGAGCTGTTCGTCGCCGCGCTGGGGACCATGCGCCGCGGTGGGGTCCACGTCCCGCTCCGGCCGTCGCTCGACGGGGCGACGCTGTGCGCGCTCCTGCGCCGGCAGGCGGCACCGGTCCTGGTCACCACCCGAGGGCTCTACGACGAACGGATCGCCCCGCGCCGCGGCGAGCTGCCGGCCCTGACGCATGTCCTCCTGGTCGGCGACGCCCCGCCGGCCGTTGGGACCATCTCGCTCGAAGCGGCGCTCTTCGGGGTGCCTGACCTCGGGTTCACGGTGCCACCGACGGCACCCGACCGCCCCGCCATGCTGGTGTTGACCCGCGGCACGACCGGTCCGCCCAAGGCCACGGTGCACGGCCACGCGTCCGTCCTCGCCCAGCACGCGGCCGGGGTGTTCTCCCTGGACCTGCGGCCCGGCGACGTGTACTGGTGCACCGCGGATCCCGGCACGATCGCCGGGACCGCGTTCGGCTTGGTCGCGCCCCTCAGCATCGGCGCCACGGTCATCGTCGACACCTCCGGCGCCACCTCGGCCGCCCATCGCTACGCGCTGCTGGCGGAACAGCGGGTCACGGTCTGCTACACGGAGCCGCAGGTCCTGCGCGATCTGCGCGCCCACGACGCCGAGTCACCGTGGTACGACCTGTCGGCGTTGCGGCACGTCGCGTCGACCGGGGCGCCCCTCGACGCCGATCTCGTCGGCTGGTCGGCCGACCTGCTCGGCGTCCCCGCCCACGACACGTGGTCACAGGCGGAGGCCGGGACGATCGCGATCGGGAACTACGGCGGGGTCGACATCGAACCCGGCGCGCTCGGCCTGCCGGAGCCCGGCGTCGACGTGGCGGTCGTGTCGACCGGCGACGGGCCGCTCCGCCATGACGGCGCGGTCCAGCCGGCGCCGCCGGGATCCACCGGCCTGCTGGCGATCCGGTCCGACCTCCCGTCTCTGTTCCAGGGGCGATCCGGGAGCTGGTACGTCACCGACGACGTCGTCGAGCAGGGCGACGATGGCTACTACCGGTTCGTCCGGCGTGCGGGCGGTGAGGCGGATGCGGCCGGCGTTGCCCGAGATGACAGCGGTCGGCGCGGTGCCGGCGGTGCCGTGTTGGACGAGGACCCGTGATCCCGGGCCGCGCCCGCCCGCGCCCGCCCGCGCCCGTCAACGCACGACGGCGACCGGGGCGTCGGCGCAGTCGACGGCCCGGTCGGTGACGCTGCCGAGCAGTGCGCGTGCCGGCCACGACCGGCCGCGGTCGCCGAGGCACAGCAGAGCGGCACCGGCACCGGCCCGCAGCAGGCCGTCCGCGGGCCGTCCCGCGAACACCGCCCGCTTCACCGCGACGTCCGGCCGCTGGTGGTGCAGCCGTTCCGTCTCGCCGGCGAGCAGGTCGAGGCCGGCCGGCTCTGCGGCGAAGTGCGCGGAGAGCATCACGTCGTCGAACCAGTAGTCCTCGCGGCGGTCGGCGGTGACATGGACGGCGGCGAGGGGGCGGTGGTGCAGCGCGGCCTCCCGGAAACCGAACTCGAGCGCCGCGCGGCTCGGCGCCGACCCGTCGACGCCGACCACCACGTGACCGGCGAACGGACCCGGCGCGGCCCCGGTGCGGCTGCGGGCCACCACGACCGGGACGGTCGCGTGTGCGACCACCCGATGCGTGGTCTCCCGCCGGCCGGGCGCCGACCGTCCGGGCGGCCCGACGACGACCAGGTCGGCGTGACCGGCCTCGGTCAGGATCAGGTCCCCGGGGTTCCCCGGCGCCAGCCGCAGCGTCACGCGGTGCCCGCCGAGGCCAGCGCGGATGTCGGCGACCAGGCGTGCGAGCGCGGGATCGTGGAGCCCGGCCGGCGCGGAGTCGCTGCCGGCGTCGACCGCCGGCGCCGGAACGGGTGGGTGGGCGTGGCACAGCACCAGGTCCGCGCCCGTGGCTCGGGCGTCCGCGAGGGCCCAGGCCAGAGCGAGCGGGCCGGACGCGCCACCCGCGCCGACGACGATGCTGCGCACGATGTCCTCCGTCATGCCCCGGCGCGACGGGTCGCGCGCGGATGGACCACCGTGACCGGGCATCGGCCGTGGTGCACGAGTGCCTGGCTGGTCGAGCCCAGCAGCAGGCCGGACAAACCACCGCGGCCCCGGGAGCCGACGACGACCAGGCTCGCGTCGGCGGACAGCTCCACCAGCGCCTGTTCGACCATCGTCGCGGGACGCACCTGCCTGCGGACGTCCACCAGCGGGTACTTGGTCACCCACGGGTCGACCGCGTCATCCAGCAGCTCCTCCGCCGCCCAGCCCGGTCGGTCGGTCTCGTCCGCGACGTGCACGGCCAGCAGTGGCAGCGCGCGCTGGGCCGCCTCCTCGAACGCGAACTCGAGCGCCGGGACGCACCCGGTCGAACCGTCGACGCCGACCACCACCGGCCCGTCGAGGCGGCCGCCGGCCGGCTGCCGGACGACCACGACCGGGCCGCTGGCACGTGCGGCGACCTGGCTGCTGACCGAGCCGAGCACCAGCTCGGCCGGGGCGCTCAGGCCGCGGTGACCGACCACGACCGCCTCCGCGCCCCGGGAACACTCGATCAGGGCGGGCCCGCCACCGGCCGCGATCTGCTCGGTCGCGACGTCTAGGAACGGATGTTCGCGCGTCGCCTGCGCGGCGATCCGGGCAAGCATGTTCGCCGCGTCGACACGCGGGTCGGGTCGGGCCGGTGTGTACGGGCTCACGCCGAGGGCGCCGTACCCGAGCGGGTGCAGGTAGCCGTGCACCAGCCGCAGCGGCGCGCCGCGGCGGCCGGCCAGTGCGGCGGCGTAGTGGACGGCGGCGATGCTTCCGAGCGAACCGTCGACCCCGACGACGACAGGCCTGTCCATCGCGTATCTCCTTCCCGAGCGTCACCTCGAGCCACGTGACCCGACGGCGGGGTGGCCCCTCCCTGTAGCAAACGCCGGATCACCGCCACGCCGGCAGGGCCGACCGGCCCGCCGGCGCCCAGCAGAGGTCCCGCTCCGCGCCGCGGGACCATCGGCCCCTGCGCGCGGGTCCTTCGCGCCTGTCCGGCGCGCGCCGTTCACGCACAGACTGCGAAGAGAGGGAGATGGACGAGATGACCGACAACTATCTGATCGTGGTCGGCGTCGACGGCTCCGAGGGCGGACGGCGCGCGCTGGACTGGGCCGTGACCGAGGCCGCGAACCGCGGTGGTGCGGTACAGGCGGTCGTCGCGTGGCGGTGGGACGACGTGGAGCTCCACCCGCAGACGATCCGGCCCGACGAGACCCACGCGCATGCCGAGCGGATACTCGAGCGTGAGCTTGCCGCGCTGCGGGCCCGGCACGGTGCGGGCCACCCTGTGGCGGCCGAGATCGTCGAGGGCCGGCCCGCGGAGGTGCTGGCGGACGCGGCGCGCACCGCCGACCTGCTGGTGCTGGGCAGTCACGGCCACGGCCGGTTGCTGCACACCGTGCTCGGTTCCGTCAGCGAGGAGGTCATCCGGCGGGCGCCCTGCCCGGTGGTCGTGATCCCGGAGCCGGTGCCGTCGACCGCGCCGGCCGAACCGACGGTGCGGGGCTGAGAGCCGGCGCGCTCGACCGCGCCGGCCGTCAAGCCTGTCGCCCTTGCGCCGGGCCCGCGGCCGCCACGCGGAAGACCGGGAAGCTCGGCGCGATCGCCGCGAACTCGGCCGGCGAAGCGTCGCGGGTGACGGGGAAGTGTGGGCGGGCGCCGGGCGCGATCCGCAGGTAGCGGCGCAGGACCGGCGCGCGGTCGTCGACGTCGACCTCGACGAGCAGCACCCGCTCGCGGCGACCGTGTCTCAAGGTGACCAGTCCGCCGGCGGCCCGCACGTTGCGTACCCAGTTCGCGCGTTCTCCGAGCATCGACACGAGATACCTGACCCCGTCGAGTTCGGTCACCACGACCGGCACCCGGATGGTCCGGCCGCTGCGCCGGCCCGCCACCTCCAGCGTCACCCAGGGACGCGGTGCGAGCACACCACTGGAGAACTGGAGCATCGATAGATCGTTCAGCGCGCGGGCGAGCCGGTTCGGGCGTCCGTCGCGGTACATCCAACGCTTGATGCGGTACAGGACCGATGTGTGTTCCATGCGTTCCATGGAACCCGCGACGTGGGCGCCGCGGCAGGGCCGTAGGTCATGATGCCGGCGGACAACGGGACCTTGGTCCTCCGCAGCTCGGGCGTTCCGGCCCGGGCGGCGACGGTGTCGCGGGGGCGATGGTGTGGATGTCAACAACAGAGTCCACACCGGAGGCCCACGATGACCACCAACCAAGCCAAGGTCCCCGCTTCCGCGCTCGAACACGCCGCGTCGCCCGGTCCGATGCTCACCACCACCGCCGCCCGCGCCCTGGCCGTCCTGCGGATCGCCACCGGATTCGTCTTCCTGTGGGCATTCCTCGACAAGACCTTCGGCCTCGGCTACTCCACCCCCGTCGAGCGGTCCTGGGTCAACGGCGGTTCGCCCACCAAGGGCTTCCTGTCGCACGTCGAGGTCGGACCGTTCCAGTCGATCGCACACTCCATGGCGGGCACCTGGTGGGCCGACACCCTGTTCATGGCCGGCATGGCCGCCGTCGGCATCGCCCTCGTCGCGGGCATCGGCCTGCGCGTGGCCGCCGCGTCGGGTGCCCTGATCATGGCCATGATGTGGCTCGCCGAGTTCCCCCTCGACCGGTTCACCGCGGCCGGCGAGCCGTCGGGCTCCACCAACCCGATCACCGACTACCACCTGATCTACGCGGTCGTCCTCGTCGTCCTGGCCGCCGGCTACGCCGGCCACACCTGGGGTCTCGGACGGATCTGGGCCCGGCTGCCCTTCGTGCAGCGCCACCGCTGGATGATCTGAACCCCTCGCGACGACGGCGGGGGTGGGCCACGACGGCCCACCCCCGCTGCGTCACTGGGTGTGCACGCCCGGGCGGCCCTCCTCGACCACGAAGCTCGCGATCGTCGAGACCGGGGCGTCCGGGGTCGTCACGGCCGGCACCGCGCGGTAGTCCGTGCGCAGCTTGCGGCTGTCCGCCGTCACCCGCACGTAGCCGCGGCGGGCGTCGTAGAACTTCATGTGCGGGTTCGAGGCCAGCCACTCCGTGCCCCGGGTGTCCATCGGCGCGCCGTCGCCGCCCGACGTGACCGACGTGCCGAGGAACTCGACGCCGACCGTACGCGATGACGGGTCGTCGAAGTTCTGCTTGAGGTCCGCGACCATGCTGCAGTGGGCGTCACCGGTGACGACCACCATGTTCTCGATCCGGCGCCGCGCGACGCCGTCGAAGAGGCGCTGGCGGGCCGGCTCGTAGCCGTTCCAGTTGTCGTTCGGCAGGATCTCGCCCGGGCCCGGGTCGCGGTCCGCCTTGGCCATCACGGTCTGCTGGGCCAGGATGTTCCAGGTGCCGGCCGAGTGGCTCAGGCCGTCGATCAGCCACTTCTCCTGCTCGGCGCCGAGCATCGAGCGGCTCGGGTCGTCCAACGAGACCGGGTCCGTCGTCTGGTCCGAGCGGTACTGGCGGCCGTCCAGCATGTTGAACTCGGCCAGGCGGCCGTACCGCAGGCGGCGGTAGATCCGCATGTCCGGACCCTGCGGCACCTGCGAGCGGCGCAGCGGCATGTGCTCGTAGTACGCCTGGTACGCGGCCGCCCGGCGGCGCAGGAACGACTCCGGGTCCTGGGCCGCGTCCTCCGAGATCTCGTCGGCGTAGTTGTTCTCGACCTCGTGGTCGTCCCATGTCACCGCCCACGGGAACCGGGCGTGCGCGAGCTGCAGGTCGGCGTCGGTCTTGTACTGCGCGTGCCGCACCCGGTAGTCGGCCAGCGAGAAGATCTCCGCCGCCGGCAGGTGCGCGCGGCCCAGCGTGCCCGCCGCCGGACCCTCGTAGATGTAGTCGCCGAGGTGCAGGACCAGGTCGAGCTCCTCCTCCGCCAGGTGCCGGTAGGCGGTGAAGTGCCCGGTCGGGTAGTTGGAGCAGGACACGAACGCGAACGCCAGCTCGCGGGGCCGGTCGTGGGTGGACGGCGCGGTCCGGGTGCGCCCCACCGGGCTGACCGCATTGCCGGAGCGGAACCGGTAGAAGTACTCGCGGTCGGCGCGCAGGCCGTGCACCTCGGCGTGCACCGCGTGACCCAGCTCCGGGGTCGCCCGCTCGACGCCGCGCTTGACGACGTGGCGGAACCGCGCGTCCTCGGCGACCTCCCAGGTGACCGGGACGACGTGCTGGCTCATCCCGCCGAGGCCGTCGGCGATCAGCGGTTCCGGCGCGAGCCGGGTCCACAGCACGACGCCGTCGGGCAGCGGGTCGCCGGACGCGACGCCGAGGGTGAACGGGTCGAGCTGGTGCTTCGGGTCCGCCATGGCAGGCGCGGTGCTGACGCCCGCGACGGTGGCGGCCAGGCCGACGCCACTGGCGCCGGCGAGGGTGAGGAGTTGGCGACGATCGATACGCATGGCAGGCTTCGCCTTCCGGTGGGCAACGCGTACCCCATTGATGATCAAGACTTAGGTGAGTGCCGGGTTGCGACCGGTTGATCGCCGGTTGACCAGTTGCCGGCGCGCCGCCGCCGGGCAAACGCACCCCACCGGCCGTACCCTGGCGCTCTGTGTCGACCGTGTGGGCCGTGCTGCTGCTGGCTGCCGTGCTGGCGTTCGCCGTGGTCCGACCGCGCGGCCTGCCGGAGGCGGCCGCCGCCGTGCCGGCCGCCGCGATCGCCATCGGCGGCGGCCTGGTGCCCTGGTCGGCGGCCCGCGACGAGATGATCATGCTCGGCCCGACGGTCGGCTTCCTCGCCGCGATCCTCGCCCTGGCCCACCTGGCCGACGCGTGGGGCGTGTTCGGGTACGCGGGCGGTCTGGCGGCCCGCTCCGCGCGGGGCAGCCCGACCCGGCTGCTGACCGTGGTGTTCGGCATCGCGGCCGTCGTGACCGCGGTGCTCAGCCTCGACGCGACCGTCGTGCTCCTCACGCCGGTGGTGTTCGCGACCGCGGCGGCGGCCGGCGTGCGGGCGCGGCCGCAGGTCTACGCCTGCACCCACCTGGCCAACGCGGGCTCGCTGCTGCTGCCCGTGTCCAACCTGACCAACCTGCTCGCGTTCGGTGCCACCGGGCTGACGTTTCTCGGCTTCGCCGGCATGATGGCGCTGCCGTGGGTCGCCGTGATCGCCGTCGAGTACGCGGTGTTCCGCTGGTTCTTCGCCGGCGACCTGGCGACGCCGGCGCGCCCCTCCCCCGTCGAGCCGACGCCGGCGCCGCGGTTCGCGCTCGTCGTGCTGGCGCTGACCCTGGCCGGCTTCGCCGTGGCCGAGCCGATGGGGGTGGCGCCGGCCGTGGTCGCCGCCGCCGGCGCCGTCGTCCTCGCGGTTCCCTTGGTGGTACGCGCGACAGATCGCCGCCGCACCGCCCTGGGCATCGCCCTGTCCACGAACCCGCTGTTCTGCTTCTTCGTCTTCGCCCTCGGCGTGGTGGTGCTGGCCCTGCGCCGCAACGGCCTGGACGACCTGATCGCGGCGCTCACCCCGGGCAGTGCGAGCCTGCTCGGTCTGCTCGCGGTCGCCGGGCTCGCGGCGCTGCTGGCCAACCTGGTCAACAACGTGCCCGCGACGCTCGTGCTGGTGCCGGTCGTCGCGCACACGCCCGCGCTGGTGCTGGCCGCCCTGATCGGGGTGAACGTCGGACCCAACCTCACGTACGTGGGTTCGCTGGCCACCCTCCTCTGGCGCCGCATCCTGCACGCCCGGGACGAGCCACCCGCGAGCGCGGTCTTCCTGCGCCTCGGCCTGGCCACCGTACCGGCGTGTCTGCTCGCGGCGGTTGTGGCGCTATGGGTGGCTCTGAAACTATCCACAGTGCTATGAACGTGGTCGTCTGGCTGGCTGAGGGCACCTGGCAGGCGTGCGTCGACGCCGCCGCCGAGGTGGCGCCGCCGTCCGCCACGATCACCCTGCTGCACGTCACGGACCCGGCGCTGGCCGAGGACGTCTCCGACGCGTTCGGCGGCTTGATGGGTCGCGGCACCCGCGGTCCCGACCCGGGCGCCGCCGTGGGTGCGGCCGCCGCCCGGGCGCAGGAGGAACTCCTGGCGGCCGCCGCGGCGCGGCTCGACCGGCCGTCGTCGCCGGTGCGGCGGCAGGGCCGGCTGGAGCGCGAGGTGGTGACCGCGGCGGAGGGGGCAGACCTGCTGGTGGTGGCCCGCGACGGCCCGGTCACGCGGCTGGGCCCACGCAGCCTCAACCCACCGACCCGGTTCGTGGTCGACCACGCCCCGTGCGCGGTCCTGCTGGTGTGGCCGACCGCCCCGCCGCCGGTGGACACGATCCCGCCGCCACCACCGCACAAGGCGGCGCCTCCCCCACACAAGGCGGCGCCTCCCCCACACAAGGCGGCGCCTCCCCCGCCGCCCCCGCCGTGACGGGCACCCGGGACGAGCTGGTCGGCCGCCTGGCTTCGGCGGTCGGGTCCGTCGTGGTCGGACACCCGACGCGGGTCGCCATCGACGGAGCGCCCGCCGCGGGCAAGACCACGCTCGCCGACGAGTTGGCAGCGGTCTTGCGCGCGCGGGGTCGCGAGGTCATCCGGGCGACGATCGACGATTTCCTGTTCCCACGGGCGCGGCGCTATCCGCGGGGCGAGTACTCGGCCGAAGGGTGCTACTTCGACACCCACGACTACGAGGCGCTGAACCGGGTGCTGCTCGGTCCGCTCGGCCCGGGCGGAGATCTTTGCTTCCAGGCCGCGGTCTACGACCGCGCTTCCGACGCCGTGTCGTCGCCGCCGGTCACGACGGCCGCCGCCGACGCCGTGCTGATCTTCGACGGCGTCTTCCTCATGCGCCCGGAGCTGATCGACCGGTGGGAGCTGCGCGTCTTCGTGTCGACGACACTCGAGCGGACTCTCGACCGCGCCCTGATCCGCGAGCACGGGGTGTCCTCGCAGTCCGCCATCGAACGGCGCTGGCGGGAGCGTTACATCCCCTCGCAGGAGTTCTATTTCGCCAGGGTCCGCCCGACCGACCACGTCGACGTCATCGTCCACAACGACGAGCCCCGGCGGCCGATCTGGGAGACGCGTACACGCTGACCGCACGTTCGTAACGCGCGATGCGCGGAAAGGCAGGGTCCGAGCCACGAGTCGTGTCTCCCCTGGGCAGTACAACTAGCGCAGGCTCACCCGGAAGGGACCACCAGCCAGAGTCCGCCGTTCAGGTTGAGGTTGTTGCCGTTGGCCTGCCCGGCGGCCGAGTCGCCGACGTAGGTGTACAGCGGGTGCCCGTTGTAGGTGAGCTGCTCGGAGCCGTCGGTTCGCTTGATGGTGCTGACCTGACCTGGCAGGCCCGTGCCGGCCGCGGTGGTGCCGATCACCGGGGGCCAGTACGCGGCGCAGGTTCCGTAGCACTGCGACGTGGTCGGGGTGTCGGGGGCGAACGAGTAGACCGTGAAGCCGTTCGCGTTGGTCAGTACCGTCGTCCCGCCGACCGTCGTGGTCCCCAGGGTGGTGGTGGCCGCGGGTGTCGGAGAGCCGGCCCCGGCCAGCGCCAGCCCGAACAGCACGAGCGCCGCGACCGTCAGGCCGGCGGCGGCGATTCTGCCCGCCCTGGCAAGGCTCGGCGGGATCTGGACGAGGAACCTGGCCGGGCCGGTTGTCTCGCGGACCGCGGCAGCCCCGGCTGGCGCGGGAGCGAGCGCGAGCGCGGCCAGTGCCACGAAGGCAGCCACCTCCAGGATCCCGGCGGCGATGCCGGCGCTCGTGCGGACCTCCTTGAACCCGAACAGCCCGATCCACACCGACAGGAGGTAGCCGCCGAGGGTCGCGAGGGCGAAGCCGGCCCCCGCGGCGGCCGCCAACCGGCTCGGGATGACGAGCCGGCTGGGGATGATCAGCACTGCGAGCCCGAGGACGAAGGCCGCGATCACCTGCAGCAGGAACAGCCACCCGATCGTCGGGATCGTCCGGTACCCGGTCACGTACAGGTCGAGGTGGATCGCCGCGGTGGCAATCAACAGACCCGAACCGACCACGCGCAGGACGAGATAGAGCCAGCCGGGCGCTGGCCGTTCGGCGTGCTCCCGCACGTTCAACCCCCATCCGATGAGGAGCCCCTTGCCGCTGGTCAGCACTGTTGCGCGGCCTATCGTAGAGATCTACAGGCTACCCGCGGCCCAGGCCTGATCAGCCCCAAACCGGCGGGTCGCGGCATGGGGCACGTCGTCAGGATGTGGGCATGAGTTCTTCGCAACCGGTCGCGCGTTACCTGCTCGACAACGCCCGGGTGGAGGCCGGCGAGCGGTTCACCTGGCTGGCCGAGTTGTTCGACGGTGTCACGCTCGGGCACGTCGATCGGTTGGGAGTGAGGCCGGGCTGGCGCTGCTGGGAGGTCGGTGCCGGTGGCCCCAGCGTTCCCGGGGCACTCGCCACCGCCGTCGGACCAACCGGTTACGTGCTGGCCACCGACATCAACCCGACCTGGTTGGACCCGAGCGGCGGGTACGAGGTGCGCCGGCACGACATCGTCGCGGACCCGCCGCCGCAGCCGGGCACCTTTGACCTCGTACACGCGCGGCTTGTGCTCGTGCACGTCCCTGACCGTGCCCAAGCGTTGGCGACGATGGTGGCGGCGCTGCGGCCCGGCGGTTGGCTGTTGGTCGAGGATGCCGACACCGAGTTGCAGCCGCTGGCCTGCCTCGACGAGGTCGGCCCGGCGCAGCAGCGTGCCAACCGGCTGCGGCGCGCCGTCCGGGAGCTGATGACCCGCCGCGGCGCGGACCTGCGCTACGGCCGCACGCTGCCGCGGGCGTTGCGCGCGGCCGGCCTGGCCGATGTCGCGGCGGCCGGCTACTTCCCGGTGGGCGGGGTGGCCTGCGACCGGCTGGAGGCCGCGACGGTGCGCCTGGTCCGCGGCGAGTTGCTCGCCGCGGGGTTGGCCGACGACGCCGAGATCGACGCGCACCTGGCCGCCGTCGACGCCGGCGAGCTCGACCTCACCCTCGCGCCGCTGATCTCGGCATGGGGACGCCGCCCGGGCTGACCATCACCTGATCGCCGCCTCCACCGCCGCCCACGTCATGGTGTGCGGGACCCAGGTCGGCGGCGACGGTCGCAGTGGAGGCCGAAGGCTGGCCACTCACCACGCACTTCGTGGCCCTCGGCGTGGGACTGGCAGTCGTCAACGGCTGCGTGCCGGCCCCGCCCGGGTTCGTCGGCCGACCGGTCACCGACCTGCCGGCCGTCACCTACCACCTGGTCCACCAACCGGCCGCCGGGTCCGACGCGCGGGTCGCCAGCCTGCTGGACCGCATCCGGCGATAAGTCAGTGGATTCTCGGTCAGTATGGGCCGAAGTCCGCTGCCACTTCGCGGATGTCGGGGTCGTCGCTCGACGCGGCTCGCTCGCACAGCAGTTCTAGTTGTGGATCGAGGCCGAGGTGATCCAACAGCTCGGCGAGTCGTCGGTACGTGTCATCGTCGGCGTCGGCGAGCAGGTCGTTGACGACGCCCGGAACGGCAGCTTCGTAGACCCGGTACGGGATGCGCCCGATCACCTGCCGGGCCAGCAACGCGTCCCGGTGCGACAGGGACGCCTCGACCACCGGAGCGACCAGCGCCGCGGTGACGTCAGTCTCCAACACGGAGAGCGCGATCAACGCGGTACGGCGGGACGACGGGTGCTGCAGCGCCGTCGTCAGGACGTGCAGGGCATCACCCGACGAATCGAGGTTGCGGTGCAGCTCTGCGGCAGCCTGCGCCGCTGCCCTCACGGCGGAGGCCAGGTCAGCCGACTGCTGGCCGGCGGCGGGGGATCTTCCCGCCGTATCGCCATTGGAGTTCTCCGTCAACCTCGTAGAACTCCTCCCAACTCATGGGTCTGGCCGCATAGATCGTACGATGGCCTGGTGGGGCCAGGCCGCCTACGTCGAGGCCGTCGGCATGTATGTCAAGTCCCGGTGGGAGCGCTGTCCCGGCCGCGAGCACCCAGTAGGTGCCGGACAGCCCGCTCCGTTGTGGGTCGGTGAAGGTCGAGATCCCCGGAATCTCGTCGAGCGGCGACGTGGGGACGACCAGACCCATAGGTTCGGGCCCCAGGTCGGACAGTCTCAACCGCGCAGGTCCTTTGGAACCGCCAAATCGGCACAAGGCTGTCGGCGTGATGATCGGCATCTCGGACGTCCTCCGGGCGCGTCATTGAACGCCAAGCAGGGCCGCTGTTGATGCCGTGATGGCGCTTCTTCGGGGAGACAGGTCGGGACTTCTCGCTCTCGGCGCGCTAAGCACGCCCGCGCAGTGCCGGTTGTCTCTCAGATCCGAAGGCTCGCCGTTCGGGTTCGGCAGCCGAGTGCCGAAAAAGCCCCGGAGACCGAGGCAGAGATCAACATCAGGGGGACGAGGTTGAGGTCGATCATCGAGGCTATCTCTACGCATGCTCCCGTCGCGCAGCGTGCACTCTTCCGCCACTTCGGCGTATCGAGCGCATCAGAGTTCACCGGTCAAGGATGGGCGCAGCCGCCACGGCGCGCAAGCCCCGCAAGGCGAAGGTAATCCGCACGGCTGAGGGGCTACGACTGCGCACACTGCATGATGGACAATCGCGGCCCAGGGAGGCTCAGCCCACCGGGGGCGCAGGTGCGGCGACGGTGTCGAAGTCGGCAAAGGTGGACTTCGTCGGGCTTCCCGGCACGTCGATGGTGACGGTGGTGATGCGGCCGCGGTCGTCGAGGGTGACGGTCATGGGCACGGCCCGGGCCAGTTCGCCAAGGCCGGCCACCAGAGACCCGTTGGTCAGGTTGAGGTCGGGGTCCGCGGAGATGTCGATCGTGCCCGCGTACGTTCGCGGCGCGGTCTCGTGCAGTCCGGTGACCGTCGCGAACAACTCGGCGCCGACGAGCGCCCGCGCGCCGCCGAGGTGCACGAACGGCGGCTCGGCCAGCGTATCGGCGGCGATCTCGTTCCACGGCGACAGCTCATCGCGTGGCGGGGCGTCGGAGGGGCCGCTCCGGTCGATGTTCGTCCGCCCCCAGGCGCGGTCGCCGATGAACACGACTTCGGTGACTGCCCCGCTGTCGGACGACATTCGCAGCGTGGTGCCCGCGGACGGCCGGTGAACCACTCCCTCGAGAACCATGCCACCGCCCTGCGCCGTGTGGTGGTAGGAGAAGCTGGTCTTCGCCATCGTCTCGACCGCGGCCCGGACGCGCGCGTCCGATCCCTGGTCGCGCTCCGCGGCGGCGCCGTCCGCGCGGGCGCGGTCGGCCGGCCCGCCGCCGCTTCCGCAACCCGCGAGCAGGAGAAGAACGGCGATGACGACCGCGATGCGTCGCATGATGTAACCCCCGTGGCGACGTAGATCCATTCGGACGCGAAGGATACGGCACCGGTCATGCAACGCCGTCGCTGAACACGGACCGCACGAGGAGCCGCGGTCGTGATCGTCCTTGAACAGGGCGGGTGCCATCAACCGGCATGTGAAACACGCCTTAGGCCGCGTCGGCGGGTCGGTTGATCGCGCGCGGCTTCGGCGCTTGGTTGGAAGTGCGAGGTGCACAGCGAGTCCGCGGATGCCTGGTGGTCACCGGTCAACCTTTCGCGTGGCCCCGTCGTCCTTGCCAGCGACGGAAGGAGAACCCGGGTGCGCTGGAAGAACAGCTATGAGGGGCTGGATGCCCTCGTTGCCGAGCGGGGCAGCGCGTTGCTCGGCACGGCGGTCCTGCTGACCGGCAGTCGGGCAGCGGGCGAGGACCTGTTACAGGCGGCTCTGGAACGGCTGGTGCGTCACTGGAGCCGGGTGCACGGCGACAAGGAAGGTTACCTGCGCCGAACCCTGTACCACCTCGCGGTGGACCAGTGGCGCGCACGGCGGCGCCGGCCGGAGGTGCTGGCGGAGGTGGAACCGCCCGGGCAGCCGGACGGGACCGACGCCGTACACCTGCGGCATGCGCTCGTGCAGGCGTTAGCCACCCTGCCGCCCCGGCAGCGCGCGGTGCTGGTGCTGCGCTATTGGGAGCAACTCAGCGAAGCCGAGGCCGCCGAGATGCTCGGGTGTTCGGTCGGAACTGTCAAGTCCACCGCCTCGCGCGGGCTTGCCCGCCTGCGTGAGCTCACAGCTGCCTGGGCCACCGAGGACGCCCAGGCATGGAATGGAGCTGGGTGATGACGAACTACATCGAGGAACAGCTGACCGAGGGGATGCGTGAACGGGTCGCGGGCGTCGCTCTCACCACCGACGTCGTTGGCCCGACGGTGCGCAGGCAGCAGCGTCGCACGACGATGACGCGGACCGGGTACGCGGTCGGCGTGGTCGGGTTGGCCGGCGCGCTGATGGCCGGCGTGCTCACCACCGGTGGCGCTGGGCCGAGCGCCACCCCCGGCCGGCCGTCGGCAGCCGGCGCCGAATCACCACAACTCCGCCTGGCCGCCGCGGTCGCCGCCAGCCAGGGCACCAGCTACCGGGTGAAGAACACAATCATCCCCCGGAGTCAGCCAGGCAGCCCATCGATGGTGATCACGGGGGCTTTCGACCCTGCCACGGCAACCGGCTACGTGCGCATCGCGGCCGGCGATGCGCCGCCCTGGTACGAGGAGCGGCTGGTCGATGGCGACCTGTACACCGCCGACATCGCCCACCTGCGCCCCATCGACCAACCCTCGGATCGACGCAAGCCGGCACCGAGCCCGGACGAGCGCGTGGACTGGAACCACGACCCGGACAAGAAGTACACGAGCTTGTCCTGGGATCCCAAGACCGGCGTGGTTGCCGTTTCCGCGGACCCACAGCAGCTGTTCGACACCCTCACCCAGTCCGGCGCCAGGATCAGCCAGACCGGCCCGGATACGTACCACTTCGAGGTTGCCATCCCGCGACGCAAAGGCCTCACGAGCGGCAACATGATCGGCGACGTGACAGTAGGCCCCGACCATCGCGTGGCGAAGGTGGTCTACCGGGCCACCCTGCGGTTGGCTACGGAAACCGCCGTGCTCGACGGGACGCTGGAGCTGTCCGACTACGGCAGCCCGGTGACCGTGGAACGCCCCGAGGGCACGTTCGAGCAGCTTCCCGGCAAGTGACATCGGGGTAGCCGACGAACGCTGCGCGGCATGGCAGATCGTTGCCATGCCGCGCAGCGACGGCATTCCCCACACCAACTGCCCACCCAGCGACCCCTGCGCTCCGATTGATCGCCCGCGTACACGTCCGCGTCGCGCGCGCATCGGCGTACCGCTGGCATCCAGAGTTAGCCCCGTCAGGTGAGGGGCAGGTCCCAGCCGTTCGCGGCGATTCGGGCCTGCACACGGTCAGCGACGGCCTTGATCGGGATTCCATCGGTGTCCACGGTGAAGTCCGCGAAGTCGTCGGCTTCGAGCTTTGCCGCGAACTCGGCCGACCGCTGTGCGTAGGCGTGCAGTCCGGCCAGCATGTCGTCGTCGGTCCCGCCGTCGCCGGCCTCGAGGACGCCACGGCGAGTGATCCGGTCGGCCTGCGTCTGGGGTGTGACCCGCAACCGGCACAGAATGGCCTGTGCGTTCGGGATGGCTGAAGCGTAGCGCTGCCACTGCTGACGCGTCACCACGACGCCGGCCGCGACCAGCCAGTTGGCGCCGGCCTCGGCGAACGTCGCCCACATCGCCGCAAGGTTGCGTTCCACGAGCCAGGTCGGATCACCACCTGGCTGCGGGGTGCAGAAGCCGAGGTAGTCGATATCCAGATAAGCCGCCGCGCTGCCGTTGCCGGTCAGGCGGTCGTAGATCTCCCAGCCGACCGTCGACTTGCCCGCAGCATCGGCACCGCAAAGCCAGAGCACCCGAACAACCACGAACCCGGAACCTACCGATACCGTCGGTGCTGCGCGATCCGATTACACACGGCCCAGGAGCGACTGAGTGAACGCCCACCCGCACAGCGGCATGGAGGACCAGCAGGCGCCGCAGTCGGCCGAGGGTGACGCGAAGGTCATCACGCTCTGCGGCTCGACCAGGTTCGAAGCTGAGTTCGCGGAGGTCAACCAGCGGCTCACGCTGGAAGGCTGCGTCGTGATCAGCCTCGGCATGTTCAGCCTCCCCGATCTGCCGGACTACGACTGGACAGTCGACAGCTCGGACCTGAAGGGCCGGCTTGGCCGCGTGCACCTCCAAAAGATTCGCCTGGCTGACGAGGTGTACATCGTGGACCCGGGCGGCTACCTGGGTGAGTCAACCCGACGGGAGATCGCCTACGCGGAGTCCCTCGGCAAGCCGATTCGGTATCTGAGTCACGAACGCCGCCGTCCCCGCAAGCAGACTCAACAATGGCAGAAGACATGCTAGGCATCGAAGATCTGGAAGCCGCCGTGCCGTCAATGTTGCGATGGCGAGCTCCGTCTGCGCGGCGGGTCAACTGGCAGACGGTGGAGAGGGAGTTGGGAACTCCCCTTCCAAGTGACTACCGGGAGCTTGGGGAGGCGTACCCTACGTTGATAGTCGACGACTTCCTATTGGTCACGCTCCCGAAGCCTGGTTCCGAGGCAGCCTTTGCCACCGGTTCATTCAGGAGATCCGAGTCGCTCAGGGACCTCTGGGAGGTGAATGAGAGCGACGGGTACGCCCCATACCCAGAACCCCGGAGGGTTGTTGTGCTGGGGAGAATCCCTGTCAGGGGACCAGTTCTATTGGAAGGTTGATTCTCCTGATCCCGAATCCTGGCCAATTGTAGTTTTCGGCCGCAATGATGATTGGTCTGAGTTTCCGCTTGGTGTCGTAAACTTCCTCACCCAGATGATCCAGCGGACTATCAGCATCCCGGGCCTGCCAGCCGCATTCCCGAGCAGCGATCCGCAGGTTGTGGCGATTCAACATTCGGCGTAATCCATAACAACCCGCCGAGCGACCAACGTGGACAGCGTTCGACGGGGCAGCGACCGATCAGCGTTCTCAGTAAAATCCGCCGCGTTCGTCTAAAAGGGACGAACGCAGCACAGTGAGGATGCGAGATGACCGAGGGTCCACCCCCCGCCGGCCCGCCGCCGTACGGGCCGCCCAACCCTTACGGACCGCCGGCCGGGTACGGGCAGGTCGCCGGCTATGGGCCGCCGCCCGTACCCCCGAAGAAGAAGTCCCTGCGCTGGCTCTGGGTGACGATCGGCTCGGTGCTGACCTTTGCCCTGCTCGCCTGCGGTGGCCTGGGGTACGCCCTGGTCGCCAAGGAGCAGAAGGCGAGCGCCGAGCGCAACGAGCGGCTCGACCGGCTCTACCCGGTCAAGAACGAGGAGATCGACGCGTTGCTCGCGGCGTACGAGAAGGCGCTCGAAGGCCGTGATCTCAAGGCGTTCCTCGCGCTGTCCGATCCCGCGAACAAGAAGCTCGTCGCCCAGCAGACCAGCCTGTTCCACAACTACGCCAAAATCCCGTTCCAGGAGTCGGTGTTCAAGCCGGGCTCGAAGACCGAGTTCACGCCGGTCGGTGCGGGCCACTCGTTCAGCATGACCGTGCTGTTCCTGCACCGGATCGGCGACTACGACACCGCGCTGCTGGAGCAACGTTTCTACTGGGGTGTGCTCCAGAAGGAGAAGGGCGGCCCGCTGACGATCACGTCGACCGACCCGCCCAAGGATCTCCGGACCGGGTCGCCGCACTACGTCGCACCCTGGGACAAATGGCGCGCGATCCACGTCGAACGCACGCCGCACACCTTGGTCATCGTCGACGCATCGCTGCGGGCGGAGGCGCAGCGATACGCCCCGATCGCCGAACGGGCCGCCACGGCCAACGCCGCCGCATGGCGCGACGCCGGTGGTTCCGACAAGATCCCGAAGGGGTACGTCATCGCGCTGGTCAAGGGCCAGAAGGAGCTCGGCTCCATGTTCCGAACCACCACGGAGCCGATCACCGAGTCGGGCGTGTCCATCTCGCTTCCGCCACATCGGGTCTACACGGATGGAGAAGAGCCGCCGGAGGATCTCGACGTCGCCGGCAGCCGGGTCGTGATCGACGTGAAGTCGACGTTCTTCAAGCCTGGGCAGCGCGGTGGGCCGGATGAGATCTTCCGGCACGAGCTGGCGCACTCGATGGTCGCGGGCTTCGCCAAGCAGACCGGGCGCGACCTGGAAACCTGGGTGACGGAAGGGTTCGCCGAATACCTTGGTCACGCCCGCCAGTCGTGGACGAAGAGTGACCGGGCGGCCAGCGGCCGCAGCATGCTGCGCAAGCTCAACTACGACCTGCCGCTGCCACAGACCTACCTCTGGGGTGGCAACGCGGAACAGGTCAACTACCACTACTGGCTCGCCCACTCGGCGATCAGCTACATCGCCGAGAAATACGGCGAGCCAAAGGTGTACGCGTTCGTCGAGGCGCATTATCGCGGCAAGACCGACGGCGAGGCGATGCGGGACGTGCTCGGGGTGAGCTTCGCCCAGTTCAGCGACGGCTGGGGAGACTACGTGAAGTCCAAGACGCGCTGATGCCCGGACGGCCGTGTCCGCGAACGGACGCGGACACGGCCGGACACCGGAAGGAAACGCGTCAGGTCCGGTAGTCGACCGATGCCTTGTGGCTCGACCACCACGGTCGGGACGGTGTTCGCATGGGCGCGGACGAGGAAGTCAACGCGGCGGTCACATCGGCGATCCGGCAGTTGCGGATGATCGATGCCTGCCGCGACGTCTGGACCGAGGCCGACCAGAGCCGCTATATCCGGGTCCTGCTGGAGGACTGGATCGACGAGCTGGCCCGGGCCGACGAGGCGCAGTGCGACTTCATGGCCGAGTGCGCATTCCTCGCCTGCGAGAACATGCAGGACGCCCGCCTGGGCATCCTCGAAGAACGGGTCGACCGGGCCGAGAACCCACCCGGCGGCGGGGTGCTCGGTTTCCTGGCCCAGCTCGGGGTCATGCGGACATGGACAAGCTGATCGTCACCCGGGCCCGGGAGCTCGAGGACGCCGTCATCGACCGGGAGCGGCCGACCACCTGGATCAGCCGCACCCGGGCGGTGCGCAACCATCGCCGCGCGGTCGACGAGCGGGCCCTCGTGCTCGCGGCCTACGAACGCAGCGAAGCCGCGGCGAAGGCGGCCGCCGACGTCGCGAGACACCGTCCCTACCGGAGGCCCCTCTCGCTGATGCGGGTGCGGAGTCGACAATCGCGGCCAGGGTCGGCCGCCACACTTCCGGGAGGGGGACCTCACGGTCGACATCCCTGATCCGGTCGACCTTCATCGGCGATGATACGACCGGCGAAGACCGGGCTGAGCAACTAAGAAGCGGCACGTGGCTGACCGCAGGCGCACAGCGGCAGGTCCGGATGTCTGATCGCCCCAGTCGCGCGGCGACGTCGCCGGCACCGCCGATGAGGTGATGGTCGACCGCCCGAGCGAACGCGGCGTCGCGAGGTGATTGGCTCAAGGCGGCCAGCATCATGCTGGAGTCCCTCGCCCGCTGATCGGGATGGCGACCACCGCCTACCGTGGGCCCAGGGGGTCGCCATGGCCGGTGCTCGATGGGTCGGGTTCGGTGCGCAGGTCACCGAGGTGCTGTGCCGGGCCTACGCGGCTGCCTACCGCCGGGGCTCGCCGGCCGGCAGCTTCGACGTGCTGGCGCAGGCCGTCCGGCAGCCCGCGCTGCCGGTCCGCTTCTCCAAGGAGAGGCGCGAAGAGCTCGAGCACGCGGCCATGGGCCTCGGCCCCCTACGGCCCCAGTACGGTCCCGGTGAGGTCGACGTCGTCGCCCCGCCGGACAGCGAGGTCGACGCCACGCTCCGCGAGGTGGAATGGCTGGTCCGGCGGCGCGCCGGCCGGCTAACGCTCGTCAAGCCGGCGCAGGTCGAGCCGTGGTCCGATCGACCTCGATGGACACCGGCGGCTCGGGTGCTGGTCTTCGACACGCTGGCCGAGGCCTGGGTCCGCGATGTCACCTTCGCCGGCCTGAGCCATCTCCTCCTGGCGATGCAGCGGCTGCGGGACTGCGACGGCGCCCGCCACCTCGCCCGCACCGGCCTGCGACACACCACGGGGTTGACGCGGCTCGTCGCCCTCGACGAGGTGGCGGCGCCGTTTCCGGATCCCTTCATGTCCGGCCTCGAGGCGAAGGCGGATGGTCGCGGCCTCGGCGCCTGGTTCGCCCGGCTCATGATCAGTTTCTCCACCGTCGCCGCTCCGATGGCCACCGCGAGAGACGACATCAAGGCACAGGCGGTGCGGTTGGATCACGGCGTAGCCGGTGCCGGCCATGCGCTGCTGGGTCTGCTCCGGGCGGACGAATGCCTGGCGGCGAAGCGTGTGTCGATGACGCCATCCGTGCTGGCCCGCAACCGGGGAGCCGCCCTGCTGCGCGACGCCGGGCTCAACCCCTACCGGCTCGCGGCCAAGCTGTGCGCCGCGGCGCCGCTGCCGGACCCCGGGCCCGCGGCGATCTCCGCCCAGGCCGAGTGGCTGCGCCGCGGCGACCCCTTCCTGGCCGACGAGCTGTCCCAGGCCGAGAAGCGAGCGGAGGAGCTCGCCCGGGAGCACGGCCACGCCGGCACCGGCACGACCCACTACCTGCTGGCCCTCCTGGAAGCCCCCTCGGCCGACCCGCTGTTGACAGCTTGCCGCGTGGACCCAAACGACCTGCGCACCCGGACCGCAGCCGCGTTGAGAGCGATCCTGACCTCGTCTCCGTGATCCGACACGTCCCACGTATGTTCCGCTGAGACAGCCCGTTCCGCCACGACCCGCGGTGATCGGTGCAAGCGTGGGGAGAAGGTGCCAAAAACACGGGGAGTCGTCATGGCAACACTTGCGTACGAGACGTATGTCGCGCCCGCGAAGCCGGTGGTTTCCGCGGACCTGCCGGTTGGCGAGAAGCGCGAGATGTGGTCGCCGACGGCGGTCACGCTCATTCACGGCGACCGCGACGCGGTCCTGGTCGACGCGCTGATGACGGACCGGGAGGGCCAAGCCCTCGCCGACTGGGTCCAGTCGTCCGGCAAGCACCTGACCACGATCTACATCACGCACGGACACGGCGACCACTTCTTCGGCGCCGCTGCTGTGCTCGAGCGGTTCCCGGACGCCCGGCTGGTGGCCGTGCCCGAGGTGGTCGACGCGATGAAACAGCAGGTCGGGCCGAACTGGCTGGACCCCTTCTGGCGGGCGGCGTTCCCCGACCAGATCGGCGACCCCGTCGTTGCCGACCGGCTGTCCGGCGACACTCTCGACCTGGAGGGCGAGGAACTGGTCGTGGTGCCGCTCGGCCACTCGGACACCGACCACACGACCGCGCTGCACGCCCCCTCGATCGGGCTGGTCGCCGCCGGCGACAGCGTCTACAACGACGTGCACCTCTACCTTTCCGAGGCCGGCGCCGACGGGCTCGCCGAGTGGTTCGACGCGCTGGACACCATCGCCGACCTGCATCCGGACGCGGTGGTCGCCGGCCACAAGCGCGACGGCGCGCCCGACGGCCCGGACAACATCGAGGCGACCCGGCAGTACCTGCGGGACTGGGAGGCCGCCGACCGCAACAGCGACGACGCCCGCGAACTCTACAACTTGATGATCGAGCGGTATCCGGACCGGATCAACCGGGCCGTCCTCTGGCACTCCGCCGAGGCCGCGAAGCGTTCCGCGTTCTCCGGACCGCCCGACCGCCACTAACCTAGGTCGGGCTGCCCCCGAAGTGGCTGTCCAGCGCCCGTACCCGGGCCTGTAGGACCGGATTCGTCACGCCTTCGGCGGCGGTCCGCGCAAGGGGAATCCGGCTGCGGTCTCCGGACTCGGCCTGGTGCACGAGGGCCCAAGCGAGGAATTCGGGCAGGTCAGCACGTACGGCGTAGTCGTGGAGCCGGGCGGCTGCCGGCGCCGCCGCGTCGGTTCCTTCCCGGACCGCCAACTCGAGGTCGGCGAGTCCGATGTAGGCCGAAACCCATACGTACCGATCGGAGACCCGGTCACAGCGCCGCCGGGCGTCGGCGATCCAGGTATGAGCCGCGGCATGGTCGCCGGCGTGCAGCTCGATGACGCCGAGCGCCCGACCGGCCATGCCCTCCCAACACGGGTCGCCCAGCTCGCAGGCGAGCGCGAAGGCGTTCTCGGCGTCCTCGCGGGCCGTGTCCCAATCGCCGGCCTCGGCCAGTGCCTGCGACCGGAGCACTTGTGGCCAGGGTAGGTACGCGTTCCACCGCTCCTGCTGCGTCACCGCGATGCTGGCATCGGCGGCCTTCTGAGCCTGGTCGACGTCCCCGGAAAGGAGCAGAGACCGCGCGAGTATGCCGAGGGACCACGCCTGCTGGCGGCGGCGTCCCGTGTGACGCGCGGTCTCCGCGGACTCGGTGAGCAACGCGGCGGCCGTGACATGCCGGCCCCGGTCCGCCTCGTTCATTCCTTGGACGGCGAGGATTGCCGCGAGCAATGCCCTGTCTCCGACTGTCGCTGCCTGCCGCGCCGCCTCCTGCAGTGCGCGGGCGGCCGATGCGTGCCGGCCGGCCTGCACATCCGCGAAGGCCAGCTCGCGCAGGATCTCCGCGGCGACTGCGGGACGCTGCGCGCTACGGGCTGCCGTGAGGGCGCGGTGCAGGACCACGGCCCCTTCGCCGTCGAACCCACGCACGGCGTGGACCAGGGCGCTTCCCAAGGCGCGCAGGACGTCGGCCTGCAATGCCAGGTCGCGTGCGCGTTCGGCCTCGTCGGCCGCCCGGCGCAGCGTCTCGATCCCGGCGTCAGCGGCTCCCGCGTCGAGGGCTGCGGTGCCGGCCCGCAGCAGCGACCCAGCGACCACCCCCGCGCGGAGTCCGGTCCGGTGCCGCGGCCCAGGACCGCGGGCGGCGGCGCGTAGCGCCGGCGATGGCACCAGCCCCTCGCGGGCGAACGTGGCCTCACACGACGCCAGATGCACGGAGGCCCGCGCCTCATGTCCCGCCGTGACGAGTGCGCGCAGGAACAGCTCCTGGGCAGGCTCGTCCAGCGGGTCGAGGCTGGCCGCGCGTCCGGCGACCGTTACCGCTTGGTCCGCCTCACCCGTCGAGAGCAGGTCCAGCGCGCGCTGGCGAAGTTCCTCCATCGAGCGGGCGGCGCTGCGTGGGCGAGCCACCAGAAGCCATGTCTCGAATCCCGGGCAGTTGCGAAGCTCGACCCCGTCCAGCAACGTGCCGCCGATCTCGGCGGCGGGCAGGGAGCCGTCCTCGAGGGCCCAGACGTCCACCCACACCTCGTCCGGTGTCAGGCGCACGGGGTCGCCGCGCAGCACATCTGGCAGATTGAGGCTCCGCCGCAGGTCGGCCAGCGACCACCGCAGAGCGCCGAGCGGGTCGTTCGCGGCGAAGAAGAGCTCACCGGCCAGTTCCCGTCTGGAGACCGGCCGCCCCGCCAAGGCGACCCGGGCCAGGAGCGCCCATGACTTGAATCCGCGCGGTTGCGGGCACGGCTGCGCGCCGCCCTCGACCTGTGGGCGCCCGAGCAGCCGTACCCGCGTTTTCACCCCTTGAACCTCAACCTCACGCGGCGGCCGAGGCTCGTCCCTGAAGCGCGTGGACGTCGGCGGTCGTGAGGCCGTTGCCGCCGACACCCCAGTCGCCGCTCTTGACCTCGTCGACGACGACCCACGTCACTTGACGCAGGGCCTCTCCCTCGATCTCCACCATCGCCTCGGTGAGCCGGTGGATCATTTCCCGTTTCTGCTCCGGGGTGAACACACCCTCGATGAGCTTCACGTTGACGAGCGGCATGACTTCTCCCTGTGTTGATTGACTGCTGTCGGAGCGACCATGCCGGCCCACCGTGTGACCCGCCGTGTGAGGCGACAGCCAGTTTCGCCTCCGGTTCCAGCCTAGGCCCGACGGCCACGACATCCCAGGACGACCAGGTTCGTCACACACTCGCTCACACGCCGATGCCGCATGGTTCAGGTCCGCGGCTGCGCTACCAATCCGAATTGACGAGGTGTGACAGGTGGAAATCGATCACGGCACTCAGGAGGCCTGGAAGGTGGTCGACGACGGTTGGGGCCGCAAGGCGGTCGACTTCGCGACCCTCAGCGAACCAGCCAACTGCCGCGAGTACGTCGCCGTTCATCACCGGCTCGGCGTGCGCGAGGGAGACCGACTCATAGACGTCGCGTGCGGCGCCGGTCTCGCCGTCGAACTCGCCCGTGTGCTGGGAGCCGAGTGTGCGGGCATCGACGCCTCGCCCCGACTCGTCGCGATCGCACGCGACAGGAACCCGGACGCCGACATCCGCGTCGGCGACATGCACGCGCTGCCGTGGGGAGACGCGAGCTTCGACGTCGCGACCAGCTTCCGGGGGGTCTGGGGCACGACACCGGCGGCCATGAACGAGATCCACCGGGTCCTCGCGCCGGGCGGCCGGGTGGGGCTCACAGTGTGGGGCCACATCAAGAAGTCGCCCGGTGCCTGGGCGTTGGCGCCGTTCCGGATGGCCGACTCGGCGAGGGTGGCGCACCAAGCCGCGATGGTGTCGCTCGGTCGGCCCGGGGTGGGCGAGGATCTCCTTGCTCGCTGTGGTTTCGTCGACATCGAACGGCTCACCGTGCCGTTCGTGTGGGAGTTCGCCGATCCGGAGACATTCGCGCGGGCCCTCGCCTCCACCGGGCCCGCATACGAGGCGATGCAGCACGTCGGCGAGGCGGCCTTCGTCGAGGCGGCGACCGACCAGGCCCGCGAGCTCGTCCGGGACGGACTGCCGCTGCGGGCCTCGATCGACGTCGTCACCTATCTCGCGCGCAAGCCCGGGTCGCGCGATGGACAGTGACGGCATGAGCGCGATCGGCTTCCTCGGCGTTCCGGAAATTACGCCCGACGCTCGGCGTACGTTCGACGAAGACCTGACAGAGCTCGGTTTCGTGATGAACGCCTCCCGGCTGTGGGCCTACGCACCCGCGACCATGAACGGCCTCTTCGACCTGATGCGGCAGACGAGCAGGGCGCACGAACTCACCCTGCGTCAACGAGGGATCCTCGTCGCAGCCTGCGCATCGGCCTCCGGCGACTCGTACTGCTCGCTGGCCTGGGGATCCAAGCTGGCCGAGGCAACGGACGCTCACACGGCCTCCGCGGTGCTCCGCGGCGATGACGACGGACTGACCACCAGCGAGCGCGCGGTGGCCGACTGGGCGCGAAAGGTGGCCCGCGACCCCAACCACACCGTCGCGGCAGACGCGCAGGCGTTACGCGACGCCGGATACGACGATGCCCAGATCTTCGGGATCACGGTGTTCGTCGCTCTGCGGATCGCGTTCCTGACCGTCAACGACGCTCTCGGCGTGCGTCCCGATGCGGAATTCCGCTCCGTCGCGCCCGAAGCCGTTCTCGACGCCGTGACGTACGGCCGGCCCATCGACGACGAGACAACGGGAGATCAGCCACTCGACCAAGGGCGATCCAGAGGTTAGCGACGGGTTCGGCGAAGCACCTGCACCGCCGCGGTGGCGGCGAGCAGGACCGCGACGGCGACCGCTGCGGTTGCCGGTCCGATGCTGTCCAGCCAGCTTGCGGCGGTGGATTGCAGGTCGGCGGCGGTGTCGATGACGGGGTCGGTGGTGTCGCCGTCGCGGAAGACCCGGATCTCGTACCAGCCGTACCAGGCCACGTACGCGCCCGCGACCAGCAGCAGTGCTCCGGCGGCGCGGCTGATCAGCGGGGCGGCGCGGCGCAGCCCGCGGACCAGCGACACCCGGGCGAGGGCGACGGCGAGGGCGACCGCGCCGACGACGAGGGCCATCCCGGCGGCGTACGCGAGGAACAGGCCGATCCCGGCGGTGGTGGAGTCGGTGCGGAAGCCGGCGACCACGACGGCCAGGAACGGGCCGATGGTGCAGCCCAGTGAGGCGATCGCGTAGGAGGCGCCGAACAGTGCCATGGATCCGAACCGGCGGGTCACCTCCGGACCGGTGCCGATCTTGAAGCCGAGGGTGGGCAGTTGCCGGCCGGCCAGTAGCCAACCGCCGGCGGCTGCCAGGGCCAACCCGATGGCGATGCTCACCCACGGCAGGTGCCGGGCGGCCGCGTCGGCGGCTGGCGCGGCGAGCAACCCGAACGCCCCGAACACCGCGACGAAACCGACCGTCATCGCCGCGGTCAGTGTCAGGGCGCGGCCGACCGCTCGTGCTCGGCCGCCACCGTCGGCGTTGTCTTTGTCGAGGACGAGGAAGGACAGGTACGCGGGCAGCAGCGCGAAGCCGCACGGGTTGACCGCGGCGAGCAGCCCGGCGGCCAACGCGAGGGCGTACGGGGCGTCGAACACGGTCGCTCAGCCGACCATGGCGGTGACCCGCTCGCGCAGCTCGTCCTGGGTCAGTGGTCCCTTGTGGACCACCTCGCCCGCGGTGTCCAGGAGCACGTAGTACTCCTGGGTGGTGACGCCGAACCGCTGCCAGATCTGGCCGTCGTCGTCGGCGAGGTTGACGAACCCGCCGATGCCCCGGTCGGTGACGAACCGGCGCATCGCGTCCTCGCCGCTGTTGAGCCCGGCCACGCCGACGACGTGGACCCGGTCGGTGAAGTCCCTGTCGATGCGGGCCACGTCGTCGGCTGCCGCGCGGCAGCGCGGGCACCACGCCGCCCAGAACCACAGCACGACCGGTTTGCCGGACAAGGAGGCACCGTCAAACTGTTTGCTGTCCACCGTCCGCGCGGTGAAGGTCAGCGTCTGCGGCACCGGCCCGGCGGTGGTCGGCGTTGCCGCGGGCGTGGTCGATGCCGGCAGTCGGGTCGACGGGCCGGTGGTCTGGTCGCCGACGGCGGATCCGGGCGCCGTGCCGGCGCCGCAGCCCGCCAGCAACAACACCGCGCAGGCAACCGAAACACCGTGACCAATCCGCGACATGGACAACCCCACTCGGTCTTGTGACGTGGCGGGATCAGCTAACCACGGTGTCGATCGACGAACCCTTACCAACCTATTACCCCGCGTCGAGCACCCGCTGGATCAACTGGGTGGTGGAGATTCCTTCCGTGCGCCGAACGTACGTGAGCTTCCCGGCTGTTACCGCGGACCCATATACGAACTCGGCACCCTCGGGCGACAGGTCGTCGCCGTGCACCACCGTGGTGATCCCGTGCTCGGCAAGAAACTCTTCGGTCACCTGAAACGGGGCGTCCTCGATCACCTCGTCGACGTACCTGCACGACTCGATCACGGCGACCCGCTCCGCCAGGGTCATGATGGGACGGCGCTTGTAGGAGGCCGCGGTGTCGTCGGACAGCACGCCGACGACCAGCCAGTCACCGTGGCGGCGCGCCTCCCGCAGGAGCGCCACGTGGCCCGCGTGGAACAGGTCTCCGACCATGTCGACGTAAACCCGCGACATGGCAGCCGCACCCACATCTGGGTTCGCCACAACAACCCACCTCCTCCTCCGGTCAGTGTTCGTGCTGATCCATCGCAGCGTGCCACCTGACGCACGCTCATCGGTGGTCTGGGTCACGGCCGTTGGCGACTCGATTAGATGTCGTGTAATCTGATGACGCGACATCCAATCACGAAGGGGGCAGGTCGTGAGCTCAGATCCCGTCCGACGCGTGTCCGTGGTCAGCACCGGCAGCGTCGAGATCCACCCCGAGCACGTCGGGCCCACGTGGAAACCGCTCTATCTGTGGCTGCTCACCTCGCGCCGGTGGACGCCACCCCGGCCCATCAACGCCTACGTCGTCGAGCACCGTGACGGGCTCGTCCTGTTCGACACCGGTCAGGACCGCGCCTCGGTCACCGACGCCGACTACTTCCCCAAGGGGTTCGGCGGGTTCGTCTACGACCGCCTGGCGAGGTTCGCCATCGAACCCCACGAGACCCTCGGTGCCAGACTCCACGCCCTCGGGCTCGACGTGGCCGATGTGCACACGGCCGTGCTGTCGCATCTGCACCAGGACCACATCGGTGGCCTTCCCGAGCTTGCCGGCACCAACGCCACCATCGTGACCACGCCCGCCGAGTGGCGGGAGGTGATGCGGCCGTCGCCCGAGGTGCGGGGCTTCCTGCGCTCGCACATCACCCTGCCCGGGCTGCGCTGGCAGCAGGTCGAGCCCGAGCCCATCCCCGATCTCGGCCCCTTCGACTCCGGACACGACCTGTTCGGCGACGGCAGCATCGTGCTGCTTCCGACCCCCGGCCACACGCCAGGATCCCTGTCGATGCTGGTGCGCCGGCCCGGGCGGCCGCCGTTGCTGATGGTCGGCGATCTGACCTACGACGCCCGCCTGCTCGCGGCCGGCGACATCCCCGGTGCCGGCAACCGGCGGCAGATGCGCCACACCGTCGGGATGGTCAACGCGTTGCGGCAACAACATCCCGACCTCGTCGTCCTGGCCGCGCACGACCCCGATGCCGCCGGCCTGCTCGCCGCGGCCGATGAACACGCGCCGGTGCGACCGTGACCCCGGCCGAAGAGCTTCGCTACCTGATCCTCGCGATCCAGCGCGAGGGCAACCGCCTCTACGCCGCCGACCTCCGTCCGCTGGAGCTGACGCCGTCACAGGCGGAGGCGATCCGGGTGCTGGCCGACCACCAGCCGCTGAGCATGAGCGGGCTGGGTGAGCTGCTGGTCTGCGAGACCGGCGACAACCCCAGCCGGCTGGTCGACCGGCTCGTGCGGGTGGGCCTGATCAACCGCGATCCCGACCCGGCCGACCGGCGCCACGTCACGCTCACGCTCACCCCCGCCGGCGTCCGGCTCGCCCGCGAGGTCGCCACCGTCGAGGCACGCCTGCACCAGACGATCGAGAACCTCATCGCCGGTCAACCTGTCGAGCCGACGCTCGCGCTGTTGCGAACCTTCGCCAACGCCTTCCCGGCCGGCCAGGCACTCGCCCGACGTCAGGGCAGACAAGGAGCGGACGATGGCACAGTTCAGCAATGAGGTCCTGATCCGGCGTCCGGCAGACGCCGTGTTCGCGTACCTGTCAGACCTGGAAAACCTGCCGAGGTGGAACTACGCGATCCGCGAGACCCGCCGGATCGGCGCCGGCCCGATCGGCGTCGGCACCGTCTATCGACAGGTCCGCACGCTGCCGCGCCCGATGGAGGAGTCGCTCGAGATCATCGGGTACGAACCAGACCGCCGCCTCGTCGTGCGTGGCGGGCTGGGCGTGTTCGACGGCAGCCTCACCTACCTGCTCGAGCCCGCGAACGGCGGCACCCGGCTGGTCAACGACGTGGAGCTCACGGGACGTGCTCTCGCCGGCCTGGCGAAACACCCCGTCAAGCACGCCGTGGCGAAGAACCTCGACGTGCTGAGAACCATCCTGGAAGGGCGGTAGCCGGATTTCGGCGGTACGGGTGTGGCCGAAGTGGTTCACTTGGCCGACAGGGCACGGGGGCGCAGATGGCTGAGCGGGATCCCTCCACCACGGGCGAGCCGGTCATGGCCTGGCTGGCCCGGCGCGCGGAGCGACAACACCGGACGGCCGCCGAGTTCGACGATCCACGGCTGGAGTACCGCCGCCTGTTCAGCGAGGTGTGGGGCACCTTTCTGCTGGTGCTGGTCGCCGCCGGCGCGGGCGTCATCGGGGCGACCGTCTTCGGCACGCAGCTCACGCTCGCCACGAAGGCGCTCGCACCCGGCGTCATGGTGCTGGCGATCATCTTCTTCATGGGCACCATCTCCGGCGCCCATCTCAACCCGGCAGTGACGCTCGCGTTCGCCGTACGCCGCAACTTTCCGTGGGTTCGGGTTCCCGGCTACATCATCGCCCAGCTCACCGGAGCCATCCTCGCCTCGCTCGTCCTGCAGTGGATGTACGGCGGCATCATCAACGGCGCCACGCTGCCCACCCCGCAGGTGGGCACCTGGGTGGCCGTGGCGACCGAGCTGCTCCTGACCGCCGGCCTGGTCAGCGTGATCCTCGGCACCGCCTCCGGCGCACGCAACATCGGCCCGAACGCCGCGCTCGCGGTCGGGGGCTACATCGGCCTGGTATCCGTCTGGGCGGCGCCCGTCACGGGTGCGTCGATGAACCCGGCACGGTCGTTCGGTCCCATGCTCGTCGCCGGCGACCTCTCCCACTACTGGATCTACGTCGTCGGCCCGCTCCTCGGAGCGCTGGCCGCCGTCACGTTCGAATGGATCCTGCGCGGCCGAGCCACCAGCGCCGGCACGGCAGCCGCCACCGGCCTGCTCGGCGACGCCGACACCGCCGCCCTATAGCCAGGCGGGGTACGCGGTCGGCACGCACGGGGTGGCCCAGGTGGACCGCGCGGTCGGGCGGCGGCAGGTGTAGGTGAGCGCCGGCGGCAGGTTGCGCCACACCGAGGCACTGGCGACCACCTCGTCGAACGTGTCGTCCAGCAGGCGGCGCAGGCCGCGGGCGCCGGCGAGCGGCAGTGCGTGCAGATAGGCGAACGTCGCGAACCCGGCGCCGGGTGCCAGCACGTCGGCCACCGCCGTCAGGATCCGCTGCTGCACCGCGGCCGGGAACAGCGACCACGGCAGGCCGCTGACCACCGCGTCGACCCGGTGCACGCCGCGCTCGCGGAGGATGGCCCGCAGGTCGGCGGCGTCGGCCACGACGACGTCGAGGTCGGGCCGCCGCGCCCGCAGCCGGTCCGCGAGCCGTTCGTCGATCTCGACCGCCAGGTGACGGGAGCCCGGCAGCAGCCGCCGACCGATCGCGTCGCTGACGGACCCGGTGCCGGCGCCCAACTCCACGACGGTCGAAACGTGCGTGCGGGGCACGATCTGGGCCAGACGGCGACACAGCGCCGGCCCGCTCGGCGCGATCGCGCCCACGGACCGCGGCTGGCGGGCCGCGGCGTCGAGAAAGGCCAGCAGGTCAGATGGTGTGGTCACGCGGACCAGCCTCGGCGGCGCCGCGCGCCGTGACGTCCGCCACGAAGCCCGTCCCGCCGGCCTTCGGCAGGAGCGCCTTCCTGCCGAAGGAGGATCCGGGCGCCCAGCCTGGCGATCTAGGGTCGACGGGTGTCGCCCCCCACCACGCGGCCGCGCAGCGCCTTCCTGCTGCGCCTGGTCCCCCTCGCGCTGGCCGTCACCTACCTGCCGTTGGCCGACCGGCCCGGCGACCCGGTCGACGGTTGGGCGTGGCTGATCGGGCTGGGCGCGGGCGCCCTGTTCGCGTTCGGGCGCCGGATTCCGCTGACGATGGTCCTCTGCCTGTCGGCCCTCCTGGTCGTCAGCGACCGGATCGGCACCCACGCCGACGTGGTGGTGATCCTGGCGACGTTCGCGGCGCTGATCGATCTCGCGCTGCGCCGGGGACGCCGCTGGATCGCGGTCGGCGTGCTCGCCGCCGGCGTCGGGCTGTTCGCCAACTTCGTCGACGTGCCGCTGACGCCCCTGCAGCCGCCGTTCTTCGTCGTCGTCACCGGCGTGATCGCCAGCCTGCTCGGCGCGCCGGTCCTGCTGGGACTGCACCTCAAGGCGGCCCGGCTGGCCACCGCGGAGGCCCAACAGCGCGCGAACCTGCTCGAACAACGACAAGAGTCAGAGAAAGCGATGGTACGGGCCACCGAGCGCACCGCCATCGCCCGCGAACTGCACGACATCGTGGTCCACCACGTCGCGTCGATCGTGCTGCGCGTCGGGGTGGCCCGCCACCTCGACCCGGACGCCGATCCGGAGACGGTGGCGGCGCTCGACGACGTGCATGCCACCGGCACCGCCGCCCTCGCCGACCTGCGGCGCCTGGTCGCGGTGCTGCGCGACCCCACGACCCTCGACGAGGAGGCCCACGCTCCCCTGCTCGACCCCGCCGACCTGCCCGACCTGCTGCTGCAGGCGGTGGCCCGCAGCCGCAACGCCGGCCTGTCCCTGGAGGCGTCGGTGGATCCGACAGTGGCCGGGCTCGACGCGGTGCGCGGCCTCGCGCTGTTGCGGGTCGTGCAGGAAGGGCTGACCAACGTGCTCAAGCACGCCGGCCCGCAGGCGAGTGCCACGGTCAACGTCTCGGCGACGGCGGACGGTGCGGTGCGGATCGACATCGCGGACGACGGCACCGCGGCGGCCCGCCGCCCGGCCACGGGTGGGCACGGCCTGCTCGGGCTGCGGGAGCGGATCCACCTGCTCGGCGGCGAGTTCGAGGCGGGACCCGGCCGGTCGGGCTGGCGGATCCACGCGGTCCTGCCGGCGGCGGCCGGGCGGACGCCGGTGCTCGCGGCGGCGTCGGCATGAGCATCCGCCTCCTGCTCGTCGACGACCAGCGGCTCGTGCGGGCCGGCCTGCGCGCGCTGTGCGCCGCCGAACCCGACATCGAGATCGTCGGTGAGGCCGTCGACGGGCGGGACGCGGTGCGCCTCGCCGAGCGGCTCGCGCCCGACGTCATCCTGATGGACCTGCGCATGCCACGGATGGACGGGATCGAGGCGACGACGGCGATCCTGCGGGTGCGCCCGCAGTCGCGGATCACCGTGTTGACGACGTTCGACGACGACGACCACCTCTACCCTGCGCTGGCCGCCGGCGCCTGCGGCTTCCTGGTCAAGGACGCCACGCCGGACGAGCTGCTCGACGGCATCCGCCGCGCCGCCCGCGACGAGAACCCGTTCAGCCCGACGGTGTTGCGGCGCCTGGTCACCCAGGCGATGGCCACCCGCACCGACGCGCGTGCGCCGGCCCAGCTCCAGGCCGCACCGCTGACGGCCCGCGAGCGCGACGTGCTGCGCCTGCTCGGCGCGGGTCTGTCCAATGCGGACATCGGCGAGCGGCTGCACCTCGGCATCACCACGGTCAAGACGCACGTGGGCAACCTGATGAACAAGACGGGCTACGCCAACCGGGTCCAGCTCGCCGTGTTCGCCGTCCGCGCCGGCCTGACCGACGAGCCTTAGGGTCGGGCGCTGAAGAAGCGGGTGACGTCCGCCGCCGCGGTTGGGGACAGCATCATCGCCTGGGCGCGCGCGGACATGTCGGCGATCGGGTGGATCCTGGCGAACATCGCCTCTTCGTACGCGCGGATCGCCGCGTCCGGGTCGGCGGCGTCGGCGGCGAGTGCGCGGCCGAGCTCGGCGGCGTCGAGCATCGCCTGGTTGGCCCCCTCGCCGACCGGCGGCATGAGGTGCGCGGCGTCGCCGATCAGGGTGATGCCGGGCCGGCCGGACCAGCGCGCGCCGACGGGCATCGCTTCGATCCTGCGTGGAGTCACCGTGTCGTCGCCGGCCTCGATGAGCGCGGTGAGGCTCCGGTCCCAGCCACCGAAGAGGTCAAGCAGAGCACCCTTGCTGCGAAAGGTGTCGAGCGGGCGATCCTCCGCGCGCAACGAGATCCCGACGCGCACGCTGCCGTCGCCGATGCGTTGTGCCGCCAGGATCTGGTTGACGCCGACGCACCACAGGTTCCCCGGGCCGACGAGCTCGGCGACGTCCGGGTGGCGGCGGTCGACGTCGCTGATGGTCAGCTCCGCGAAGGTGGCCACATAGGACGTTGCCGCGTCGGTCAGCAGCGAGCGGACGACCGAGCGCGCGCCGTCCGCACCGACGAGGACGTCGCAGTCGCTCGTGTGGCCGCCGTCGAAGGTCAGCTCCCAGCCGCCGCCAGGTCGTGGCGTCGCCGCGACGAGCCGGTGTCGCCACGCGACCGCGTCGCCGGGCAGCGAGTCGAGCAGCAGGTCACGCAGCGCGCTCCGGTCGATCTCGGGACGGCCGGCGAACGAGCCGGGCTGCGGCGTGTGGTGCACCAGCGTGCGGCCGGCGGGGTCGACGATGCGGTGCTCCTCGCCCTCGGGCCGCGCCCGCGACCGGAACCCGCCGGTGAGGCCCGCTTCGGCCAGGGCCCGCTGCCCGGACTCCGGGTGCAGGTCGAGCGTGCCGCCCTGGGAGCGGGCGGAGCGGCTCGGCTCGCGCTCGTACACGACCGCTTCGATGCCGTGCCGATGCAGGACCCGGGCCAGCGTCAGCCCGCCGAGGCCGCCACCGGCGATCGCGATTCTCATCCCCGTCTCCTTAGCGTACGCTGTATCTGTGGATACGCCGTACGCTAGCGAAGTGGTGCCCGTTTGGGAACGGCCCGAGCCCCAGCCGAGGGCGGCGCCGGTGCCGTTGAGCCGCGCGAAGATCGCCGCCACGGCGATCCGACTCGCCGACGCGCACGGGCTCGACGAACTGTCGCTTCGCAAGATCGCCAAGGAGCTCGGAGTCGGTCCGATGCGGCTCTACGACTACGTGACCAACAGGTCCGAGCTGCTCGATCTGATGGTCGACGCCGTCTACGCGCAGATCGCCGAGGCGGGGCGGCACGCCGACTGGCGGGCCACGGTGCTGGCCATCGCGCGTACGACCCGCGCAGCCGCACTTGATCATGAATGGTTTTCCGACCTGCTCGGCGGACGGCCACACCTCGGGCCGCACGCGCTCGCCGTGGGCGAAGCGACCGCGGCGGCGCTCAGCCAGGCCCCCGGCGTGCACGACATCGACGACCTTCAGCGGGCTTTGGGCGCCCTCAACGCCTACCTCATCGGCGCGCTCCGCCGAGAGGTCACCGAGCGGCGCACCGCCCGTGCCACCGGCACCGACGAGCCCGCCTTCCAGGCCAGCCTCGGTCCCTACCTCACCCGCGTGTTCGAGTCGGGCCGCTACCCCACCATCGCCCGGCTCGTCATCGACGGCACCCACCTCAACGCGGAGGACACCTTCAACCACAACCTGACTACGGTGCTGGACGGCATCACCAGGTGACGCTGCGCAGGCGCGCCTGCAGCGCGTCCTCGATCTCGGCGGGCAGGCGGAACCAGCCGGCGTTCGTAAACAGCCGGTGCCGCGGGTTGTGTTGATAGGAGCCGGCCACGAGCGCGCCGTCGCGTGCTTCGAAGACGCCGATGATGTCCTCCGGCGGCACGCGCCCGCCGGGCGTCGGCGTGCGCCCGTCCAGCAGGTAGACGTAGCCGCTGCCTTGGATCTCCGCCTCGCGCCGAAGCAGGTCGCACCGGTCCGCGTGCTCGAAGATGGCCCTCGACAACACCCGAAGGAACGGACCGTTCTCTTGTACGTCGGCCGGGCTCACGACATCTGCCTCGGCACCGCCCCGCAGGACGGCGATCACCGCTTCCGGGCCCAGCCCGTGCTCGTAGACCCACTCGGGATCGAGCAACGACACGACGTTCCGCTCGCCGCTCCCGAAGTCGACCTGATACCGAAACACCTGACGACCGCCATCCCGCACGATCGACAGCTTAGGCACGGGCGGGGTCGGTCCGCGGCCAGCCACCCATGTGCCGGGCCACGACCGCGCGCACCTGGGCGCGGATTCGGGTGTGGCTCATGTCGCCCATGCCTTCGGCCAGGAAGACCGCGTCGGCGAACGCATCGACGTCGCCCGGCGGTGACAGCTCCAGGCTGCGAATGTCGTCGGGCGACAAGCAGAAGCCCAGCCGCACGCACAGGTCATCGAGCAGCCGCCGGGTGTCCGAGTCGAGGTCGCCGCGGTGTCCCACGAGCCAGAGCGTCTCACCCGCCGTGCACTCGCCAGGCGCCGGTGTCTTGATTGACGTGGTTGTCGGCCGGATTGACGTGGTCGGGCGGGTCTGGCGGTGTGATTCTGGGGAGCCATGGAACTTGGTCTCGCACTGCCCACCGCCGGCCCGCAGACGTCGCCCGAGACGATCGTCAAGGTTGCCAAGGAGGCCGAACGGCTTGGCTTCCATGCTTTGTGGACGTTCGAACGGCTGCTCCGGCCGGTCCACGAGGTCGTGCCGTTGACCGGCGGCGAACCCACGATGATGCCGGAGTTCTACGGCTCGGTCTACGAGCCGCTGGAGACGCTGAGCTACGTCGCCGCCGTGACCGAGCGGATCAAGCTCGGCGCCGCGGTCCTGGTGGCGCCGTTGCACGTGCCCGTGATGCTCGCCCGGCGGCTGGCCACATTGGACCAGTTCAGCGGCGGCCGGGTCATCGCCGGCCTGGGACAGGGCTGGCAGCATCACGAGTTCGAGACGGCGAACGTGTCGCGCAGCCGCAAGGGCGCCCGCACGGAGGAGTTCATGTCGGCGATGCGGGCCGCGTGGGGTCCGGACCCGGTCCGGCACGAGGGCGAGTTCTACCGGATCACGCCGTCGCAGGTGAACCCCAAGCCGCTCCAGGCCCGCATTCCCGTGCTGCTCGCCGCGACCTCGGCGGCCGCGGTCAGGCGCGCCGGCCGGATCGCGGACGGCGTGCTCCCGCTCACCTCGTCGGCGGAGGAACTGCGCGGCGTCGTGTCCGTGTTCCACGACGCCGCCCGCGAGGCGGGCCGCGACCCCGCCGGCCTCACGGTGGTCAACCAGGCGCCCTGGCCGACGCAGGTCACCCGTGAGCCGATCGGTGACGGCCGGCCCTTCCTCGGCGGATCGCCCAAGCAGGTCGCCGAGGACCTCGCGACCGCCCGTGAGCTCGGCGTGGGCCAGGTCTACCTCGCCGCGGGCCAAGGCCTAGGGCTCGACGTGGGGCTGCAGGGCTCCGACGTGGACGACTGGCTCGGCCTGCTCGGCGAGGTGATCGAGGCGGCCGACCAGATCGGCGCCCTCGCGCCCTGAGGCCGGCGTCGGCCGCACCAGCGTCCGAGCGACGGGGCAGCCGACCAGAGCACGCCGACGGGTCTGCGGGCCTGCCGGCCACCGGGCATCATGCCTGGGTGACTGTGCTCTTCGACGGTGAGATCCACGTCCACTACCGATTCGTCAACCTGACCGAGGAAGGCGCGGGGCCCGACCTCTCCCGTGCCTCCGGTGGCCAGCGCAACGGCCTGTGCGGCGCCGCGGAGCCGGGCGCGTTGGCGATGGTGACCGGGCTGCACACCGGCACCGTCCCGTTCACCGTGACCTGGCACGACACCGAGCCCCCGCTCGACGACCGGTGGGAGGAGATCGTGGAGGTCTCCTTCGAACCGCCGTCGGCCAACCTCTGGCTGACGGCTTTCGAGGACTCCCGACCGGTGCGCCTGCCGTCCGTCCACAGTCTACGGACACGGTTCTGCGCCCGTGGCATGGACGAGGCCGCCGACAAGGACGTCCGCTCGCACGACGAGCCCGCCATCGACAGCTACCTGCTGGAGCTCTGGCCGGCGCCGCCGGCCCCTGACCGGATCCTGAA
>NZ_BONC01000072.1 GCF_016862515.1 Asanoa iriomotensis
TGCGGACGTTGGTAATGCATTGCTGCCCAAGCGGCAACCAACTACCAAGATCTGCCGCCCAGCCAACCAACTCCACCGCGTCCGCCGCCGAAAACCGCAGCCCAGCACCGGGAACCGATCGCCCGGATCATCGCCATCCCGGCAATCGGCCCGCCCCGCTTGGCGGATGTCGGCCACCCCCGCGCGGGCGTGGACCTTGGCCGCCCCGCGTGGCAGACGTTGCGATCACCGAGATTTGCCGCCGAGCGCCTTGGCCACCTCGTCGGCCGATGCCGACAGCTGCCCTTCAGAGACAGGACCTTGCCGCGTTCGCGGCATCCGCTCTGACCGCGACCGGCGCGGGCCTGGCAGCGCAGCGGTGTCCGGCGGGAGCGACGGTCGCGCCCCCGACGGGCCCGGGACATGATCATGTCTCGACGCCTTGCCCGCCGGCGGCCTGGGCTCGGGCGGATCTTGGGATTTATTGGCTGGGCGGGATGACCCGGAGGTGGCCGCGGCGGCCCTGTTGATGGCCGGCGTGCGGGAGGTCGTCGAAGTCGTCGTAGCGGCCCGGGCGGGCTGCCTCGCGGACGGCGTCGGCCAGGGCGACCAGGTCGTCGGGGGTCGGTGGCGGGGGGTCGAATGCGCCTTCGTGGCGGACTACCTCCCAGCCGCGGGGGGCGGTCAGGGAGCGGGCGTGGGTCTCGCAGAGGTCGTAGGTGTGCGGCTCCGCGAACGCGGCGAGGGGGCCGACCACGGCCGTGGACTCGTGGTAAACGTAGGTCAGCGTGGCGACAGCCGGCCGGGGGCAGCCGTTTCTGGAGCAACGCCGTGGAGACCTCACGGCGGCAACTTATCGCCCCCACCCGGGCGTTGCCCCGCCTTGCGTCGCGACACGCCGATCGCGGGCTAGGCTGAGGCTGCTTTTCTGCAGGAGGTGCGCGATGACCAGCCCGGCCAACCGCCGGCCGCCGTCCGGCCGGCGCCGCGACCGTCATGGACGGGGACTACGCGGGCGGCTGGTTCCTGCGACCGTTCCGCTGGCCCGGACGAAGGCCGAGATCTTCGATGATCTTGTCCTGGACACGGTCGAGGCGCTGGAACACCGGTTCGCCAAGGAGTTGGCCGGTGTCGAGTTCGCGGTGGAGGACGTGCCGCCGGACCTCAACGTGTACGACACCGACGTCCTGGAGGACGGCGAGGTCCCGCTGGCCCGGCTGCTGCCGGGTCGCCCCGGGCGGGCGGACATGGCGCCGCGGATCGTGCTCTACCGACGGCCGCTGGAATTCCGCGCGATGGACCACGACGACCTGGCCGACCTGGTCCACGACGTGATCATCGAGCAGGTCGCGAACCTGCTGGGTCTGGACCCTGACGAGCTGAGCTAGTCGCCGGCCCGGCCTTTCGCACGCGCCGGTCAGGCCGGTCCGGACCGAAGGCAGGCGCGGAGTCGAAGGCCGGGACGCGAACCGCACCAGACCAAAGCGACCGCTCGAAATCGCAACCCCGAAACACCCGGGCCGCGGCCAGGACGGTGGTCGCGCGGGATTTCGGCGGCGCGGTGCGGTGTTCCGGTCGTTCGCCGTCGTGGGCCCTGGATGCGGTCGAGGGCCCGCATCGTCCGCACGATGATGGCCCTCGGTCCCCGATATGATCTTGTGTCGCTAGTGCGCGGGTTCCCCCTCCGCGTCCGTCGCGACTTGGCTGAACTGCCCGCCTGGCTCAGGCGACGACGCGGCGCTTCAGCTTGCGGCGCTCGCGTTCGGACAGGCCACCCCAGATGCCGAATCGCTCGTCGTGCCCGAGTGCGTACTCGAGGCACTCCGCCTTCACGTCGCAGCGCGAGCAGATTCGCTTGGCCTCGCGGGTCGAGCCGCCCTTCTCGGGGAAGAACGCCTCCGGGTCGGTCTGCGAGCACAGTGCTCGCTCCTGCCATTCCGGCGCGTTGCCCAGCAGGTCGGCGACCTCGACACGGCCACCATCCATAACGTTGCCTCCTTTCGCACGCCGGCCCATTGGCCGACGTAACCCCCTCGCGGAAGGCCTGACATTTTCGCCCGTACGGTCCTATTTGTCATGTCCCGTTCGAACGACCCCAGTGAAATTACACGCGTGTAATGCGTGCGTCGTCAAGCGGAACCTGATAAATAGACCCACTCACCGGCGCGCCGTTGACGACTCGCGGGATGGCGCCATGGTCCTTCGGGTCAGTACCGATCCAGACCCCGGGCGGGTAACGCTCGATCGACCACTTTCCCACCAGCTCAGCCGCCACAACCGCACATAACAGATCAAACCACGCCGGCCCTACCTTGATCCACCCGGCCTCCACTAGTCCCCCAGTCGTGGGTCGCCCCACCGCGGAGTGGATCTTGCGGCTGGGAGACGGTTGGTACCCCGCCCGTGGCGATGTTCAAACCGGGCGCCCAGCTCAGTGCCCGGCGCTTTCGAGCATCGCCTGCTCGCCGCGGACCGGGTGACGGCTACGACCTACCGCCGCATCGAGGGGCCGTCATCCGGAGCCCAGGCCACGACGCGCACAACGCTGATCGCGGCGCCGCAGCCCACGCCTCACCCGGCGAGCCCAGTCGCCCGGCCGCCGTCCCGGTCCACGCGATACGTCCGGACTATGAGGCTTCGCCTCAAATGGCCGGTCGCGCGACGAGTGCATGCGCGCTATCCATCCCGATGCCGTTCGTGCGCCAGCACCCGATCAAGGCGGCAGACGTTCGCGGGTCAGCTCGCGCCGCAGGCAGTCGTGCGCAAAGACCCGTCGCATGGTGAACTTCGCGGCCTGCCGCATACCGCAGCCGGTCTAACGCCAGCCCGGTGCCGCGGCGAACGCCCGCACGTCAGCTCATGCCGCAAGCCACCCAACCCAAGGCCGCGCCCGCTTCCGCGCCCGCGGCGAACGCTGGCGCGTCAGCTCATGCCGTAGGCGGTTGTGCGCTCCTTTGCCGGTCGGCCGGCCGCGGCGGCGATTGCCTTGAGCTGGTCGACCGTGCGGGACGAGCCGTTGGCCGAGCCGGCCATTCGGGAGATCGTCTCCTCCATCAGCGTGCCGCCGAGGTCGTTGCAGCCGCCGTTGAGCATCGCGACCGTGCCCTCGTCACCCAGCTTGACCCAGGAGCACTGGATGTTGGCGATGCGGCCGTGTAGCAGCAGGCGGGCCATCGCGTGGACGACCCTGTTCTCCCGCCAGGTCGGGCCCGGCCGCGCGATGCCGGCCAGGTAGATCGGCGCGTTGGTGTGTACGAACGGCAGCGCGACGAACTCCGTGAAGCCGCCCGTGCGGTCCTGGACCGACGCGAGGACCCGGAAATGGCCCAGCCATTGCCGCGGGTGGTCGACGTGCCCGTACATCATCGTGGAGCTCGACCGGATGCCCAGCTCGTGTGCGGTCGTGACGACCTCGACCCAGGTCGCGGCCGGCAGCTTGCCCTTGGTCAGCACCCACCGCACGTCGTCGTCGAGGATCTCCGCCGCCGTGCCCGGGATCGTGTCTAGGCCCGCGTCGCGCAGGGTCTCGAGCCACTCCCGGACCGGCATGCCGGCCTTCGCGGCGCCGGTGACGATCTCCATCGGGGAGAACGCGTGGACGTGCATGCCCGGCACCCGTTGCTTGATCGCGCGGACCATCTCGGCGTAGGCGGTGATCGGTAGTTTCGGGTCGATGCCGCCCTGCATGCAGACCTCGGTGGCGCCCGCGGCCCAGGCTTCCTCGGCGCGGTCGGCCACCTGGTCGACCGATAGTCGGTAGGCGTCGGCGTCGCGCTCCCGTTGCGCGAAGGCGCAGAACCGGCAGCCGACGTAGCAGACGTTGGAGAAGTTGATGTTGCGGTTGACCACGTAGGTCACCTCGTCGCCGACCGTGTCGCGCCGGAGGTCGTCGGCCAGGCGGCAGAGCTCGTCGAGGGCCGAGCCGTCGGCGGTGAACAGCGCCATAGCCGCCGCCTCGTGGCGCTCCTCGAGCAGGGCCGCCGGGTCGGTCGCGGCGAGGCGCAAGCCGTCGAGGACGTCGGACGGCTGGCGCTCGGCGGCGGCGCCGGGCGCGGCGCGGCTCAGCGCCACGGCTTCCGGCGCGACACGGTCGGCGACCTCGGACCAGTCGCCGTAGACCGAGTCGAAGTCGCCGCGCCGGTCGCTGGTGCGGCCCGTCGTGTCGATCGTCGTGTGCAGGTCGGTGCGGCCGCCCGGCACGAATGCCTCGTCGGGCTCCTGCCACGCGCGGCCGACCGGCAGCACGCCCTCGGCCGCCAGCCCCGAAACCGGCTCGGCCAGCGCGGCCACGTGGCCGGCCAGTCGCGGGTCGAGCCAGGGGTCGCCGCGGCGGACGTACTCGGGATAGATGGTCAGTCGCTCGCGCAAGGTGAAGCCGCTCGCGGCCGATCGGGCGGCGAGCTCGTCGATCATCGGCCAAGGGCGTTCCGGGTTGACGTGGTCGGGGGTGACCGGCGAGACGCCGCCCCAGTCGTCGATGCCCGCGCGTAGAAGCAGGTCGTATTCGCCCTCGATCAGGTTGGGCGGTGCCTGGATGCGGGCGCCCGGGCCGAGGATGATCCGGCCGACCGCGATCGTGGCCGCCAGGTCGAGCAGCTCGGCGTCGGGCATGCCGCGCATCGCGGTGTCCGGCTTGGCCCGGAAGTTTTGGATGATGACTTCCTGGATGTGGCCGTATTCGCGGGCCGAGCGGCGGATCGCGAACAGCGAGTCGGCCCGCTCGACCAGGTTTTCGCCGATGCCGATCAGGATGCCGGTGGTGAACGGCACGCCGACCCGGCCGGCGTCGTCGAGCACCCGCAGGCGGACCGCGGGCTCCTTGTCGGGCGAGCCGAAGTGCGGGCCGCTCTTGTCGGACCACAGCCTGGTCGCCGTGGTCTCCAGCATCATGCCCATGCTCGGCGCCACCGGTTTGAGCCGCTGCAGCTCGGCCCAGCTCAGCACGCCCGGGTTGAGGTGAGGCAGGAGGCCGGTCTCCTCGAGCACCGCGATCGCGCTCGCCCGGACGTAGTCGAGCGTCGAGTCGTAGCCCCGCGCGTCGAGCCACTCGCGCGCCGCCGGCCAGCGCTCCTCGGGCCGGTCGCCGAGCGTGAACAGCGCCTCCTTGCAACCCTGCGCCGCGCCTTCGCGGGCGATCGCCACCACCTCGTCGCGGTCGAGGAAGGCGGCGGGCAGCCGGTGCGGCACGGTGGCGAAGGTGCAGTAATGGCAACGGTCCCGGCATAGCCGGGTCAGGGGAATGAAGACCTTGCGCGAGTACGTCACGACGCCCGGCCGGCCGGCATCACGCAGGCCGGCGTCGCGGATGCCGCCGGCGATGCTCAGCAGCTCGTCGAGCGCGTCGCCGCGCGCGGCCATCAGATCGGCGGCTTCGCCCTGGTCGAGCGCTTTCCCGTCAGCGGCGCGCGCCAGCGCCCGCCGGATGCTCGCGGCGGTGGGCGGCGGGGGCGAGGTCGGGATGAGATCAGCCACCGTTGAAGCGTAGGCGCTACCACCGACAGGTTCCGTGGCGGCAGTCACCAGCCAGAAATCTTTGGACGATGGGTGAACCGCGCGAACGCCCGCGGGTACGAACAGGTATGGACCAAACCACTGGCCGACGAGCCAGGACTAGCCGACCATGACCACGACGCGCGGGCCGGAACCACCGTCCTCGATGGTCTCCATCGTGGACCCGAGCCCTTCAGCGGCCAACGCCGCGCGCAGGCGCTGCACGTCAACGCCCAACGCGACGATGGCAGCCGCGCCCACCGGGTTCGCCGGGCGGCAGACGATGCGGTAGCGGCCGGACGCGGCCGGGCCGCCCGCGCTCGCCGCAGGGGCGTGCAGGGCGGCGCCGCCTGCGCTCGGCGCAGGGGCATGCAGGGCGGCGCCGCCCCCGCTCGCCGCAGGGGCATGCACGGCGTCCAGGTTGTTCGGTGTGGCGGGCGGGTTCGCGGAGAGGAGGTCGATGTCGAAGGTCGCGGTCGAACCAGCGGCGATGGTCGCCAATGAGCGGGTCAGTGCCTTGGCTATGTCGGGCTCGTCGAGGGTCGGGAACGGAGGGCGTTCGCTGTTCGTGAGGCGGGCGGCGGCGCGGAGGCCCTCGGCGCGGGCCTCGGCAGTGCCGAGGGAAAACAGATCCTGGTCGGCGCCCCGGACCAGGACGGCGGCGCCGGCGCCGTCCGCGACCGGCAGGGGTGCCTCGAGATAGCCGCGGACGACCGCGACCGGCACCTGGGCGCACTTGCCCTTGACCAGCTCACCGGCCGCGGCCAGCTCGTCGATCACGGCCATCTGGGTGATGGAGAGCTCGTTGCCGTACGGGTCCACCTCGCCGCGGTGGTCGCGGATCGCCGGAATGCCGGCCGCGCCCAGGGCCACGTCGGTGAGGCCGTTGCGCCACGGGCGGCCCATCGTGTCGGAGATCACCACGGCCACGTCCAGGCCGTGCCGCTCGCGCAGGGTCGTGCGCAGCGCGCGGGCCGAAGCGTCCGGGTCCTTGGGTAGGAGCACGAGGTGGGCACGGTCGACGTTCGACGCGTCGATGCCCGCGGAGGCCATCACGAAGCCGTGGTGGGTCTGCACGATGCGGGTCTGGCCGCGGCGGGCCACCGGCCGGGCGGTCTCCGCGCGGAGCGCCTCCTCGCGCGCCGCCAGCCGCTCGTCGCCGTCCAGCGGGATGTCGACCAGGCTGCCCTCCGCCTTCGACACGATCTTGCTCGTCACTACGAGCACGTCGCCCGCGCGGAGCCACGGTGCGGCGGCGGTGATCGCCGCCGCGAGGTCGTCGCCGGGGCGCACGTCGCCCATGCCCTCGACCGGCAACACCTCGAGCCGCATGCCCACTCCCCCGCCAGCCGCCGACAGATCCGAGGTTGTCATACCAGTTCGACGGCGGCGCGGACCATCTCGGCCGTCGCCTGCTCGTCGGTCATCCAGAGCGGCACCGCCCGGACTGTGACCCCGGGCACCTCGGCGCCCTCGTCCGTGCTGTCGACGAGCCAGCCGTCGAGGATCCCGCCCGCGCCGCGGGCGCCGTACATCCCGCCGACCGCGGCCGCGGTGCACGGCACTCCGAGGACGGCCAGGCACTTGTCGGCCATGCCCCGCACCGGGCTGCCGCCGATGATCGGCGACACGCCGACGACCGGTGCGGACAGCGCCGCGCGCAGGCCCGGCACGGCCAGGATCGGGCCGACGCTGACCACCGGGTTGCTCGGCGCGACCAGCACGATGTCGGCGGTGGCCAGCGCCTCCAGGACGCCGGCGGCCGGCTTCGCCGTGTCCGCTCCGACGAACACGAAACGCCGGGTCGGCACGTCGCCGCGGTGGCGTACCCACCATTCCTGGAAGTGGATCGCCTTTTCCCCGTCGAGGTCGACCACCACGTGGGTCTCGAACCGGTCGTCGGTGGCTGGCAGCAAACGCACACCGGTTTCCCAGCGCTGGCACAGCGCCTCGGTCACCGCTGACAGTGGGTAACCGGCGTTGAGCATCTGACTGCGCACGAGATGGGTGGCGATGTCCTTGTCGCCGAGGCCGAACCAGCTCGGCTCGGCGCCGTACGCTGCGAGTTCGTTCTTGACCGCCCAGGTCTCGCCGACGCGACCCCAACCGCGTTCTGGGTCCGCGGCGCCACTCAGGGTATACATGACGCTGTCGAGGTCGGGACAAATCCGCAGGCCGTGCATGGTGACGTCATCGCCGACGTTGACCACCGCGGTCACCTCGGCGCCGGCCGCCCGGGCATATGCCCGCACGCCGGTCAGAAAACGCGCTCCGCCGATACCGCCAGCCAAAACGACGATGTGCATCCCGCAATCCTTACCTACACTGCCGGATTCCCGGCGTCCGGGCGACTACGCTCACGAAAGCCATCTTCCGTCATCGCCCCAGGGGGAGCCGTGACCACCCAACCCGAGGCCGGGTCGAACGAACAGACCTCGGCAAGCCAGATCACCAAACCCTGGCGCGAACTGATCGCGCTCGTCCTCGTCGGCGCGAACGCCGTGCTGCTGTTCGTGGGGCTCATCGATCTCCTCGTACCGTATTCGGCGAATGTCGGGTTCTCCAGCCGGGCCGGCGGAAGCTTCTTCGACTTCGTCGGCATCGAGGCGATCGTCCTGCCGCTGCTGGCCGTGCTGTTGGCCACACACTTCAAGCCGCCGGTGCCGCGGGCGAAGCTGGTCACCCAGGTGGCGCTCGCCGAGTACGCGGTGTCCGCCGTCTTCGGCGTGATCGCGCTGCTGGCCTGGCTGTTCGGCTCGCTGGTCGACGGCGAGGTGCGCGCCGCGTTCACGGGCCTGCTGGTCCGCGTCGCCTACGTGGGCATCTTCGCGGCCGCCGGGTTCCTGATCTTCAAGATCTGGCGGACCCTCTACTACGTGCCGCGCCCGAAGCCGCAGCCGGGCGTCTACGGCGCACCCGCTGGCTACCCGCCGGCCGGTCCCGGTCCGATGGGCCAGGGCCAGGGCCAGGGACAACCCGGTCAGCCGGGGTACGGCGCGCCGTACGGCCAGCCCGGCTACCCTCCGCCGCCGGCCTATCCGGGCGCGGCGCCGGGCCTCGGTGGCCCCGTCTCTCCGGGCGGTCAGCCCCCGGCAGGCCCAGGTGCGGCGCCGGGTCAGCCCGGCGCGTTCCCGCCCGGCGGCCCGACAGCCTCCGCGGAGCCCGCGACCTGGCCACCGGTGCCGGGCGCGACCGGGTCCCCGCAGGCCACCCAGACGATCGCGGCTCCGGCGGCTCCGCCCGCACCCACGTCACCGGCTACGGCCGGCGACACCCGGCTGGACTCCCCGACCGCGCCGATCCCGACGCCGGAGGACGAGCGCACCCAGGTGATCAACCCGGCCAGCCAGCAGCCGAGCGCCGGCTCCGCGCCGCCGCCGACCGCGGAGGGCGACGAGCCGACGCGGCCCGACGTCCGCTGACGCAACGCAACGCGACGCACCGCAATGCGGGGGCGGCAGGCCCGGCAGCAAGCCGGCCCGCCGCCCCCGTCGCGTTATGCATGGAGGTGGCGGCATCACCCGCCGGGCCCCCCACGTCGCGACGGGTGATGCCGCAGGCGCGGACCAGGGGAGGATGGTCTGCGCGTAGGCACGCCCGGCCGCCACCTCCACGACTCGTGGTCGCGAACCCTCGTTGGTGGCCGGCCGGACGGCAGTGCCGCCCCGCATATGTGGGCGCTAACACGAGCATGGCGAAACCGCAGGTCGAGCGCGAGGACTTTTAGCCACGGCTGAAACACCGAGGTCAGCGGTAGGCTGATCCCCTCAGAAACCCCGCCTACCCCCGAGCGGAGTCCACGAGGCCGTGCTGCGGATCCACTTCACACCTGGCGACGTCGCGCGCACGCGCGTCGCGCCGGGGGCGGATCCCGTTTGGGAGCTGGTTCTCAGCCTTCAGCTGTTCCAGGCTCGGCGACCCGCGCGCGATCCGCTCCTCGCCGGCTGGCATCGGGAGGTCGCGGCCGGGCTGCGGCGGAACCCGCGGGCAGACAGCGTGCGGCTGCTGCTCGCGCTCAATCCCCCTCAGGGTTACTTCCCCGATTTCCTCACTCCGTTCGAGAGCCGGGCCGGGCTGTTGCCCGCGCTCGACGCCATCCGGTCGACGCCCGCCGCCAACCTGCGCCGCGACCTGACGCTCCTCGCCGCCGACAACCGGCTGCCGGCCAGCGTGTCCGGGGTCGCGCGGGGTGACTCCGCCGCGCTGCACAGCCTCACCGACTCGATGGAGAGCTACCGGGAGCTGGCGATCGCGCCCTACTGGACCCGGATCGAGAGCGCCGTCGAAGCCGATCGCGGGCAGCGCGGGCGGGCCATGCTGGCCGACGGCGCGGACGGCCTGTTGGCCAGCCTCCGGCCGGCGATGCGGTGGGACGGGCAGGTGCTCGAGGTGCGGCACTATCCGGTCAGCCGGGACCTCTACCTCGACGGCCGTGGGCTGTTGCTGGTGCCGGCCTTCTTCTGCACACGTACGCCGGTCACCCTCGTCGACCCCGATCTGCCGCCGGTGCTCGTCTACCCGGTCGACCGGCTCGGCGGGCTCGACCAGCCGCCCGAGCCCGGCCGGCACCACGCGCTGGCCGCCCTGCTGGGCCGGACCAGGGCGCGCGTCCTCGAGGTCGTCGACAGCGGGTCCTCGACCAGCGAGATCGCCCAGCGCCTCGGCATCTCGCCGGCCGCCGCGAGCCAGCACACCGCCGTCCTGCGCAACGCGGGCCTCCTGGCCAGCCGCCGCGACGGCAACACGATGCTGCACACGCTCACGCCCCTGGGGCGCGGGATGCTCGATTAGGGCGTGTCCTGCCGATCAACGTGAGCCGAGACGGAGGCCACGCGGCGGCTGGGCCCGTCGCAGGCCGCGTTGATCGGCAGGACACGCCCTAGTCGTGCCAGAGGGCGATGCGGTGGTCCTCGTCGGTCACGTACATGCGCTCGCCGTCGACGATCGCGATGCCTTCGACGTTGTGGAACGGTGCGAGGTCGTCCACCACGGACGCCGCCACCCGCGGGTCCGAGCCGAGGGCGAACCGCACGTGGCTGCAGGTGACGTCTCCGCCCATCGGGTGGTCGTCGAGCAGCACCGACCCCTTCCCCAACGCGTCGATCGAGCCCACCACCGCTTCGAAACCCGACGAAGTCGCGGTCAGCGCGCGGAAACCCGTCAGCGTGCCGGGTGGGGTCACGCCGGTCAGGGCGTACGCCCGGACGACCGCCGGCCAACTGCGCGGGTCCGCGTCGAACATGCCCTCGACACCCGAGATCTCCACCAGGATCGGCTCGCCGTCCTGGGTCACCGGGAACCGGAGCCCGAGCAGCAGCGTGCCGGCGGGCGTGAAGGCGGCGGCCTCCACGTTCACCGGCAGGTCGCCGATGATCAGCCGGTCGACCCACGTCTTCGCCTTCGCCGCACCGCGGATCTGGGTCTCGCGGATGAACCGCTGGTGCACCCGCTCGCCCGCCGGCAGCGGGCTGATGTCCGCCGCCACCAGCGCGTCGTTGATCGCCCGGTGCAACCGGAACTGGTTGCGCACCACGTGCAGCTTGACCACACCCCGGGCCGCCTCGGCCTCCCGGAACCGCGCGAAGAACGCCCGCTTCGGTCGCAGCGGCCCGCCCTTGGAGCCGAAGTGCGAGCCGATCACGTACACCCAGCCGTCGCGGTGTGCCAGCGCTTCGCCGTCCTCGGTGCGGCCCGCCTCGTGGCCCGCGTCGAAGCCCTGGTGGTGCGCCGCCCAACTGCCGTCGTGACCCTGGACGAGCAGGGCCACGCACGCCTCGACCGGGCCCTCGTCGAGCACGGTCCACAAGCCACGGCGCGCCCCATGGGCCGAGAGCAACGCCGGTGAGAGCACGGGCAGCAGGTCGCTCGCCTCGTTGCCGGCGACGGACAACTCCACATGGCGCAATGGCGCGGTCATGTGCACAGCCTAAGGATCAGCAGAAACCCTCGTCGCCACGCGCCTTGAGCTCGTCGACCAGCTTTTTCACGTCCTGCGAGCGCTCGCGGGAGCAGACCAGGATCACGTCGGGTGTGTCCACGATCACCAGATCGTCGACGCCGAGAGCCGCGACCAGGCGCCCGGAGTGCGGCACCACGACCAGGCGGTCCGTGTCGCGCAGCAGCACGCCGGGCTTCTCGCCCGGGTGGTCGGCGCCGCCGCCGAGCACCACGTTGCCGCGCGCGTCGCCGGGCAGCACCTCGCCCAGCGTCTGGAAGTCGCCGACGTCCGTCCAGCCGAAGTCGCCGGGCACCGTGCCGACCCGGCCGGCGGCGGCGGCACCCTCCATCACCGCGTAGTCGACCGAGATCTTGGTCAGCGTGGGCCACACGGAGGCCAGGACCTCGTCGCCGTCGGGCTCGTCCCAGGCCGCCGCGACGCGGCACAGCCCCTCGTGCAGGCTCGGCTGCTGGCGGGCCAACTCCGCCAGGAACGCGTCGACACGCCACACGAACATGCCGGCGTTCCACAGGTGGTCACCGGACTCGACATATTGCTTGGCCAGCTCGTACGCCGGCTTCTCGGCGAACGCCTCGACCATCCGCACCGGGCCCGGGCCGACCTCGTCGCCGCAGTGGAGGTAGCCGTAGCCGGTCTCCGGGCGGGTCGGCGTGATCCCGATGGTCATCAGCAGCCCGCGCTCGGCGCCGGCCACCGCGTCACGCACCACGGACACGAACTGAGCGGGGTTGGTGATCAGGTGGTCGGCCGCGAACGCGCCCATGATCGCCGATGGCGAACGCCGGGCGATCAGCGCCGCCGCCAGGCCGACCGCGGCGCACGAGTCGCGGGCCGACGGCTCGACCAGGATGTTCTCCTCGGGCAGGGCGGTGAGCTGCCGGGCGACGGCGGCCGCGTGCGCGGCACCGGTCACCACCATCGTCCCTTCGGGACCCGCCAGCGGCTCCAGGCGCTCGGCCGTCGCTTGGAGCAGCGAGAGCGGACTGCCGGACAGGGGATGGAGGAACTTCGGCTGGTGGAGTCGGGACAGCGGCCACAGTCGGGTGCCGCTGCCGCCGGCCAGGATCACGGCGTGCATAGGGCAATCATCCCGGAAGTGCCTCCGGCCTCAGGCCCGGGCCCGTTGCCACGCGGCGATGTGCACCTCGGCGCTCGACTCCCAGGTGAACTCCTTGGCCCGGTCGACGCCGGCCTTGGCCAGCGCCATCCGGCGCGGCTCGTCGTCGAGCAGGGCGGCCAGGTCGACGGCGATCTGGGCAGGATCTTCGCTCGTGTAAGCCACCGCGTCGCCGCCGACCTCGGGCAGCGAGAGCCGCGGCGTGGTCAGCACCGGCACCGCGCAGGCCATCGCCTCGAGGATCGGCAGGCCGAAACCCTCACCGAAGGAGGGATAGGCCGCGACCAGCGCACCGCCGAGGAACCCGGGCAGGTCGGCGTAACGCAGGTAGCCCGGGCGGAGCAGGCGCAGGTGGCCAGGCACCTCGGCGACCGCGCGGTCGATGTCGTCGTCGTGGCCCTGCCCGCCGGCGATCACCAGCGCGGGCGGGTTGGGCCGGTCGTGCACCGCCTTGACCCAGCCACGGATCAGGCTCGGCACGTTTTTACGCGGCTCCTTGGCACCGAGGAACGCGACGTAGCTGGTGCCGGCCAGACCCAGCCGGGCCGCGACCCGGGCCTTCTCGTCGGCGGTCGGCGGGTGGAACGCGGTCGGGTCGACGCCGTGGTAGGCCACGTCGACCCGGGTCGGGTCGGCGTCGAGCAGGCGGATCAGCTCGTCACGGGTCGCCTTGCTCGGCACGATCACCCGGTGGGCGCGGCGCAGCGAGGTCTTGATCGCGCTGCGGAAGAACGTGCGCCGGGACTTGTCGTAGTGCTCCGGCTCGGTGAAGAACGTGGCGTCGTGGACCGTCACCGTCACGGGGCAGCCGGCCCGCAGCGGGCAGGTGTAGAACGGCGAGTGCAGCACGTCGGCGCCGACCTGCTGGGCGAGCAGCGGCAGGCCGGTCTGCTCCCAGGCGAGCCGGGCGGGCCGGTGCGCGACCGCGGCCGGCGCGGCGACGACCTCGGCGGCCGGGAGCATCCTGGTGTAACGCTCCGCATCCGTCCGCAGGCCGACCACCGCCAGCTCCACCTCGGAGCCGATCACCTTGCCGAGCGCGCCTAGCAACCCGTCGACGTAGCGGCCCACCCCGCCGCGGTCGGCGGGGACGCTGGTGGCGTCGACGAGAACGCGGGGCGGACCGGAAGTCACGGTGCGGGCTCCTCAAGGGTGCGGTGTGTGCCAGGCCACTATGGCCCCAAGCCTACGCTGGGCCCGCGACGGGCCGGAGCCGGTGACACCGTCACGGAACGGCAAACGATCGATGGCTAACCGGTAAGGTGCGACCGATGGTCGAGGTAGACGCGGGCGAAATCGCCCGGATGTTCGCCGCCGCAATCCGGCGAGATCCGACAAGACCCCTTTTGACCTGGTACGACGATGCGACCGGCGAGCGGACCGAACTGTCCGGCGCCACGCTCGACAACTGGGTCGAGAAGACCGCCAACCTGCTCGTCGACGGCTCGGGTCTGGGCGACGGCGACCAGGCCGGCGTGCTGCTGCCCCCGCACTGGCAGACCGCCGCCGTGCTGCTGGGCTGCTGGGCGGCCGGCGTGCGGCCGATCGCGACACCGGCCCCGGTGGACGTGCTGTTCGCCGCCGAGGCCCGGATCGCCGAGGCGGACGGCTGGTCCGCCGGCGACCGCTTCGCGCTCAACCTCCACCCGTTCGCGTTGCCGATGCGGGACGTGCCGGCGGGCTGGCAGGACTACACGGTCGCGGTGCGCGCGTTCGGTGACGTCTTTCCCGCGTACCCCCGTGGTGCTGCTGACTGGCGCCAGGACGACCCGTTCGGGCTCAAGCCCGGCGACCGCGTGTTGATCGACGCCGCGCGGCACCCGGACCCCGCGGACTGGCTGCTCGCCCCGCTCGCCGCCGGGGCCAGCATCGTGCTGTGCGGCAACCTCGATCGGGCGAAGCTCGCCGGCCGGATCGCCGGCGAGCAGGTCACCCGGGACCTCAGCTGACCCCTTCGCGGGCCAGCTTCTCGAACGCGGCCAGCGACTCCGGGTTGGCCAGCGCGCCCTTGGCCGCCGCGTCGTCCACCGACGCGCCGGTGAGGATCTTCTTGACCGGCACCTCGAGCTTCTTGCCGGACAGCGTGCGCGGCACGCCGGCCACGCGGTAGACCGCGTCCGGCACGTGCCGGGGCGACAACGCCGAACGCAGCTCCTTGGCGATCTTGGCCGTCAGGTCGCCGTCGAGGTCGCGGCCGTCGGTGGTGACCACGAAGAGCAACAGCTCGCCGGCGCCGCCTTCGTTGTCTTCCAGGTGTACGACCAGCGAGTCGGCGATCTCCGGGAGCCCCTCGACCACCGAGTAGAACTCGGCCGTGCCGAGCCGCACCCCGCCCCGGTTGAGCGTGGCGTCCGAGCGGCCGGTGATCACGCAGCCGCCGTGCTCGTTGATCGTGATCCAGTCGCCGTGCCGCCACACGCCCGGGTAGACGTCGAAGTACGCCTCCCGGTAGCGGCTGGCGTCGGGGTCGTTCCAGAACCCGACCGGCATGCTCGGCATCGGCTCGGTGATGACCAGCTCGCCGAGCTGGTCGCGGACCGGCGTGCCGTCCGGCGCGTACGCCTCGACCGCCGCACCCAACGCCCGGCAGGCGATCTCACCGGAGCGCACGGGCAGCAGCGGCACCCCGCCGACGAAGCCGGTGCACACGTCGGTGCCACCGGAGAGCGACTGGAGCTGGAGGGTGTCGCTGACGGCCGCGTACACCCATGCGAAGCCCTCGGGCGGCAGTGGCGCGCCCGTCGAGCCGAGCCCGCGCAGGGCGCTCAGGTCGTGATCGGCCTTCGGGATCAGCTCCGATTTCCGGCAAGCCAGCAGGAACGGCGCGGACGTGCCGAAATAGGTCGTCCGGGTGTCTTCCGCCAGCGCCCACAGCGTGTCGAGGCTCGGCGCGCCGGGGTTGCCGTCGAACAACACGATCGTCGCGCCGACCGCCGGGCCGGAGACGAGGAAGTTCCACATCATCCAGCCGGTGGTGGTGAACCAGAAGAACCGGTCCGCCGGGCCGAGGTCGTGGTGCAGGGCCAGCATCTTGAGGTGCTCGAGCAGGATGCCGCCGTGGCCGTGCACGATCGGCTTCGGCAGGCCGGTGGTGCCCGACGAGTAGAGCACGTACAGCGGGTGGTCGAAGGGCAGGGCCGCGAAGGTCAGCGGCTCGTCGGTGGGCGCGGTCAGCGCGTCCCAGCCCGACTCGCCGCCCGGCGCCAGGTAGTCGATCATCACCAGGTGCTCGACCGAGGGCAGCGCCTCCCGGATCGCCGCCACCTCGGCGCGGCGGTCGACGGGCTTGTCGCCGTAGCGGTAGCCGTCGACCGCGACCAGCACCTTGGGCTCGATCTGCTGCCAGCGGTCGCAGACGCTGCGGGTGCCGAACTCGGGCGCGCAGGAGGAGAAGATCGCGCCGAGGCTGGCCGTCGCCAGCATGAGCACGTACGTCTCCGGGATGTTCGGCGCGTACGCGGCGACCCGGTCGCCCGGCCCCACCCCGAGCCTGCGCAGTCCCGCCGCGCAGCGCCGTACCCCGTCACGCAGTTGATCCTTGGTCAGGGTCTGCGGCGCGCGGGTCTGGCCGTGCGCGATCACCGCGGGGTCGTCACCGGCCCGGCCCGGCATGCGCAGCACGTTCTCGGCGTAGTTGAGGGTCGCCCCCGGGAACCAGCGGGTGCCCGGCATCTCGCGGTCGGTGAGCACCTCGGCCGGCGGGGTATGGCTGACCACCTCGAAGTAGTCCCAGATCGAGCGCCAGAACGCCGCGACGTCAAGCACCGACCACTGCCGCAGCGCCTCGTAGTCGGCGAAGGCCAGACCCCGCTCCCGCTCGAGCCACCCCAGGTAGTGGCCGATCCGGCTGGTCTCGCGTACGTCGGACGGCGGCGTCCACAGCACCTCGTTGCTCATCCGGCCATCCTCCCCTATCGGTGCAGCTAGGCATGTGGGTCCCACGCACACATTCACGGGTCAGACCGGCTCCGGTACGGTGCTCGCGTGCGTCATCTATGGAGCCTGCTCGGCGGCATTGTGGCCGCGCCCGTGGTCTGGATCCTGCTCGCGCTCGGCCAGGACGGGTCGGCCTCGACCATCGGCACCTGGGCCGAGACGTCGGCGTTCAACACCGCCCGGCTGATCGGACCCGCGGTCTACCTCGCCGCCGCCGGCATCGGCCTCGGCGTCCTCGCCACGCTGCGCTGGTCGCCGCTCGGCCCGGTGGTCGCGGGGTTGCTGCTGATGGCGCCGTACGTCGGCATGTTCATCGCGCCGCTGCGGGTGCGCTCGGCGGTGCCGGGCGGCTGGCGACTGTTCGGCGACCCGCTGCCGCTGCGCCTCGTGCTCGACAACGGCACGCTGTTCTTCCTCGGTCTGCTGCTGCTGATGGCCGCGTTCAGCGTGCAGCGCTGGCGGCGCTGGCCGGTCCCCGCGCCGGTCAGTTCGGGCGTCGCCGACACCAACCCGGATCTGTTCGGCGGCTTCCCGACGGACCCCGACACCAAGCCGCCGTCGCTGGCCTATCCGCCGGCCGACGTCCCGGCGCCGCGCGCCGAGCCGTTCGGCGGGGGCGCGCCGAGCGCCGGGGGCTCACCCTGGGCGTCACCGCCGGCGCCCTACCGGCCTGACGCTAAGGCCGAATAGGCGACAGAGTTCGCCGCCCACGCGGGGTACGGTGCGCACACCTACCCCGTCGGGAGGCCTCGATGCGTCATCTCTGGTCGCTGGTCCTGGCGCTGGTTCTCGCACCCGTCATCTGGGCTTTGTCCGGTTACGGGATGAACGAGGTCGCGGTCAGCACGGGGCGGTTCGACCTCCGGCTGATCGGCGGCTTCGTCGCGCTCGCGGCCGCCGGCGTGCTGCTCACCCTGCTCGTGCTGACCCGACTCTCCCCGGTCGGGCCGGCCGTCGCCGGGCTCGCGTTCATCGTGACCAGCGTGCTGGTGTCGCAGATTCCGGAAACGTTCCAGGACATCTACCAGGCGTCGGTGTTCGGCCGGCCGGCCGGTCTCGCCAACCCGGCGCTGGCGATCGGGCCCGTGATCGGCACGTTGCTGTTGCTGACCGTGTTCAGCCCGCGGCGCTGGCGGCAACATGCGACGCCGCCCGCGGCCGCGCCGCCGCCGATCTATCCCGGCGCGACCGTCGGGCCGCCGCCCTATCAGCCGACGCACGCGGCTTATCCGACCTCGCCGGCGCTCGGTGCCGCTCCCGGGTCGCCGGCCGGCGCCTACACCACCGGCGTCCTGTACGGGCAGGGCTACAACGCACCCGCGTCAGGGTTGCCGGCGCCGGTGCCGACGAGTGGCGTGCCGGCTGCCGCCGCGCCCACCTCGGCACCGCCTACCCCGCCTCCGCCCTCACCTCGGACCGAACCGCCGCCTGCGACGCGTGGTCCCGACCGCGTGCCGCCGCCTCCGCCGCCGCGGTTCACCCCGCACGTCCCGCGTCAGCCGGGCGCCAACGAGGCAGCCGACGCGGACGACCTCACCACGCGCCTCGGCCCGGCCAAGCCGGCCACCGACGAGACGACGAGGCTCGGTCCGCCGGCCACCGACGAGACCACCCGACTAGCCCCGGCGCCGCCGGCCGACGAGGGCACGGTCGTCACGCCACCGGCCGACGACGACGAGAAGACGACGCTGATCGCCCCCGCCGCCGGAGACGACGAGAAGACGACCCTGATCACGTCGCCGGCCGCGGGCGAGGCGACGCCTCGGCCGGCCGACGACGGTGACGAGACCACCGTGCTGCGACCGGACGCCGCCGACGAGGCGGTCGAGGACGGCAGCACACGCCCGCTGCGCGGCACCCCACCACCACCGGCGGCCTATCCACCGCCCGGCCACGCCACGCCGACCCCACCACCCACCGACCCGGACGCCACCCGCCGGCTGTGAGCGGGCGGCGGCGTTACGCGACGCCGTTGAGGAGTTGGCGGGCCATGACGATGCGCTGGACCTGGTTGGTGCCCTCGTAGATCTGGGTGATCTTGGCGTCGCGCATCATCCGCTCGAGCGGGTAGTCGCGCGTGTAGCCGTACCCGCCGAGAAGTTGGACCGCGTCCGTGGTGATCTCCATGGCGGCGTCGGAGGCGAAGCATTTCGCCGCCGCGCCGAAGTAGGTCAGGTCGGCGTCGAGGCGCTCTGACCGGCCGGCCGCCGCGTAGGTCAGCTCGCGCGCCGCGGTCAGCTTCATGCCCATGTCGGCGAGTATGAACTGCACGCCCTGGAAGTCGGCGATCGGCTTGCCGAACTGGTGCCGCTCCTTGACGTAACCCAGCGCGTAGTCGAGCGCGCCCGAGGCGATGCCGACCGCCTGTGCGGCGATGGTCACCCGGGTGTGGTCGAGGGTGCGCATCGCGGTCGCGAACCCGGTGCCCGGCTCGCCGATAAGCCGCGAATCCGGAATATGCACATTGTCGAAGTAAACCTCGCGGGTCGGCGAGCCCTTGATGCCGAGCTTCTTCTCCGGTGCGCCGAACGACACACCCGTATCCGACTTGGACACCACGAACGCCGAGATGCCGCGCGACCGGGCGCCCGGATCGGTGACCGCGAAGACCGTGTAGAACTCCGACACGCCGGCGTTGGTGATCCAGCGCTTGACGCCGTTCAAAACCCAGCCGCCGGAGGGTGCCCGTTCCGCCCGGGTCGTCATCGACACGGCGTCGCTGCCCGCCTCGGGCTCGGACAGGCAGTAGGAGAACATCGCCTCGCCGCGGGCCACCGGCGGCAGGAACTCGGCCTTGACCGCGTCGGAACCCGCCAGCAGCAACGGCATCGTGCCCAGCTTGTTGACCGCCGGGATCAGCGACGACGACGCGCAGGCGCGGGCCACCTCCTCGATGACGATCGCGGTCGCGAGGGCGTCCGCGCCGGCGCCGCCGTATTCGACCGGGATGTGCGGAGCGTGGAAGTCGGCCGCGCGCAACGCCTCGTACGACGCCTTGGGGAACTCACCGGTTTCGTCCGCGTGCGCCGCGTTCGGCGCGACCTTCGCGTCACAGACCTCGCGCACCGCAGCGCGGATGGTCGCGTGCTCCTCGGGTATTTGGTAAACGTCGAACGAACGGTCTGTCATAGTTGCGGCCCTTCCCTGGCCGGGGGTCGGCGACCACCGGTAGCGTGCGTCGGGCATGCGTCAAACTCGGCCCACCGCTGAGGATACCGGCCGGTAACCGTGGGCTGATGTGCACGGTGGGTAGGCTCACGCACTATCCTCGCCACGGCAGGCGAGTCCGCCGCCGGCGGCGGGACAAAAGAACAAGTGTCCTAACTGACGCGCCGTGCGGGCGCGGACAGCCCCGACAACCGACGTGGCGCACAGTTGCGCCGCCGAGCGCGAGCGGAGAACCAAGGCGTGACGATCCCGTACCCGAACACCCAGCCCATGCCGGCGATCGCGGCGGTGACGCCCCCGTCCGGATCCGCGCGCCCGCGGCTGACCTTCCTCGGCACCGGTTACCTGGGTGCGACGTACGCCATCTGTTACGCCGAACTCGGCTACGAGGTGCTCGGCGTCGACGTCGACGAGCAGAAGATCGCCGGGCTGGCCTCGGGTGTCGTTCCGTTCCACGAGCCCGGCCTCGACGAACTGCTGCGGCGCAACCTCGCCGCGGGCCGGCTGCGGTTCTCCACCGACTACCAGGACGCCGCCGAGTTCGGCGACGTCCACTTCATCTGCGTTGGCACCCCGCAGCGGGCCGACGGCATGGGCGCCGACCTCACCTACGTCGAGAGCTCGGTCGTCAACCTCGCCCAGCACCTCACCCGAAAGGCCCTCATCGTCGGCAAGTCGACCGTCCCGGTCGGCACCGCCGAGTGGATCGAGCAGCTCGTCGGCAAGCACGCCGCCCCTGAGCTGGGTGTCGAGGTCGCCTGGAGCCCCGAGTTCCTGCAGGAGGGCTTCGCCGTCGAGGACGTGCTGCGCCCCAACCGCATCGTCGTCGGCGTGAAGAGCGACTGGTCCAACGGCCTGCTGTACGCGGCCCACAAGGGCGTCTTCGACCTGGCCGCGACCGAGGACCGCGAGGTCCCGCTGGTGATCACCGACTTCTCCACCGCCGAGCTGGTCAAGGTCGCCGCCAACGCGTTCCTGGCCACCAAGATCTCGTTCATCAACGCGATGGCCGAGGTCTGCGAGGTCGCCGGCGGCGACGTCACGCAGCTCGCCCGGGCCATCGGGTACGACCCGCGGATCGGCAACCGGTTCCTGCAGGCCGGCGTCGGCTTCGGCGGCGGCTGCCTGCCCAAGGACATCCGGGCCTTCCAGGCCCGGGCGCAGGAGCTGGGTGCCGGCGAGGCCCTGCGGTTCCTGCACGAGGTCGACCTGATCAACCTGCGCCGCCGCACCCGCGTGCTCAACCTCGCCGCCGAGCTGCTCGGCCGGCGTTCGGGCCCGGCCGGTCCCGATCTGTCCGGTGCCCGGATCGCGGTGCTCGGTGCGACGTTCAAGCCCAACTCCGACGACATCCGCGACGCCCCGTCGCTGGCGGTCGCCGGGCTGCTCCTCAAGGCCGGCGCCGACGTGCGGGTCTACGACCCCGAGGGCATGGACAACGCCAAGAAGGCCGCGCCCGACCTGACGTACGAGCCGACCCTCAACGACGCCGTCCGCGACGCCGACCTGGTCTGCGTGCTGACCGAGTGGGCCGACTTCCGCAACGCCGACCCGATCGCCGTCGGCGAGCTGGTCGCCGGCAAGAAGGTGATCGACGGCCGCAACTGCCTCGACCCGGCGCTGTGGAGCCAGGCCGGCTGGGTCTACCGGGGCATGGGCCGCCCGTAACACGTCTGTTCTTCCGAAGGGCGCTCCTGGGGTTTCGCACCCCGGGAGCGCCCTTTCACATTGGAGGGAGTCACCGATTTCGGGTGTCGCGCCCGGACACGCCCAAAGGGACTGTTCAATCGACGTCCGGTATGGGCATGCTTCGGTATAGGCGTCACTGTCCTGCCGCGGAGAGGTGCGATGGAAAGGTATCCGTGTCCCTCCTGCGGCCGGGAGATCGACCCCGCGCCTCGATGCCCTTATTGCAACGCCGAGCAGGGCAGGTGGGCCGACGAGGTGTCGCGCATCGAGCGCGAGATCGCCGAGATCCGCCGCGAGGACATCAAGCTGGCCCGCGACCAGCGGGTGCTGGCCCAGCGGATGCAGGCCGCCCAGTTCCAGCGCGACATCCTCTCCGCCGCCAACCGCGAACGGCTCAAGGAGCAGCTCAAGAAGCCGCGCCGGGTGCTGCGCCGTCGGGCCGTCCGCCGGCCGCCGACGGCTGACCCGACCGGTCCGCGGATCCCACGGCAACAGCCGGCCGCGGCGCCCCCGCCCGAACCGCCGCCACCGCCGCAGATCCAGGACATCGACGACGAGGGCGTACGCCCGGAGGCCTCACCCCGGGAGATCCAGAACGTCTACCTCGGCCTGGGCGCCCTGCTCCTCGGTGTCGCGGCGGTGGTCTTCGCCGGCGTGGCCCGCTACCCGATCCCCCGGCTGGCCATCCTGGCCGGTGCGGCCGCGCTCATGCTCGGCGTCGCGCCGTTCGTCCGGGCCCGGCGGCTGAGCTCGACCGCCGAAACCATCTCCGCGGTCGGCCTGACGCTGGTGCCGCTCATCGGCTACGCGCTCTACCTGGTGCCCGAGGTGCGCAACGGGCCTGTCTCGGGCGAGGTGTTCGCCGGCATCGTGTTCGCGGTGACGGCGGCGATCGCCGCGGTCTACGCGAGCGCCACGGGCCTCAGCGTGCCCCGGTACGCGACCGTGCTCGCCCTGCAACCCGTGATCCCGTTGCTCACCCACGACTGGATCAACGGCTCGACCGGCTGGGCCTTCTCGCTGGCGGCCGTGGCCGCGCTGGACATCTGGCTGGGCCGGCAATACGCGGCCTTCGGCGCGCTCGTGCCGCCCGCGTGGTCGGCCCGGCTGGTCCCGCCGCCGGCCACCGACAGCCTCGCGCCACCCACGGACCACGAACAGACCACGGGTGTACGGCTCGGGCGGCGCACGGGTGGCGACCCGACCGACAAGCCCGACGCCGACCCCGCGGACGGTGACGCGACGGGGTTCGGCGTGGGCTCCCGCTCCGGCGCGGTGCCGGCGGGCGGCCCGAAGGTCTCCCGGATCGTCTCGACCCCGCCCCGGCAGCGCGTCGGCGAAACCGACGAGGAAGCCCCGCGGGAGGAGAGCCGCCGGCCCGAGGCCGCCGCCGAGGAGACCGAGGTCCTGGTCGACGCCGGCCCGCCCGAGGCACCGGTCTCCGGTCCGCCGCCGCAGACCGAGGTCGCCGCCCGGTGGCTGCGCGAGATGTCCTGGGTGCTGTTCGGCATCGCGATCGGCGCGGCCCTCATCTACGCGGTGGCCGGCCTGGTCGAGGCGCGCACCGTGCCGGGCGCCACGGTGGCCGGCCTCGCGCTGGTCCTGGCCGCCGGCATCGGCCTGGTGGGCTCGCTGTCGCTGCGCCGCCGCCCCCTGCCCGACCTCGCCGGCGGCATCATGACGCTGGCCCTGATCGGCGCCGCCGGCCGGGTCGCCGCGGTCGCGCTGCCCGGGCACACGCTGGTGGTCGTCGCCGCGATCGTCGCGCTGATCGGCTTCGCGGTGCGGGCGCTGCCCGACGACGCCCGCCGCGGCCCACAGCTCGCCTCGACGGCGGCGCTGCTGGTCATCGGCATGGTGGTCGCCGGCAACACGCTGCGCGCCGCGATCGCCCCGATCGAGGCCGCGCTGCCGATGTGGCGGGCCGACCTGACCGCGTACGACATGAAGCTCGACGACGCGATCACCACCGCCCAGTGGCAGCTCGCGGTCGCCGCCGCCCTGCTGACGATCGCCGCCGTGCTGTCCGCGCCGCAGGAGATCCGGCGCGAGCTGGCGGTCGCCGGCGCCGCGCTGACCGCGCTCGCCGCACCCGCCTCGTTCGACCTCGGCTGGGCCGCCGCGCCCTGGCCGCCGGTCGCCGCCGCGATCGCGATCGGCGTGGCCGGCCTGTGGGCGCGCACCAGCCGGGCCGGCGTCGCCCACGCGGTGGGCGCCGCGCTGGTCGGGCTCGCCGCCGCCGGCGCGTCGACCGCCCGCCCGGCGCTCACCGCCGCGGTGCTGTTCACGATCGCCGCCGGTGGTGCGCTGATCGCCGCGGCCGCCCGCACGGCCTCCGTCCGCGCCAACGCGGGCGCGGACCCGGTCGGCGAGTGGGCCGCCGGTGGTGCGGCGTTCGCCTTCCCGGGCGCGGTGGCGAGCTTCGTCGCGGCGACCGTGCCGAGCGAGGCGGCCACCGTCCCGATCCTGGCCACGGCCTTCCTCGCCGTCTGCGCGACGCTCAGCTTCGCGGCCCTCAACCAGGTCGCCGAGCGGCACCTGAGCGTCCCGCTGACGGTCGGCACCGGGCTCGGCGCGGTGGCCGTGGCCATCGCCGCGTTCGCCGCCGGCGAGGCCACCGGCGCCGACAAGCTGGTCGGCGCGCTGATGCTGGTCGCCGCGATGCTGCTGTTCCTGGCTCCCTCGATCGACCACGGCCGCCGCGCGGACCGCATGCTCGACGGCGCCGACTTCGCGTCCGCGGCCGCGACCGTCGCGTTGATCGGCGCGCTCGCCCGGATCGCGGCGATCCTCGCTCCCGGCGGCCAGATCGCGACGGTGGCGGCGATGATCCTGATCGTCGCGATCGCCGTGCGGGCACTGCCGGAAGACTGGCGGCGCGGGCCGGCGCTGGGCATCGCGGTCGGCGGTGGCGTCATCGCCGCGATCGCCGGCTACCAGTCGCTCGCCGGTGGGCTGCGCATCCTGGCCACGCCGGGCGCGCTGTGGGAGGCCGACCTGTCCCGGTGGCCGGGCAGCACCGACGCGGCCGGCGCGTGGCAGGCGCCGGTTGCCCTCGTGCTGCTCGCCGGCGCGGCCGCGATCGTCCTGCCCCGCCCCTGGTCCTACGACGTCGCCGGGGTCTTCGTCGGCCTGGCCACGATCGGCGCGCCGGCCGCCCTCGGGCTCCCCTGGTACTCGCCGATCGTGATCGGCGGCGCGGTCGCCACCGTCTACGGCGTGGCGGCGGTGATGGCCGCCGACCCGCGCGCCGGGATCGCCCGGATCTGGGTCGCCGCCGCGGTCGCGCTGCACGCCGTCGGCGCCAGCGTGGTGCGGCCGTGGACCACCGCCGCGGCGCTGGCCATCATCGTGGTGATCGGCGTGGTGGTCGCCGCCCTGGCCGCCGCGGTCGTCGTGACCCCTGACGGCATGCCGGACCGAGCCGCGCTGCTGTTCACTCGCGGCGGGCGCGGCCCGACCACCGAGTCGAGCGGCTACCCGGGAGCGGAAGCGGCCCCACCCATCGGCACCGACGGCGGCAGCATGCCGGCTGGCGCCGTGCCCTCTGGCGCCGGTGGCGCCGCGACCGCCACGATGACCCGCCCCCGCCAGGCCACCGTCGACGAACCCCTGGTGGTGCCGGCCGACGTCGCCGCACCACCGCACCTGTCCACGATCGGCGGCCTGGCCATCGGCGGCGCGCTGCTCGCCCTGCCCGGCGCCCTGGCCGGCTTCGCCGCGTCGACGGGAAGCTCCGCCGTCGTCGTGCTGACCGCGGCCCTGGCCGGCTCCAGCCTCGGCGTGGCCGTGCTGGCGCTGACGCGCACCAGGATGGCGCCGTTCCTCTCGTACGCCTCCGTGGGCCTCGCCGGCGGCGCGACCGTCACCGCCGGCACCGCCCTGGCCACCGACGTCTCTCCCGGCGTCTACGCGGCCGCCGCGGCCATGCTGGGCATCCTGGCCGAGCTGCTGCGCGCGACCGTGCCCCCCAGCGGCGAAACGGAGCGGGTCCGCCGGTGGAGCGCGCTGGCCGGGCCGCCCTGGCGCCGCATGCCGGGTGCCATGGGCCGGCGCTGGTCGCTGGAGCCGTCGATGGGCGCGCTGCTGCTCGCCGTACCCGGCACGCTGTTCGCCCTCTATGCCCTCGGCCCGGCGCTGATCGCGGCCCTGTTCGACCCGCTGCGTGTGGTCAACCACGTCTGGGAGGGCCCGCCGCCGACCCTGCTGGACCCACCGGCCTCGGCGGTCGAACCCTCCAACGTGCTCTCCGCGTTGCTGCTGACGGTGGCGGCCGGGCTCGCCGCGCTGGCGTTCTCCGGTGGCCGGCCCGCCCGAGCGGTGCCGGTGGTGCTGCCCGGCATCGCGGTGACCATCCTGATCACCCCGGTGTCCCTGGGCTTCGGCTGGCCGCACAGCACGCAGGCGGCGCTGGCGGTGTTCGCGGTCGCCATGCTCGGGCTGGCGCTGACACCGCCACCGCCGGAGTCGGAGGTCGCACAGTCGCTGCGGGCGGCCCGCGTCGCCGCCTTCGTGATCGGCCTCGCCGCCGGCAACGCCGGCCTGACCGGCAGCCTGGCCACCCGCGAGCTGACGCTGTTCACGCTCGGCAGCGCGGCGGTGGTCGGCGCGGCCGCCGCCCTGTACGGCAAGACCCAGCGGTCCCGCATCCTCGGCTGGCTGTTCGCCGCGATCATGGCGCAGGCGTTCGTGCTGACCCTCGGCCTCGTCGCGGGCCTGCCCCGCACGACGTCGGCGTTCGGCGTGCTCGGCGTCGGCGCCCTCCTGCTGATCGGCGCCACACTGCTGCCGCGCCTGCGCCGGCCGGACGCGCTGCACGAGGCGACCACCGTGGAGTGGAGCGGCTACGCGGCCGGCCTGGTCGCGTTCGCGCTCGCCTTCGACTCGGTGCCGCACCTGGCCGGCCTGCTCGCCGCCTGGGGCGCGGTGCTCGGCGTCGCGGCCGGCCGCCCCGGTCGTCGCGCGTCCCGCCGCCGGGTGATCTTCTACACGTCGCTGGGCTGTGAGGTCGCCGCCTGGTGGCTGCTGATGGACCTGGTCGACGTGCGGCTGTTGGAGGCCTACACACTGCCGTTCGCCGCGGTCGCCCTGGTCGCGGGCCTGATCGAGCTGCGGCAGCGCCCGTCGCTCGGCAGCTGGGTCGCCTACGGGCCGGCCCTGGTCGCGGCGTTCCTGCCGACCACGGTGCTGGTGCTGACCCGCGACACCAACGACACCCGCGAGCTGCTCCTGCTGCTCGGCGCGGCCGCCACGCTCATCTTCGGCTCGATGCTCAAGCAGCAGGCGCCGTTCATCGTGGGCGCGGTGGTCACCGCCGTCTCGGCGATCCATTTCACGGTGACCCGGGTCGGCCCGTACTACGTCGTCCTGCCGATCGGCGTCATCCTGCTGATCCTGGGCGCGAGCAACGAAAACCGCCGCCGAGCCCAGGAACGCATCCGCAGCCTGCGCGGCATGCGCTAACAGGTGCGGTCGAGGCCGCGTCCGGGCGTCCGCGGAGGTCGGCGTTGCGGCCGGGCCGAGCCCGGCCCGATCCGCCAGAAACCCGCTATCGCGTGTAGTGGCGCAGCCGCACCGCGTGGCCGTCCGGTGTGGTCCAGTCGGCTTCGGTCGTGTGGGTGTGCCGCCACCCTGTGGCCGCGTAGAAGGCGACGGCGGCTGACCTCTGCTCGTCGGTGACCTCGAGGTTGAGCTCGACGCCTTGGTCGGCGCCCCAGGCGGTCGCCGCCCCGACCAATGCGGTGCCGACCGAGCGACGGCGCGCGGCCGGCGCGACGAACAGGCGGGTGAGCTCGCCGGGCCGGACCGCCACGTGGCCGGCGATCGTGCCGGGGCTCAGCTCCGCGACCCACGCCCGTGCCAGACCCGTCGGGCTCAGCCAGCCGATCGGATCGTCGGGCCAGTTCAGCGGGTACGCGTCCGCGTAGTGCACCGCCCGCAGCGCCGTGACGCAGCCGGGCAGGTCGGCCGCCTCCCGTGGGCGGACGATCATGCCGGGCGCAGCGACGCCTTCAGCGCGGCTTCCTTCTCGGCCACCAGCACCTCGAGGCCGGCCTGGAACTCGACCATCCGCTGCCGCAGCGCCGGGTCGGCGGCGCCGAGGATCCGGGCCGCCAGCAGTCCCGCGTTGCGGGCGCCGCCGATGGAGACCGTGGCCACCGGCACGCCGGCGGGCATCTGCACGATCGAGAGCAGGGAGTCCATGCCGTCGAGGTACTTCAACGGCACCGGCACGCCGATCACCGGCAGCGGGGTGGCCGACGCGACCATGCCGGGCAGGTGTGCGGCGCCGCCGGCACCGGCGATGATCACCTTGAGACCGCGGTCGGCGGCCGTCCGGGCGTACGCGATCATCTTGTCGGGTGTGCGGTGTGCGGAGACGACGCCGACCTCGTAGGCGACGCCGAACTCGTCGAGTGCCACCGCCGCGGCGCGCATCGTCGCCCAGTCGGAGTCGCTGCCCATGATCAGGCCGACGACCGGCCGCTCATCACTCATGAGTGCGTCCCTTCGCGGAGCCACCAGGCCGCGCGGGCGGCGCGGGCGCGCAGCGACTCGAGGTCGTCGCCGAGGACCGTTACGTGACCGATCTTGCGGCCCGGACGGGTCTGCTTGCCGTAGAGGTGCACGCGCGCGCCCGGGTCCTCGGCGAACAGGTGGTGCATCCGCTCGTCGACGGACATGCCGCCGGGCGGCCCGCCGAGCACGTTGGCGCTGACCACCACGGGCGCGGTCAACGCGGTGTCACCGAGGGGGTAGTCGAGCACCGCGCGCAGGTGCTGCTCGAACTGCGACGTCCGGGCGCCCTCGATGGTCCAGTGGCCGGAGTTGTGCGGCCGCATCGCGAGCTCGTTGACCACCAGCCCGGCCGGCGTCTCGAACAGCTCGACCGCGAGCAACCCGACCACGCCGAGCGCGGTGGCCAGGTCGATCGCCAGCTTCTGGGCCTCGACGGCCAGGTCCTCGGGCAGCAGCGGCGCCGGGGCGAGCACCTCGACGTTGATCCCGTCGCGCTGCACGGTCTCGACCACCGGGTACGCGGCGACCTGGCCGAACGGCGACCGGGCGACCTGCACGGCCAGCTCGCGGCGCAGCGGCACCAGCGCCTCGGCGATCAGCTCCGTGCCGCTGGCCAGCACCTCGGCGGCCGCCGCCGGCGAGTCGACGACCCAGACGCCGCGCCCGTCGTAGCCGCCACGTGCGGCCTTGAGCACGATCGGCCAGCCGGTCCGGCCACCGAAAGCCACCAGGTCGTCGGCGGTCGCGACCGGCTGCCAGCGCGGCACCGGCGCGCCCACCGCCGTCAGCCGCTCCCGCATCCGGCGCTTGTCCTGCGCGAACACGAGCGCGTCGGCGGACGGGAAGACCTTGACCCCCTCGGCGGCCAGGGCGCGGATGTGCGCCTCCGGCACGTGCTCGTGGTCGAAGGTGACGACGTCGCAGCCCTTGGCGAAGGTGCGCAGCGCGGCCAGGTCGGTGTGCTCGCCGATCTGCACGTCGGCGGCGACCAGCGCGGCACCGTCGTCGGGATGGGCGGCGAGCACGCGCAGCGACTGGCCGAGCGCGATGGCGGCCTGGTGGGTCATCCGGGCCAGCTGGCCCGCGCCCACCATGCCGACGACAGGCAGTCCGGTCCGGGAATCCATGGCGCGGAAAAGCCTATCCCGGGCTCACCGGCGGACGAGCTGCGCGGTGAGATCCGACACCGCGGTGGTGGGGCGGTCACAGACGAAACCTCGGCAGACGTACGCCGTGGGCGCGCCGTCGAGCTGCGGGCGATCGGCGAGCAGCGGCACGCCCGCCGCGTCCGGGGCGCCGACGAGCACCACGGCGCCCGGCGGTGCCAGCTCGTAGGCGGTCGCGACCAGCGGATCGTCGGTCGGGTCCTGGGTGGTGGCGATGACGATCTCGAACGGACCCGAGAGCAGCGCCTCGCCGGTGGCCGCCGCGTAGCCGGTGAACCGCGGATGCTGCGCGACGATCGGGGCGACCGTGCCCAGCGCCGCCTCGGCGGCCTCGCGATAGCGCGGCTCACCGCTCAGGGCGGTGTAGCTGGTCAGCGCGGCCGCGAGCACCGACAGCCCGGACGGTGTCGCGTTGTCGGTCGGGTCGGCCGGCCGGGTGACCAGGCGCTCAGCGTCGTCGGCGGTGTCGTAGTAGCCGCCGCTGCCGGTCGGGAAGTGCGCCAGCGCGGCGTCGAGCAACGTGCCGGCCAACTCGAGCCAGCGGCCGTCGAGGGTGGCCTGGTGCACCGCGCAGAACGCCTCCGCGACGGCGCCGTAGTCCTCGAGCACGCCAGGCGGGTCGCCGACCACACCGTCCCGGGACACGCGGCGCAGCCGTCCGTCGACGACGTGCCGCTCCCGAAGGAGGTCGGCCGCACGGACCGCCGCATCCAGCGACTCCCCGGTGCCGGTGGCGAAGTAGTGCTCCACCAGGCCCGTGATGGCTAGCCCGTTCCAGGAGGCGACCACCTTGTCGTCGCGGGTCGGCTGGGGACGCCGCGCGCGGGCCGCGAGCAGCCGGGCGCGGACGTCGGTCCAGCGGTCGACCACCGGCGGGTTGGCGTCGTCGATGTCCCTGGCGAGCCGCAGGACGCTGGCACCCTTCTCGAAGGTGCCGGCGGCGGTCACCCCGAACACCCCGGCGGCGTACGGGCCGTCCTCGGGGCCGAGGGCCTCGACGAGCTGGGACGGGGTCCAGGCGTAGGTGAGGCCCTCGACCCCGTCGGTGTCGGCGTCGAGCGAGGACGCGAACCCGCCCTCGGGCGTGGCGAGGTCGCGGATGAGGAACTGCGCGGTCTCGTCGGCGATCCGGCGGGCGAGCGGGTCACCGGTGAGCCGCCACAGGTGCGTGTAGACGCGCAGCAGCAGGCCGTTGTCGTACAACATCTTCTCGAAATGCGGCACGACCCAGCGCGCGTCGACGGAGTAGCGCGCGAACCCGCCGGCGAGTTGGTCGTAGATGCCGCCGCGGGCCATCGCCTCGCAGGTGTGCCGCACGATCTCGAGCGCCCGCTCGTCACCGGTGCGCTGGTGGTGGCGGAGCAGGAAGAGCAGGTTCATCTGCGGCGGGAACTTCGGCGCGCCACCGAAGCCGCCGTTCTCACCGTCGTACTCAGTGGACAGTTGCTGCGCGGCGGCGTCGAGCATCTTCGCGGTGAGCGGCGCGCTGACCCCGCCGAGCGCCTGCGCACCGCCGACGGCCTCGACCACTGCGGCGCCCTGACGCAGAACCGCCTCGCGCTGCTCACGCCACGCCGTGCTCACGGACTGCAGGAGCCGGGTGAAGTTGGCCTTCGGGAAGTAGGTGCCACAGAAGAACGGCGTGCCGTCCGGAGCCGCGAACACCGTCATCGGCCAGCCACCCTGACCCGTCATGGCCTGGGTGGCCGTCATGTAGACGGCGTCGACGTCGGGGCGCTCCTCCCGGTCGACCTTGATGTTGACGAAGTTGGCGTTCATCAACTCCGCCACACCGGCATCTTCGAAAGACTCGTGCGCCATGACGTGACACCAGTGACAGGCCGCGTAGCCGACCGAGATCACCACGGGCACGTCCCGCCGTTTCGCCTCGTCGAACGCCTCACTTCCCCACGGCCACCAGTCGACCGGATTGTCGGCGTGTTGGAGCAGGTAGGGCGAGGTGGCGTCGATGAGCCGATTCACCACCCAAGCCTGTCACACGTGCCCCGCCACGGAGAGGTCATAGGTCACCCCGGTCAACCGCTCCGACACAGCCCACAACCGCGCCCGCAACTCAGGATCCTTCGCGGCGGCCGGCACACGAGCCAACGCCGGCAGCCCACGACCCTCCATAAAGCCGCGCGGCGCGTAGTACCCACCGCTGACGGCCAACGGATCGGTCGCGGCATAGAGCGACGGCCGAGCAGCCTCCTCGACACTCTGCCCACCCACCGCGACCAGCCGAGCGGCAACGAACCGAAACGCGGGACCCACATGACGCGCGATGCCGGTCGGCGCGGTCCCCGGATGAACGGCGATGCTCCGCACACGATCAGTGCGAGCGGCCAACTCAAGAGCAAAGGCGATGTTGGCCAACTTGGCAGCGCTGTAGGCCCGCATAGGCCGATAACCCGTGTGCAGATCCAGGTTGTCGAAATCCAACCGCCCCCGCCGAGCAATCACCGCGCTAACGGTGACGACCCGCCCAACAAGCGCCGGCAACAACAGCCCGGTCAACGCGAAGTGCCCGAGATGATTGGTGCCGAACGTGAGCTCGAACCCATCGACAGTCAACCGCCGCTCCGGCACAGCCATCACCCCGGCGTTGTTAACCAGAAGATCAATCTTCGGGTACGCCCGCAGAACGCCCGCAGCAAACGCCCGCACAGAACCCAGATCGGCCAGATCCAACTCACCGGTGGACACGCTGCTGCCCGGATGAGCGGCCCGCACCCGCTCAGCGGCAGCAGCAAGCGCCTCCGGCCGACGCCCCGCAATGATCACGTGCCGCCCCCGCCGCGCCAACTCAACCGCGGTAACAAGCCCGATACCACCCGTACCACCGGTAACGATCGCCGTCTCCATGATCACCCTCCAAATCAGTTGACTAACTAGATAGTTAACCCGCCCGAGACCGATTCGTCAACTAACCAGTTAGTCAAGTATCCTGACCACATGCCGCCCACCGGAGACGCCCAGGAGACCCGCCGCCGCCTGGTCGAGGCCGCCTACGCCGAGTTCGCCGCCCACGGCATAGCGGGCGCCCGCGTGGACCGCGTGGCAGCAACAGCAGGCGTCAACAAAGCCTTGATCTACTTCCACTTCGGCAACAAAGAGGGCCTCTTCACCGCTGTCTTCGACATGATCGTCAGCCAGTCGCTAACCGAGGCCCCCTTCGACGCGACAAACCTCCCGGCGTACGCAGGCCGCCTCTTCGACATAGGCGAATCCCACCCGGAAGCGCTCCGCCTGGTCACCTGGCACCGCCTGGAACGCGCCGCGGACCAGCCGCCACTAAAAGCAGTCGTAGCCGCCAACCAGTCCAAACTGGACGCAATAGCCAAGGCCCAAGCCGAGGGCCACATCACGGAACGCCACACCCCAGCGGAAATCCTGGCCCTGGTCCTCACCATCGCAAACATGTGGACAGTGATGACCCCAGAAATGCACCTGGCCGCCCCCACAGACTCAGCCACCCGCCGAGCCTTGGTAGTCGACGCGGTAGCCACCCTCCTAAACCCCTAGCCGCACAAGCCCACTGGCTCAGCCGACCGCGTAAAGCTGCAAAAGCCCGCGACGAGTCATCATGGTTGCGGACAGCAAGAAGGTCAGGCTGGGGAGGAGACCGTGCGCTGGAGCGTTGAGCGGGGTTAAGCGTTTAGCGTAAGCGCACGGTCTCCTCCCCAGCCCAAACCGCAACCACGCAGCAGCCCCGACCGTGCCCAGCAGCCGAAACAACTGAGCCGCCGCAAACCCCGCCACGCCAACCAAAGGCGGGAAACCACAGCGAAGCCCAGCCAATGGACTGTGACCCACGGCCAGCAAATGTGGCCACGACCAGTGCGTAGGTCAGGGCGGGGGAGGATGTTGGGAGTGCCGACTATAAGGGGCGCGCCTTTTGCGACCTGTCGGTACTCCCAACATTCTCCCCCGCCCTGAAGGGCGACCAACAGACCAGCAAGGACCGTGAGGAACTCAGGCCGACCCATCAGCCCGCAAAGGAAAGACCTTGGCCCGAGCAGAATCAGTAAGCTGACTCAAAACGGCAACGATCTTGTCCGCCGGCATGGGCTTGAAGAAGTGATAGCCCTGAGCAGCAGCACACCCAAGATTCTCGAGAGCGTTCCGCTGGGCAGCGGTCTCGACGCCCTCGGCGACCACACGCAGCCCAAGCTCCTGCCCCAGCGCGATAGTGAAGCGCACGATAGCCGCGGCCTGGGGCGACTCAGCCATGCGCATCACAAAGGACCGGTCAACCTTGACCTCATCCACCGGCACGCGAGCAAGGAAGGCCAACGACGAGTACCCGGTGCCGAAGTCGTCGAGTGCGATCCGAATCCCCATGGCCCGGAAAGCGGCCAACACGTCGTCGATCACTTCCTGGTCGCTCATCACCACGGTCTCGGTGATCTCCAGAACCAACCGCTCGGGTGCGACACCGTGGGTGCGAAGGAGCTCCTGCACAGCATTCGGCAGATGCTGGTCAAGCAGATTGTGCGCCGACAGGTTCACCGCGATCGGAACGTCCATCCCGTTCGCCGCGACATCGGCCGCGACCCGCAGCGCACGGTCGATGACGTACAAGGTGAACGCCCCCAGCAGGTCGCTCTCCTCGGCGGCGCGCACGAAGTCACCGGGCTTGAGCACACCGCGCCGAGGATGGCGCCAGCGGATCAGGGCTTCGGCCCCCGTCGGCGCCCCAGTTGTCAGATCCACCGCCGGCTGCAGAGCGAGCACGAGCTGGTCGTCGGCCTCGAGTGCCTCGCGCAGCTCGGACAGCAGGGTGAGCTGGTCGGTGCTGCTCTCGTCGCGGCTCGGGTCGTAGCAGGCGGTGTTGCCGCCGCCGCCCTCCTTGGCCTGCCGCAACGCGATGTCCGCGCGGCGCAGCAGCTCGACGACGGGCGCGCTGCCGGCCGCCGCGACCACCACACCCGCCGACGCCTCGACCGCGAGCTGGATGCCCTGCACCTCGGTCGGCGTCGCCACAGCGTCGACCAGCTCGGCCGCCCGATCCAGAGCCCGCGAGGTGGTCATCCGCTCCGGCCCCGCGATCAGCAGAGCGAACTGGTCACCGCCGAGCCGACCGAGGAGCTCCCCCGGCCCCGTCAGCGTGTTCATCCGGGCCGCCGTGGCCGCCAGCAACTCGTCGCCGGCCGCGTGGCCCAGGGTGTCGTTGACCGCGCGGAAGCGGTCGATGTCGACGACCACGAGTGCGATCGGGTGGTCACGGCCGAGCCGGCGCAGGGCCACGTCACCCTGAGCGACCACGGCCGACCGGTTGAGCAGGCCGGTCGGCGCGTCGTGCACGGCGTCGTACGACGAGCGCTCACGCAGCAGTGACCAGGCGCGGTGGGTGACCGCGTCGTGGAGAGCGACCGCCAGCGTGTCCCCGAACGACCGCAAAGCGAACTCGTCACGCGCCGAGGGCAGGGTCGGCCGGGGCAGCGCGACCCGAATCTGCCCGACCAGTTGGCCGCGCACGGTCAGCTCGCGGACCAGGGTCGACTCGTCGCCCTCGGTGGCCGGTCGCTCGTCGAGGTCGGCGACGCCGCCGCCACCGTCGGCGTCGCCCCAGTAGCGCCGCCAGCCGCCGTCCATTGTGATCACGTCGAGGTCGACCCGCTCGGCGACCAGCAGGCGCAGGGCGCCGGCCACGCCGGCCGCGGCCACCTCGTCCTCGTCGAGCTTCTTGAGGGCGCTGGTCGCGCCGGCGAACTCCTCCCAGGCGCGGCGCTCGTCGGCGGCCCGCAGCCGCTGCCCGTAGGTCTGCTGGAGCAGCCAGAGCGCCGGCGGGAGCAGGAACAGCCAGCGCGGGTCGGTGTCGACCATGGCGACCACGGCCAGACCGACGACGACGTTGCCGACGACCATCAGGAGCTTGTCGTTGAGCGCGCGGATCAGCGTGGCGAGCACGGGCACGCCGTGCACCAGGCGCAGGTAGATCACCGCGAGCAGGGCGCCGACCAGCAGGTACGTGAGAGCACCGAGGACCAGCGCGCCGGCCAGCGGCGGGGTGAGCGGTGCGCCGATCGGGTCGGCGAGGCGGCACGCGACGGTGACCGCGGCGGCGACGGCGACGGTCTGGCTGGCCGCGATGTGCACGACCTCGAGCGGCGTGCGGAGCTTGGCGAAGATCGCCAGGAGGAGCCAGGCGGCGAAGGCGCCCGCGAAGGTGGCGGCGGGCAGCCAGCCGGATGGTGCGGCGTAGAGGCCGATGATCAGCGCGGCCTCGCCCCAGGTGACGGATAGTCGCCCGGAGCCGATGCGTAGTCGGAGGCTGGCGAGCTGGGCCAGCGCCATCACGCCGAAGGCGATGGCGAACCGGGCCAAGGGCGGCAGCGGGTCGCCGGCCGGGACCGTCGTGGGCCAGAGCAGCCCGGTGATCGTGGCGATGGCCGCGAGCACCAGCAGCAGGCCGGTGAAGGCGTGCGCCCGGGCGGGCACCTCCGCGGCGCCGGTGCCCCGGGCCATGCGGCCCAGACCGGCGCGCAATGCGCTCATCGTCGACTCCCACGCACGGGACCGTCGACGAACTCAGCAAGCGTTTCGCTGAGCCGGGAGCGGCCGGCGATGGTCATCGGCGCCCCCTTCCGCGTACGCCCACGGGGAACCCACGCGGGACCCCACGGCGGAAGGCTAAGCCAAACAGACTGGGCGCAACAGGGGGCAGACGTCTGGTTTGGCCATCAATGGGTGTCGTCGTGCCTGGTCAGCACCGGATTGCCCAGTCTGGAACGAATCCAGTGCTGGTCAGGAACGGTCATTCGGGTCAATGGCTTTCGCCGCGACAGATTTCGCCGTGGTCGGATCCACGACATCCTCACCCGGAGCGGGGAACCGCTCGGGCAGCCGCTTGAGGCGGCTGTTCATGTTGCGGATCAGAAACACCGTCGCGGCGCCCAGCAAGATGATCAGCAGGAGTCCCATCGGGCCGGCGAGGCCGCCCTCGCGGGTGTCACCGAAGTTGTTCACCGCGAACACGTCGACAACCGTCTGCATGGCGGCTCACTCCTTCTCACCCGGGGGTCGTGGGGAACCCTCACGCTACGCCCGCACCATCAGTGGGCGTGCACCGCCTCCCGAACGCCCGCGAACAGGTCGGACTCGGGCACCGGGCTGTCGACGAGCGACTTGACCAACTCGAAGTCCTCGGTCGGCCAGACCTTGCGCTGGACGTCGAGCGGCACCCGGAACCAGGCGCCGTCGGGGTCGACCTGCGTGGCGTGCGCGCGCAGGGCATCGTCGCGGACCTCGAAGTATTCGCCGCACTCGACCCGGGTGGTGACCCGGTCGCCCTTGTCCTCGCGCTTGTCCCACTCCTTGAGCCACTCGGCGTAGGGCGACTCCAGGCCCGCCTCGAGCATCGCCTCGTGGATCGCGACCAGGCGGCCCCGGCTCCAGCCGATGTTGTAGTAGAGCTTGAGCGGCTGCCACGGCTCGCCCAGGTCGGGGTAGCGCTCCGGGTCGCCGGCGGCGTCGAACGCGGCCACGCTGACCTTGTGGCACATGATGTGGTCGGGGTGGGGGTAGCCGCCGTTCTCGTCGTAGGTCGTCACGACGTGCGGGCGGAACTCGCGCATCAGGCGCACCAGCGGAGCCGTGGCCACCTCGAGCGGCTGCAGCGCGAAGCACCCGTCGGGCAGCGGCGGCAACGGGTCGCCCTCGGGCAGCCCCGAGTCGACGAAGCCCAGCCAGGCCTGCTTGACGCCGAGGATGGCCCGGGCCGCGTCCATCTCGGCGCGGCGGATCTCGGCGATGTTTTCCCAGACGTCGGGACGGTCGAGCTTGGGGTTGAGCACGCTGCCGCGCTCGCCGCCCGTGCAGGTCGCGACCAGCACGTCGACACCCTCGGCGACATAGCGAGCGGACGACGCCGCGCCCTTGCTCGACTCGTCGTCCGGATGCGCGTGCACGGCCATCAGACGCAACTGCTCTGCCACGGACTGCTCCCCCTATGCCTGCCTGCGACCTGGTCATCCTCGGCTGCGAGGATGGAACCCTGCCATTCTGGCCGATCGCACCGACAAGAATTCGTCGGGACCTGCCTGAGGGGTGCCCTCGTGACCGAGACGCCGACCACGACCACATCAACCGCGCCCGTGTTCCCGCCCGGCCGATACGGCCGCCGGCGCGAGCCGCAGCGGCGCCGCCCCTGGCTGGTCGCCGGGCTCGCCGTGGTCACCCTGGTGATCGGCACGCTGGTGGCGGTCCGGCTTTACAAAAACTACGGCGACCCGGCGTACGACGCCCAGGTCGTCACCTTCCACGACATCAGCGACGACGGGCTCACGCTGGTGTTCCGCGTCAGCATCCCAGAGGGTGGGCAGGCGAGCTGCGTGCTGCGGGCCCGGTCACGGGACGGCGCGGAGGTCGGGCACCAGGAGATCCTGGTCAGCGACCAGCCGGGCAGCGGGACCACCACGGCCACCCAGCGCCTGGTCACGAGCGCCAAGCCATTTGTCGGTGAAGTGCTCCGCTGCGTACCAGCGAAATAAACGGGTGTTTCGGGCGCGACATCCGATCGTCGATCGCTGGTAAGTTGGAAGTTCGTACTTGTCACCCGCCACCCAAGGAGAACGTCTGTGTCCACGACCGACCGCGGGACTCCCGTCACCTGGTTGTCCCAGGACGCGCACGACCGGCTCCAGGCGGAGCTCGACGAGCTGATCGCGGCGCGCCCGGTGATCGCCGCTGAAATCAACGCCCGCCGCGAGGAGGGCGACCTGCGCGAGAACGGCGGCTACCACGCAGCCCGTGAAGAGCAGGGCAAGCAGGAGCACCGGATCAGCTACCTCAAGGAGCTGCTGCGCACCGCGCAGGTCGGCGACGCACCCACCGCCGACGCCGTCGCGCCGGGCACCGTGGTGACGATCCACTTCGACGACGACGCCGACGACACCGAGACGTTCCTGCTCGGTTCGCGTGAGATCGCCGCGACCACGGACCTGACCGTCTACAGCCCGGAGTCGGCGCTCGGCAAGGCCATCCTCGGCGCACGCAACGGCGACACCGTCACCTACACGGCCCCGAGCGGCGCCGACATCAAGGTCACGGTCGTCAAGTTCGCACCGTTCGAGGGCTGAGCCGCTCAGGCGAACGAGACGATGTAGCCGCTCGCACGTAGGGCACCAACCACCTGGTCGGAGTGCTCCGACCCGCGGGTCTCCACGGAGAGCGCGACCTCCACCTCGCCGAGGCGCAGGTGGGGGTTCTGCCGTTGGTGCACGACGTCGACCACGTTGGCGTGCTGGTCGGCGATCTTCCCGAGCAGGTCGGCGAGCTGGCCGGGCCGGTCGCCGCAGCGCACGATGACGCGCAGATAGCGGCCCGCCGCCGCCAGCCCGTGCTCGATCACCCGCATCAGCAGCAGCGGGTCGATGTTGCCGCCGGAGAGCACCGCGACCGTCGGCGGCTCGGCCTCGACGACGCCGGCGAGCAGGGCCGCGACGCCCACCGCGCCGGCCGGCTCGACGACCAGCTTGCCGCGCTCGAGCAGCATGAGCAGGGCCCGGGAGATGTCCTCCTCGGTGACCGTGACGATCTCGTCGACCAGCTTCTCGACGTGCGCGAAGGTGATCTCACCCGGGCAGCCGACCGCGATGCCGTCGGCGATCGTGGAGAAGCTGGCCAGCCGGGTCGGCTCACCGGCGACCAGCGAGGGCGGGAACGCCGCGGCGTTGGCGGCTTGGACGCCGATCACGCGTACGTGCGGATTGATCGCCTTCGCCGCCACCGCCAGACCGGACACCAGGCCGCCACCGCCGACGCCGGTCACGATGGTGCGGACCTGCGGGACCTGCTCGAGGATCTCCAACGCGACGGT
>NZ_BONC01000073.1 GCF_016862515.1 Asanoa iriomotensis
ACGCCAGCGCGACCTTCCCGGACCGTCCAACGCAACCCGGGAGCGCGACCAGGCTCGCACGGCATCACCGCGCGGCAGCACAGCCCGCCGCAGACCGCGGCGGCAGCGCGGGGCAGCACGGGCCGACCCGGACCGCGCGCGGCAGCGCGGCCCTCCCGGACCGTGCGCGGCAACCCGGGAGCGCGACCGGGCTCGCACGGCATCGCGGCGCGGCAGCACAGCCCGCCGACAGACCGCGCGGCAGCGCGACCTTCCCGGACCCGTCCGCGGCAACGCGGCCGCACGGCCGGAGTCGCACGGCATCGCAGGCCTCTCTCGTGCGCGGCGCCATCAGCGCGGCGTGCCGTGGGCCTTTGCATGCGATCAACGGCTGCCTACGTCCGCGCATGCGTTGCGTTGGTGGGTGGGGGCGCACAGAATCGGATGCATGATCACGGGGACGGCTCTGGTTCGGGTGCCGAGTTCGCGGTTGGCCGATGGGATTGTCACGCACATCGCGCGTACACCCGTGGATGTCGAGCTTGCCCGGCGGCAGCATGACGCCTACCGGGAAGCGCTCGCCGCCGCCGGATGGTCCGTCGTCGACGTCGCACCCGCCGACGACTGTCCGGACAGCGTCTTCGTCGAGGACACCCTCGTCGTCTGCGACGACCTCGCCGTCGTCACCCGGCCCGGTGCGCCGGAGCGCCGGCAAGAGGTCAGCGGTGCGCGGGCCGCGGCCGAGGCGCTGCTCCTCGACGTCGTCGAGATCCAAGCTCCCGGCACCCTCGACGGCGGCGACGTGCTCCAGGTCGGCGACCACGTCTACGTCGGCCTCGGGGGCCGCACCAACAAGGGCGGCTTCGACCAGCTGAAAACCCACCTCGCCACCCGCGGCCGGACCACCACCCCCGTCACCCTGCACGGCGTGCTGCATCTCAAGTCGGCCGTCACCGCACTCCCCGACGGCACCCTCGTCGCCCTGCCCAACCTGATCGACATCCAGGCTCTCCCCCAGCTTCTCCCCGTCGAGGAAGAGGCCGGCTGCCACCTCGTGCCCCTCGGCGACGAGCGGGTGCTGATCGCCGCCTCGGCACCACGCACGACGGACCTCATCGACCAGATGGGGTTCGCGCCGATCGTCGTCGACATCAGCGAGTACGAGAAGCTCGAAGGTTGCGTAACCTGCCTCAGCGTCCTGGTGCCGCCCATAAGGTGAAAAGCGGGCAATGCCATACACCGGGGGTGCGCGTTGGCGGTCACGACGGTTCCACCCGACGACGACGTCCGCCGGCCGCAGCTCACCCGGCGCCAGATCAACGTCATCTACGGCACGGTCGCGCTCGGGCTGCTGCTCGCGGCGATGGACCAGACCGTGGTCGCGACCGCCCTGCCCACGATCGTCGGTGATCTCGGCGGCGCCAACCATCTGTCCTGGGTGGTCACCGCCTACCTGCTCACCCAGACCGTGGCCGCCGCGCTCGCCGGCAAGTTCGGCGATCAGTTCGGCCGCAAGCGGATCTTCCAGGTCAGCGCCCTGATCTTCATCGTCGGCTCGCTGTTGTGCGGCGCCGCACAGAGTCTGATCTGGCTCGTCACCTCCCGCGCCGTCCAGGGCATCGGCGCCGGCGGGCTGCTGGTCACCGCCACCGCGCTCATCGGCGACGTGATCCCCCTCCGCGACCGGGGCCGCTACCAGGGCGGCCTCGGCGCCGTCTTCGGTCTCGCCACCGTGGTCGGCCCGCTGATCGGCGGCCTGTTCACCGACAGCGGCCTCGGCTGGCGCTGGGTCTTCTACATCAACGTCCCGCTCGCCATCCTGGTCATCCTGGTCGCGGCCCGCACGATCCCGGCGATCACCAGCGACCGGCGGCCGATCATCGACTACACCGGCATCGTGCTGATCGGCACCGGCGCGGCCGGGCTGACGCTCGCGACGAGTTGGGGCGGCACCGAGTACGCCTGGACCTCCCCGGTGATCATCGGGCTGTTCGCGGTGTCCGTCGCGCTGCTGGTCGCCTTCGGCTTCGCCGAGCGCCGCGCCAAGGAGCCCGTGCTGCCCATCCGGCTCTTCCAGTCGCGCGTCTTCGTGGTGTCGTCCGCGCTCAGCTTCGTCGTCGGCTTCACCCTGCTCGGCGCGCTCACCTTCCTGCCCACGTACCTCCAATGGGTCCAAGGTGTCTCCGCGACGGTCTCCGGCGTACGCACGCTGCCGCTCGTGATCGGTCTGCTGGTCACGGCGGTGCTGGCCGGCAACACGGTCAGCCGGACGGGCCGCTACAAGGCCTTCCCGATCGCCGGCGGCCTGGTCATGGCGCTCGGGCTCTACCTGCTGTCGAGGATGGGCACCGACACGTCCGTCATGGTCACGTCGCTCTACATGTTCGTGTTCGGCGTCGGGATCGGCCTGTCCATGCAGATCCTGATCATCATCGTGCAGAACACGGTCGCGTACCGGGACCTCGGCGTCGCCACCTCGGGCGTGACGTTCCTGCGCACCCTGGGCAGCTCGTTCGGCGCGGCCGTGTTCGGCACGATCTTCGCCAACCAGCTCAACGAGCACCTGACCGCCGCGCTGCGCCAGGTGGGCCCGCTGCCACCCCACGTCGTCGGCCTGCCGACCGCGGTGCACAACCTGCCACCGGCACAATCAGGACCGATCATCGAGGCGTACGCGCAGTCGGTGCACAGCCTCTTCCTCTACGCGGTGCCGGTGCCGCTGGTCGCCTTCGCGCTCGCCTGGTTCCTCAAGGAGGTGCCACTGCGCGACATGGCCCGGGCCGCCGCACCCGACCTCGGCGAGGGCTTCGGGATGCCGGAGGCGCAGAGCTCCGACGGCGAGCTGGAGAAGGCGATCTCCCGGGTGTTCCGCAGCGAGGGACCGGCCGCCGCACCGACCGTGCTGGCGGCGTCCGGCACCGGCCTGAACCCCGCCGACGCCTGGTGCCTGGCCCAGATCCACCTGCGTACCCGATATGCCGGACCCATCGACCTGGCCGGCATCGGCCGCGCCTTCGAGATACCCGGCCCGGTGCTGCGGCCCGCGTTCGCCCAGGCGGCCTGGCGCGGCCTGGTCGCCATCGACGACGACGAGTGCCTGAGCCTGACCGGGCGCGGCGAGGAGTACTACGCCCAGCTCGCCGAGGCGTGGAAGAACTGGCTGCTCACCAAGCTCCCGGAACGCGACGGCCAGCGACCGACCCGCGCCGACCTGGACCGCGCCCTCAGCAACATCGCCACCCGACTCGTCGACAACCAGGGCACCCGTCCGCCGGGTCCGACCGCCGCGGTCGGACCACCGAGCGGGAGGATGGGGGGATGAGCGAGGCGACACGGCTGGCGGTCATCGGCATCGGGAACATGGGCGCCGCGCTGGTGAAGCGGCTCCGCGCCGTCGGCTACCCGGTGACCGTCTGGAACCGCACGCGGGAAACCGCCGAGGACGTCGCGGCCCGCACCGGCGCGACGGTGGCCGGCACACCACGCGAGGCCGCCGGCACCTCCGACGTCGTCTTCGTCTCGGTCGCCAACGACGCGGCGGACCTGGCCGTCCACGAGGGCCGCGACGGGATCGTCGCCGGCCTGCGCCGGGGCACCACGGTCGTCGACACCAGCACGATCGACCCCCACACCACACTGCGGCTGGCCGAGATGGTCCGCGGCGCGGGCGGCGTGCACGTCGACTCGCCGGTGTCCGGCAGCGGGTCCAGCGTCGAGGCCGGGACGCTGGCCGTGCTCGCCGCCGGCGACGCGGCCGACCTCGACCGGGTCCGGCCGATCCTCGACCACCTCGGCAAGGTCTTCCACATCGGACCCACAGGCACCGGCGCCACGATGAAGGTCGCGATCAACACGCTGCTGATCGCCATCAACCAAGGGCTTTCCGAGGCGTACGTGCTGGCGCAGGCGGCCGGCATCGACCCCGCGACGGCGTACGACGTGTTCGAGGCCGGTGCCACGGGAGCGCCGTTCCTCAAGTACAAGCGGGCCGTGTTCGAGCACCCCGACGACACTCCGGTCGCGTTCTCGCTCGGCCTGGTCAGCAAGGACGCCGACCTCGTGCTGGCGCTGGCCGAGCGGGTCGGCGTGCCGGTGCCGCAGGCGCAGGCCAACAAGGCCGCGGTCGCCGCCGCGCTCGACGACGGCTACGCCGACCGCGACATCAGCACACTGGCCAAGCACCTGCGCGAGCTGCGGACGAGGTCGAGTCGCGGCTAGGTTGATCGCCATGCGGGTCAACCAGATGCGACTTGTGGTCGAGGTCGAGGACTATGACGCGGCCGTGGCGTTCTTCCGGGACGCGCTCGGGCTCACCGAGGAGGCGGCGTTCAGCGGCGGTGGTGACGAGCGGGTGATGATCCTCGAGGCCGGCCGGGCCACGTTGGAGCTGGCCAACCCGGCGCACCACCGCTACATCGACGAGGTCGAGGTGGGTCGCCCGGCGGCGCCACGGTTCCGGATCGCGTTCGAGGTCGACGACACGACCGCGGGCACGGCCGAGCTGGTCGACGCTGGCGCCGAGCAGGTGGCGCCGCCGACGGAGACCCCGTGGCGGTCGCTCAACTCCCGCCTGGACGCGCCGGGCGACCTGCACATCACGCTCTTCCAGGAGTTGGACGCACAGCCACCGCACAGCCCACCGCCAGCGACGGCGCAGTAACCCGACGAACTCTTGGGGCCACCGCAACCTAGGAGGCCGCCAGATGCACCAGCACGATCAGGGACTCTCCCTCGACCTGCCGACGCTGCTCAGCCGGCGGAGACTGCTCGGCCTGCTCGGGGCCGCCGGCGCGGCGACGATCGCGGGGTGCTCGTCAGACACGGCGACCGTGGCGGCGCAGGATGTGACCGCTGACGAGGAGATCCCGGAGGAGACCGCCGGGCCGTACCCGGGCGATGGTTCCAACGGCGTCAACGTGCTCACCGAGAGTGGCATCGTGCGCAGCGACATCACCCGCAGCTTCGGCACCGGCTCGGGCGTCGCTGCCGGTGTGCCGCTGACCATCGCGCTCACGGTGCTCGACGTCGGCAACGGCGGCGGCCAGCCGTTGACCGGCGCCGCCGTCTACCTCTGGCATTGCGACCAGGAGGGCCGCTACTCGCTGTATTCGAAGGGCGTCGAGCAGGAGAACTATCTCCGCGGGGTCCAGGTCGCCGACGCCGCCGGCAAAGTGGCGTTCACCAGCGTCTTCCCCGCCGCGTACGACGGTCGGTGGCCGCACATCCACTTCGAGGTCTATGCGACGCTGGAGAAGGCGACCACGGCCAGTGACAAGCTGCGCACCAGCCAGCTCGCGCTGCCCGAGGACGCCAGCCGGCAGGTCTACGCCACCAGCGGCTACGAGCAGAGCGTGCGCAACATGCGCAACACCTCGTTGGAGACCGACATGGTGTTCAGCGACGGCTACTCGCTGCAACTGGGCACGGTCACCGGTGACGTCGACAGCGGGCTGACCGTCACCCTTTCGGTACCGGTCTAAAAAATCTCCTCCGCGATGTCGATTGCGGCCAGTTCGCTCGTCGTCAGGATGAGAGGTGGTCACCGACCACCGCATGCCGAGGGAGAAAACCCATGCGCTACCTGTTGTTGATCTACAGCGAGGAGAACCGCGGCACCCCGGACCCGGCCGAGGCCGAGAAGGTGATGAACGAGTACTGGGCGTACTCGGAGGCCATCGAGAAGGCCGGCGTCAACAAGGGTGGCGACGCGCTGCAGGAGTCGGCCACCGCGACCACTGTGCGGGTGCGCGAGGGCCAGCGGATGGTCACCGACGGCCCGTTCGCCGAGACCCGCGAGGTGCTCGGTGGCTACTACCTGATCGACGTGCCCGACCTGGACGCCGCGATCGAGTGGGCCGAACGGTGCCCTGGGTCCAAGTACGGGTCCGTCGAGGTCCGGCCGATCATGGAGTTCGGCGAGTAGGAGATGGGTACGGGCGCCGCCTCGGTCGAGGCCGTCTTCCGCGAGGAGTGGGGGCGACTGTTGGCGGCGCTCGTCCGTACCCTGGGCGATCTTGATCTCGCCGAGGAGGTCGCCGCCGACGCGGTGGCCGCCGCCGTGGCCCGGTGGCCGAAGGACGGTGTGCCCGACCGGCCGGGCGCGTGGCTGCTCACGGTGGCCCGGCACCGGGCGGTCGACCTGCTCCGGCGCGACAAGGTGTTCGCGGCGAAGCTGGCGCTGCTGCAGGTCGAGGCCGACCGCCGGGACAGCGCGCCGGCCGTCGATCCGGTGTGGAGCGACGACGCGCCCGACGAGCGGCTGCGGCTGTTCTTCACCTGCTGCCACCCGTCACTCGGCCTCGACGCCCAACTGGCGCTGACCTTGACGTGCCTGGCCGGGCTGACCACGCCCGAGGCCGCGCGGGCGTTCCTGGTGCCGCCCGCGACGATGGCGCAGCGCGTGGTGCGGGCGAAACGCAAGATCCGCGACGCCCGGATCCCGTTCCGGGTGCCGTCCGCGGCCGAGTTGCCCGACCGGCTCCCGGCGGTGCTGCGGGTGGTCTATCTGATCTTCACCGAGGGGTACGCGGCGACCGGCGGCTCGACCCTCGTCCGCGGCGACCTGGCCGACGAGGCGGTGCGGCTGGCCCGGATCCTGCACCGGCTGCTGCCGGGCGAGCGGGAGGTGGCCGGGCTGCTCGCGCTGATGCTGCTGGTCGACGCGCGCCGGCCGGCCCGGGTCGACCTGGCGGGGCGGCTGGTGCTGCTGGAGGACCAGGACCGTTCACTGTGGTCGCTCGACAAGATCGTCGAGGGGCGGCGGCTGGTAGTCGAGGCGCTGACCGGCGGCCCGCCCGGCCCGTACGCCCTGCAAGCCGCGATCGCCGCCGTGCACGACGACGCCGCGTCGGTCTCGACCACCGACTGGCCGCAGGTGGTGGCCCTCTACGACGTGCTCCGCGAGGTCGCGCCGTCACCGCTGGTCGAGCTCAACCGCGCGGTCGCGGTGGCCATGGTGGACGGTCCCGAGGCCGGGCTGGCCCTGCTGGACGGCCTCGTCCTCGATCGGCGGCTGGCCGGCTACCACCTGCTCCCGGCGGCCCGGGCCGACCTGCTGCGCCGGCTGGGCCGCACCTCGGAGGCGGCTGCCGCTTATCGGGCGGCGCTCGAGTTGGTCGGCAACGACCCCGAGCGGGACTATCTGGCCCGGCGGCTCGAATCGCTACGATCGCCCGATGATTGAGATCTCCCCGATCGGGGTCGTCTCCTCTCCGCTGGTCTCGGCCGCGAGCGCGCCCCGGCAGGGCGACGAGGGCGCGCCGGACGCGTGGCTGGAGTTCGACGCCGCGGTCGCGACCGGTCTTGCCGACCTCGCGCCCGGCCAGGAGGTGCTGGTGCTGACCTGGTTCGACCGGGCTGCCCGGGACGTGCTGGCGGTGCGCCCGCGGGGTGACGCCGACCGCCCGCTGACGGGGGTGTTCAGCACCCGCTCGCCGGACCGCCCGAACCCGATCGGCCTGCACCGGGTCACGGTCCTTGAGATCGACGGGCTGCGGGTCAAGGTCAACAACCTGGAGGCTCTCGACGGTACGCCGATCGTCGACGTGAAGCCGGTCCTCGGCGGTGTCGCCGAACGTTGACCTCAACCTGGGTTGAGGTGTGATCCTTCGTCGCATGCGAGTCGTGTGGTTGACGCAGTACGGCGACCCGACGGTCCTGGCACCGGGTTCGGCGCCGGACCCGGTGCCCTCGCCGGGTCAGGTGCTGGTGGACGTGGCGTTCGCCAACATCACCTTCATCGAGACGATGTTCCGCTCGACGGGCTTCGGCCCCTACCAGGGCTCACTGCCGATGGTCCCTGGAAACGGGGTCGGCGGAGTGGTGAGCGAGGTCGGCGCGGACGTCGACCCGTCGCTGGTCGGCGCGCGGGTGGTGACCTCGACCGGCGGCTCGGGCGCCTACGCGTCCCGAGTCGCGGTTGACGCCGCGGGCCTGGTGCCGGTGCCCGACGGCCTCGCCCTGGACACGGCCGTGGCGTTGCTCGCCGACGGGCGCACGGCGCTGCTGCTGCTGCGCGCGGTGGGGCCGAAACCCGGCGAACGGGTCCTGGTCGAGGCTGCGGCCGGCGGGGTCGGCACGCTGCTGGTCCAACTCGCGAAGGCAACGGGCGCGACGGTGCTCGGCGCCGCAGGCCCGGCGAAGCTGGGCCTCGTCGGCTCGCTGGGCGCGGACGAGGCAGTCGACTACACGGCCCCGGGTTGGGCGGCGGCCGCAGGCCCGTTCGACGCGGTCTTCGACGGCGTGGGCGGCGCGGTGGCCCGCGCCGCGTTCGACCAACTGACCCGCGGCGGCCGAATGATCAGCTATGGCCTGTCGAGCGGCGCGTGGTCGGACGTCACGGACGACGAGGCTGCCGCTCGCGGCGTGACCCTGCTCAGGGGCGCCACCGGCACCCCTGAGGAACTGCGCGCCCTGACAGCCGAGGCTCTGCGGCTCGCAGCCGCCGGCCGCCTGCGCCCGGTGATCGGCCAACGCTTCCCGCTGGAACAGGCCGCCGCCGCCCACGCGGCGATCGAGTCCCGCTCCACAGTAGGCAAGACCCTGCTGGTCGTGGACTAGCGTCAGCCCCGATCAGGGCTTCGTGGCGGAAGGTAGCCATTCCGCGAAGGTTGGGCCGCGGAGGACCGCGTCCGGGCCCGGGAGGATGGCTGGGCTGTTGATGGCTCGGCCGGTCCTGCCCGGTAGGCGCACCGGGATCACCGTGCGGCGGTCGCCGCGGGCGCGGGACAGTTGGCGGGCCAGGTCCGGGAGGCGCTCCGGGCGTGGGCCGGCGATGTCCGGCACCCGGCCGCGCGGACCGTCCTCGACCACCTCGGCGAGCGCCCGGCCGACCTCGGCCGCCGCGACCGGCTGGGTCATCATCTGCGGCACCAGCGCGAACCGGCCGAACCGCAACTGGTCCATCGTCTGGCCCGCGAACTCGTGGAACTGCGTCGCCCGCAGCACCGTGGCCGGCACCGGGCCGTGCATGGCCGCCTGCTCCTGCGCCAGTTTGCCCGCGTAGTAGCCCAGCGGCACCTTGTCGACGCCCACGATGCTGAGCACCACGTGGTGCTTCACGCCGGCCTCCGAGGCGAGTCGGCCGAGCAGGGTCGTGGTCGCGCTGAACCAGCGGACCGCCGTCGACCTGGACATCGTGGCGACGTTCGCGCAGTCGACCACACAGTCCACGCCCGCCAGCGCCTTGTCCAGGCCGGCGCCCGTGGTGAGGTCGCCCTGGAACGACTCCGTGCCGGCCGGGCCCGCCGTGCCGCCACGGCTGAGGATCGCGACCTGGTGGCCGCGCTGGGACAGTGCGCTCGCGGTGGGTCGTCCGACCACGCCCGAGCCTCCGATGACGAGTACGCGCATGAACTCACGACGAGACAGCCACCGCCGAACGTGACGGCGGATGGCGCCGGTCACACGGGAACCGGCCACCCACCGCGCGGCTCGTCACCAGCGGAGGTGGCGAACATGTCGAAAATCCTGCGTCACATGCTCGCGGCGGCCCTGCTCGCGGTGACCGTCGGCGCGATCGCCGCGCCGAGCCCGGCCCGTGCCGGTGGCTGGGCGGCGACGGTCCTGGAGCCGATGCCGGCCACGCTGCAGCCCGGGCAGACGTACACCGTGGGCATGTGGGTCCTGCAACACGGTTTCCATCCTTACGAAGGCAAGCTCGACGAGGTCGCGCTGCGACTGGTCGACGCCAAGGGCGTCGAGACGAAGTTCCCCGCGGTGGCGCTGCCGGAGCCGGCGCACTACGCGGTGTCCGTCGTGCTCCCGCATGACGGGCCGTTCACCGTGGTCGGCATCCAGGGCTGGTTCGCGCCGTACGAGATCGGCACGCTCAGCGCGAAGCAAGGCCTCCGGCAGCTGCCGACGGTGACCCCGCTGACGAAGGAACACCTGGCCGAGTACTGGTCCGGCCCGGTCAAGCCGCCGGTGCTCCCGGTCGACGAGCGCCGCGACCCGTTCGTGGCCGCCGCCGCACCGCCGCCGGTCGACGAGGTCGTCGAGGCCGCGCCGGTCGCCAACACCACACCGGATTCGGGTGCTTCCCCGTGGTTGGCCGTCGTCGCCGGCGCCACGGCGCTCGTCCTGGTCGGTTCGGTCCTCCTGGGCCGCCGGCGGCTCGGCATCCCGCACCGCACCAACCCGTAGCGGGCCGCGTCTTCCGCGGGGGATCATGAGGATCCCCCGCGGAAGGAACGGCGCCGATGATCCTCGACTGGCCGGACTGCACCAACGTGCGCGACCTCGGTGGCCTCACCACCACCGACGGCCGGCGGGTCCGAGCTGGAGCGCTGCTCCGGGCCGACTGCCTCGACCGGCTGACCCCCGCTGCGGTCGCGGACATCCGGGCGGGCGGCATCCGCCGGATCGTCGACCTGCGCTGGGCGCTCGAATGCGCCCTGCGCCCGAACCCGTTCGAGGGCGACCCGCTCTACACGCACGCGCCGATGCTCGGCGACGACGACTACGACTTCCTGCCCGACAGCTACGGCGCGATGCTGGAGCACAACCGCCCACAGATCGGCGCGGCGTTCCGCGCGGTCGCGGAAGCACCACCCGGCGGCGTGCTGGTGCACTGCCTGGAGGGCAAGGACCGCACGGGCGTCCTGGTCGCCCTCCTGCTGCTGGTCGCGGGCGTCCCACACGACCAGATCGCCGACGACTACGCCCTGACGAGGGGCGTCGACCGCCAACTGATGGCCAACACCCTGGACTACCTGCACGACGCACACGGCGAGGTGGCCAAATACCTGGCCGACTGCGGCGTCGACGCGGAAGCCCTCGCAGCGGTCCGCGCCCGCCTCGTCGACTAGCAGCGGTGGCCTGGGTTGGCCGGTAGCGTGGCCCGCATGGAGATCGGCGCCCTGGCCAGTGCGTTCCTCGTCGGTGTCGCGTCCGGTGGGCGGAGCATGACCGGGCTCGCGGCGATCGCCCTGACCACCCGCCCGGGCACGGCCTCCCCTGTCCTGGACCGCGCGGCAACCGCGCCGGGCCGGGCCGTGCTCACGGTCGCGGCCGCCGGTGAACTGGTCGGCGACAAGCTGCCCAACACGCCCAGCCGGCTGTTGCCCCTGGGCCTGTCCAGCCGGGTCGCGGCCGGAGCGGCCGGCGGTGCGGCGCTGGCGCTGCGGTCCCGGGGCAACCCCGGTCTCGCCGCCGTGTGCGGCGGGGTCGGTGCGGTCGCGGGCAGCTACGCCGGCGCGACCTGGCGCCGCTGGGCGGGCACCGAGCGGGTCACCGCCTTCGCCGCCGCGGTCACCGAGGACCTGCTCACCGTCGCCACCGCGGTGCTCGCCTGCGCTCTGGCCCCGCAGCGGGACGTATCGGCGTCGGGTCGTAGTCGTAGAGCCAGCCTGTGGCGCGTTCGTAGAAACGGTTGAAGAACACGGACATGCCGATCTCCGCGAGTCGGCGGCGGAGCGGGCCCGCCTGTTTGACCTCGCGGTTGTCGTCCGATGCCCGCAGCACGCGCGTCACCCGGCCGCGGCGGGCGGCCTCGTACCCGATCAGTCCCTCATGGACAGACGTTGTGGCGCCGATCGAGGCTCCCAGGGCCACACCGTCCTCGATCGCCATCGACGCGCCCTGGCCGGCGCCGAGTGGGTGGGCCGCGTCGCCGACCAGGACCGTGCGGTCGTCGTGCCAGACCCGGACCGGGTCGAGGACGTGGTTGACGCTCGGCCGGTGCAGCCGGGTCGTGGCCGCGATGATCTGCCGGGCGACCGGCTCCGCCGCATAGAGGTCGTCCAGCAGCCGCAGGCGCTCGGCGTCGGCCAGGGACGGCGGCGGTGGCTCGGCGGCGTTTACCTGCGCCTGCCACCACACCTCGCCCCCGCCGGCCGGCTCGACGTGGATGAACGCGCCGTGCGCGCCGACCGTCATGTTGAAGGTGCCCTCGCTGCTCGCGTCGCACACGACCGGCGAGCGGCCCGAGATCACCCAGACGCCCGCATAACGCGGCGTCGGCGCCGCCGGGTCCAGCGCGCGGCGGACCACGGATCGGATGCCGTCGGCGCCGACCACCAGGTCGCCGGTCTCGACCCGGCCACCGGCGAAGCGAGCGCGGCCGTCGGGCTCGACCGCCACGAGCCGCTCCCCCGTGCGCAGTTCGACGCCGGCCTCCTCGGCCGCCGCCCGCAGCTCACCGACGAGATGGCCGCGCATCAGCGTGACACTGTGGAGCGGGTCGCCGGCCCGCCGGCCGCGTGGCACGTCGGCGATCGGGCGTCCCTTGGCCGTCCACATCCGCTGCCGGGCGATCGCCCAACCACGCGCCCGCACCCGCTCGAGGCAGTCGACCGCCGCCAGGCCGCGCAACCCGTTGACCGCCAGGCTGACGAACGAGCCGACCTCGCCACCCGGATCGGGATGCGCCTCGAACAGGGTGACCTCCGCGCCCGTCCGCCGCAGCGCCAGCGCGCTCACGGTGCCCGCCACTCCCCCGCCGACGACCAGAACCCGCATCGCGATCCCCCGAACCTCGATTCACTGAATCTCGATTCAGTATTTGTCGTGAGCCGCCACCGCGTCAAGCGCGACGTGTCAGCGCAGGTCCGCGCGCGCCAGCTCGCCGAACAGCTCCATCGCGGCGTCCACTTCGGTCCGCTCGCCGCTCATCAGCAGGTCGAGCCCCAGCCCGCGGGTCACCGCCAGCCCGAGCCGCGCGTACGCGTCGGCCCGGCGCCCAGGAATGCCCGCCCGCCGGAACAGCTCGGCGAGCGGCTCCTCCCAGGCCCGGATCACCGACTCCCGAAACGCAGCCGTCCACTCACGACCGTAGAGCGCCTGCACGTACACCTCGAAGAACAGCCGCTGCGCGGGCAGCACCTCCGGGCTGGTCAGCTGCGCCCAGAACGCGGCCGAGACGGCGAAGATGTCCGCGTCGTCGGTGACCAGGTCGGCGAGCAGCGCCCGCTGCGCGGCCTCCATCCGGCCGACGACCTCGGCGAGCAGCCCGTCCCGCGAGCCGAAGTGATAGATGAGCATCCGGTGGCTGGTGCCCGCTTCGGCCGCGATCTCGCGCAGGCTCAGGTGGCTGAACCCGTGCCGGCGCACGACCTCGAAGCACCGGTCGAGCAGCGTCTCGCGGGCGGCGCTCACCCGCGTGCTTCGCTCGCGGCCTTGAGCCCGGCCACCTCGAGCGAGAGATAGCGCCGGTTGCGCCGGCCGAAGAGCAGGTGCAGCAGGCCGGCGAGCGGCCCGGTCTGCTCGAGCTCCAGCGTGATCACCGTGGCGCCGTCGCCGGAGGATCGGAGAAGGTGGCGGCCGGTCGTGCGTACACCTGGCGAGTGGTTCGTCCACGAGAACTCGGCCTCGTCGGTGAACGTGGTGACCTCCCACACCAGGGGCTGCATGCCGGGCTGTTTGATCCGGGCCTTGCTGCCGAGCCGCAGCGGGCCGTCGTCTAGCCGCTCGACCGAGGTCATCGAGCGCGTCCAGCGCGGCCAGTCGGTCACGTCGCGCAGCACCGCCCAGGCGGCACCGAGGTCGGCCCGCGCTTCGGCGCTGGTGGTCAGCATCATGTACCAGATGGTACATCCCGTAGGGTGCCCGGCATGAGCGTGGACATCTGGACGGACGGCGCCTGCAGCGGCAACCCGGGACCGGGCGGCTGGGGAGCGCTGCTGCGCTACGGCACGGTCGAGAAGGAGCTGTGCGGCGGCGAGGCGACCGCGACCACCAACAACCGGATGGAGCTGATGGCGCCGATCAGCGCGCTGGAGAGCCTCACCCGTCCGGTGGTCGTCCGGCTGCACACGGACAGCGTCTACGTCCGCGACGGCATCACGAAATGGCTGCCGCGCTGGAAGGCCAACGGCTGGCAGACCGCAGCCAAGACCCCGGTCAAGAACGTCGACCTGTGGCAGCGGCTGGAGGCGGCGATGGGCGCGCACGAGGTGAGCTGGCACTGGGTGAAGGGCCACTCCGGACACCCGGAGAACGAGCGCGCCGACCGCCTGGCCAACCGGGGAATGCGCGAGGCCCGCGAGGCCGCCATCCACTAGCTAGCGGCCGTCACCGGCTCGCGTCCACCGCCCACTCGACCACCGGCCCGACCGGCACCGGCGAGTAGTCCGCCACCGCCGGCAGCCGCCCGAGCACACCACCCGCGGTCATCCCCAGCAGCGCCAACAGCAGCAGTCCCGCGACTCGGATGCCCACTGTGGATCGTCCGCCCATCACCGCTCCCCCAGCCGAAATCGCGAACCCGTCAGCAACCACTCTCCCGGCCGGGCCGGTCCGGGTCACTGCCGCAGGTACCCCAACCAGAGGTAGTGCCCGCCCTACCATCGCGCCGCGGTAGGGCCCCTTTGCGATGACGCTCGAATCGACACTCCTCGATAGGCTACGGCGGCAGCCCCGTCCCCGCCCCCACGAGGAGACCCCGATGGCGCTACGCCGCAGACTCTCCACCCTCATCCTGATCGCCGCCGCACTGGTCGGCGCGCAACTGGCCACGGCCGGCGTCGCACAGGCCGCGGTCCGGGTGCTCTACTACGACGTCAGCCAGGCGCAGGAGTTCCAGCAGGTGGCCCGCCAGGGCGCGCTGAACTGGAACAGCCGGGTGACCAACGTCCGCCTGGAGCCCGTGCCGGCCGGCCGCACACCCAACATCCGCGTGTACGCGGACAACGGCTGGCCCCGCGCGTACACCCAGTCGCTCGGCAACGGCTACTGGATCATGGGTCGCCAGGCGGTCAACGAGGGCTACTACCAGCCGCGCATCTCCACACACGAGTTCGGCCACCTGCTCGGCCTGCCCGACCGCCGCACCGGGCTCTGCAGCGACCTGATGTCGGGCAGCAGCGCGCCGGTCTCCTGCACGAACGCGTTCCCGAACAGCCGCGAAGCGACCGAGGTCAACAACCGCTTCGCGTCACTGACCTCGGCACCCGCACGCGAGTTCGTCTGGCAGCCGGCCGCGTAGCAGCCGACGACGGGAAGTGCGGGCGCGGCAAACCGGCCGCGCCCGCTCCCCGTCAGAACTTCAGGTTGGCGAGGTAGTTGTAACCGACCCGGGCCGTGTCGATCGCCAGTGCCGGCTGGCGCGGCGGGGTGCCCGCGTCGTCGCGTTCCACGATGAACTCGTCGATGCCCGCTTCCCTGCCGTGCTGGAAGATCCGGGCGAAGTCGATCAGGCCGTCGCCGACGTCGGCGAACGAGCCGGCGTCGTTCATGTCCTTGACGTGGAACTGCTGGATCCGCCCGCGGTTGGCGCGGATCACGTCGACCGGGTCGTGCGCACCGCGGGTGACCCAGAACAGGTCGACCTCGAGGTGCACCAGGTCGGGATCGGTCTCGTTGGTGAGGATGTCGAAACCGGTGGTGGTGCCACCGTCGAGCCGGAAGAACTCGAAGTGGTGGTTGTGGTAGCCGAACCGCAGCCCGGCCTTCTTGGCCAGCGCGCCGGCCTTGTTGAGGTCGCGGGCGAAGGCCCGGTAGGTCGCCGAGTCGCGGATGATGCCGTTGGCGCCGACGCCGAAGAACGGGTGGACGATGTAGCGCTGGCGCAGCAGCCGCGCGTCGGCCAGCGCGGCGTTCCACGCGGCGGCGTCGAACGGCTGCGGGATGCCGACGTGGCCCGAGGTCGCCCGCAGCCCCACGGCGTCGAGGGCGGCCTTGAACTGGGCGGCGGTGCGGCCGACGAAACCGGCGTGCTCGACCCGGGTGTAGCCGATGTCGGCTAGCGCCCGCAGCGTGCCGGGCAGGTCGGCGGCGAGTTGGTCACGCAGGGTGTAGAGCTGCACGCTGATCTGGTCGCGCGGCACCCGGCCGGACTTGCCGCCGCCACGCGACGCGGCGCTCGCGGGGCCCGCACCGGCGGCCAGGCCGCCCACGGCGCCGACGGCCCCCGCCGCCGCAGCGACGGTCGCGGCCCGCAGCGCACCGCGCCGGGTCAGGGTGTGCAGTTGCTCCTCCGCCAGCGGCGCGACGTTCTGGTGTGCTTCGTGGTCGTTGACGCACATGGATGAATGCCTCCTGGGCGTTCGGGACGGAAACTCGACCAGCATCGATGCTCGGTCAAGTTACCGCGCTCCGCACGTCGAGAGGAAGATCTCTTGACGCGATCTGCCGGCGGTCAGGCACCCGGAGCAGGGGTCCAGCGTCGAATTTCGATTGACCTCAAGCGGGGTTGAGGTCCGATCATCGTGCGGTGACTGCCACCGCCACCGAACCACGCGCCCATCTTTTCGACCGCCGGTACGCGCTGGCCACCGCGGGCTCGACCAGCCTGGTGTTCCTCGCCGCCTTCGAGGCGCTCGCGGTCACCACGGTGATGCCGACCATCACCGCCGAGCTGGACGGCCGTGCGCTCTACTCGCTCGCGTTCGTGGCCACGACGGCGACCGGCGTGGTCGGTCTGGTCGTCTCCGGCGCGTGGTCCGACCGGCGCGGGCCCCGGCTGGCGCTGCTCACCGCGATCGGCGTCTTCGCGCTGGGCCTGGCCGTCGCCGGCACGGCGCCCACGATGCCGGTCTTCGTCGCCGGTCGGCTGTTGCAGGGCCTCGGCGCCGGTGGCATCACGGTCGCGCTCTACGTGCTGGTCGCGGCCGTCTACCCGGCCGCGCTGCACCCGCGGATCTTCGGGCTGTTCGCCGCCGCCTGGGTGGTGCCCTCGATGGTCGGGCCGTTCGTCGCCGGGCTGGTGGCCGACGTGTGGAGCTGGCACTGGGTCTTCCTCGGCGTGCTCGTGCTGGTCGGCGCCGCGACCCTGATCACCCTGCCGGTGCTGCGCGGCGCGCTGCCCACCGGCGACCCGGCGGCGGCCCTGGACGGCAGGCGGATCGCGGCCGCGGTCGTCGTCGCGACCGGCGCGGTCACGGCCGGGCTGGCCAGCGATCTGGCCGACGCGCGCGGCTGGCTGCTCGCCGCGGTGGCGATCGCCGCCGTGGTGATCACCGTCCGCCGCCTGGTGCCGCCCGACACCTTCCGGGCGCGGCCAGGCCTGCCCGCCACGGTTCTGCTGAGCGCGGCCGCCGGCGCCACCTTCTTCAGCACGGAGGTCTACCTGCCGCTGCTGCTGCACGACCGGTACGGGCTGCCGAGCTGGCTCTCCGGTTTCACGCTGACGGTCGGTGCGATCTCCTGGGCCGCCGGGTCGCACGTGCAGGGCCGCCTGGGTGAGCGGTGGACCGACGCGGCCGTGATGCGGCTGGGCGCGCTGTTCCTGGCCGCGGGCGCCGCCGCCGAGCTCGCGACCGCGCTGCTCACCCCGCACTGGCTGTTCGTCGGCGTCGGCTGGCTGCTGGCCGGCGGCGGGATGGGGCTGATCTACCCGCGGGTGAGCACGCTCGTGCTGGCGGCGTCAGCGCCCGGGACGCAGGGGTTCAACACGGCGGCCAAGAGCATCGCCGACGTGGTCGGCGGCAGCCTCGCGCTGGCGGTCACCGGTCTGCTCTTCCAGTCGCTGGCCGGCATCGGCGCGTGGTGGTCCTTCGCCGGCACGCTGACCCTGTCGACGCTGCTCGGCGTGGCCGCCGTGCTGGTCGCCCGCCGGGTCTAGCCCGCCTTCGAGCGGTAGGACTCCAAGACCGCCGTCCAGCCCGCGTCCGCGGCGAAGCGTTCGTGGTCGGCGGTCTGGTCCGGGTGCCAGCCCTCGTGCTGCAGGCGCACGGCGGTGACCGAGCCGTCGGGGGTGAAGCTCACGTCGACCAGGGTCGCCTCGGGCGTGCGCAGGCCGTGCGTCCAGCGCAGCGCGACCCGCTCGGCCAGCTCCCAGATGCCGACCACGCCCCAGTCCTGCTCGCCGCCGTCGCGCGCCCGCTCGTACACCCGTCCACCGACCCTGGGCTCCATGATCACGTCCGCGAGCGCGTCGCCGCTGGCGGTGAACGCGGGTGGCCACCACTCGCCGATCTTGGTCGTGAACAGGTCGAATGCCTCGGTCGGCCCGACCGGCACGACCAGCTCGCGGACGATGGGCGGCAAGGTGGGATCTTCGTGCGCCATTTACCCAGCCTGCCAGTCCAAGGCGTGCGACGCTGGCCAGAGGCCAGCCCCAGCGTGGAGGTACCGATGACCAAAATCGGCGCCAAGGACGAGCTGTTCGGCGCGCAGACGCTGCGCACCATGGGCCACACCCCGTATGGGGGCGCCGACATCGGTGAATGCCTGGCGACGCTGGCCAGGGTGCAGGGCACAGACCTGAGCAGCTGGTACGACGAGTGGACGCTGACCGCCAACCGCCTGCAGGCGCTGGCCGAGTCCGAGGAGTCGGCGGGCCGCCTGGAGACCGCGCGGCTCGCGTACTGGCGGGCCTCGAACTACTTCCGCACCGCCGGCACGATGCTGCTCGGCACCCCGCTCGACCGGCGGGCCGTGGAGGCCAACCTGCGGCAGACCGACGCGTTCCGGCGCGGCGGCGCCCTGATGCCGGCGCCGCCGCAGGCGGTGGAGATCCCGTTCACCGACACCACGCTGCCGGGCTACCTCTTCCGCACCGGCGGCGACGCGCGCGACCGCCCACTGCTGATCTGCGTCGGCGGCTACGACAGCACCGCCGAGGAGCTCTACTTCTTCAACGGCGCGGCGGCGCTCGCCCGCGGCTACGACGTGCTGGCCTTCGACGGCCCGGGCCAGGGCTCCGCGCTGCTGCAGCGCGGCCTCGTCATGCGGCCCGACTGGGAGAACGTGCTCACCCCCGTGGTCGACTGGGTGCTCGATCAGTCGGGCGTCGACATCAACCGGATCGCGCTGATCGGCCTCAGCCTCGGCGGCTACCTGGCGCCGCGGGCGGCCAGCGGGGAGCACCGGCTGGCCGCGTGCATCGTCGACGGCGGCGAGTACGACCTGTTCGACACGGCTCTCCAGCGGATGCCGGGTCCGGTCGCGCGCGGGTTCGCCGAGGGTCGGCCGTCGTCGACCGCCTTCCTGCGCCGGGCCCTGCGCGGGCTCGAGCGGCGGCCGACCGCGGGCTGGTCGCTGCGCCGAGGCCAGCTCGTGCACGGCGCCGCGGACGCGGTGACCTACATCGACATGCTCCGGGACTACACGATGAAGGGCCGGGCGGGGCGGATCACCTGCCCGACGCTGGTCTGTCACGCGGAGGGCGACCCGCTCGGTGCCCAGGCGCCGCAGCTCTACGACGCGCTGACCACCCGCAAGCAGCTGATCACCTTCACGGTGGCCGAGGGCGCGGGCGACCACTGCGAGGCCGGCGCCCGCACGCTGTTCCACGCGCGCGCGTTGGGCTGGCTCGACTCGATCCTGCGCCCGGCCTCGGTGCTGACGGGGTCCGGTTACTAGGTCGTATCTCGCGGCGCCCTGATCCGCGAGACATGACCTAAGCCTCGTGGCCGGGGCGGCCTTTGGTGCGGCGACGCTCTTTCATCTCCGCCTCGTAGAGGTGGCGGCGGCCGCCGACGAGGCTGTCGCGGGCGCGGGCCTCCAGGTCGCGGAAGGCGGCGTAGTAGCCGGCGTCGTAGTCCTCGACGATCTGGTAGGTCCACCGGCCCTCGATGACGTTGCGGCCGATCAGCTCGTCGCGGACGGCGTCGGCGAGGTCGTCGTGGCCGGCCCGGCGCAGGAGGTCGACCGCCTCGTCGAGCATCAGGTCCGCGTGCCCGGTGAGCTGGTGCACCGAGTAGAGGTGGCCGCGGACCCGTTCCACCGTCTCCAAGGCCTCGCTGAGCTTGCCGAGCGCGGCGACGGTGTCGTCGTCGACGCCCGGCGGGCGGCGGTGCTGGTCGTTCACGATCTCGTTCCTACCCGGTCGGCGGTGCTCCCATGCCGGAGGTGGAGCCGCCCTGGTGCGGGCGGCTCCACCTCGGGGTCGGTGCTCAGGCCGCGTGCTTACCGCGGCGGCGGGTGCGGGTCGCGGCGACGACCACCGCGCCACCGAGCAGCAGCACCAGGCCACCGGCGACGACCGGCACCGGGTCCGGACCCGGTGTGACCGGCAGCTGGCCGCCGGGCACGGTCAGGTTTTCGACCGTGGCGACGTCGTTGCCCGCACCGGGCAGGCTCTGCCGGGCGACGATGTTGTACTTGCCGGGCCGCAGGTTCGGCGAGATCGTGCAGGACCACCAGCCCTCTTGGTTGACGGTGGTGTTGCAGGTGCCGGCCACGGCGCGGTCGCCGCTCTCGGGCTGGTTGCTGGGCCGCGGGTCGCCGTTGCCGGGACGCTGGTCGTTGCCCGGACGCTGGTCGTTGCCCGGACGCTGGTCGTTGTTGCCGGGACTCTGGCCGTTACCCGGACGCTGGTCGTTGCCCGGACGCTGGTCATTGTTGCCAGGACGCTGGTCGTTGTTGCCAGGACGCTGGTCGTTGTTGCCCGGGCGCTGGTCGCCGTTGTTCCACTGGTGGTCGTTGTTCCGCTGGCTGATCGCCTCGACCGCGACCCGGGCCCCGGGCGTGCCGAGCCCGCGGACCGTCGGCGCGTTCGAGATCGTCGAGCCGCTCTGCGGGCTCGTGATCTGGAAGCGAACACCGTCCGCGTACGCGGGCGCGCTCAGTGCCAGACCGATCCCGACCACCGCCGCGCCCAAGCCCACCCTCGTGCGCAGTTTCCCCATTGGTTTCTCCCTTCACAACTCTCCCAGGGCCGAATATATGCAGGGAAACTTCGCATAAGAGTCGAATCTCGGAAGTTGGCGGAATCTGGGCGAGTTGGTCAGCGTGTCGCGCTTAGCTTTCTAAGAGAGAGGTGATCGCGATGGCTATCGACACCCGGCCGCAGGGCCTCAGCCGACGCCGCGCGGCGGACGTTGCCGCGGCCGAGCTACGCGCGTTCGGCGCCGCGCTGACCGCCCTCGACGACGCCGACTGGGTACGCGCGACCGACTGCAAGGGCTGGACGGTCAAGGACGTCACGGCGCACGTCTGCGGCCAGTACGAGGAGATCGCCAAGCCGACCGTGCTGCTGCGCCGGCTGCGTACCGCCAAGAAGCGGTATCCCGAGATGATCGCGCTCGACGGCCACAATCAGGTGCAGCTCGACGACCTGGGCCGCCTGTCGCCGCAGGCGCTCTTCGACCACCTGGCCAAGCACGGCCCGGTGGCGATCCGCCGGATCCGCCTGATGCCGTCGATCTTCCGGCGCATCTCGACGGACCGCTTCTTCCCCGAGTCACCCCTGGCGGAGCCCAACCTGGGCTATCTGCTCGACGTGATCATGGCCCGGGACACCTGGATGCACCGCCTGGAGCTGGCCCGCGCGACCAGCCGGGTGTTCGACGTGGACGAACACGACTTCGAGATCGTCGGCCAGGTGGTCCGCGACCTCGACCGTGGCTGGCGCCGCCCGCCGCTGCGCCTGGAGCTCACCGGCCCGGCCGGCGGGGTCTGGGAGATCGGCACGGGCCCACCGGTCGAGTCGGTCACGGCCGACACGCTGGGCATGATGCTCCACCTGTCGGGCCGCGACGGCGTGGACCTGCCACCCGACAGCCCCTTGGACGCCGCCCGCGTGGTGTTCTAGGCGACCATCCGCAGGAGGCGTTGGATCTGCGCGCGCACGGTCTCGTCCGTACGCGTGGCCAGGTCGCGGGTTTCGGGGTCCGTGCCCGCCGCGGCCTCCATCCGGGCCAGCTCCACGGCGCCGTGCTGGTGGCCGATCACCATCGTGAGGAAGGTGCTGTCGAACTCGCGCCCGGTCAGGCCGGCCAGCCGGAGCAGCTCGGCGTCGTCGAGCAGCGGCAGCCCGCCATGGGCCTCGTGCGCGCCCGCGTGCGCGGTCGAGACCAGCGGCTGGCCCCAGCTCGTCAGGCGGGACCGGATCGTCGCGGTCTCGGCCGCCTGGCCCGCGGCCAGCTCCGTCGCCACCGCCTTGACCGCCGGGTCGCTCGCCTGCCGCTCCCCCAGCTCCAGCAGCTTCCCGGCCGGCTCGTGGTGAGCGAGCATCATCTGCAGGAACATGACGTCGGTGTCGTTGTAGGACGCCGCCGATTCACCCTTGCCACACCCACCAAGCAGGACCACCGCCGCGGCGAGCGCAACAGCGAGCCGTCTCATCGAGATCCCTCCCGAGCGCGAGGGCCCGCGCCACACGGCGGTGGCGCGGGCCGGTTCAGCGGTCAGGAACAGGCGCCCTGGTCTCGCCAGACGCCCCACTCGCCGGTGGTGCCGGGCGTCTCGCCCTGCGTCCACCACTGGGCCTGCCAACGCCGGCCGTTGTAGGAGACGATCGCGCCGCCGTTGTAGACCGCGCTCGCGCTCCACGGGCTGCCGCACGTCGGCGGGGGTGGCGGAGGCGGCGGGTTCTCCCCACCACCGCCGCCGCTGCCGACCTGCAGGTCGACGCAGGCGTAGAACGCCATGGCGGTGTCGGCGACGTTCCAGCGGGCCAGCACCGTGATGCGGCCGGTGCGGCCGCCCATGCTGACGTTGTGTGACTTCGTCGCGCCGGGTTGCGCGCCGCGGTCGTCGAAGACCGCGATCCGGGAGCCACCGACGAAGTACTCCCATGTGCTCGTCGCGTGCCGGGCGGTGATCACCCAGTTGAACGTGACGCTCTGCCCGACCGAGGTGGCGGGCCAGTTGCGGCTGTTGTCGTTGAGGACGGCGAACCGGCTGCCGCCGCCGTTGCACTGCATGGAGCCCTTCGGCGCCTCGACGCTCTGCGGCTCGTACACGATGTCGCCGCAGTTGGCGACCCGGCCCTGCGCGCACATCGCCTGCCGACTCGGCGGTGAGGAGATGTAGCCGTGCGCCTGAGCCGGCGCGGCCAGGAACATCGAGACCAGCAGGGCGGCGACGGTCAGCACCGGAAGCAGGATGCGTCTACGCATGAAGTCCTCCTCACTTCATAGAGCGATACCGATCCCTTCTTGGCCCCAAAGATAAGGTAAACAAACCTAACAGTAAATAGACCTAACGAAATTTCTCGATGTGTACGCGCGGCGGCGTCAGCGCCGGGGCCGGTCCTCCGGGTACGAGGCCCCGCCGTCGGACTCCCGCGAGAACGGCCGCGCGCCACCCTCCGGCGGTCCCGCGATCGACTGGGCGCCGGCCGCCAACTCCGGGAACTTCGCGTCGAAGGCCGGCCGCTCGGACCGGATCCGCGGCATGCGGTCGAAGTTGCGCAGCGGCGGCGGGGACGAGGTCGCCCACTCCAGCGAGTTGCCGTGCCCCCACGGGTCGTCGGCCAGCACGACGGGACCCGCCCGGTAGGCCTTCCAGCAGTTGTAGATGAACGGCAGCGTCGACGCGCCGAGGACGAACGCGCCGATCGACGAGATCTCGTTCAACGTGGTGAAGCCGTCGGACGGCCGGTAGTCCGCGTACCGCCGGGGCATGCCCTCGTTGCCCAGCCAGTGCTGCACCAGGAACGTGGTGTGGAAGCCGATGAACGTCAGCCAAAAGTGGATCTTGCCCAGTCGTTCGTCCAGCATCCGGCCGAACATCTTCGGGAACCAGAAGTAGACCCCGGCGTACACAGCGAACACGATCGTCCCGAACAGCACGTAGTGGAAATGGGCAACTACGAAGTACGAGTCCGAGACGTGCCAGTCGACCGGCGGGCTGGCCAGCAGCACCCCGGTGAGCCCGCCCAGCAGGAAGGTGACCAGGAAGCCGACCGCGAACAGCATCGGTGTCTCGAAAGTGATCTGCCCTCGCCACATCGTGCCGATCCAGTTGAAGAACTTCACCCCGGTCGGCACCGCGATCAGATAGCTCAGGAAGCTGAAGAACGGCAGCAGCACCTGACCCGTGGCGAACATGTGGTGCGCCCACACGCTCATCGACAGCGCCGCGATCGCGATCGTGGCCGCGACCAGTCCCTTGTAGCCGAAGACGGGCTTGCGCGAGAAAACCGGGATGACCTCGGTGATGATGCCGAAGAACGGCAGCGCGACGATGTAGACCTCGGGATGGCCGAAGAACCAGAACAGGTGCTGCCAGAGCAGCGCACCGCCCGTGGACGCTTCGTACACCTTGGCATCGAGTATTCGGTCCGCGCCGAGCGCGAGCAGCGTCGCGGCGAGCAGCGGGAACACGAAGATGACCATCACGGCGGTCAGCAGGATGTTCCAGGTGAAGATCGGCATCCGGAACATCGTCATGCCGGGCGCCCGCAGGGTGACGATCGTGGTGATCATGTTGACCGCGCCCAGGATCGTGCCCAGGCCGGAGATGACCAGGCCGACGAGCCACATGTTCGGCCCGATGCCGGGCGAGTTCTCCACGTCGCTCAACGGCGTGTAGGCGAACCAGCCGAAGTCGGCCGCGCCGCCCGGGGTCGCGAACCCGAGTAGCACCAGCGAACCGCCGAACAGGTAGAGCCAGTACGCGAACGCGTTGAGCCGCGGGAACGACACGTCCGGCGCACCGATCTGCAGCGGCACGATGAAGTTCGCGAACGCGAACACGATCGGCGTGGCGAACAGCAGCAGCATGATCGTGCCGTGCATGGTGAACAGCTGGTTGTACTGCTCCGTCGACAGGAACTGCAGCCCGGGCCGGGCTAGCTCGGCGCGCATCAGCATCGCCATGATGCCGCCGGCGACGAAGAAGCCGAACGATGTGGTGAGGTACAGGATCCCGATCGTCTTCGCGTCGGTGGTGCGGATCAGGCGCGTGAACGCGTTGCCGTGCACCTGCTCCCGGACCGGCCATGGACGCGTGACGATCGGCTTTGGAACTACGGACGTCAAAACGGGCCCCCGGGGGTCGTCTGCCATTCAGCCTTGGGCCTAACGACCCGGGCTGGCCGGCAGACGCGCCCCGAACGGGTGAGGGTGCCTCAGGGGTAGTCGGGGAGGTCCGCCGACTTGGCGAGGGCGGTCGAGCTACTCACCAGTAGGCGGCGGACGGCGGCGCGGCGGAACATCGTGTTGCGGAACCACAGGCCTGGCCGGCTCGCCGGGGCCAGGAACCGGCCCGGGCTCGCGCCCTTCTGCCACCGGCCGGCGTACGACCGCATGCGCTGCTCGTAGGCCGGGAACGCGACCGTGACGTCGCCGCCGGTCCGGGCCAACTCCCCCGCCAGCACGTAGGCGCCGACCACACCGGTGCCCACGCCCATGCCGCCCAGGGTCACGCCCCATGCGGCGTCGCCGAGCAGCACCGACCGTCCTTTGTGCCACGTCGGCACGGAGACCCGGCTGATCGCGTCGAAGTAGAGGTCCGGCGCGTCCGCGAGCCCGGCCAGCAGGCGCGGCACGTGCCAGCCCAGCCCGTCGAACGCGGCGGACACGGCGCGCTTCTGCGCGGCCACGTCGTGCCAGCCGACGCCGAGCGGCCCGGACGCCCAGACGCACAGGGCGCCGGCCACGGCCGGGTCGCGCTCGTCCGCCGCGACGCTGGCCATCCGCCCCGGGACGTTGTATTGCTGCGCGAGCGGGATCGCACCCAGGTCGTTGGTCAGGTCCCAGCCCGCGATGTGGTAGCCGAGGTGCTTCACGAACCGGTCCTCGGGCCCGATCGCGAGCCGGCGGACCGTCGAGTGGATGCCGTCGGCGCCGACCACGGCGTCGTAGGTCGCGCTGCCACCACCGCGGAACGCGACCTCCACGCCGGCCGGTCCGTCGCGCAGCGCGGTGATCGAGTCGCCGAACACGTAGCGGACCCGGTCGGCGGAGCGTTCGTGCAGCACGGCGGTCAGGTCGCGCCGGCGCAGCTCGAGGTCACCGCCCGCGAACTCGGCCGGCAACTCGAAGATGGTCCGCCCGTTCGCGTCGACCGTGCGCATCGCGCCGCCGTGGGTCTGCACCGCCTCGAGCGCGGCGCGCACCCCGATTCGCTCCAGCACGCGCAGGTGGGTCGGGCCGCGGAAGTCCACGGCGAACCCGCTGGTGCGCAGCCTCGGCGCGATTTCCACCACGGTGGTCTCGGCGCCCGCGTCGGCCAGCCGGCAGGCCAGCGCCGGCCCGGCGATCCCGGCGCCCGAGATCAGCACTCGGAAACCGCTCAGTTCGCTGCCCATGGAACCTCCTCAAAACTGTGTCCGTGAGATACGGTTTACGATAGACACAGTTTTGGCGAGGCAGCAAGCCCTAGGGTGGCGACGATGGACGAGCTGTTGTGGGAGCCGGCACCCGTGCCCCGGCGTGGGCCGCGGCCGGCCTTCACGCTGGCCGACATCGCGCGCGCGGGCATCGCGATCGCCGACGCCGACGGGCTCGCGGCGGTCACCATGCAGCGCGTCGCCGACCGGCTCGGCGTGACCAAGATGGCCCTCTACCGGTACGTGCCGGGCAAGGCGGAACTGGTCGCGCTGATGCTGGACGCCGGCCTCGGCGGCCCGCCGGCGCTGTCCGGGCTTGGCTGGCGAGCGGCCCTGGACACCTGGACGCGCGCCCTTTTCACGGCCTTCGCCGCCCACCCGTGGGCGATCGAGGCGGCCGTCGGCGCCCGGGCGATCGGGCCCAACGAGGTCGGTTGGCTGGAGGCGGCGGTCGCCGCGCTGACCGGCACCGGCCTGCGCGGCGACGAGATGCTCGACGTGGCGGTGGTCCTCGTGGGTCACGCGCGCAACCTGGCGGCACAGACCGCGCCGGAGGCGGATGCCGAAGGCCCGCTGGACGACGCGTTCGCCGCGCTGGTGGCGGGCCGGGAGGACCGGTTCCCCGCGCTGCACGCCGCGCTGAGCGAGGCGCGCGGCGGCGGGCACCAGAACGAGGCCCTCGACTTCGGGCTGGCCCGCATCCTCGACGGCGTGGCGGTGCTGGTCGCCGCACGCGCTGCTGGCGCCACACCGGCCCATCCCGTCGCGTAAACCGGCGAACGCCGTGCGGCCACCGGGCACGGTGAAATAGTGGGAATTGCGCACGTGTCGGGCGCTGTTTCCGGCGGCCCGATCGCCGCAGACCGGGTTGTGCACCGTCTCTTCCGCCATCGCTCGGCGCACGCCGCACGCGCGTCTGGTGCGTTGTCTGCTGAAGAGGGGGTCGCGATGACCAGCCAGCAACCCGCGATGGGCGAACCGAACCGGCCGATGGGCCGGCCGGGCGACCCGCGCATGCCGATGACTTCGACGGCCGGGAGCCCCGAGGAGGTCCCGCCCGAGGCGCGGCCGCCGGGCGTCCTGGGCGGCGTCTCCGACGCCGTGCCGTTGGGCTTCGCCGCGTTCGCCCTGGCCACATTCATGTTCTCCGCGTTCAACGCGGGCTGGACGAGCGGCACGGTCGCCTGGCTGACGTTCGGCATCTTCGCCGGCGGCCTGGTGCAACTGCTCGCCGGCATGTGGTCGTTCCGCAACCGCAACCTGTTCGGGACGGTCGCCTTCTCGATGTACGGCGCGTTCTATCTCGGCCTGGCCTTGTACGTCATCCTGGTCGCGCCCGGCGCCGGCGCCGCGGCGCAACGCAACGACCTCGCCTGGATCTTCCTGACGTTCGCGTTGTTCAACGCCTATCTGACACTGTGGGCGAGCCAGGTCAACGAGGCCCTGTTCCTGCTCTTCTTCTTCGTGGGCGTCACGCTGGTCGTGCTCTGCGTCGGGTTCTTCATCGACAACAACCAGGTGGTCCGGATCGGGGGCTACTTCGGCGTGATCGCGGCGTTGGTCGCGTGGTACGTGTCGTCGGCGGGTCTGATCAACGGGTTGCTGGGCCGCAAGGTCGCCAAGGTGGGCGGCCCGCTCAAGGTCGACCTGGACCGGTTGACGCGCCGCCGGACGCCGGCGACCAGCGCGCAATGAGCGCCCTTTGGGACCAGGACCCGGACGAGTTCTGGACCCGGGAGGGCCGCGCGCGCGTCGACTGGTTCACGCCGTTCCACACGCTGCGCGAATGGGACCCGCCCTACGCGAAGTGGTATCTCGGCGGCCGGCTCAACGCCTGCTACAACTGCGTCGACCGGCACGTCGAGGCCGGCCACGGCGAGCGGGTCGCGTACCACTGGGAGGGCGAGCCGGTCGGCGACCGGCTCGCCCTCACCTATGCGGAACTGCAGCGGCGGGTGGTGCGGTTCACCAACACGCTCAAGAAGCTGGGCGTCGGCCGCGGCACCAACGTGGCCATCTACCTGGGCATGGTGCCCGAGCTGCCGATCGCGATGCTGGCCTGCGCGCGGCTCGGCGCACCGCACACGGTGGTGTTCGGCGGTTTCTCCGCCGACGCGCTGGCCAGCCGGATCGACGACATGGGCTGCCAGGTGCTGGTGACACAGGACGAGGCCTGGCGGCGGGGCCGGACAGTGCCGCTCAAGGCGGTCGCCGACAAGGCCATGGCCGCCGCGCCGGGCGTGCGCCGGTGCGTGGTCGTCCGCCGCACGGACGGCCCGGTCTCGATGACGCCGGGCCGCGACGTCTGGTACCACGAGGCCAGCGCCCACGTCGACGAGGACCCGGCCAACTGCCCGTGCGAGCCGCTCGACGCCGAGGCCCTGCTGTTCCTCATGTACACCAGCGGCACGACGGCCAAGCCAAAGGGCATCGTGCACACGACCGCGGGCTACCTGGTCGGCGTCGCGACCACCCACCGCTACGTCTTCGACCTCCAGCCCGACACGGTGTACTGGTGTGCGGCCGACATCGGCTGGATCACCGGCCACAGCTACATCGTCTACGGTCCACTGTGTAACGGCGTGACCAGCGTGCTCTACGAGGGCACGCCGGATTTCCCCGACCGCGACCGTTGGTGGGACATCGTCGAGCGGCACGGCGTCACCGTGCTCTACACGGCACCCACCGCGATCCGTACCCACATGAAATGGGGTCCGGAGTTCGCCGCCCGGCACGACCTGTCGTCGATCCGCCTGCTCGGCAGCGTCGGTGAGCCGATCAACCCGGAGGCGTGGTCGTGGTACCGCACCCACATCGGCGCCGGCCGCGCGCCCGTCGTCGACACGTGGTGGCAGACCGAAACCGGGATGATCATGATCAGTCCGCTGCCGGGGTCGGGCACGCTCAAGCCGGGCTCGGTCGGGCGTCCGTTCGTCGGAGTCGAGGCGGCGACGCTGGACTCGCAGGGCCGGCCGGTCGCCAACGGGCAACTGGTGCTCGACCGGCCATGGCCGGCGATGCTGCGCGGCATCCACGGTGACCCTCAGCGGTACGTCGACACCTACTGGTCGAAGTATCCGGGCCACTACCTCACCGGCGACGGCGCGCGAATCGACGAGGACGGCGACTTCTGGCTGCTCGGCCGGCTCGACGACGTGATGAACGTGTCCGGGCACCGGATCTCCACGATCGAGGTGGAGAGTGCGCTGGTCGACGACCGGAGCGTGGCCGAGGCCGCGGTGTGCGCGCGCCCGGACCCGCGGACGGGCCAGGCGATCGTCGCGTACGTGACGCTCAAGGGCGGCCGCGAAGGCTCGCCGGATGCCGTCGACGAGTTGCGGCAACACGTGGCTGACAAGATCGGGAAGCTGGCCGTGCCGGCGAACATCGTGTTCACGCCGGAGTTGCCGAAGACCCGGTCGGGCAAGATCATGCGCCGCCTGCTGCGCGACATCGCGTCGGAGGGCTCCCTCGGCGACACCACCACCCTGGCCGACCCGTCGGTCGTCGAAGAGATCCGCGCCCGCGCGGCCGCGTCGGTCGACGGGTAGCGGGCCCGGCGCTCCTCGCCGAGAATGCCGGGTGGGGGTGAGCGCCGATGGCCGACGAACCGATCCGCGTGACCGTGTGGGGCGAGGGCCGGCACGAGAAACGCGACGCCAACGTGGCGGCGCTCTATCCCGAGGGGATGCACGAGACGATCGCCGCCGGCATCGCGGAGTACGCGGCTCGCCCGGTCGTCGTGCGCTGCACCACATTGGACTCGGTCGACCAAGGGCTGCCGCCGTCGCTGCTGGAGTCGACCGACGTGCTCACCTGGTGGGGACACATGGCGCACGACGAGGTGAGCGACGACCTGGTCGACCGGGTCCAGGCGGCGGTGCTCGCCGGGATGGGCCTGGTCGTGCTGCACTCGGGCCACTGGTCGAAGATCTTCAAACGCCTCATGGGCACGAGCTGCGCGCTGCGCTGGCGCAACGGCGACGACCGCGAGCTCGTGTGGACGGTGGACCCGACGCACCCGGTCGCCGCCGGGGTGCCGAGCCCGATCGTGATCGACCGCCAGGAGATGTACGGCGAGTTCTTCGACATTCCCGCGCCCGACGAGCTGGTGTTCGTCAGCTCGTTCAGCGGCGGCGAGGTGTTCCGCAGCGGTTGCGCGTGGCGGCGAGGGCGCGGGCGGGTGTTCTACTTCAGCCCGGGCGACCAGGACTACCCCGTCTACCACCACCCCGACGTGCGGCGGGTCATCGCCAACGCCGCCGTCTACGTTGCCGGGGGCGCGGCGCGGGACGTGACGCCGATCGCGTACGCGCCGGTCGGTTGGTACGCATGACCCTGCGTGCCGTGCTGGTGGGTGCGGGTGCGATGGGCACGGAGTGGCTGGACGCCGTGGCCGCGAGCCCGGACGTGGAGTTGGCGGCGGTGGTCGACCTCGACGGCGCGGCCGCCTCCCGGGCGGCCGGTGGTCGGGTTCCCTGGGCGACGGAGCTGGCGGCCGTCGCCGGCTCGGCCGATTTCGTCATCGACGCGACCGTGCCCGCGGCGCACTTCGAGGTGACGGCGTCGGCGTTGCGGTTGGGTCTGCCGGTGCTGGGCGAGAAGCCGCTGACGGCGACGCTGCCGCAGGCACTGCACCTGGCGGCGCTGTCGGAGCTGACGGGCACGCTGTTCGCGGTCAGCCAGTCGCGCCGGTTCGAGCTCGGGTTGGCGGGCTTCAAGAAGCAGATCGCCGGGTTGGGCGCGGTCGGGTCGCTGACGACGTCGTTCTACCGGGGCCCGAGGTTCGGCGGCTTCCGCGAGATGATGGAGCACCCGCTGCTGCTGGACATGGCCATCCACGCCTTCGACATGGCCCGGTATCTGCTCGACGACGAGCCGGTGCGGGTGTTCTGCGACGCGTACAACCCGCCCTGGAGCTGGTATGCGGGCGACGCGGCGGCCAGTGCGGTGTTCCGCTTCGCGTCGGGGGCGCGGTACTCGTACACGGCGTCGTGGTGCAGCACCGGTTTCGACACATCGTGGAACGGCGATTGGCAGGCCCACACGGCGGCGGGCACGGCCGCGTGGGACGGCGACCTGGCCGGCCCGGCGAGCACGCTGCTGGAGACGATCAGCGCGTCACTCGCCGTCTTCGTGGCGGCGCTGCGCACGGGCCAACGCCCGGCGACCCGCGTGCACCGCAACGTGCTGAGCCTGGCGATGGTGCTGTGTGCGGTCGAGTCAGCGTCTTCGGGCCTGCCGGTCCTGGTCGACGACACCCTGCTCACGGCACACGTGGCCGCGATCGCGTCGGCCCCAGCCGACGTCGCGGAGGTCCTCCGCGGCTGGCCCTCGGTCCGCGCGGCCCTACTCGAGACAGGCTGACCGTTGCGCTGGCATCGCCTCAGGGGGTTATCATCGCTTCGTGGCGATGAGTTGTGCGCATGAGTTGGAGCCGGCCGTGGCGTTGTTCCGGTCGCTGGGTGACCCGACCCGGCTGGCCATCCTCCACCGGCTCGCTCACGGGGAGGCGCGGGTCGTCGACCTGACCGCGCAGCTCGGGATGGCACAGTCCACTGTCTCCAAACACCTCGCGTGCCTGCGGGACTGCGGCCTGGTCGACTACCGCGTCGAGGGGCGGCAGTCGTTCTACGCGTTCACCCGGCCAGAACTGCTCGACCTGCTGCGGTCGGCCGAGTCGGTGCTCGCCGCGACGGGCAGTGCGGTGGCGTTGTGCCCGGTCTACGGTGATCCGGCCCGGGTGCGGGCATGACGGTGCTGACGCCGGCCCGGCGCGCCACCTTGTCGCGTCGCAGCCTGTGGCTGGCCTACGCGACGGCGGCGTACAACCTGGCAGAGGGCGCCGTCGCGATCCTGGCCGGCGTCGCGGCGTCCTCGTCCGCGTTGATCGGCTTCGGTCTCGACTCGTTCGTCGAGGTCCTCAGCGCTCTTGTGATCATCTGGCAGTTCCGCGCGCGGGTCCCGGAATCGCGGGAACGCCTCGCCCTGAGGCTGATCGCCATCTCGTTCTTCGCGCTGGCCGCGTGGGTCGCGTTCGACTCGATCCGCGCGCTGACCTTCGGCGACGAGGCCACCCCCAGCCCGGTCGGCATCGGCCTGGCCATCGCCTCGCTGATCGTCATGCCGCTGCTGGTGGCCGCGAAACGCCGCACGGGTCGCGAGCTCGGCTCGGCCACGGTCCTCGCGGACTCGACACAGACGATGCTCTGCACCTATCTGTCGGCGGTGTTGCTCGCAGGCTTGGTGCTCAACGCTTGGCTGGGTTGGTCCTGGGCGGATCCGTTGGCGGCCCTGGTCATCGCCGGCGTAGCGGTGAAAGAAGGCGTCGAAGCCTGGCGCGGCGACGGGTGCTGCTGATGGCGTGGTCCTGGTCCACTTTGGCGCTCTACACCGTGGCACTCGCGCTGGCCTTCGGCTGGCGCACCGTCGTCCACTGGCGACGGACGGGAGACACGGGCCTCCGCCTGGATGCGGGCCCACCCGGCACGATCCGCTGGTGGGCCAAGCTCCTCTTCGCCGCGGCCCTGCTCCTGGGTTTCGCGGGCCCGATCGCCGGCATCGTCGGCGTGCCCGTGCTGACGCACAACCTCCTCGTCCGGATGGCAGGCGTGCTCCTGGCCCTCGCCGGCCTAGCGGCGACGCTGATCGCACAACTGGCGATGGGCCCGTCGTGGCGCATCGGAGTCGACCCCGACGAACACACGCCGCTGGTCACCACGGGCCCGTTCGCGGTGGTCCGCAACCCGATCTTCACAGCGATGGCCCTCACCAGCCTGGGCCTGACCCTGATGCTCTCCAACGCCGTCGCGGTCGTGGCCTGGCTGACCCTCGTCGCCAGCATCCAACTCCAGGTCCGCGCGGTGGAGGAGCCCTACCTCCTCCGGGTGCAGGGCACGCCCTACGGCACGTACGCGCGCACGGTCGGCCGTTTCCTCCCCTACCTCGGTCGCCTATGAGCGGCGTGACACTGCCCGACGGCCGAGTTGTCGAGTACTTCGACGGCGGCGATCCGTCGGGGCGGCCGATCGTCCATCCGGCGGCGGACCGCTCACCGTCGCGACGGCGGCAGTCGACCCCACCGCGGGTCCGCGCCGTCGGCGTGATCGCGGGCGTCGGACCGTGGCGGGACCTCGCGGACCCGTCGACGGAACCAGAGGAGCGGGCGTGCCTGGCGCTGCTGGACCAAGGCGATCTGGCCCGCGCTCGCGCCGGCGCCTGAACATGGGTGTTGGCACCCATTGTCCGACGGCGGTGCGCTCTGTTTAGTACGAGCGGGACGCCCGAACCGCGGTGTCCGGTGGGCCGACGGATTCGGGGTTGCGGCGTTGGGCAGTGGTGTCAGGGTGCAGGAGCTGCCCGGTGTCGGCAAGCGCTATGACCTCGCCTTCGGGCAGGGTGGGCAACGGTTGTCCGTCGTGGTGCGGCGGGATGGCACCCGCGACCTGTACGCGTTCGCCGAGCGCGGTGATGACGAGCCGGCCGCGGTGATCGAGCTGACCGAGGAGCAGGCGCGGATTCTGGCCGCCGTGCTGTCCGCGACGTTCTTCGACGACTGAGCGCGCGCCATGCACGTTGATCTCATCGGTATCGGCGCCCTTGTGCTCATCGCCGGCCTGCTGGCCCGGGCCGGCCGCCGGTTCGGGATGCCGACCGTCCCGTTCTACATGCTCGCCGGCATACTGCTCGGTCCGGCGACGCCCGGGCCCGTGCTCGTCGAGCATCCCGAGGACCTGGCGCTGCTCGCCGCGCTCGGTCTGGTGCTGCTCCTGTTCCACCTCGGCGTGGAGTTCCCGGTCGAGCAGGTGCTCGGCAGCGGCCGCCGGCTCCTGATCGCCGCCGGCAGCTACATCGTCATCAACGTGAGCACCGGGTTCGGCATCGGTGCCATCCTCGGTTGGGGGCTGCGCGAGTCGCTGGTCATCGCCGGCGCGCTGGGCATCTCGTCGTCGGCGATCGTGACGAAGCTGCTCATCGAGCTGCGCCGACTCACCAACGCCGAGACACCGGCGATCCTCGGCATCATCGTCATCGAGGACCTGTTCCTGGCCCTGTATCTCGCGCTGCTCACGCCCGTGCTCTCCGGCGGATCCGGTGGCGACCTCGCGTTCGACATGGCGACCAGCTTCGGCTTCCTGGTGCTGCTATTCCTCTTCGCGCGCTTCGGCGCCCGCGCGCTCGGCGGGCTGATCGGCAGCAACGAGGACGAGTTGCTCGCGGTCCTCGTCGTCGGTGTGGTGCTGCTCGTCGCAGGCACTTCTGCGGAGGTCGGGGTCTCCGACGCGATCGGGGCACTACTGATCGGCCTGGTCGTGTCCCGCACGAAGCTCAAGGCGCGGGTCGAGAAGCTGGTGCTGCCGCTGCGGGACGTCTTCGCCGCCGTGTTCTTCGTCGCGTTCGGGCTCAGCATCGACGTCGGCGCCCTCGCGTCGGTCGCGCCGGCGGTCGCACTCGCCGTCGTCGCGACGGTCGCGGCCAACCTCGCCGCGGGGCTCGTGACGGCCCGCCTCTTCGGTTTCAACCAACGCGCCGCGGCCAACATCGGGCTGACGGTGCTGGGCCGCGGCGAGTTCTCGCTGATCCTGGCGACCCTGGCGCTCGCCGCGGGCCTCGACGAACGAATCGGACCATTCATCGCCTTGTACGTCCTGGTGTTGGCGATCGTCAGCCCGGTGCTGGCCGCCCGCTCCCGTCCTCTCGCGCGGGTGATCCCGGACCGGCTGTTCCGCTCCAACTGGACGTACGTCCGCGAGCAGACCATGAGCACGGCCTGCACCCACCTCGACCGCGTCCAGGTCACGGAGACCGACGCCGACGAGTGCCCGCGGTGCGTGGAGAACGGCGACGAATGGGTCCACCTCCGGATGTGCCTGACCTGCGGCGCCGTCGCGTGTTGTGACGACTCGGTCAACAAGCACGCGACCGCACACTATGAGCAGTTCGGCCATCCGCTGATCCGCACGATCGAGCCGGGCGAGGACTGGCGCTACTGCTACATCGACGGCGCCCTGGTCCAGGCGCCCATCGGCGCGTCGCGCTAGATCCTCTCGCGGCGCCAGGACCGGCCGGCGATCGCCGGTGGGCCGGTCAGCGCCGGCCGGGTGGGATGCCACGTCGCATTCCACTTGGCTGGTGGCGCGGCGAGCGTGGCGTGCACCGCGCGGGCCAACTCCTCCGGACCGCGCCCGCGCCACGGCGTCGTCACGAAGACCTGGTAGTCGTCGCGGATCGTCAGCGCCACGAGGAACCTCTCGGGGTAGCGGTAGTGGTTGGCCACCCACGACGGCTTCAGGCCAAAGGCGGCGAGTCTGTCGTAGTCGAGGTCCGTGAGGACCAGCCTTCCAGCGGTGCGTGCCGGCGTCTCCCAGGAGTGGTCTCGCGCCACCCGATCGACCTCGGCGTCGTAGTCGGCGGCCGCGAACGACACACCCCGGCCCATCGGCATCTCGAGCAGCCAGTCCCAGTGCACGAGATCGCCGTCCCGGACGATGGCGATGTCCGTCGAACCGCAGCCATAGACGCCGCATCCGCAGCGAGCGATCGGCGACCGCGTCGGCACGGCGGTGGCCACGAGGCGGTTGGTCGGGATCAGGATGTCGTACGGATCCATCCCGAGCCCGGCCCCGGCCGAGGTCATCTCGGCGCCGTTGACATGGACGCGCACCTGGAAGCTGCCGTCGTCCGCGGGACCGATGTCGAGACGCAGCACGTCGACACCGGGCCGACGGGCCAACGGACCGACAATCGTTCCCGGGTACGGGATGTCGAGCTCGGCCAACGCCGCGACGACAAGCTCGTGGACGTCGGTGGGCCGATCACGCACGGAAGCGCCGGCCAGATCACGCAACGCCGGCGAGTCCAGCCCGTCGATCAGCGCCTGACAAGCCCCCTGAATCAAGGCAGCGTTGTCAGCGCCCCGCCGTGCGACCACGTCGAAGAGCGCCTGATCAGCCGCACCGAATCGCCGGCTACCCATACCGACATCTTCATCGTGGAGCCGCCGCGCGCGCGATCGATATTCGCCGACGCCGCCCACTGAAACCCTTGTGAACAAGCGCATTGTTTGCGCCGAGCGTCCGGCTCGCCGCAGCTTTCGTCGTGCGTCGGGCACACCGAGCCCGTTCGCGGACCGCGCGTCCCGCCTACGAAGCCGCTTTCCGACGCCATCGGCGCGACCGGAGGTCCGGGCGCAGGCGCACGCACAGGCCGGCTCCCACCGACGCCCTGCCGGCACCGCTGTCGTCGGCTGCCTTGCGTGAGCCCGTCTGAGGCCGGTGGATCTGGGGCTCAGAGATGAATGCTCCAGATCCGACGCCCTGAATGCTCACCGTTTCCTCATCGAACACCTGCGTCCTGAGCAGGCGCCCCACGCCACGGATGTTGGAAAAAGATTGCTGGTACAGCAGCAAGGGACCACCAAGATCTGCGCCCACGGCCGAGCACAGCGGACCGCCCCGATTGAGCCCGTTAACGGAAGCCGACGGCAGTCCGGACATCCCGCGCACCGGGAGCGCCCGTCGACGGCCTCTAGGTCCGTT
>NZ_BONC01000074.1 GCF_016862515.1 Asanoa iriomotensis
TGCCATGGGAATCCGGATGTCCTGGAAGCTCGTGGTGATCACCGGACGTGCCCCACCGTCCAAAGTAAAGTCACCGAACACCTTGGTAGAGCCGCCGAGCCCGAGGTTGAAGTGGCTCTGCTCTCCCCCGACCGCACCCTTGACCCGCACCACCAGATAGGTCCGGCTCGACAGGTCGACACCGACGTCAGACCCGAACCAGCCACAGTTGTTGTAACGCAGGCTCAACGCCCCACCGGTCACAACCCCGGAACCACCGCCGTCGAGGAAACAGTTCCCGCCGGTCCACTTGCCCAGATCGTTCTGAGCCGAAGACGGATACGCCGGCGTGCCGTCGAAGTTGTCCAACACCAGACCCGTCGGCGGTGGCGGCGTCGCATCCGTCGTCACCGACACGGTGTTGCTCGCCGCCGACCGGTTCCCCGCCGCATCGCGCGCCCGAACCGTATAACCGTAGGCCGTGGCCGCGGTCAGACCATTGTCCGTGAACGACGTCGCCGTCGGACTGCCCACCAACGTCGCACCACGGAACACCTCGTAGCCCGTCACACCCACGTTGTCGGTCGACGCCGTCCACGACAACGAGACCGACGTATCGGTCTTCCCGGTCGAGGACAACGTCGGCACGCTCGGCGCCGTGCAGTCACCCGCACAACCGGTCGTGGTCGCCGAGACCGTCGCCGACGGCCCCGACACGTTGCCCGCAGCGTCGACGGCCCGCACCTGGTACTGGTAGGTCTGTCCCGGCGAGCGCCCGGTGTCCGTGAACGACGTGCCGGTCGGCGAACCGGCCAGCGTGCCGTCCCGGAACACCTGGTAGCCGGTGACCCCCACGTTGTCGGTGGACGCAGCCCAGGACAGCGAGACGCTCGTATTGGTAGTCCCGGATACGGTCAGACCAGACGGTGCCGACGGCGCGGCGCAGTCACCGGTGCAGGTGCCGGTGGTGGAGAGGCCGCCGAGGTTGACCCAACCGTCGGTGCCCTGGTTGGCGTTGGCGAACGACAGCGGCAGCGCCGGCCGCCACTGGTCGATGATCCAGTCGGTGAGCCGGCTCGCGGCGGGCCGGGCCCGCAGCACCTCGGGCGTGACCACCTCGAGCGGGTTGCGCACCTTCAGCACCAGGCTGTAGTTGCCGGCCGGCACACCCGCGGTGCTCAGCGTCGCGGAGAAGTTGACCGGCCGCCCGAAGTCGAGGTACGTCGGGTCGCCGCCCACACCCCAGTCCGGGAACGCCCGGATCCGCAGCGGCTGCACCTGGCGCAGGTCCCAGCTCGTGTCCCAGGTCTTCACGATGGTGCCGGCCGCGTTGCGCAGGCCGACCACGGTCGTCCACGGGTAGTAGAACGGCGCCACACCGTTGTTCTGCATGGTGACGCCGACCTTGAACGTACCCGAGGCCGTGGCGTTGAAGTTGGCCTGCGGGATGTGCAGGTTGTAGCCCATCTTGCGCACGCCGGCCGAGACCTTCGGGTCGGTGACGCTGTAGCCGCCGGCGCCGGTCTGGTTGATCATCCAGCTGATGTGGGTGAGCTCGGTCGCGGCGAGCACGTCATCGACCTGCCCGGAGCCCCCGGGCCAGTTCGCGTAGAGGCTGCCCTGGATCTCCGGCCGGGCCTCGCCGCCGATCGACTGTGTCACCCACCGGTTCTCGGTGGCGGTGTTGAGCTGGAGCTGGAGGAACGCGTCGTCCCAGCCGTTCATCGACGCGGGAAGGGTCATACCCTTCAACTGGTTGCCGCGCCACTCCTTGTAGGGCCAGGAGTCGTCGTGGAAACCGATGTTGGCGTTCTCGGTGCCGGCCAGCGGGTACCGCACCTCGAGCTGGACGTTGGCGAACGCGTTGTCGAACGCGGCCATCAGCGTGCGGATCGTGGCGTCGGTCGGCATCAGGTTGGGATAGCCGTCCGCCGTGTCACGGTCGTACGGCCAGGTGTGCCACTCGCCCCAGAGCCCGACCAGGCCCATCGTCATGAAGCCGATCCGCGGGTCGGCGGTGCCGCTGGGACCGGCTCGGTCGTAGCGCGCGGCGAACGCGTTGATGAAGCTGGTCAGCGCCGCGATCACGTCCGGGTCGTCGTAATCCGGGCTGACCGTGCCCCAGAAGCCGTTGGTGCGCAACGCCATCTTGCCGTTGAGGCACGGCGGGATGCCGTTGCCCGGGTGGGTCCCGCTGCCGCCGGGATACTCGACGTAGAACCGGAACGCGACCTGGCGGCCCCAGACCGCGGCCTCGTCGAGGGCCTTCTCGAACACACTCCAGTCGAAGACCGAACAGCTGTTGGGGTCCTTCATCACCTCGTTGAGCGCGAAGTAGCTCCAGACGAGGCCGCCCGGGTACTTGGCGCCCAGGTTGTCGCCGGGGAAGAGATAGGGCGCGAAGCCCTTGAGCGGCTGGCCGACCGGCGCGTCGGCGTAGGCGTAGGTGTGCGTGGCCAGGCTGGTGTCGGGGCCGGGGCCGGCCGGCGGGCGGGACGGTGGGCCCGCCGGGGCCCCGGCCGCGCTGGTCGAGACCAGCACGAGCGTCAGTGCGGCCGCGGATGCGGCCAGCAGCTTGCGTACGGATGGCATGGACCGTGTTCCCTTCGGGACGGAGTTAGGAACAGGTGCGCGGGTGCCGTCAGCGGGTGGTGACGGCGCCCAGGGTGAGCCAGCCGGACTGGTTGTCCTGGCTGGTGTTGGCGAATCGCAACGGGATGCCGTTGCGCAGCGGGTTCGCCACGCGCATGACGATCTGGTAGCGACCGGCGCGCAGGCCGCGGGTGTCGATCCGGCTCGACAACGTCACCGGGTCGGCACCGGGCTGGATGCCGGTCATGGTCCAGGGTGTGTGCCAGCGCCGGACGACCCGGCCCCGGTTGTCGACGGCGGCCAACTCGGTGCGCCAGTCGTAGTAGAACGGCGCGACGCCGCGGTTGGCGACGCGGACCGACACGCGGTCGCGGGCGAGCGCGGCCTGCGTCACGGTCAGCTCGTAGCCCAGCGACCGGGACGCGGCCAGCGCGCGGTCGTAGTTGGCTCCCGTATAGCCCGTGGGCGCGAACGCGGCGTGGTTGATCAGCCAGGAGGCGTGGGTCTGTGCGACCGATGACGCGAAGTCCTCGTACTGGCCGCAGCTCACCGGCTCGTCCCAGAGGCAGGACTGGATCTCCGGGCGCAGCTCGCCGCCGATCGGCTCCTGCCGCCATTTCTCGGTCACGCCCTGGTCGATCAGCCGCTGGACGAAGTGCCAGGACTGCACGGGCAGGGTCTCGAAGGCGAACGAGTCGTCGTGGTAGCCGATGCCGAGGTCCTTGTTCTCCGGGCTGGGATAGCGGGCGAGCAGCCGGGTCCGGTCGAAGGACCGCTCGTAGGCGCCGAGGACCCGGGTGAGCACGCCGGTGGCCGGCATCCAGTTCTCCGGCTGGGTCCAGCCGTCGTACGGCCAGGTGTGCCACTCGCCCCAGAAGCCGATCAGCCCCAGCGTGACGAACCCGATCCGCGGGTCACCGTCGTACCGCCGGCCGAAGGCGGTGATGAAGTTCTCGAGCGCGGAGACCAGCCGCGGGTCGTCGTAGTCCGGCGAGACGCTGACGCCGTTGTTGCCGAAGTCCGGGTACGGGCGGGTGAGCAGGCCCTGGTCGAGCAGGTACTGCGGGATGCCGGTGGGTTTGCCGGGATAGTCCAGGTAGAAGCGGAACACGGCCTGGTGCCCACGGCTCGCGATGTCGTCGAGCTGGCGTTCGAGGGCCTCCCAGTGGAACTGCCGCGGCCCGGTCATCACGTCGCGCAGCGAAAGGTAGAACCATTCCATGCTGTACGGGAACGTCTGGTAGCTGCCGGCGTACGGCAGGAAGCCTTTGAGGGGGTTGTCGGCGGGGGCGGGAGCGTAGGACAGCGGAGTCCACTGGGGACCATTAGTGGCGGATGCGGGTGCGGGTGTGGCAGCGGCGATCGCGAGCGTCGCCAGCAGGGCCACGCCCAGGCGGAGTGCTCTTCTCATGACGGTTGGTCAGCCTCCCCGGCGTTTCCGAAGCAATACGAAGAGGTGTTGACAAAATTTCGAAGGACTACATCATTATTCGGGAACGGGCCGGCTGGCAAGAGCCAACCCGGGAGAAAGATCAGAGGCGATCGATGAGAGCGACGAAACGGCGCGACGACCGTCGCGCGGCCTGGTGGTTCCTGCTGCCGGTGCTGGTGGGCTTCACCGTCTTCTACGGCTACCCGGCGGTGCGCGGCCTCTGGTACTCGGTCACGGACTACACCATGCTCAACACTCCGTCGTACGTCGGCGCGGAGAACTACACCGAGCTGATGCGCGACAGCGAGTTCTGGCACTCGCTGCTCGTCACCGGCTGGTACGTGCTCCTCAACATCGGGTCGCAGACGATCCTGGCGCTGGGCCTCGCCGCGCTCATGCACCGGCTGACCCGGTCGGTCGTGCTGCGCGCGACGCTGCTGCTGCCCTGGCTGGTCCCCAACGTCACCATCGGCCTGCTGTGGATGTGGCTGCTGGACACCAACCTCGGCTTCCTCAACCACCTGCTCGGCACGCTGGGCCTGGGCCCGGTCGGCTTCCTGTCCGACGCGACCTGGGCGATGCCGTCGATCGCGGCCATCAACACCTGGGCCTACACCGGCTACACGGCGCTGCTGCTCTACGCCGGGATGCTGCAGATACCCCAGCACCTCTACGAGAGCGCCGCGATCGACGGCGCCAACGAGTTCCGGATGTTCCGCCGCATCACCCTGCCGCTGTTGCGCCCGGTGCTGGCGCTGGTGCTCGTCGTCTCGCTGATCGGGTCGTTCCAGATCTTCGACACCATCGCGGTGACCACCAAGGGCGACCCGGTCGGTGCGACCCGCGCCATCTACTACTTCATCTACGAGGAAGCCTTCAGGTTCTTCCACCTGGGGTACGCCGCGGCGGCGGCGATCTGCCTGGCACTGATCCTCGGCGTGCTCACCGTGATCCAGATGCGCCTGCTGCGCGCGTCCCGGTCGGATCTGGCTTAGGGGGCCCGACGCATGCGTAGGAAAAGGATCACTCTCAGCCGCGCGCTCGGCTGGACCGTGCTCGCCGTGGTCGTCGTGGCCAGCGTCTTCCCGTTCTGGTGGATGGTCCGCACCGCGCTGACCCCGGCCGCCGACATGTACACCGACAACTCCGGCCTGCTCCCCGACCACCCGACGATCGTCAACTTCACCCGGGTGCTAGGCCTGACCACCGAGGCCGAGGCTCGCGCCGCCGGCGGCTCCGGCGCGCACGTCGACTTCGCCCGCTACCTGCTCAACTCGATCGTCTACTGCGCGCTGATCGCCGGGTTCCAGACCCTGTTCTGCGCGATGGCCGGCTACGCGTTCGCCCGGCTGCGCTTCCCGGGCCGCGACCTGGTCTTCGGCATCCTGATCAGCGCGCTGATGGTGCCGCCGATCTTCACGCTGCTGCCCAACTTCGTCTTCGTCAAAGAGCTCGACCTGATCAACACGATGGCCGGCATGGTCGCGCCGACGATCCTGATGACGCCGTTCGCGGTCTTCTTCCTCCGCCAGTTCTTCCTGTCGCTGCCCCGCGACGTGGAGGAGGCGGCGATCCTCGACGGCAGCGGGCCGTGGGGCATCTTCTGGCGCATCGCGCTGCCGATGAGCCGCGGCCCGCTGATCACCATCGGGCTCACCACGATCGTCTGGGCCTGGAAGGACTACCTCTGGCCGCTGCTGGTGGGCCGCAGCGAGGAGAACCGGCTCGTCACGGTCGCGCTCGGCGTGTTCCTCCAGCAGTCGCCCAACACGCAACCCGACTGGACTGGCCTGATGGCCGCATCCACGCTCTCGGTCCTGCCCGTCCTGATCCTACTGATCTTCATGGGCAAGCGCCTGGTCCAGTCCCTGAACTTCACCGGAAGCAAGTGACCCCGTACCCCGCAGAGAAGAGGATGAGATGATCCGCAGATCACGTGCCGGGGCAGCACTGCTGTCGCTGGCCGTCGTGGCCGGGCTGGCCGCCTGCTCGAAGTCGGGCGACGACGCGTCCAGCGGCGACGCCGTCACCCTGGACTACTGGCTCTGGGACGACAACCAGAAGGCGTCCTACCAGGCCTGCGCCGACGCGTTCCACGCCGACAACCCGAACATCACCATCAAGATCACGCAGTCGGCGTGGGACCAGTACTGGCAGAACCTGACCACCCAGGTCGCCGCCGGCGAGGCGCCCGACGTGTGGACCAACCAGGGCTCGTACTACCCGCAGTTCGTGACCTCGGGCCAGATCCTGGACCTGCAGCCCTACGTCAAGGCCGACAACGTCGACCTGTCGCAGTACCAGGCGGGCCTGGCCGAGCTGTTCGAGAAGGACGGCAAGCGGTACGGCCTGCCGAAGGACTGGGACACGATGGCGGTCGTCTACAACACCGACCTCCTGAAGGCGCAGGGCCTCGACGCGGCCGCGCTCAAGGACCTGACCTGGAACCCGACCGACGGCGGCACCTTCGAGCAGGCGATCGCGAAGGCCACTGTGGACGCGAACGGCAAGAACGGCCTCGACCCCGCGTTCGACAAGGGCAAGGTGAAGACGTTCGGCTTCTTGCCCGAGTGGAAGGACGGCTCCCAGGGCCAGAACGGCTGGGGCAACTTCGCCGCCATGCTCGGCTTCACCTACCTCGACAAGAACCCGTGGGGCACGCAGTACAAGTACGACGACCCCCGGCTGGCCCAGGTGATCGACTGGTACAAGGGCCTGATCGCCAAGGGCTACAGCCCCGCGCTCGACCAGAAGTCGACGCTGGCGAACGACGCGCTGATGAACGCCGGCAAGGGCGCCATGACCATCACCGGCTCCTGGATGATCAACAGCTACCTAGGTGACAGCGCGAAGGTGAAGTTCGCGTTCGCGCCGCTGCCGGCCGGCCCGCAGGGCCGCAAGTCGGCGATCAACGGCCTCTCCGACGCGATCTGGTCCGGCACCGAGCACAAGGACGAGGCCTGGAAGTGGGTCAAGTTCCTCGCCTCGACCGACTGCCAGGACATCGTCGCGAACAACGCGGTGGTCTTCCCGGCCATCAAGACCGCCAGCGAGAAGGCGCTCGCCGCGCACGAGAGCAAGGGCCGGGACGTGCAGCCGTTCATCGACGAGGCGACGGCGCCCGGCGGCACGTTCTTCCTGCCCATCACCGACAAGGGCAGCGAGGTCAGCCAGATCGTGCAGGACGCCATCCAGTCCGCGGTGCTCGGCCAGACCGACTCGGCCACCGCGCTGAAGAAGGCGAACGAGCAGGTCAACGCCCTGTTCAAGTAGGCAACCACGATTCGACCGGGTGCGGCGGGAGCCACGAAGCCCCGCCGCATCCCCCTACCCGCCAAGGAGAACAATGGCACTGCTCATCGAGCTCGCCGGACGCACCTTCGCCCTCGAACACGACGGCCCCGGCAGCCCGCAGCCAGCCGACGGGGGCCTGCTCCTGCCACCGGGCCGCGTCGCGCTGCTGCACGGACTGGGCGACGCCCTGTTCTACCGGCACGGGCAGAACTCCTGGAGCCCTTGCGGGTGGCGGCGGCTGACCGAGCCGCCGCTGCGCATCGCGAACCCGCAGCGGCGCGTCACGGCCGACGACGACGTCTGGGACGACCCGGCCCGGCACCATTCGTCGGCGGTGGCCGCGCTCGACGCCGGCGACGGCAACGTCCTGCTGCTCGGCGCGCTCGGGCTCGGCGTGCCGCGGCTGTCCGCCGACCGCGACGCGATCGCCGGCTGGTACGAGAGCGGTGCCGCGCCCTGGTTCGCCGCGTACGGGCCGGAGGAGGAGGTGTTCGCCGCCTACACCCGGCACCTGGCCGCCCGGCTAGGCAGCAGCGACCGGCGCGCGGGCAACGTCTGGTGCTCCTGGTACGCGTACTACGAGACCATCACCGAGCAACAGCTCGCCAAGGACCTCGACGATTTGCGCGGCCTGCCGTTCGACGTCGTGCAGGTCGACGACGGCTGGGAGGAGCTGGTCGGTGACTGGCAGCCCAACCAGAAGTTCCCGTCCGGGATGCGGGCGCTGGCCGACCGCATCACCGACGCAGGCATGACACCCGGGCTCTGGCTGGCGCCGTTCATCGCCCTGCCGGGCGCATCGATCTCCCAGCGGCGGCCGGAGCTGTTGCTGCGCGACGCCCGCGGTGAGCGGGTGATCGCGGGTTCCAACTGGGGCAGCGGCTACTACGCCCTCGACCTGTCCCGTCCGGACACATTGGACTACCTCGGCGAGCTGACTCAGCGGGTGGTGCACGACTGGGGTTTCAAGTACCTGAAGCTCGACTTCATCAACGCGGGTGCCGTGCCGGGATCCCGGCTGGACGGTGCCGAGCGGGAACAGTCCTATCGCGACGCGATCGCGCTGATCCGCCGGGTCGCCGGCGACGACGTCTACCTGCTCGGCAGCGGCGCGATCCTGCTGCCGTCGCTGGGCATCCTCGACGGCCTGCGCAGCGGGCCCGACGTGGCGCCGATGTGGCAGAACTACGCCAGCGACGACCCGTCCGACGCGATGGCCCGCAACGCGGTCGTCAACGCCGTGCACCGCCTGTGGCACCAGCCGCTGGTCGAGGTCGACCCGGACGTCGTCTACTTCCGCAGCCGGCTGAACCTGCTCACCGACCAGCAGTTGGCCTGGCTGCGCGACCTGGCCGACGTCTGCCGGTTCCGGGCCATCTCGGACCCGCCGTCGTGGCTCACGCCGACCGAGCTCGAAGAGATGACCGGTTACCTGTCGGCGCGGCCGGAGATCGCGCGGTCGGGGCGGTACGCGTACACGATCGACGGTCGCATCGCCGACTTCACCGCGGCGATCACGCCCGCGGCGGCGGCGTACCCCATCTCCTAGGCTATTTTGTAAAGGTCAAAGCGTAAAGAAAAAGGGATGAACGTGACAGAACTGGCGACGACCGGCGCGGACCTCTCGCGGCTGCGCGAGCTCAACTCGTTGAGCATCGTGCGCGCGCTGCGCGACCACCCGCCGTCCACCGTCACCGAGCTGTCGCAGCGCACCGGGCTGTCCCGCCCCGCGGTCGACGTGATCGCGCAGGGCCTGGTCACCGACGGCTGGGCGAGCGTGCTGGAGCCCGGCGCGAGCAGTGCCGTGGGCCGGCCGGCGCGTCGCTACCAGTTCCGGGCGGGCGCGGGCCACGTGCTCGGCGTCGACGTGGGCGTGCACAAGATCCTGGCGTTGCTGGCCGACCTCGACGGCAACATCGTGCAGACGGTACGCCGGTCGGTCGCCGCGGACGCCGGGCCGGCCGCCCGTCTCGCCGAGCTCGACAAGGTCGTCAACGCGTGCGTGGCCAAGGCGGGCAAGACCCCGTCGGACATCTGGGCGGTCACGGTCGGCGTCACCGGCGCCGTCGACGCGGCCGGGCAGACCAGCTTCTTCACGCCGCTGCCGGGCTGGAAGGGCGTCAACCTGACCACCCACCTGAGCGCGCGGTTCACCTGCCCGGTCATCGTGGAGAACGACTGCAAGCTCGCGGCCCTCGCGGAACGCTGGAAGGGCGCGGCCAGCGACGCGGACGACATCGTCTACCTGCTCGCCGGCATGCGCAACGGCGCCGGCCTCATCATCGACGGCGTCCTGCGCCGCGGCTACGGCGGCGCCGCGGGCGAGATCGGCGCCCTCAAGCAGGTGCGCTGGCTGAACGCACCCGCCCACCTGCAGAACTGCCCCGGCGTCCCCGACACGGTCAGCCCGGACGACGCGGCGGCCTGGGTCTTCACGGCGGCCCGCGACGGCAACCGCGCGGCCCGCGCGGCGGTCAACCGCTACGTCAAGGACCTGGCCGTCGGCGCGGCGGCGCTGGTCCTCACCCTGGACCCGCAGGTCGTCATCTTCGGCGGCGGCTTCTCGCGGTCCGCCGACCTGGTGCTGGACCCGCTGCGCACCGAGTTGTCACGCCTGTGCCTGCGCATGCCGGAGGTCCGCGCATCGACGCTGGGCGCGGACTCGGTCGCGCTGGGCGCCCTGAAACTGTCACTGAACGAAATCGACGACCGCCTGTTCGGCGCGGGCCTGTCGGCTCCGGTGGCACCCCGCCGCCAGTAGTCTGGTGGCCGGCGACCCACCGCCGTGCCTCGCCGGTGACCTGGTCGCGCGCACCCGGTTCGTCGACGACCGCCCTGTTTCATCGCGGGCCGGCCGGCTCCGGTCGCCCCCGCCGCCCAGTAGCCAGGTGATCCACGAGCCACCGCCGCGCCTCGCCGGCGACCTGGTCGCGGGCAATTGGTTCCTCGACCATCGCCTATTCAGCGCGGGCCTGCCGGCTCCCCTGACCCGCCGCCAGTCACCAGATAATCCACGAACCAGCGCCCGGCTTCGGCGGTGACCAGGTCCAGGGCGCCCGGCTCCTCGAAGAGGTGTGTGGCGCCCGGGATGACGCGTAGGTCCGTCGTCGCGGTCATCTTCGCGCGGGCCTGTTCGTTGAGGTCCAGCACGCGGGTGTCGTTCTGCCCCACGATCAGCAATGTCGGCGCGCGGACCCGCGCCAGAGCAGGCCCGGCCAGGTCGGGGCGGCCGCCGCGGGAGACCACCGCGCGGACCTCGGCGGGGCGCTCGGCCGCGGCGACCAGCGCGGCGGCGGCCCCGGTGCTGGCGCCGAACAGGCCGACCGGCACGCCGGTGTGTTGGCCCAGCCAGTCGACGATGCCCACCATGCGGTCGGTGAGCAGGTCGATGTCGAACCGGGTGTCGACCCGATCCTCCTCGGCGGTGAGCAGGTCGGCCAGCACCGTGCCCAAGCGGCGCTCGCCCAGGCCTGCCGCGACCGCCCGGTTGCGTGGGCTGTGCCGGGAGCTGCCGCTGCCGTGCGCGAACGCCACGACGCCGATCGGGTCCGCCGGCAGGGTTACGTCCGCGTCCAGCGTGACGCCGGCGGTCGGGATCCGAATGGTCCCCATGCCCGCCGACTACCCCACGTGCACTGTCTCAACCACTAACCAGGTCTTTGGAAGGTCCTTTGCAATCAGAATCCAATTGCACGGAACCTTCCAAACAACCCCGAAAACCGGCGGAGCGCGCGTGCGCCGCGGCCCAACGGCAACGTGTTGGCATTGGCCGGGCTCGAAGCGGTGGGCGCCCCTCCGCGCGGCGGGTCCCTGCGCCTCGCCACCGACCTGCGGCACCCGCACCCTGTCCCCCGCACCACAGCCCGTGCCGGGCGCCGGGCGGCTCACCAGCGCAGCCGGCAATGCGCTCGGCATCACGGTGAGGCTGACGTCGAACTCGGTCTGGAGCGCGGTCAGGTCGAGGATGGCGCCCTCGGGAAGCTGGCCGGTGACGATCCGGCCTCACGGAACCGACGGGACTGACCCCGGCGCGACTCGCGCTCGCGGGCCGGCGGCTGCTCGACGGCGCCGGATGATCCACTCGGCGACGACGACGTTGATCAGCCAGCCGGCGGTCAAGGTTGCGGTCCGTCCGGTCGTGGTGAGCGGGCCGACCGCGGCGAGCCAGGCCGCGTTCGTGAACGCCTGGGTGCCGGCGCCCATCGCGATCGCGTACCCGCGGATCATCCAGGCGCGGTGGCGAGCGAATTCGCGTCGCCGCACGGCGACGAAGCCGCGGACCAGCGCCGCGCCCATCCAGGCCACCACGACCACGCGGATGACGACCAACGCCCCGGAGTCGTGGGTGCCGGGCGGCAGGAACAGCGTCAGCCATAGGCCGCTGAGCGCGGCGGTGAGTCCACAAGGGACGAGAATCCGGCCCGCGGCGCGGTGCCAACCCCGATTGCGGCGGCGGAACCGGGGCGCGAACTGGAACGCGCCGAGGATGCTGAAGACGGTCACGCTGACGATGTGCAGAGCCAGTGCCACGGGAGCGGAGGTGACCCGGTCGCTGTCCGCGATCGTCGCCGGGCCGCCGGCCAGTTCGGCGAGGCGCAGGCTGCCGGCCGCCACCGGGACGGCGGCGAGCAGGACCAGGCCGGTGGGGATGAGCCAGTTCGAGGACTTCACCCTTTCGATGGTCGCGGCGCGGGCGGTCGGAGCCATCGGAACGGGGGCCGGTGTCATACCGATCAAAGGTCTGGGACGCAGCCCGTACTTTGAGCTAATCCGCTGCGCGGTGCGGCGTGCGTACCATCTGATCGTGCGCGATCTATGGGCGTGGCCCCGCGTCCCGGACCCGCCGCCGCGGGGCTGGCGGGACTGGCTGCTCGTCGGCCTGGTCGTGACGGCCGTCGTGCTCGAAGGGCTGCTCGCCGACGACCGGTCGGTGATCGTGGTGGTCACCGCTGCCGCGCTGGCGCCGGCCCTGCTGTGGCGCCGGTCCCGGCCGCTGCTCATGGTCGCGATCGTGTTCACGACGACCACCGTCGTGCCGGTGCTCATGGGCCACGAGTTCTACCTTTTCGCCGCCGCCTACGTGCTGATCTTCCCGTACGCGTTGTTCCGCTGGGACTCCGGCCGGGCGGCACTGGCCGGCGTCGCGGTGGTGCTGGCCAAGATCGGCGTGACGGCAGCCGCCGGGCAGCTCAGCTTCACCGACGCCGTACTCGGTGTCGTGGTGATGTTCGCCGAATTCGCGCTCGCCGCCGCCTTCCGCTACCGGGCCCTGCTCTGGGTGCGCGGGCTCGACGAGGCCAAGCTGCGCGAGCGGGAGCGGCTCGCCCGCGACCTGCACGACACGGTCGCGCACCACGTGTCGGCGATGGCGATCCGGGCGCAGGCGGGCATCGCGACGGCCGCCACGCGACCGGAGGCAGCGGTCGAGGCCCTCGAGGTGATCGAGGGCGAGGCGACCCGCGCGCTGGCGGAGATGCGCACGATGGTGCACGGCCTGCGCCACGCCCAGCCGGCGGCGCTGGCGCCGAGCCCCGGGATTCCCGATCTCGCCCGGCTGGCCGGCGGGCCTCAGCCCGGGCCGGTGGTCGACGTGGAGTTGCGCGGCGACCTCGACGGCATCCCGTCGACGATCGGCACCGCGATCTACCGGCTGGCGCAGGAGTCGGTGACCAATGCCCGCCGGCACGCCCGCCACGCGAGCCGCATCGAGGTGCGGGTCAGTGCCGACGCGGACGCGGTGCGCCTGCGGGTGAGCGACGACGGCACGCCCCAACCAACCGGCGACGCCGGCTTCGGGATCGTCGGGATGACCGAGCGGGCGGGGCTGCTCGGCGGCACGCTCGAGGCGGGACCCAACGCCGACCGAGGCTGGACGGTGGCCGTGGCACTGCCGAGGTCCGGAGCCTGATGGCCACCAGCGTGGTCGTCGCGGACGACCAGGAGATCGTCCGCACGGGGTTGACCATGATCCTCAACGCCCAGCCGGACATCGAGGTCGTGGGCGAGGCCGCGGACGGCGACCAGGCCGTCGAGCTGGCCCGCCGCCTGCGCCCTGACGTGTGCCTGTTCGACATCCGCATGCCGGTCCTCGACGGCATCGAGGCCACGCGCCGCCTCGCCGGTCCGGACGTCGCGGACCCGCTCGCGGTCGTCGTCATCACGACCTTCGACCTCGACGAGTACGTGTACGCGGCGCTGCGCGCGGGCGCCCGCGGGTTCCTGCTCAAGGACGCCGGCACAGCGCTGCTCACTCAGGCCGTGCACGCGGCGGCACGCGGTGACGCGCTGATCGCGCCGAGCGTCACCACCCGGCTGCTGCGGGCATTCGCGGACGCCGCGCCGTCGGCACCGGCCCCGCAGCCGGTCGACCCGCTCACCGACCGGGAGGAGGAGGTGCTCGTGCTGGTGGCCCGCGGCCGCACGAACACCGAGATCGCAGCCGAGCTCTACATCAGCCTCAGCACGGTCAAGACCCACATCACGAGCCTGATGGGCAAGCTCGGTGTCCGGAACCGGGTCGAGATCGCGATCTGGGCGTACGACACGGGGCGCGTGCGAAAACGCTAGGGGCTTGCGGGTCACCGCGGCGTGCCCGTCGAGCGCCGCCTCGGTGGGGTCGGGCTCACAGCGCCAGCTGATCGCAGGCACGAACTGCGATCTCGTGGGTGTTCTCGGCAGTGTCCTTGCGGTTCCACATCCGCGCGCTGTGCGGCACGCTGGTGTCCGGCACGGGAACGTCTTTGGTCGTTATGGGCGTGCCGGGTCGCGCGGATTGTTGCGGCTGACGATCAGCGGATCGACCGGCGTCAGCGGAAACTGCGGCAGTTCGCGCTCGCGCACGCCGAAGGAGGCCGCGAGCACTTCCCGGGTGAACGCCGACGCGGTGGCGCGGTAGCCGATGTCGGCCGGCATCGGCTGGTCGAAGAAGATCAGGAAGTGGAAGCCGTCCTCACCCAGCGTCTCGATGTGGTGCGGGTACGCGCGTGGCACGAAGTAGGCCTGGCCCGGTGAAAGCTCGTATTCCGCGAGACTGCCGTCCGGCGAGAGCACCCGCATCCTCGCGTGTCCACGGTGGACGTAGCCGAGCTCAGCAGTGACCGGATGCCAGTGCGGCTCGCGCATGCCGTCGTCGCGCACGGCCAGCGAGTACATCGACAGGTCCTCCAACGCCGCCCAGTACTGCTTGCGGGCCAGCTTCGCCCAGCCGTACTCGTAGGACAGCGGCGCGACCTGGCCCTCCGCGTCGAACAGTCGGGCATTCGGCAGGCCGGCGGTGTCGGGAATCCGTGGCCGGCCCGCACGGCGCACGATCTGCGACGAGTGGTGCCGGTCGAAGGCGTCGAAGGCCGAGGACGGCAGGTCGTACGTGTTGCCGAGCACCGCGTTGGTCATCGCGCTGAAGCTGTCCTGCAGCGAGAAGTGCTCGGGCCGGTCTGTGCGCAGCGCCGCGATGATCTCGGCCTCGCCCTCGCCGACGTTCTCGATGTGGTAGACGGCGCCTGACTCGACGTGGTACATCTGCCCGGTCCGCACGACGAACGTCGAGAAGGTGTCGCCGTTGCCGAGCGTCGAGACAAGCACGGTCCCCTTGGACACGTACGCGATCTGGTTGGCGTTGACGTTCCACTGTGGCTCGCGGATCGCGCCCTCGGCCAGCGATATCCGCTTGATGGACATGCCCGACAGGATCGGCAGTGATCCCGCGTCAAGTTGCCTGATGCTGCCGAAGTCGTTCTCGAACACCTGGTCGCCGTCGACGAGCGAGCCGACATAGGATTGCTGGCCGGGCATGACTCCCAGCCTAGCCAGCGCGTCCGGCCGTCGCGGTGAAATCGCGGACACTGTGGACCGACATGAATCGCTTTCGGACGGTCGGCGGCGACCCGCGGTGTACGGTCACCGCATGCGCGTTCCGACCGCCGCGATCACCGCGGGATCCCTCATCGGCGGGTGGCAGGTCGCCCGTCAGACCGGCAACCGACAGCTCGGCGGCGTGGTCCTGGCGGCCGGCGGCGTGCTGGCCGGCCGGGAGTGGGCCCGGCGGACGAGCCCGGCCGTGACCGGGGCACTGGTGGCGACCTACCTCGGCGCCTTCGGCCTGTCGCACCCGCTGGCCAAGCGCATCGGTTCCTGGCCGGCGGTGCTCGCGGTCTCGGCGGTGACCGCCGCGGTCTCCTACGCCGCCGCGGATCGCCGCCCGCCGCGCTGAGCATGCACGCATGCGTATGCGACAACCATAATGGAAATCACTTTCATGTGTCTTGTGCGGGGCGGAGGCGTCGCCTAGCGTCCCGGGAATGAACATCATTTCCATTAAGCGAATGCTCCCGTGACGCCGAGGCCTGGTTTGCTCGGCGCGACGCTGTTGTCTCTCACCCTGCTCGCCTCGGCGTGCGGCTCGGCCAGTGCGGAAGGCGACGCCGCCGCAGACCCGGACCGCCCCTCGGTGGTCGCCTCGACCAACGTCTACGGCGACATCGTCCGGCAGATCGCCGGCGACCGGGTCACGGTCACGTCGATCATCAGCGACCCGTCGGCCGACCCACACTCGTACGAGGCGAACACCCGCACCCAACTCGCCCTCGCCGACGCGGACGTGGTCGTCGAGAACGGCGGCGGCTACGACGACTTCGTCGACACGATGCTGACCTCCGCGAACACCGACGCGACGGTGCTCAACGCCGTCGAGATCTCGGGCAAGTCCGGCGAGGAGCTCAACGAGCACGTCTGGTACGACCTCCCCTCGATGGCCACGCTCACCGACCGGCTCGTCACCGCCCTGTCCGCGGCGGACCCCGGCGGCGCGGCCACGTTCAGCACCAACGCCGCCGCCTTCAAGCAGAAGCTGGACGGCCTGGCGCACACCGCGACCGAGATCAAGGCGGCGCACACCGGGGCCGGAGTCGCCATCACCGAACCCGTGCCGCTCTACCTCCTCGAGGCGTGCGGGCTGGTCGACAAGACGCCCGAGGCGTTCAGCGAGGCGATCGAGGAGGGCACCGACGTCCCGGCCACCGTGCTCCAGGAGACGCTGGCGCTGTTCACGGGCAAACAGGTGAAGATGCTCGCGTATAACGAGCAGACCACTGGGCCCGAGACCGAGAAGGTGCTCGCCGCGGCGAGGGACAACCAGGTCGGGGTCGTCCCCGTGACCGAGACGCTGCCGGCGGGCAAGGACTACGTGGCCTGGATGAGCGGGAACCTCGACGCCATCAGGTCGGCGCTGGGCTGACGGTGCTCGACATCAGCGACGCCGCCCTGCGCTTCGGCCGGCACGAGCTGTGGTCCGGGCTCTCGCTGCGGGTCGAACCGGGCGAGTTCGTGGCGGTCCTCGGCGCCAACGGCTCGGGCAAGACCAGCCTGGTCCGCGCCATCCTCGGCCTGCGGCGCCTGAGTGCCGGCACGCTGCGGGTGACGGGCGGACCACGCAGCATCGGGTACGTGCCGCAGCAACGGCGGATCGACCCGCTCACGCCGTTGCGGGCGCGCGACGTGGTCGGTCAGGGCCTCGACGGACACCGTTGGGGCCTTGGCCGTCGCCCAGGCCGCGCGGAGCTGATCGGGGAAGCCCTCGACGAGGTCGGCGCGGCCGGATTCGCGGACCTGCCGATCGGCCTGCTTTCGGGCGGCGAGCAGCAGCGGGTACGCATCGCGCAGGCGTTGGTCGCCGACCCGCGGCTGCTGCTCTGCGACGAACCCCTGCTGTCCCTGGACCTGCGCAGCCAGCAGACCGTGACGGCGCTCGTCGACCGGCGACGCCGTCAGAAGGGCACGGCCGTGCTGTTCGTGACGCACGAGATCAACCCGGTGCTGCCCTATGTGGACCGGGTGCTCTACCTGGCCCGCGGCCGGTTCCGGACGGGGACGGTCGAGGAGGTGTTCACCTCGGCGACGTTGTCCGAGCTGTACGACGTACCCATCGACGTGTTGCGTGTCAACGGGCGGATCGTCGTCGCCGGCCTTCCCGCGGAGGCCGCGCATGTTTGACTTCGCCGACTACGGCGAGCTGCTCGCGCTCGTGCACAACTCGCTGCTCGCCGGCGCGGTGCTCGGCGTCGTGGGCGGGCTGGTCAGCACGTTCGTGATGATGCGGGACCTGCCGTTCGCCGTACACAGTGTCAGTGAGCTGTCCTTCGCCGGCGCGTCCGGTGCGCTGCTGCTCGGCACCAACGTGGTGCTGGGCTCGCTGACGGGATCCGTCGTCGCGGCCCTGCTGATCGGCCTGCTCGGCAGCCGGGCCCGTGACCGCAACTCCGCGATCGGCGTGCTGATGCCGTTCGGGCTCGGCCTGGGCGTGCTGTTCCTCGCCCTCTACAAGGGACGGTCCGCGAACAAGTTCGGTTTGCTGACCGGGCAGATCGTCGCGGTCGACACCCCGCAGCTCTCGTGGCTCCTGGCCACCTCGGCGGTCGTCCTGGTCGCGCTCGCGGTGATCTGGCGCCCGCTCGCCTTCGCCAGCGCCGACCCGGAGGTGGCGGCCGCCCGCGGTGTCCCGGTCGCCGCGCTGTCGACGGTGTTCATGGTGCTGCTCGGCCTGACGGTGGCGATGTCGGTGCAGATCGTCGGCGCGCTCCTCGTGCTCAGCGTGGTCTGCACACCTGCGGCCGCCGCGATGCGGGTCACGGCCTCGCCTCGCCTGGTCACGGGGCTGAGCGTGCTGTTCGCGACGGTCTCGGTCGTCGGCGGGATCCTGCTCGCGCTGGGCAGCACGGTCCCGATCAGCCCGTACGTCACGACGATCGCGTTCCTGATCTACCTCGGCTGCCGCGCCGCCGGTGCGTACCGCCGGCGCCGGGGGTGGACGGCGGGGGTCCGATTCGTTCAAGACGAGCGCGCGCAGCCATCCGTACCGTCTGGTGTATGAACGAACGCTTCGTTAATGGACGGACCTTTCTCATGCGCGACGGGCGGCTGCTGGAGCGGCGGCTCTTCGCCACCTGCTTCGAGGGCGCGCCGGGCCAAGGGGTGCTCGACGCGCTGCGCGGCTACGCCAACGACGACGGCGGCTTCGGCCACGCGCTGGAGCCCGACAAGCGCTGCCCGGCCAGCCTGCCGCTCGACGTCGAGTGCGCGCTGCAGGCGATGGTCACGGCCGGGGTGGCAGACCTGGCGACGGTGCGGCGAGCGTGCGACTACCTCGCCGGGATCGGCACCGCGGTGCCGCTGGCGTTCCCGGTCGTCGAGGACTATCCGCGGGCCGTGCACTTCACGGAGTGGACCTACGAGAGCGCCCTCAACCCGACCGCCGGGCTGGCCGGGCTGCTCTACCAACTCGGCGTCGACCACCCGTGGCTGCCCGCCGCGGCGGCGTGGTCCTGGAAGCAGATCGACACCGCCGAACTGCCGACCGACGCCCACGCGCTGCGCGAGATCCTGGTGTTCCTGGCGCACACGCCGGAGCGGGAGCGGGCCATGACCGCGGCGGCCAAGGTCCGTGACGCGCTCACCACGGCCACGCATTTCCGGTTGGATCCCACGGACCCGGAGTACGGGGTCACGCCGCTGAGCATCGCGCCGTCGGCCGACAGCCCGTGGCGGGCGCTGTTCACCGAGGAGGTCATCCAGGGTCACCTCGACCGGCTGGAGCGCGACCAGCAGGACGACGGCGGCTGGCCGATCACCTGGGAACCGCCCGGCCAGGCGGCGGCCCTCGAATGGCGCGGCATCGTCACGCTGGAAAACCTGCGGACCCTCGTGTCGTACGGGCGACTCGACCCGCGGCGTTGAGGGGCGTGCCAGGGTGTACGCATGACCCAACAGCAGCCGCCGCCCGCGGCGATCGCGGCCATGATCGACGCGACCAACGCCGGTGACACGGAGGCGTTCGTCGCCTCCTTCACCGACGACGCGTACGTGCGGGACGGGAGCCGGGAGTTCCACGGGCACGCGGGGGCCCGCGACTGGGACCGGACCGACAACATCGGCGTCGGGATGCACTTCGACGTTCTGTCCTGGTCGTCGTCCGGGGCCGAGGACTACGTGGTGACGATCCGCGCGACGAGCCGGCGGTTCAACGGCACCGGGGACATGCGGGTCACGCTCCGCGACGGGCGGATCGCCCGGCTCGAAGTCGGCTGAGCGGGGACTATCAGCATTTCCGCAGCTTCCAGCGGTCGCGCGGACCCGGGAACCTGGGTTACGGTGAGGCTCCATGCCCCCGATCCCCCCGGTGACCATGACTCTCTGTAAAGACGAAGCCTGTCACGTCATAGAGGTCGGCGCGCTCCGGCCGGCACTGGTGCGCGCCGCCCGACTGTTCGCGGAGACGGTGCTCGTGCCGACCGGACTCCTCTACATCGTGCTGCACACCGCCGGGTTGCTCCCCGCCCTGTTGTCCGTGATGGGGTGGTGTGCGCTCACGGTCAGCATCCGCTTCTTCACGGGCCGTCATCTGCCGGGCACACTCCTGGTCTGCGCCGGCGCCCTATGCGCCCGTGCCCTGGTCGCCCTGGCGCTGTCGAGCGCACTGGTCTACTTCGTGCAGCCGGTGATCGCCTCGGTGTTCATGGCGGCCCTGTTCCTGGGCAGCGCCCTGCTCGGCCGGCCGATCACCATGCGCCTGGCCCGCGACTTCGTCTCACTGCCGGCCCAGCTGCACACCCACCCGGGCCTGCGCCGGGTGTTCATCCAGACGGCGGCGCTCTGGGGCCTCGGCCGCCTGGTCGACGCGGGAATGAGCATCGGCTTCCTGCACATGGGCCTGGACCTTGCCCTCCTCTCCCGCCCGGTATTCAGCGGCGCCCTGACGGTCCTGATGGTGGCCATCTGCACGGCCTGGGGGATCCGCTGCCTACGCCGCATGCCAGACGTGACGTTCCGCTTCGGCGGCATGAAGCCAGCCCAACCCGCCGCGGCCTGAGCCGGTTGGCAGACCAGCAGGGAGTCGAAGGACCCGACCGCGCCGTCGCCGAGCACCGGTAACAACGCGATCCGCCCGCCCGCGCCCCCGGCGCCACCCGCAAGCCAAACCTCAAGAACGTCGACCCCAAGCCAGTCATCCGGTCGATGGCAGACCGCACCGTCGCCGAGGCCCGGCACCAACGCGGCCAACCCACCCGCCGCACCCGCCCGCGCCCCCGGCGCCACAAGCGGGCTCGCCGGGTCTGTCCGGCGACGGCGACGCCACCACGGATGATCGTGGTGAACGCGGGCCGCCAGATCTTCAACCAGTGACGATCATCCGGGGCCGCCGGGAGGAATCCCCCCACGCCGAGGGCGGTCGTGGAGGCGTTCGGCCCTGCCTCCGGGGTGACCTGGCACGCGGCCCATCACCGCACGGTCCGGGAGGGCAGTTCACCGATCCCGGTCGGCCAGCTCGTCTACCACCAGCAGGTCGGGTCGTTGCAGGCCCGAGCGGTAGGCCACCCGGCCCACCATGTGTGCCGCGACCGGGGCCGTGGTCAGTTGGAAGGCTCCGATCAGTACCAGGGTGGTGATGTCGACCGTGTTGCGGAAGCGGAGCGCGCAGCCGAGCAGGACCAGGAGCAGGCCGAGCACCTGCGGCTTCGTGGCCGCGTGCATGCGGGACAGGATGTCCGGGAACCGGGTCAGCGCGACCCCCGCGGCCAAGCTGAACAAGGCCCCGGCGACGATGAACGCGGACGCGACCGCGTCGATCGCGCTCACTTGCCGTTCCGGGCGGCGAACCGGGCGACGCTGACCGAGCTGACGAAGCCCAGCACCGACAGGACAACCAACACCGGCAACGCCGTCGCGTCGCCGGTGAAGGCTGCCTCCGCCGCGATCGCGGCGACGATGATCGCGAGCAACACGTCGGTGGCGACGACCCGGTCCAGGATGGACGGTCCACGGACGACCCGCACGAGCGCGAGGAGCGCGGCGCCCGCGAGGATAACGGTCACGGTGACAGCTACGGCGGTCATGCTCGTGCCTCGCTCCGCGGGCCCCGACCCGACCGCATGCGACCGAACTGACCCCACGAGCACCGCTCACTGACCGCTCGCGCCCCGCTCCGCGACTCCCGACCTGACCCCATGCGACCGAACTGACCCCGCGAGCACCGCTCGCTCACCGCCCGCGCCTCGCCCCGCAAGCCAGGACCTACCCGCAAAAGCCCGAACCGACCACGCGAGACCCGCCCACTCACCGCCCGCGCCTCGCTGCACGAACCCCGACCCGACCGACTGCCTGAGCTCATAACACTCCCCCTTCGGTTGTGCGGCGGACCTCGTCCGGCGAGCCCACCGCGGCGACGATGCGTGACTCCAGCGCGAGGACGTCCTGGCGGAAGCGTTCCGCCTCCGCGCGGTCCCGGACGTCCAGGACGTGGATCCAGAGCACCCCTTCGGCGCGGTCGACCTCGACGATCAGGCTGCCCGGCACCAGTGACAGCGCCTCCGCCGTTAGCGTCAGGTTGAGGTCCGTGCCGACCCGCAGGCCTACCCCGATGATCGCGCCGTGTGGGGTGTAGCCGAACCGGAACGCGAGCCAGGCGATCTGGACGCTTGCCACGAACAGGTCGCGGAGGAACCACGCCACGAACCGGGCCAGCGGCACGGGTCGCAGGCGGCCCGCGAAGACGACCGGTGGCAGCGGGAAGACCAGCAGCACGATGCCCGCGACGACCAGGCCGCCGAGCAGGTTGGCCCACGAGAACGTGCCCCACAGCAGGATCCACACGAGCGCCATGCCGAGCACCGCGACCGCGCGGTTGGCTCGGCGTGTCCGGGCGTCGCCGGTCATCGGGCGCTCACCGCGCGGACCGCCTCGACGTACGGTGCGCGGGCCAGCAACTCCGTGGCCGCGTCGAACGTCACGTCGAACAGCGGGCCCGCGAGGACCGTCAGCGCGAGGCCGCCCACGACCAGCGCGACGGTCGAGGCGACCATCAAGCCGGGCAGACCGGCCTCGAAAGGCGCGGCGGGCGGCCGGCGCCAGAAGGCGAGGTTCCAGACGCGGGCGACCGCGTACAACGTGAGCAGGCTTGTTGCCAGTCCCGCGGCCACCAGCGCCCACGGCAGGCCGCCGCCCGCCGCGACGCCGGCCTCGATCAGGCCCAGCTTGCCGAGGAAGCCGGAGAACGGCGGAATGCCCGCCAGGTTCATCGCCGGCAGGAAGAACAGGATCGCCAGCAGCGGCGAGAGGCTGGCCAGGCCGCCCAGGCGGTCGAGTGACGTGCTGCCGCCGAAGCGTTCGACCAGGCCGACCACCAGGAACAACGTCGTCTGGATGGTGATGTGGTGGACCGTGTAGAAGATCGCGGCCGACAGGCCGGACGCGCTGGCCAGGCCGATCCCGAACAGCAGGTAACCGATGTGGCTGACCAGCGTGAACGACAGCAGCCGCTTGATGTCGGACTGCGCTATCGCGCCGAGGATGCCTACCAACATGGTCAGCAGGGCCAGCACGAGCAGCAGGTTCGGGGTCGGTCCGCCGGGGAACAGCAGCGTCTCCACCCGGATGATCGCGTAGATGCCGACCTTCGTCAGCAGGCCCGCGAACACCGCGGTGACCGGGGCCAGCGCCGTCGGATAGCTGTCGGGCAGCCACGCCGACAGCGGGAAGACCGCGGCCTTGATGCCGAACGCCAGCAGCAGCACGCAGTTGAGCATCAGCCGCAAACCCGACGGCAGCGCGTCGAGGCGGCCGGCCAGCTGAGCCATGTTGACCGTGCCCGCGGCCGCGTACACCAGGCCGATCCCGGTCAGGAAGATCAAGGACGACAAGAGGCTGACGACGACGTACGTCGTACCCGCGCGAACTCGATCTTCCGTTGCGCCGACGGTGATCAGCACATAGCTCGCCACGAGCAGGATCTCGAAGCCCACGTACAGGTTGAACAGGTCCCCGGCCAGGAACGCGTTGGTGACGCCGGCGGTCAGCACCAGATACGACGGGTGGTAGATCGACAGCGGCGTCTCCTCGTTGCCGTCCGCCATGCCCTGGCCGATCGAGTAGACGAGCACGCTGAGCGTGACCGCCGCGGAGACGACCAGCATCAGGGCGGCGAACCGGTCCGCGACCAGCACGATGCCGGTCGGGACCGGCCAGCCGCCGACCGCGACCACGAGCGTGCCGTTGGTCGACACCTCCACCAGCAGCGCGACCGACACCCCGAGCACCGCGGTCAGCGCGGTCAGGCTGACCAGCCGCTGCGCCCGCGGGAAGCGCGTCAACACCAGCGTCACGGCCGCGCCGAGCAGCGGCAGCACGACCGGCAACGGCACCAACGCGGTCACGGCGCCGGCTCCTCGTCGGTGTCTTCGCCGCCCGGCCCGATGTCCCGCTCCGCCCGCTCGATGATCCGGCGGTCCTCGATGTCGTCCTGCACCTCGTCGTGGCCGACCAGCCGCCAACTCCGGTACGCCAGCGCCAGCAGGAACGCCGTCAGCCCCAGCGTGATCACGATCGCCGTGAGGATCATCGCCTGCGGCAGCGGGTCGCTCATCTCGTCCTGCGGCGTGGTGCCGACGATCGGCGGCCCGCCGTACCGGCCGCCCGCGAGGATCAGCACGTTGACGCCGTTGGCCAGCAGCACCATGCCCATCAGCACCCGGGTCAGGCTGCGCTCCAACAGCAGGATCACGCCGCTGGCGAACAGGACGCCGACCACGACGACGTACGTGAGGTTCGGTGTCACGACGTCAGCCCCTGGCGGTCGATCTCCGCACCGAGGCTGCGCAAGACGTCCAGCATGAGGCCGACGATCACCAGGTAGACGCCGATGTCGAAGAAGAGCGAGGTGACGAGGTGGATGTCGCCCAGCACCGGCAGGTGGACGTCGACGATCGCGGTCTGCAGCACCTGGGCGCCCGCGAACATGGCCAGCACCCCCGTGCCCACCGCGACGAACAGGCCCGCGCCGAGCACCGCGCCCGCGTCGACCGGCGCCGCCGCCGCGAGCTCGGCCTGGCCGCCGGCCAGGTACCGCACCGCCAGCGCCAGCCCCGCCACGAGGCCACCGGCGAACCCGCCGCCGGGCGCGTTGTGGCCCGAGAACAGCAGGAAGATCGAGAACAGCACGATCGTGTGGAACACCAGCCGGGTGACCACCTCGAGGATGACCGACTGCCCGCCCGCACCGGCCCGCAGCCAGCCGGGCGACTGGATCGTGACCGCGCCGCCCCCACGGCGGCGCAGCGCCGCGGTCCGGCGGTAGATCAGGCTGGCCACGCCGGTGGCCGCCACGACCAGCACCGAGATCTCACCCATCGTGTCCCAGGCGCGGATGTCGACGAGGATCACGTTGACGACGTTCTTGCCGCCGCCGAACGAGACCGCCAGGTCCGGGAACGCGACCGACACCGGCGTGGCCTCCCGCCCGCCGACCGCCACGAACGTCATCCCGGCCGCGACCGCGCCGACCGCGATGCCGAGCAGGATCCGGCCGACCCGGCTGGTGCGGATCGGCCGCTCCGAGAACTTCGCCGGCAGCCGGCGCAGCACCAGCACGATCATCGCGATCGTCGCGGTCTCGACCAGGAACTGCGTCAGCGCCAGGTCGGGCGCGCCGTGCAGGATGAACAGCACGGCGACGCCGTACCCGGAGACGCCGACCAGGATCATCGCGGTCAGCCGCCGCAGCGCGCGGACCGCGGCCACCGCGGCGACGACGATCCCGGCGCCCACGACGGCCTGCAGCGACGTGTCCCACGCCCGGCCCCGGTCGGGCCACGGCGCGGAGCCGGCGAGGATGCCGCCCAGGCCGAAGACGAGCACCAGCAGGATCACGCCCAGGTAGGACGGCAGCGAGCCGCGCTGGGTGGCGCCGGTCAACTCGACCGCGCCGCGGTCCAGCCAGGCCATCACGCGCACGTACACGGTCCCGCCGTCGAACGGCAGCCGCAGCCGGTCCGCCGCCAGGCGCGGACCGACCACCGCGCCGACCACGAGGACCAGCACCGAGAGACCGAGCGGCCCGGTCAGACCGTGCCAGACCGCCAGGTGGTACGCGGGCCCGCTGGCCGGAAACATGTCCGCGTAGGGCGCGAGCACACCGTCGAGCGGTTTGGCGGCGGCGCCGACCCCGAGGCCCGCGACCGCGAGGATCGCCGGGCCGACCAGCCAGTCCCTCGCCGGCGCGCGCACCGGCGTCGGCGGCCGGCCGGGCTTGGTGGCGAAGGCACCCCACAGGAAGCGGATCGTGTACGCGACCGTCAGCGTCGACCCGATCACCAGCGCGGCCAGCACGACGAGGTCGGAGGCGCTGCCGTGCAGGAACGCCGCGAACGCCGCCTCCTTGCCGACGAAGCCCGCGAACGGCGGCAGCCCGGCCATCGACGCGGCGGCGAGCGCGGCGACCGCCGCCAGCGCCGGGGTCGTTTCGCGCAGCCCGCTCAACGCCCGCATGTCGCGGGTGCCGGTGCTGACGTCGATGATCCCGACGACCAGGAACAGGGTCGACTTGAACAGCGCGTGCGCGAGCAGCAGCGCGGCGCCGGCCAGGGCCGCGTTCGCGGTCGAGCCGCCGAAGACCGCGGTGAGCAGGCCGAGTTGGCTGACGGTCCCGTACGCGAGGAGCAGTTTGATGTCGTGTTGGCGCAGCGCCGCCCACCCGCCGAGCAGCATCGTGACGATGCCGGTGACCAGCAGCAGCGGTCGCCAGGGCGGGTCGCCGCCGACGGTCGGCCCGAACAGCGCGATGAGGAAGATGCCGGCCTTGACCATCGCGGCGGCGTGCAGGTAGGCGCTGACCGGCGTCGGCGCGGCCATTGCCGAGGGTAGCCAGAAGCTGAACGGGAAGATCGCGGACTTGCTGAGGGCGCCGAGCAGCACGAGCACGAGCGCGGCCGTGAGATGCCGGGCGTCCGGTTGCCGGGCGGCGATCTCCGAGAAGCGGTAGGTGCCGGCGCCCTCGCCGAGGATCACGAACCCGGCGAGCATCGCCAGCCCGCCCAGGGTGGTGACGAGCAGTGCCTGGGTGGCGGCTGCGCGGTTCGCCCGCTTCGTCGGGTCCTGCGCGATCAGCAGGTAGGAGAAGACGGTGGTCAGCTCCCAGAACACGTACAACAGGAGCAGGTTGTCGGAGACGACCAGGCCGAACATGGCGCCGGCGAACGCGACGAAGACGCCCGCGTACCGGCCGAGCCCGGTCTGGTCAGGTGGGAAGTAGCGGACGCTGTAGACGAGCACGAGCGCGCCGATGCCGCCGACGAGCACGACCATCAGCCAGGACAGCGTCGCCATCCGCAGGTCGATGTCGAGCCCGATGCGCGGCACCCAGGTGTAGCTCTCGGCGACCGCGCCGCCGCTGTTCATCTTTCTGGTGTGGGCGAGCGCCCAACAGAGCGCGGCGAGCGGCGCGAGCGCCACGAGATAGAGCGCTGGGCGCCCGAGCCACCGCACGAGCGCGGGGGCGGCCACGGCCATCACGCCATGGACCACCACCAGCACCAGCACACGCCCAGAGTAGGCGTAAGCAGGCAATTAGGACGTTAGGGCCTCGCGCAGCACCCGTTCGAACTGCTCCGGCGCCGACAACATCGCGAAGTGGTCGGCCTCGGGGATGACGGTCAGCGTCGCATGGGGCGCCTGCCGCACGATCCGCTCGGCCCAGAGGCGGCTACCGGCGAACTCCCGCCCACCGACGACCGCGGTCACAGACACCGTGATCTCGTGGAACCTCGTCTTGACGGGCGGATCCAACTCACGCCCGTGATAGTGCGCGAGCGTGATCCGATGAGCGTTCGCCACCTGAAGACCAACCAACTTGCGCCGGTGGTACGCGTCGAGCGCGGGCGCCCACACGTCGATGTCGATCTCGGCGGCGGCCCGCACACCGTCGGTCTCGAGCGCGTGGTCAATCTTGGCGAACACGGCGTGCATCTCCTGCCGGGCCGCGGCCTCCTCGGGCGTCGGATCGGGAAACTCCCCGAACGCCCCGCTGACGGCGACGACGCGCCGGACTCTCGCGGCGTGCTGATGCGCGAACGCGAGCGCCCGCCGCGCCCCTTCGGAGCTGCCGACCAGCACGGCGTCGGTGACGCCGGCAGCGTCGAACACGGCCGCGACGTCGTCGACCTCGCTGTAGGGCGCGGTCCCCGGAGAGGACAACCCGGTGTCACGACAGTCGAACATGGTCACCCGCGCGACGCCGGCCAGCCAGTCGAGGGTCGACTCCCACATCCGCAGGTCGGCAGTGGCCCCGTTGAACAGAACGACATCGGGCCCGGCACCCCTCACCTGGTAGTGCAGATAACCACCGGGCACATCGACGAAGCTCCTGATCTCCCCCATCGCCGTATCGTCCGGACCTGTCGAGGCGGTGTCAATCGCGGCCGAGGTCGGGCAGGCTTTCCCCGGTCCTCGGTGCACGGCGGTGTTCGAGCCAGAATCCATAGCCACGTAGGTACGCCTCGAGGCCGTCGTCCAGGTAGCGCGCGTACTCGCGCAGCCCGGAGGCGGCCTCCCGCTCGTCGGCCCGCTCGCTGACCGACCACGTGCGCTCGGCGGCGCCGATCCAGCCGGCGAGGCGCGCTCGGTCGGCCCACCATTCGCGCACCAGCGACAGGGTCCAGTGCTGGTCCCCGTCGCAGGCGTACGCGACGAACGGGTCGTTCCACCCGGCGGAGAGGACGAGGTGCACCTCGGCGGCATCGCGCGGCTGCCGGAACACGATCTCGCTGCCGTACTCGTCCTCGTAGACGACGTTGCTCGGCGCGATTTCCCGGCCCATCCAGCACGAATCCGTCTGGGCGCCGTAGAACGGGCCGGGCACGTTGCGCCAGTCCCGGTTGGCCCACTCTCCGCGCAGGTAGGCCTCGGGTGGACCCAACTCCCTGCTGTCCGGATAGTTGGCGATGAACACGTCCGCCGAGTCCGCGACCGTCGGCAAGGGATCCCAGTACATGGCCGCGACCGTACAGCGAGGGTCAACCCGCCGCGGTGCTCAACCGGGCGAGCCAGTCGCGGACAGTCATGAAGTCCGTCGCGGTCAAGCCGACGAGCGGATCGACGCGGCGCGGAAGCGCGGGCGCCGGGTGGTGGGCCGCTATCCAGCGCCGGTCGACGTCGGTGATTTCGTCGTCGAGCCAGACGAAAGGACGCCCTTCCGACCAGCGGACCAGGTCCGCGGTCTTCCAGTGCAGGCCCCGCTCCGCCGGCTCGTCGCCGTCCGGGAAATCGACGACCGGCAGGTCCGGAAGGCCGAGCCGAGGTGAGATGACCTCGTTCGCCTCCGCCATCCACGTCGTGGCCCAGACCAGTTGGCAGCCCAGCGCCAGCAGCCGGCGACCGTCGGCCGGGTCGAGGCGGTCGAGCAGCGGGTTGCCGACATCGTCCGCGAACGGCGCGGCCGGACCGGAGAGCCGTGCTTTGAACGGGATCAGCGGACCGTCCACATCCAGGAACACCAGCGGGCCAGCGCCGAGCGACACGAGAGAACCGTAGCCGCCTTGCGGTTAGCCCGGCTTGCGGGCCTGGATGCGTTCGATCGTGCCAGCCTTCAGGCGTTCCGTCTCCACGATCTCGAAGCCCGCCGCTTCCACCAGTGGGAGTTGGCGCCGGGTGAAGTGTTCGCCGGCCAGCGGGATCGTCAGGCGTTCCGTCAGCCATTGCGCGGCGTGGAGCGGGGTCGAACTCGCGCCGATGTGGTCCACCAGCAGCAGCGTGCCGCCGGGCGTCAGGACCCGCCACATCTCGCCGATGGCCCCGCGTGGGTTCGGGATGCTGCACAACGAGAACGCGCATGCCACCGTGTCGAACGAGGCGTCGCCGAACGGCAGGTGTTCGGCGTCGGCCTCGTGCAGGTCGGCCGCGCGGCCCAGATCGGCGGCGCGGCGCCGGGCGCGGGCCAGCATCTCCGGGCTCAGGTCCACGCCCGTGACCGTGACCTCGGGGGTGTAGTGGTCCAGGTTGCGGCCCGTGCCGATGGCCACCTCGAGGACCCGGTCGTGTGCCCGCCGGCCGAGCCAGTCGCGGGCGTCGCCGAACCAGATCCGTTCCAGGACCGCGATCTGCCGGTCGTAGTTGGGCGCGCTGCGGTCCCACACGCGTCTCTGCTTGGCGGTGGCACCAGTCATGAGACGAACGTACCGCCAGAACGGCCTAGCCGAGGGCGTGCGCCAGTTTGTCCACCGCCGTGCGATCGCCGACGACGACCAGCAGGTCGCCAGCAAGCAGGGTCAGGTCGCCGTGTGGGGCGATCGCCCGGTCGGCGCGGACCACCACGACCACTTCCGGCGTGCCGCGGGGCAGCAGCCGACCGATGTAAGGGCTGGTCGCCGGCACCCGGATCCGCCAGACCGACGTGTCGAGCTGGTCGACCGCGACCGTGCCCGCCAGCAGTTCGGCCACCTGCCTCGCCTCCCGTCCGTCGAGGGCGACCGTGGCCGCCGCCCGGCCCGGGTCGTCAGGGTCGTAGAGGATCACGTCGCGCTGGCCCGAGTGGTGTGCGACGACGCCGATGCGTTGGCGGCGGCCGGTGGTGACGGCGTGGCTGGCGCCGACGCCGGGCAGGAGCGTGCGTTCGACGAACATGGCGTCCTTCCCGCCGGGGCCTCCAACCATGGCCCGCGCCGGCGGCCGTCGACCATAGGTGCCGACACCCAATCCCGCCGGGCAATGGGTGCCAGCCCCGATGCACATGGCCGGCCAAGCCACGCAGGCTGGGTGACGTGTCCCTGTTCTGGCGGATCTTCCTGCTCAACGCCGCCGTGCTCACGGTCGCCACGCTGCTGGTGATGGCCAGCCCCGTGACGGTGTCGACGCCGGTGCTGCTCACCGAGGCGCTGGTGCTCTCGGCGGGGCTGGCCGCCATGCTGATCGCCAACGCGGTGCTGCTGCGGGTGGGCCTGGCCCCGCTGTCCCGGCTCACCCGCACCATGGCCACCGTCGACCTGCTGCGGCCCGGGCACCGGCTCGCGGTGACCGGGCGGGCCGGGATCGCCGACCTGATCGCCACGTTCAACACGATGCTCGACCGGCTGGAGGCCGAGCGGGCCGCCAGCACCGGGCGGGCCCTGTCCGCGCAGGAGGACGAGCGCCGGCGGATCGCCCAGGAGCTCCACGACGAGGTCGGCCAGACGCTGACCGCCGTACTCCTGGAGCTGAAACGGGTCGCCGACCACGCGTCGCCGGAGGTCCGCGCGGAGCTGCACGAGGTGCAGGAGACGACCCGCAACAGCCTCGACGAGATCCGCCGCATCGCCCGCCGGCTGCGGCCGGGCGTACTCGCCGAGCTTGGTCTGGAAAGCGCCGTCAAGGCCCTGGCGACCGAGTTCTCCACCGGTGGCCTGTCCGTCCGGTACCACCTCGATCCGGACCTGCCCGACCTGGGCGACGACACGGAGCTGGTGGTCTACCGGGTGGCGCAGGAGGCGTTGACGAACGCGGCCCGGCACAGCGGCGCCCGTACCATCGAGGTGAGCCTGCGCCGGCACCCGGGTGAGGTGCGGCTGCGGATCACCGACGACGGCCGGGGTTTCGGCCGCGCGCCCGAGGGCGCCGGGATCCTCGGCATGCGCGAGCGGGCGATGCTCGTCGGCGCGGAGTTGACCCTGGGTTCCGCCGCCGGTGGCGGAGCCGACGTGCGCCTGCGGGTGCCCTGCGACGTAGGAGGTCGCTGACGAATGACCAGGATCCTGCTTGCTGACGACCACGCCCTGGTGCGGCGCGGCGTGCGGCTGATCCTCGACGGCGAGCCCGACCTGACCGTGGTGGCCGAGGCCGCCGACGGCGCCGAGGCGATCGAGCTGGCGGCCCGGGAGCGGCCGGACCTGGCGGTGCTCGACATCGCGATGCCGCGGCTGACCGGGCTGCAGGCGGCCCGCGAGCTGTCCCGGTCGATGCCGGAACTGCGGATCCTGATCCTGACGATGTACGACAACGAGCAGTACTTCTTCGAGGCGCTCAAGGTGGGCGCCTCCGGCTACGTGCTCAAGTCGGTGGCCGACCGCGACCTGGTGGCCGCCTGCCGCGCGGCCATGAGGGGCGAGCCGTTCCTCTACCCGGGCGCGGTCAACGCGTTGGTCCGCCACTATCTCGAGCGGGTCAAGGACGGCGACGGCGTGCCGGCGCGGGCGATCACCGATCGGGAGGAGGAGGTGCTCAAGCTCGTCGCCGAGGGGCACTCGTCGCGGGAGATCGCGGACCTGCTCTACATCAGCGTCAAGACCGTCGAGCGACACCGGGCCAACCTGTTGCAGAAGCTCGGTCTGCGGGATCGGCTGGAGCTGACGCGGTACGCCATCAGGGTCGGACTCATCGAACCGTAAGGGTCGCACCACCGCCGATGTGAGGGTCGGCACCGATGGTAAGGAACGGCCGGCGGGGCGATCGTTTCGCCATGACTTTTGCGCACCACGAACGATCAACCGGCAACGCGTCCGAGACCGGTCCGCCAGGGCGCCGCCGGTGAACGGGTTCGCACCCGTCGCGGCCGTCGTCATCTTCACGGTCGCGTTCGTTCTCATCGCCACCGAACGGATCCACCGGGTCGCCGTGGTGCTCGGCGCCGCCGGGCTGATGGCCGCACTCGGTCTGCTCCCGGGCGACGACGTCTTCTACGACGAGCACGCGGGCATCGACTGGGGCGTCATCTTCCTCCTCCTCGGCATGATGATCATCGTTGGAGTGATCAAACAGACCGGGGTCTTCGAGTTCCTCGGCATCTGGGCCGGCAAACGCTCGCGCGGTCAGCCGTACCGCCTGCTCGTGTTGTTGATGGTCATCACCGCGGTCGCGTCACCGTTCCTCGACAACGTCACCACCGTGATGCTCGTGGCGCCGGTCACGATCGCCGTCTGCCGCAAGCTCGGCCTGCCGGTCGCGCCGTATCTGATCGCCGAGGCGCTGGCGTCGAACATCGGCGGTGCGGCCACTTTGGTCGGTGACCCACCCAACATGATTATCGGGACCCGGGCCGGGCTGACCTTCAACGACTTCATCGTCCACATGAGCCCGATCGTGGTCGTGTTGTTCGTGCTGTTCGTCATCATGTCCCGGTTCATGTTCCGCAAGTCCTTTGTGCACAATCCCGACCGGGTCGCGGCGGTGATGGAGCTCGACGGCCGGGCGGCCATCAAGGACAAGGCGTTGCTGGCCCGCTGCCTCGCCGTGCTCACCCTCGTCACGGTGGGCTTCGCGCTGCACAGCGTGCTGCACCTGGAGCCCGCCATCATCGCGCTGCTCGGCGCGGGCCTGATGGTGCTGGTGTCAGGAGTGCGCACGGCCGACTACCTCGCCGAGGTCGAGTGGACGACGCTCGTGTTCTTCATGGGCCTGTTCGTGATGGTCGGCGGCCTCGTCGAGACCGGCGTCATCCACGCGCTCGGCGGTTGGGCGGTCGAGGCGATCGGCGACAACTACTTCGCCGCCGCCACCGCGCTGGTGTTCGGCTCGGCGGTGCTGGGTGCGTTCTTCGACAACATCCCGTACGTGGCGACGATGGCGCCCGTCGTCGAGGACCTGGTGGCCCGCGCACCCGACCCGCAGACCGGCGAGTCGCTGTGGTGGTCGTTCGCGCTCGGCGCGGACCTCGGCGGCAACGGCACCGCGGTCGCGGCGAGCGCGAACGTCGTCGTGCTCGGCATCGCCGCACAGCACGGCGAGCCGATCTCGTTCTGGCAGTTCACCAAGTACGGCATCGTCACGACGGTGGTGACGGTGACGGTCGCCTGGGGGTACGTGTGGCTACGCTACTTCTAACGCGCCGGCAGCAGGCCTTCCTCGTGGTCAAGCTCGCGCTGCAGGACGCGCAGGCCCTCGTCGGGGAGCTGGCCCGCGTCGCGCCAGCGCAGCACCTCCTCGCGCTGCGCGTCGATCGCCGCCCGGCGCACGCGAAGCGCTGCCTCGTAACGCGGCGAAACCGGCAGCTCCGTCGCGTCCGCGTCCCGGAGGAGGTCGATGCGCCCCTGATAGCGGGCCTGGCGCGCGACCAGTTGCGCGCGGGTCGCCTCGATCGCGCGCAGTTCGTCCTCGTCGCCGGCCTCGGCGAGCTCGTCGAGCCGCTCGAGGGCGGCGGCGACCGAGGCCGAGCGGGCCTCGTTGCGCAGCCGGGCCTGGTCGGAGACGTTGGCGCGCAGGCCGAGCATCCGCACCAGCGGTGCGAATGTCAGGCCCTGGCCGACCAGGGTGACCAGCACGACGACGAACGTGCAGAACAGCAGCAGATCCCGGTCGGGGAACGGCGCGCCGCTGTCGGTGGTCAGCGGCAGGGCGAAGATGGCGGCGAGGCTGATCACGCCGCGCGTGCCGGCCCAGCTCAGCGCGACGACCTCGCGCCCGGCGAGACCGCGGGTGGGTTCGCGTTCCGTGTCGTTGTCGTCCCGGATCAGCCGGGTGTGCAGCGAGCGGGGCAGCGACTGGGTGAGCAGCAGCCACAGCGGCCGCAGCAGCAACACGACACCGACGCTGATCGCGACGGCGGCGACGATCGTCGAGATCGCGTACTGCTGGAGGCCGCTGACGACCCGCGGGAGCTGCTGGCCGATCAGCAGGAACACGAAGCCCTCGAGGAGGAACTCGACGAGCCGCCAGACCGCGGTGGTCTGCAGGCGGCTGGCACCGGAGCCGCCGGGCGCGTGGTGGCCGATGATCAGGCCGGCGACCACGACCGCGAGCACACCGGAGACGTGGATCTCCTCGGCCAGCAGGTACGCGCCGAACGGGGTGGCCAGGGAGATCGCGTTCGCGGTCAGCGGGTCGTCGCGGAGCTTGCGGAGCAGGCGCACGAGCCACGCGACGGCGACGCCGACCAGCACCCCGCCGGCCGCGGCCATCACGAACTGGCTGACCGCCGATCCCCACGAGAACCCGTCGCCGACGGCCGCGGCGACGGCGACGCTCAGGATGGTCAGCGCGGTCGCGTCGTTGAGCAGGCCCTCACCCTGGATGATCGTGAGCAGCCGGGGCGGCAGCCCGACCTTGCGGCCGACGCCGAGGGCGGCGACCGGGTCGGGCGGTGCGATCGCGGCGCCGACCGCGATGCCGGCGGCGAGCGTGGCGCCGGCCACGAACCAATGGAACCCGACACCGATCACCAGCGCGGTCATCAGGACGAGCAGCACGGACAGGCTGACCACGATGCGCAGGTTGCGGCGGATGGCCATCAGCGACGAGTCGAGGGCCGCGCTGTAGAGCAGCGGCGGGATGATGAACGTCAGGATGATCTCGGGGTCGAGGCCGAGGTTGGGTCCGGGCAGCACCGCGTACGCGATGCCGATGAGCGGCAACAGCGCGGCCGCGGGAAGGCCGGTGCGGCCGGCCACCCAGCGGACCAGCACGACCACGGCGACCGCGGCCAGGACGAATATCAAGATCGTTTCGGCGCTCACCGCCACAATGACACGTGATCGTCCGTACATCTGCCATGGGTGTCAGCACCCATTTGTTGGACGAACCCCGGGCTGCCCAGCAAGCTCGTTGACGTGACCCTGTTCTGGCGGATCTTCGTGCTGAACGCGGCCGCGCTCTCCGCCGGGACGGCGCTGCTGCTGTTCACCCCGGCCACGGTCTCCACGCTGGCCAAACCCGGCGAGGTGGCGGTGGTCATCGCGGGGCTCGCGGCCCTGCTGGTGGTCAACGCCGTGCTGCTGCGGGTCGGGCTCGCGCCGCTGTCCCGACTGACCCGCACGATGGCCACCGTTGACCTGCTGCGCCCGGGCCGCCGGCTCGCCGTCGGCGGCAACGCGGGCATCGCCACGCTGGTGCGCACGTTCAACACGATGCTGGAGAGGCTGGAGGCCGAGCGCGCGACCAGTGCCGGCCGGGCGCTCTCCGCGCAGGAGGACGAGCGGCGGCGGATCGCGCAGGAGCTGCACGACGAGGTCGGCCAGAGCCTGACCGCGGTGCTGCTCGAGCTCAAGCGGGTCGCCGACCACGCGCCCGCCGACATCCGGGCGGACCTGTGCGAGGTGCAGGAGACGACCCGCAACAGCCTCGACGAGATCCGCCGCATCGCCCGCCGGCTGCGGCCGGGCGTCCTGCACGAGCTGGGGTTGACCGCCGCGCTGCGGTCGCTGGCGACGGAGTTCTCGACCCGCGGGCTCAGCGTCCGGGCGCGGATCGCGCCCGATCTGCCGTCGCTCGGCGAGGAGGCCGAGCTGGTCGTCTACCGCGTGGCACAGGAGGGGCTGACCAACATCGCCCGGCACGCCCGCGCGGAGGAGGTCGAGCTGACGCTGCGCGGGGTGGCCGGCGGCGTCGAACTGCTGGTCCGCGACGACGGGCGGGGCCTGCGGGGCGCGCCCGAGGGCGCGGGCATCCGGGGCATGCGCGAGCGCGCGTTGTTGGCCGGTGCCGACCTGTCGCTGGGCCGCGGTCCGGCGGGCGGCGCCGAGGTGCGGTTGCGCGTGCCCGTGCAGATGGGTGTCGCCACCGATGCGGAGGCGGTGGGCGACCCGAGAGGCTGATAGGTGTCTATCCGCCTGCTCGGGAGGGCCCGATGACCGTATCCACGGAACCCTTGATCGGCCGTGACCTGCGCGACCGCGACAACCGTCCGGCGGGCAAGATCCGCGCGATCTACCGCTACCCGGCGGAGCTCGACATGCCGTGGGGCGTGGCGGCGGTGGTGAGCGGGCGGTTGCTGCGCTCGATGCACCTGGTCGACCTGAAGGACGCTGACATCGAGGCCGACGTCATCCGCGTGCGCTACGAGCGCGCCACCATCACCAGCGCGCCGCACTTCATCCCGCTGGTCGGCGACACCCTGTCGGAGGGCCATGCCAACCAGGTGCGCGAGCACTACGCCTAGGGTCTGTGTCGAAGTCATGG
>NZ_BONC01000075.1 GCF_016862515.1 Asanoa iriomotensis
ATACAGGTCGTAGGCACGCCCCACACTCGCAAGCGACTCTCCACCGGCGACACGCTCGTACAAGTCCACCACCGCGGCAGGGTCCTCACACCACGCCTGCTTCGCGTAGCGCACACCCTCCGTCGCCCAGAAGGCGGGCAGCGGCCCATGATGCGCTTTGTTGTCGCGGATCATCATGATCCCGCGATACGTCGTCCGCTTGACCGTCTTGGACTTCTCCGCATTCGCATGCTGCGCCACCAGCGTCACGACACGACCCGCGAAATCGGTCCGCCCGAACTGCGGCTCACTGATGGAGACCACGTCGCCACCAGCGGACCGGATAGCGAGCAGAATCTCAGCCTGAGCGTCCAAATCGTCCCGCCGGTCAAGCCGAGACGACTCGGTGACAATCACGGTAGAGTAGTCGCCACGCGCGATGTCCGCGATCACCTCACGCAACGCCGGTTCCTGCGTCCCATGACTCGCCGAGTAGCCATGAAGCCGGAACCACTTGACGATCGTTACACCACGCTCGGCAGCGTCACCCTCGATCACCTTGATCTGAGATGCCTCGTCCTGACTACCAGTGCTGACCCGCACGAACCCCGCACCCAGCGCCACGCCCAGCTCCCCTCAGGAGACCCACGTGTGCAGACTACCCGACAACTATCGGTCGTTGTCGACGTAGACGATCCGGCTGCTGGGCGCGACCTGCTGGGCGACCTCGTGGGTGTTGTTGGCGGTGGGAATGCCGGTGCCGACGTCGAGGAACTGGCGGATCTTCTCGGTGCCGGCGAGATGACGAACCACGCGACCGAGGTACGCGCGGTCGGCGCGCGCCGACCCGACCATCTCCGGCACCATCTCCAGGATCTGGTCGGCCACCGCGCGGTCCGCGGCGAAGTTGTCCCTGCCGCCGAGCCAGTAGTTCCAGAGCCGTGCGGAGTGCGGGATGCCGGTGTCGAGCCCCGCCACGGAAACGCTGTCCGAGGTGGACATCTCGTCGCAACCTCCACATTGTCTGAGTGGTCTTCGCGAAAGACTAGCTTCCAGGGCGCGGGTCGGCACAGGGGGATACTTGAGCCAGGGGGACTGAGAATGGAAGAGCTTCTGCGTCGCCTCGGACGCGATCCGCGAACGCTGCGGTCCGTCGAAACCCTTGCCGGGTCGGCGTCCGGGTCATTGGTGGCGCTGGTCCGGCTCGGCGACGCGGAGTTCGTGCTCAAGACCACGACCGCGCGCGAGGCCGCGTTCTATCGGGCGGCGCCGCGCCTGCCGGTGCGCGTACCACGGGTGATCGCGGCCGACGACACCTGCCTGCTGCTCGAATCCCTCGGCCCGGCGCGCCCGGCGGCGCAGTGGCCGTCGTCGCGCTGGCCCGAGGTGGCGCGCCAGCTCGGTGCGCTGCACCGGCCGGAGGTCCTGGCCACGCTCGGCGGCCGATCGTGGTTGAGACGCACCTCTGTGCGATCGCCGGACGCCGCGGCACGAGAGTTCTGGTGCGCCGCGGAGCTAGCGCGACTCGACGAATTGCGGCCGGCGGCCCTGCCGGCGTGTCTGGTGCACGGCGACCTGCACGCCGGCAACCTCCTCCACGACGGCGCGGGCGAGCTGGTCTGGACCGACTGGCAGGAGGTGGGCGTCGGCTCCGGCCCGGAGGATCTGGCGTTGCTGTGGCAGCGCGCCGAGTTCGACGGCGCCGACCCACCGAGGGCGGCGATGCTGGCGACCTATGCCGAGGCGCGCGGAATCCCCTGCGACGACCGCCTTGCCGACGCCGCCGCGGCGGCGGAGGTGCGCCTGCTCCTGTTGGACTGGCCGCCGTTCCTGCTCGGCACCGACCCGGCCCGGGCCGCGCTCATGCGCCGAAGACTGCATGCACTGAGCCCACCGCGCCGGAGCTGACCGGCGCGGTGGGCCCTCACGGTCAGGACAGGCTCTGCGGCGCCTTGGTGCGGACACGCGCCGGCCCGGTCGGGGACAGGTCGGTGACCAGGTGTGCGGTGACTATGCCGTCCGGGGTGACGGTCCAGAGGTCGGGCACGTTGTCGGCGTCGATGTCGGTGGCCTGGAGAGTCGAAAGCGTCGCGCCGGTGTTCCAGCCGGTGGCGACCAGGTACGGGGTGAAGTCCAGAGAGCCGGTCATATCGCCGTTGTCCGTGAACGACAGGCTTTCCCAGAGGTAGAGATCGCCGGTCTGGCGGTTCCAGAGATACATCGCCGTGCCCGAGGACAGTTGCGTGGTCGCGATGGTCCAGTTAGGCCAGTCGGCACCGCCGTCGGGCGTCGGGGTGTCGAGCTGCACGGTGATCGCGTACCCGCCGATCCCGTTCATGTTCGGGTAGTAATAGAGGAAGCCGCTGCTGATCCCGACGAGGTCGTCGTAGAAGATGCCGCTGCCGGACGCCTGGTAGGCGCTGGCGAGCTGGCTGGGTTCATTGCCGTTCAGGTCGGTCATCGTGCCCGGAAAGATGGTGTGTTGGCTGCCGCTGCGGACGTCGAGGGGCGACCCGTCACCCGTGCCGTGGATGATGACGCCACCGCCGTTGGCCGGCTTGTAGACGAACACGTCCTGGAAGTTGGTCCCGGTGAGTCGTCCGGTGAACACCTGGGTGTCGTTGTAGTCCTCGGGCCCGGAGACAGTGCCGATGCCCGTGCCGTTGACGCCGATGTTCGTGGCGGGCACCCGCACGCGGCCGTTGCGCTTCGCGGACCCAGGCGCGAGCCACAGGCCCGGCGCGATGCCGTCGGTGTTGCCGACGGTCAGCAGGTCCGGCACGCCGTCGCCGTCGAGGTCCTTCTCCGCGGCCGGCTCCGGCAGGGACAGAAACAGCGTGCGCAGTTCCGTCGGGCTCGTGACGCCACCGCTGGCGATCGCTTGGACAGCGAGATTCACGATGCGCCCGCTGCCGGTCACGGTGACCGTCGCGCTGCCGGCCGTCGCCGCGACCGACTGCGTGCGCCCGTTGACGTCGTACCGGTAACGCTTCGGCGGGGTTGTCCCGCCGGGGGTGAACTGGACCGTGATCGGCGTGCCCACGACGAGCTCGCCGGCGATCAGAGTGATGACCGGCGCCTCGATCGAGGTCGGTGCCGCGGCGACCGCGGGGCTTGCGGTCAGCGCGACCGACAGCAGCCCGACGGCGGCCGTAGCCAGCAGCCGCTTTCTTGCGAACAGAGCCATCTCGCTCCTCCGTGTAAGTCCGCGGCGATCGATACATGGAAGATCGCCACGTGCCTGTGGAGGACGATAGTCGTCCGTCGCAATCGCTAGGTCGGGGTTGCTACGCAGAACTCGTTGCCGTCGGGGTCGGCCATTACCGTCCAGCCGAAGCCTTGTGGCATTTTTTGGCGGTCGACGACCGTGGCGCCGAGTTCCAGTAGGCGTTCGATTTCCGTGGCCGCGTCGCCGTCGCTGCTCCAGTCCAGGTGGACTCGGTTCTTGACTGTTTTCGGCTCCGGGACCCGTTGGAAGCCCAGGCACAAGCCTGGCGTTTCGCCCAGGATCAGGAAGTCGTTCTCGTGGCGCCAGGACTCGCGGAGGCCCGTGGCGGCCGCCCAGAAGCTGGCCAGGCGCCCCGGGTCGGCGCAGTCGATCGTCACCATCCGCGTCTGTAGGGCCATGACTTCGTACAATAGTCCCCTTTTATGGGGTAATCAGGCCTTGTCCTCGACGAAGCTCAGCATCTGCCGCCATGCGTCCGCGACGTCCTCCTGGTGCTGCCCGAAGGCCCGGTCGAAGAAGCTGTGGCCGGCGTCCGGATACACCGTCATGCGTACGTCCACACCATGACCGCGGACCCGATCGGCGAACTGCTCGACCTCGGCCACCGGCGTGAAGTCCTGACCCGCGGCCAGGATCTGCAGCGGTGAGGCGATCTCGTCGACCACGCTCTGCACCCGCGACGGGATGCCGTAGAAGCCGATCGAGCCGCGCAGGTCGTCGCCGGCCGCCGCCTGGCGCCACGACATCGCGCCGCCGAAGCAGAAGCCGACCGTGAACAGCGACGACGCTCCGTGCGACCGCAACCAGGCCGCCGCCACCGAGGCGTCGGACGCCACCGTGGGAAAGTCGAGCGCGTCGACGTGCTCGCGGTAAGAAAAGTCCTCGCCGCGGGTGCCGATCCCGGCCGTCCGCCCGAAGTAGTCGAACGCCAGCGCCGACAGGCCCGCCGAGGCGAAGCTCTGCGCCAGCTCCTGGTAGAAGACGTGCAGCCCGCGCACGTCCGGGAAGATCACGATCCCGCGAGCCGCGGGACCAGATGCGGGGTGTGCGAAATAGCCACCGAATGACGTGCCGTCAGCGGACTGCAGCACCACCGACCCGTGTTCGCCGACCGGCCCCGGGTTTGGCGGCTGCGGCGGGCGGGCGTCGTCTCCGTAACACATGTGATCATCGTGCCACCAAGGGATCGGTCTCGCCGCCGCAGCCGATGCGGTCGAGCGCCTCGGTCAGGCCGGCCAGGTCGGAGCCCGCGAAGTGGTCGATGATGCGGCGGCGGGTCGACCACAGGTGCGTCGGGTACGCGTCCTCGAGCCGCCGCAGCCCAGCCGGGGTCAGCGTCGCGAACCAGCCGCGGCCGTCCTCTTCGCACCGGTCGCGCTTGACCAGCCCCTCCGACTCGAGCCGGGCCACCGCGCGGGTCATGCCGCTGAGTGACAGGTCGCTCGCCCCGGCCAACTCGTTCATCCGCATGCGCCGCTCGGGCGCCTCCGAGAGGTGCATGAGGATGCTGTATTCGGTCAGCGAGATGGCCACCCGCTCCCGCAGGTCGTGGTCCAGGAGCTTGGGCAACACGATCATCACGCGGCCCAGCGTGCGCACGAGCCGCTCTTCGTCGGCGTTCAGCGGCTCGTCGCGCTGCTCTGTGACCTGAGGCATACGCCCATGATACTTGCTCAAGCAAGGAACTGTTCGTATGTTTGCTTGACGAAGCAAGGACTTACTCAGAGTCCTCCCCCCGAGCAAGGAACCGGACATCGTGACCACAATCGGAATCATCCTCGGCAGCACGCGCCCCGGCCGTAACGGCGAGGCCGTCGCGAACTGGGTGTACGAGCACGCCTCGAAGCGCACCGACGCCGAGTTCGAGCTCGTCGACCTGCTGGACTACAAGCTCCCGCACCTCGACGAGATCGGCCTGCCGAGCATGGGCAACTACCAGCAGCCCCACACGCTGGCGTGGGCCGAGAAGATCGCTTCGTTCGACGGCTTCGTGATGGTGACCCCGGAGTACAACCACTCGACCTCGGGCGCCCTGAAGAACGCGATCGACTTCCTGTTCGCGGAGTGGCACAACAAGGCGGTCGGTTTCGTCAGCTACGGCTCGGCCGGCGGCGCGCGTGCCGTCGAGCACCTGCGGCTCGTCTCCGCTGAGCTGAAGATGGCCGACGTGCGTTCGCAGGTCATGCTCTCGCTGTTCCACGACTTCGAGAACTTCAGCACGTTCAAGCCGGGCGAGCACCATGCCGACGCGCTCCACACGACCCTGGACCAGGTCGTCGAGTGGAGCCGGGCGCTCGCTCCGCTGCGCGGCAAGGCTGCCTGACCGGCACCCCGCGTAGTTGGTCCGCGGGCCTGGTCGACGGCCAGGCCCGCGGGCCGTTCAATGTGCGGGGCGAGCCGGATGCTCTCTCACCATCCGGTGGAGTACCGTTCCCCCGGATACAGGAGGTCGAGCATGTCCTTGACGGTGGGCACGGAACAGCGCGGCGACGTCGTCGTGGTGTCGGTGGGCGGCGAGCTGGACATGGCCACCGCGCCCGCCTTGCAGGACCAGATCACCGACCTGCTCGACCGGGGCCTGTCCCGGCTGGTCTTCGACCTGACCGACGTGTCGTTCTGCGACTCCACCGGGTTGTCCGTGTTCGTCCGGGCCAAGAACAGCACCGACGATGCCGGCGGGGTCGTCCGGCTGGCCGCTCCGCAGCGTGGCGTGCGCCGCATCCTCGAGGTCAGCGGCCTGGTCGAGGTGCTGCACACCTACCCGACCGTCGACGAAGCGGTCGCCGCCGACGCCTCGGAGCCAGCCGCGGGCTAAGCGGCCTTGCGCAGGGGCTCGGCCAGCGGGCCGGTCTCGGCCAGCACCGCCGCCGCCGTTGGCTCGATGGCCTCCACCGGGCCGTTCGCGCCCGGCGCGTGTGCCTCGTCCTCGACGAACTGCGGGCGACTGATCACCAGACCCGCCACAGCTTGTACGACCAGAGCCACGGCCAGCACGGCCAGGGGCGCGATCCAGCCGCCCGTGGTCTCGTACAGGATGCCGACCAGCAGGGGTCCCAGCGCCGCGAACAGGTAGCCCACGCTCTGCGCGAACGCGGACAGCGCCACCGTCCCCTCCGGCGTGCGGGCCCGCAGGCCGATCACGACCAGGCTGACCGGGAACACCGTCTGGCCGATCCCCATCAGGGTCACCCAGAGCACGGCGCCACCGTGCGGTGCCACGGCCAGCCCCACGTAAGAGACGCCGGCCAGGGCGGTCAACCCGAGGATTAGCAGGTCGAGGCGGCGCAGCCGGCCAGCCAGCGCCGGCGCCAGCAGTGCGAACGGCAGCGCGAACAGGGTGACGCCGGCCAGCAGGAGGCCCGCGGTCGACGGGCTGAACCCGGAGTCGCGGAACAGTTGCGCCAGCCAGCCCATCGTGGCGTACCCGGCGATCGACTGCATGCCGAAGAACACCGCCATGGCCCAGCCGATCCGGGTGCGCGCCGGGCGGATCCGCGCGCCGGGGTGGTGGCCGGGCCGCCGGAGGACCTGCTGGCCCCGCCGCAGCGCGGCCGGCAGCCAGGGCAGGATCGCCACCGCGGCCAGCAGGGCCCAGACGCCGAGCCCGGCCCGCCACGAGCCGAACGCGTGCGCGACCGGCACCGCGGTGGCCGACGCCGCGGCCGCGCCCGCCGACATCGACAGCGTGTAGACCCCGGTGACCAGACCGGGGCGGTCCGGGAAGTGCTGCTTGACCATCATCGGCAGCAGCACGTTGGAGACTGCGATGCCGGACAGGGCGAGCGCGCTGAGTCCGATGAACGCGACCGGAGAGTTCGTCAGCACCCGCAGGAACTGGCCGACCGAGAGCACGACCATCGCGATGACCAGCAGTCGCGCCGGCGCGACCCGGCGGACCAGCCACGGGGTGGTCGCACCGAAGACCGCGAACGCGATCGTGGGGACGGTGGTGACCACGCCGGCGAGTGCGCCGGACAGGTGGAGGCCGTCGCGGACCTCGTCGAGGAGCGCGCCGAGCGAGGTGACCACCGCGCGCAGGTTGACCGCGACGATCACGATGCCGACCAGCACGAGCAGGATGCCGCGGGAGCGGGTGGTGGGCTGCGGCGCGGTAACGGTGGGAGCGGTCACGACCTACAGCCTAGAATCATGGGACGATTTATGGTGGGGTGATGTTACGCATGACACTCAATCCACGCTCGACCCTGGTGCAACAGGTGATCTCGCAGCTCAGCGAGCAGATCCAGGCGGGCGAATGGCCGGTGGGCGCCAAGATCCCCACCGAGCCCCGGTTGGTGGAGCTCCTCGGCGTCGGCCGCAACACCGTGCGCGAGGCGGTTCGCGCGCTGACCCATGCCGGGGTGCTCGAGTGCGTGCAGGGCTCCGGCACCTACGTGCGGTCGACCGACGAGCTGACCGGCGTCGTCGCCCGCAAGTTCGGCGCCGCGGAGGTCGGGCACACCATCGAGGTGCGGCGGGCCCTCGAGGTCGAGGCGGCCCGGTTGGCGGCGCTCCGGCGTACCCCCGAAGATCTGGACCGGCTCGACGCGGCGCTGACGGCGCGCGACGCGGCCTGGGCGACCGGCGACACCGACATCTTCGTCGAAGCCGACGCCGACCTGCACGTCGCGGTGGTGGCCGCAGCGCACAACCCGATGCTTGCCGAGTTGTACGCGTCGGTCGGTGCGGCGATCCGCGCCTCCGTGGCGGCCGCCGTCGGGCCGGCCATGCGGGCGGGCACCCACATCGATCATGGTCGACTGGTGGCGGCTGTCCGTGACGGCGATGCCGACCGTGCGGCACATGAGGCGGGCAGGTTCCTGGAGCCACCCACCCGGGAATAGGGTGAGCCATGCTTAAGGGCTTCAAAGACTTCATCATGCGCGGAAACGTGGTCGACCTGGCGGTCGGCATCGTGATCGGCGCGGCGTTCACCGCGGTGGTCACGCAGTTCACCAAGTCGTTCCTCGAGCCGCTGATCAGGCTCACCAGCGGCAGCGGCCTCGACGCGGGCGCCTTCAAGGTCAGGGGCGTCGAGTTCGACTGGGCGGCGTTCATCAATATCTTGATCACGTTCGCGCTGACCGCGGCGACCCTGTACTTCCTCGTCGTCTTTCCGATGAACCGGCTGGCCGAGCGCCGCCGCCGCGGCGAGGAGCCCCCGCCCGCCGCACCGAGCGAAGAGATCAAGCTCCTCACCGAGATCCGCGACGCCCTCGTCGCCGGCGGTCGCGTCCCTGAGCAGCAGCGCGCCGCCTTCGACCAGACCTACCGGCAGAACCCCCCGACCTCGCGATAGTCGAACGTATGTTCGATACTCTCCCACCATGGAGCAGCGAAAGCACTGGTGGAACGGGAAGTGGGGGCGCGCCGCGCGGCGCGACGTCTACCTGCGGACCAACGGCGACGCATGGCACGTCGAGCAGCGGGCGGGCGGCGCCGACGGCGTCTCCCACTTCTACGAGTACGACAGCGAGGAGGACGCGTACGACCGCGTGCGCGCCCTCCTCGTCGGGCCGTTCGATTGGCGTGAGCTCTCGGCCCGTCGGCCGGAGTGACTAAGCGGTCGCCGACTCGAGCAGCGCGAGCGTGCCCAGCGTCATCTGGTCGCGGATCCGGCTGACCGAGGCGTCCCATTGCCGGGTGAAGCCGGGCCGGCGTTCCAGCGACCGCCAGACCGGCAGCACCGCCTCGTCGACCCGGGCGGCCGGCATCCAGAGATGCAGCAGGGTGTCGATGGCCGGGCGCAGTCGGGCGATCCGCTGCGCCCGGGTGCCCGGGCCGGTCAGGCTCGACTCCATCAGCGCGAGGAGCGTGGTGAGCAGCCAGTCGTGCAGCGCGAGGTCTTCGCAGAGATCGACGATCGCGCCGACGTGCTCGCGCGGCACGACCAGTTCCAGCACCCGCAGCGTCGGCGAGGCGACCCGGAACGTGCCGGTCGCCTCGGCGCCGTCGGCGTCGGTCGGGGTCACCACCCAGCGCATGTGTGTCCGCTGGGTGCGGAACGGCGGGTGCCGGTCGAGCCGGGTCGAGCGCTGCACCGCGTCGAGCGTGCGGCCGCTGATCGCGCCGAGGTCGAGCGTGCCCATCGGCTGGCTGGTGCCGGCGAAGCCGCGGGCGATGTCGGCCGCGTCAGATTTGCCGATCGCCTCGATCGCGCCGGGCCGGGTCAGATAGTGCGACCAGGAGAGCCGCCGGTTGGCCGTGCTCTTGACCACGACGGCATGCCCGGAGCCCTGCGCCAGGTGCCCGCCGGTGATCGACGCGTGCGAGACCACCGTGCCGACGCCGCGGATGACCTTGCCGGAGGCGGCCGGCAGCCGGCAGTCCACACTGGTCAACAGATTGGGTGAGACGGCGTACGCCATGGGCCGCTCGGAGCGCCGGACCTGCTCGCCGACGAGCAGGTTGAGCACCTCGGCAGTAGCGTCCCAGGCCAGCGAGGTCGAGTTCTGCAGTAGTCCGGTGTGGACCTCGCCGAACGTCAGCATCTTTCCGCCTCCGTGAAAGAACAGCGGGTGAATTGCATCCTATGGTCGACCTGGGAGGCAAGGCCGCCGCGCTGAATGCCACCCAGACGATATTTTGATCAACCCCGATGCCTGGGAACCCGAAGCTTGCTGGATATTGGTACGGTAACGACGCGTGTCGCTCGTGTAACCGAGGAGCCGCGTTGACCAAGGTCTACGTCTCAGCAACGTTCCGTGATCTCGAAGAGTGCCGGTCAGCGGTCAAGCTGGCACTCCGGCGGTTGCGGGTCGAAGACGTGGCCATGGAGTCCTATGTGGCCGAAGATCGCCGCCCGGTCGAGCGCTGCCTCGAAGACGTCGCCGACTGTGACCTCTATGTCGGCATCTTCGCCTGGCGCTACGGCTTCGTCCCGCCCGGCTACGACCGGTCGATCACCGAGCTCGAATACCGCCAGGCCGAGGCGATGGGCAAGCCCTGCCTGATCTTCCTGCTCGACGAGGAAGCGCCGTGGCCCCGGGTCCACATCGACCGCGGCACCGACGCCGAGCGGATCGAGGCGCTGCGCAGCGAGTTGGTCGTCCGGCACATGTGCAGCACGTTCAACGGCCCAGGTGACCTGGCCGCGCTCGTCACCGCCGCGGTCGCCAACTGCCTGGCCGACATCGGCCGCCCGACCGGCCACCTCCAGTCGCTGAGCGCCGAGACGCTCAAGCGCTACTACGACCGGCTGCACCAGCAGTACGGCGGCCTCGACCTCGACGCGCTCACCCCGCCGCAGCGCGACGAATACCTCCAGATGCGACTGAGCTCCGTCTTCATCGAGCAGTCGATCAGGGAAGATCCGCCGCCGGTCGAGCTGCCCCGCGAGTGGTGGCAGCGGATGCAGTTCGAGGGCCACCTCGAGACCGAGGACGTGCCCGACGAGGTCGACCCCGACGAGCTCGCGCTGCTGCACAAGGCCTACCGCGCCAAGCCGTTGCGCCGGTTGTTCGACGTCGTCGCGGCCCCTGACAACCAGGCCATCGTGCTGCTCGGCGACCCGGGTTCCGGCAAGTCCACGGCCGCCCGCTACATCACGCTCGCGCTGGCGCACACCGGGGCGCCCGTCGACGACCGCCTCGGCGCGCTCGACGGGCACCTGCCCCTGTTCATCGAGCTGCGGTCCTACGTCGCGCTGTTCGCCGAGGGCAGGTGCAGCAACTTCGTCGAATACCTCGACCACCGCGCGGGGATCGACGGCCTGGGCCTGGAGCGGGCGGCGCTGCTGCGTTACCTCAACGGCGCCGGGCCGGCCGTGGTGATCTTCGACGGCCTCGACGAGATCTTCGACAAGCGCCGCCGGGAGGCGGTGGCCAACCAGATCGCGGCGTTCGCGGGCGAGTTCCCGCACGTGCGGGTGATCGTCACTTCGAGGATCATCGGGTACGCCCGCCGCGCGCTCAGCGAGCTCGGCTTCGCCCACTTCACGCTCCAGGACCTCGACGACACCCAGATCACCGAGTTCCTGGCGAGCTGGTACGACCTCGCGATGCACGACCGCCCGGGTGACTCGGCGGCCCGGCGGGCCCGGCTGATCGAGGCGATGCGGCACTCACCGTCGATCCGCGAGCTGGCCGGCAACCCGATGCTGCTGACAATCCTGGCGATCATCGGCAAGCACCAGGCGCTGCCCCGCGAGCGGTGGAAGCTGTTCGACCACGCGGCCACGGTGCTGGTCGAGCACTGGGACATCAACCGTCACCTGCAGGACCAATACGAAAGCCCGGGCTTCATCGACGCGGAGGACAAGAAGGAGCTGCTGCGCCGGCTGGCCTACAAGGTGCAGAGCGGCGAGCGCGGGCTGGCGGCCAACTACGTCGGCGCCGAAGACCTGAGCGAGGTCTTCGAGGACTATCTGGCCGAGCGCTACCAGAAGGACCCGGCCGAGGCGCGCGAGATCGCCCGCGCGATGATCAACCAGTTCCGCGAGCGCAACTTCATCCTCAGTCGCTACGGCCCGCACCTCTACGGCTTCGTGCACCGCACGTTCCTCGAGTTCTTCTGCGCCGAGGCCGTGGTCGGCAAGTTCAAGCACGACCAGCAGTGGGAGTTCGAGCAGCTCAAGGAGCTGTTCGTCGCGCACTGGGCCGACCCTTCCTGGCGCGAGGTGCTGCGCCTGGTCGCCGGCGCGCTGCACGAGCGGCACACCGCCCAGCTGATCTCGCTGCTCGCCACCAGCGTCAACCATCCCTGGCCGGCCGGCGCGTTCGCCCAGCCGCCGTGGAACCTGGCGCTGGCCGCGCAGTGCCTGGCCGAGGTGCGCAACCCGCACACGGCCGTCGCCGGGCCCGCACAGGACCTGCTGCGCCGGATCATCCTGCTGATCGAGCACTGTGTCTCGATCGACGACCGCGACACGATGGCGCTGATCGAGACGGAGATCCTGCCCGCGGCCCGCACGATCGGCGCGACCTGGCCGGGCGGCCAGATCTACCTCAACTGGTACAGGCGTCGCGGCGTGCGGCTGATCTGGAGCTCGGTCTCGGCGCACGCCGCACAGCTCGCCGCCGTGCTCGCCCCGCCGTCGGAGCACATCGAAGACCTGTTCAGCACCGTGCTCAGCGCGATCGACGACCGCTGGGCGTCCTACGCGGCCGTGGCCGGGCTGGCCGAGCTGGCCCAGGTGGCGGGCACGGCGGCCAACCGCAGTGCCTACCAGCTCGCGCTGACCCGGGCTGGTGAGGAGCTGATCCGGCGGGCGCGCGACGACGCTTATGCGGGTGTGCGGCTCGCCGCCGTCGAAGCGCTCGGTGAGCGGTTCGGCGCCGACGCCCGGGTGCGCGACGTGCTGCTGGAGCGGGCCACCGTCGACGGCTACGCCGCTGTCCGGCTGGCCGCGGTGCGGGCGCTGGGCGAGCGGTTCCGCGACGAGACGGCCGTCCGCCGCCTACTACTTGACCGCACCCGCCGCGACGGCAACGCGGGTGTGCGCCGGACCGCCGTACTCATGATGGAACGCCTGCCCTATGACGACTCGGTGCGCGGCGCCCTGGTCGACCGGGTCCGCACCGACCGCGACGCCGAGGTGGTGGCGGTCTCGGCGCGCGCGCTCAACGACTGGGGCATGGGCTATGAGCACCTGCGCGAGCTGCTGATCGAGCGGATCCGCGCCGAGCCCGAGGGCGTGGTCCGCCGGTCGGCGGTGCGCGTGCTCGCCGACCGACTCGGCTCCGGCCAGCCGGTCAAGAGCCTGCTGACCGCGCTGCTGCACGACGACCGCGACGCGGGCGTGCTCAGCGCCGCCGCGAAGACCCTGGTCGAGCGGTTCGAGGCGGCCGAGACCGTGAAGAGCCTGCTGATCGAGCGGACCGGCCGCGACCCCGACGAGGTCGCCCGCCGGGCGGCCGTGCAGATCCTGCGCGAGCACTTCCGCACCGACCAGGAGGTGCACAGCGCCATGGTCGAGTGCGCCCGGCGCGACCATTCGGCCGAGGTGCGGCTGGTCGCGATCCGTGGACTGACCGCGGCGCTGCCCGGGTTCGCGCCGGCGACCACGGCCCTGACCAAGATCGCGCACGCCGACACGGACGCCGCGGTCCGGCTCGCCGCGACCGAGGCACTGGTCCGGAAGATCGGTCTCGACGCGACGGTGTGCGCGGTGCTGTCCCGGCTCGTCGGCGAGGACCAGGACGCCACGGTGCGCCGCACCGCGGTCGAGGCGCTGGCCGAACGCTGCGGCGGCGACGCCCAGATCCGCCGGCAGCTGCTCGACCGCGCCCGGCAGGACGCGCACGCCGACGTGCGGGGTGCGGCCGTGCGGGCGCTGGCCGAGCACGCGGCGTCGCACCCCGAGGTGGTCGCGCTGCTGGTCGAACGCACCCGCGACGACCCGGACGGCCAGGTCTTCGCGGCCGCCGCCAAGATGTCCGACGAGGGCACCCGCGCGGTGATCACCGCCCGGGTGCAGAGCGATCCCAATCCGCGGGTACGCGAGGCCGCGGCGCACGCGCTCCAGCCATTCGCGGCGGAGCCGGAGGTGCGCGAGATCCTGCTCGACCGGGTGCGCCGCGACCTGGACGCGCTGGTGGTCACCGAGGCGGCGGTCGCCCTGGTCGCGGCCGGCATCGACGACGAGCACCGCGACCTGCTGGCGATGCGCGCCACGGGCGACGACGACACGGTCCGGGCGTCGGCCCTGCGGGCGCTCGGCGAGTCGTTCGGCGGCGACCCGGCGATCCGCGAGCTGCTGATCGAGGCAGTCCGCCGGGATACCGACCTGCGGGTGCGCCGCGAGGCCCTGCGGGTGCTCGGTGAGCGGCTCTACGCGCACGAGGAGGTGCGCCAGGTGCTGGTCGACATGGTGCACGACAGCGACTGGTCGATCCGCGAGGCGTCGGTGCGGGCGCTGTGCGAACGCTTCGGCGCGGACCCGGAGATCCGCCGCCTGCTGGTCGCCCTGGCCAGCGGCGACGAGGACCGCAACTTCCGCCGCCTGGCCGGCCAGGCCCTCAGCTGGCTACCCGGCGCCGACCCCGAACACCTGCCCGACATCGGCGACTAGGCCCGTTGTGTCACTCGCCGATGAAGACGTAGTCGATGCGGTCGACCAGCTCTTTCGGCAGCTCCATGCCCTCGCCGCGCATGCGGGAGAACACCTGGTCGAGGACGATCGGGTCGATCGAGACCTGGTTGAGTATGGTGCGCACCGCGAGCTCGACCTGCAGGAACCGCGAACCCAGCACCGAGAACGTGCGGTAGGCGGAGAAGGCCGCCGCGCGGGGGTTGAGCTGGACCACGGCCGGCAGCTTGTCCCAGTCGTCGGGCAGCTCCTCGACCTGCCACGGCGCGGTGACCACCTCGCCGTTGTGGCGGAGCAGGCCGAGCCTGATCAGCTGCCACACCGCCGCGAGGAACGGGCACGACCAGCGCCGCTGGCCATTTTCGAGGTCCCACAGCTCGACGTCGACGAAGATCGAGTGGCGGTTGGCCGCGTTCTGGATCGGCGGCAGCCAGCCCTTGTCGGCCATCGCGGGTATCGCGACCGTGTTCGGCGAGCGCTGGCCGTTGCACAGCCAGCCGGTCTCGGTGGTCGGGGGGCGGATGCCGTTGCTGCCCGGCACCGGGTCGGTGACCAGCGCCTGCTCGACCAGCTTGGCCAGCGGCACCTCGTCGGCGACCGCGCAGCCGGACTCCCGCGCCAGGTAGTCGATCACCAGGCCGCTCTCTTCGGCGGCCGCGACCAGCTTCGGGATCACCTCACGCGGCGTGCTGAACCGCGAGAAGTAGTCGTCGACCAGGAAGCAGGTGCTGATCCGCGGGCGGTTGCCGCCCGGTTTGGTCTGCGCGGTGCGTGCCGCGGCCTGCGCCCACGGCGCGACGCGGCGGAAGTGCCGGCGCAGCGAGTCCATGCCGCCGGCGAACTCTTCCATGTAGAGGTGGCCCAGCTCGATGGAAAGGTGCGACAGCGGAACGCGTTCGACGCTCCGCCCCGCGACGGCTTCTTCGAATGCCACTCCGGTCACAGCGTCTCCCAGGCCGCATCGTCCACGATCTTTTTGGCCAACGAGTCGAACTGTTCCAGCGTCTCACGGTTCGCGATGCGCCGCGACCACACGTCATTATCCGAAATAAGCTGTTCACGCCATTGCAGGACGGGGTCGAGCGGGATCGAGCCGAGCAGCAGCGTGCGGCCCACTTTGCGGCTGCTGGCCAACTCGGACAGATCGCGGTCCACATCGCGCAGCCAGGCGACCTGCGCCGGCCGCAGCCCCTCGAGCTCGGGAGAGTCGGGGTTGACCACCGCGGTGCGGACGAACCGCAGCGAGTTGGCCAGCTCCTCGGGGTCGTGCCCGCTGCGCGCGCCGGTGTCGAGGATGCCCCGTTCGCCGTAGACCAGGCCGGACGCCGCGAGCACATGCTGCCGGGTCCAGCGGTGGAACACCAGCCAGCGGGTGCGGATGTTGCGCAGCGCCTCGGTCGCGGTCGCCGCGAGCACCATCTCGGTCGCGTAGGACCGGCCGGCGCTCAGGTCGACCAGGCAGAGGTCGAACTCCTCCTCGAGGTGCAGGAACAGCCGCGCGCAGCGCTCGGTGTTCTCCTTGGTGATCGGGAACTCACCGCCACCGCTGTCGCCGGGAAACAGCACCAGACGACCCGCACCCGGCGGGCGGTTGCGCAGGCTGGACCGGTCGGACTCCTGCCAGATCTCCAGCCGCTGCGGGTCGGCGACCACACCGTGCAGATAGGAGTGCAGGCCGCCCTGGGTGGTGCCGTGCAGCGCCGTGGGGATGTTGAAGATGGCACCGGAGGTCGGCGAGCCGAAGTCGAAGTCGAGATAGCAGACGTCGCTGCCCTGCAGCGCACTCCGGTAGAGGATGTTGCTGCTGGTGACGGAGCGACCGGTGCCGCCCTTGTCGGAGGTCGCGAAGATCAGCATTGGGGTTCAGCCCGCCTCGGTCACGTCACGCCGCGCGGCGGCCAACTCGTCTAGCGAAATCAGCACCTGGGCAGCGAGGACGGCCGCGGTGCCGGGGCGCTCCGGCAGGATCTCGCGGGCCCGGGACAGGTGGATCTGGGCGACCTTGAGCGTCTCGCGCATCCGTGGGCCGGCGTCGCCGGCACCCGAGAGCAGCTCCATGTCGTAGAGGTGCTCGGCCTCGGTGAGCAGGTCGAACGCGTAGTTGCCGAGCCGCGGACTGCGCAGTGGCGGGCGGTTGAGCATGTTGGCCGTGGTCACCAGGCCCTGCACGACGCGCTGGGTGTAGTACCAGGACGGTTTGTCGTAGCGGGTGGTCAGCTGAGGAAACGCCGAGGTCGGCTGGTCCCACAGGTTGCGCCCCGAGCCCTTGTCGAGCCGACGCCGGTTGAGGTGCTCCCAGGTGCGGTCGGCGAGGTCGAGCATCCGGCTGCGACCCTCGGCGTCGCTGATCAGCCCCGCGATCACGGTGGTGCGCTGGAAGAGCAGGGCGGCGAACTCGGAGACCGTCCACAGCATGCGGGCCTCGCCGGCGTCCTCGCTGCCGACCAGCGGCACGAGTACGCCGGGTGCGTGCAGGCTGAGCGCCGGGTCGGTGTCGAACGGCTTGCGGGTGATCCGGGCGCGGTTGGCCAGCTCGCCGACGACCTCGCCGATCCGGCCGAGCTCGATGTCGGTGCCGCGTTCCTGGACCAGGCCTTTGACGGCGAGCGAGGTGACGAGCAGCGTGTAGTAGTCGGACGCGTCCTCGTCAGTGGTGCGCCAGGGGATGTCCTCGACCGGCCAGCGCCGGGCGGCGCCGAACGTCGCCATCGTCGACCAGTAGGAACGAGTCAGCTCCCACCGGAGCTGGAGCGCACGCGAGAGGCGTTGCTGCTCCTCGTTGAGCAGGCCGAGAACGCGGGTCCGTTCGGAGAAGAGGTCCTCGATGGCGTCGACCGCGATGACCGTGAAGTAGAGGTAGGGCGCGTCCTGTGCGAAGCCCTTGGGCTGCTGCCCGACCGGCTCGTTGGTCTCGATGGAGGGAGCGCCGTTGACGATGCCCCAGGACCAGCCGACCTCGAAGAGGCGGTCGGGACTGTCGATGTCGGTGACCTGGCCGGAACCGATCAGGACCTCGCGGAAGGAGGCGATGGTCTCGCGGAGGTCCCGGCGGATAGCGCTGACCACCTGGCGCTGCGGCAGGTTCTCCTGGTTGATCATTGTGATCAACGCCTGGCCGTACCCGGAGTCGATGTCGAAGACGTTGACCGTGAAACTCCGCAGCAGCCCGACCATGGCGGCGCTCAGCCGGGTGCTGGCCATCAGCTCCAGCGCCTCGATCTCCTTGCGGTTCTCCTCGCGGCTCGCCACGGACCGGAGCACCTTGAGGAAACCGAGAACGGCCAGCGACAGCGTGACCGACATGGCGAACGAGTCGACGATGTCGAGCCGGAGCTGCTCCTTGGTGGGCTGCGCCGGGCCGGACGAGCTGTAGTAGGACGACCCGGAGAACAGCGGGGTGCCGTCGGGCTCGCTGTAGCGGTCGAAGTATTCCCGGAGCACGCCGATCAGCGTCTTCGGGATCTCGGTCGCGTTGCCCAGCGGGCGCAGCGCCCGGATCATGTCTTCGGCGGTCTCGTCCGGACGGTCGAGTTTGAACGCTTCGACCTTGGTCGCCGGGGTCAGGATGCAGAGCAGCTGCTCCGCGTCGCCGATCGAGTTGGGCGCGTCACGGCCGCCGAACTTCCACTTCTTTTCACGCTCCGACCAGGACGAACGCACGGTCGAGTTCCAGATCTCCAGCAGCTGTTGACGAGGCTGCATCCTCATCTGTCGCGCACCACCATCCGCCGCCTGACTCCACTGACGTTAGCTAGCAACCCGAGGGACACTGTGGACGCATGACGAGATGGCTCGCCAACACCTCATTCGTCCGCTTCACTCAATGATGGACCACGGGTCAAGGCCGCCGAAAGGCCCGTGGGCTGCGTTCCCAGCAGGCGGTCTCCACCTGCGTAAACGCGGGGAGAAGAGGCCGGTGACGCGGATCGCTTGCGGCGTACGGCCTTCGTGATCATCGACAGTGGCCGGACGACCCCGCAAGATCCACTGTGGCCGTCGCGCCCAATCTAGCTCAGGGTGACGGTTTGGCAACCCTGTCGACAGATGCCGGACAGTGTCGTTTTTTGATCAGAGTAAATGCCCCGGTTTCAATAGCTATCGCGATGCGTCTATGTGATTGGTTTCGATCTCCATCTGTTCATGACCTTGGACGGATGGATAGCGTCGTGACAGCCATCGATGGGCTGGGCACAGGGGCCCGGCCGCAAGGGGGAGGGCTCATGCGTCGAACCATCGCGCTCTTGGCTGGCACGGCGCTGGCAGCAGCGATGCTGCCAGCAGCGACCGCGACGGCCGAACTCAAGAACGACCCGGGGCCGAGTGGCGCTGATCGCGCCACGTTGGCCGAGGGCGGGCAGGTGGCCGCGAAGGCACCGGCCGGCGAGGCGCCGACCGGCGTCAATCCATATCTGTCGCTCGTACCCGATCCGACCACAATCGACTATGCCGCCTGGCGGCAGAATGCCGAGAAGCAGAGCGCGCTCCGCGAGCAGAAGCGGGCACTGCGCCAGGTTGCCGCCGCGTCACCGATCCTGGTCGACGAGGACGAGCTCGACGGCAGCCAGGGCGGCAACGACTCGCCCGCGCTCGCCCAGCCGGTGCCCGGCTTCGGCACCAAGGGGAAGCAGACCACGCGGGCCCGCATCCTGGGCTCTCTCGACCCTGAGGTGGTCAGCCGGCCGGCGTTCACGCCCAAGGCCGAGGACGACGGCGCGATTCCCCTCGCGTCGGACACCGGCGTCCAGAACCTCCGCAGCGGGATCACCGTCAACAGCACGATCGGTGACGGCCCGCACGGCTCCGCCGCCGGCGACACCGGTGACTTCGACTTCTTCAAGCTGACCATCGGCGCGGCCGGTGTCGGCGAGACGCTGACGGTCGACATGGACACCCCGACCGGGCCGCTCGACACGATGGTCGCGCTGTACTCCGCCACGGGCGAGCAGCTGGCCTTCAACGACGACTCCGGCGGCCTGGACAGCCTCCTCATGTTCACGTTCACCGCGCCCGGCGACTACTACGTCATGATCACGGGCTACAACTCGAGGCCGGCCGATCCGTTCGACGCCGCCAGTGGCAATGGTGCGGGCAGCGAGGGTCCGTACACGATGCTGCTCTCCGTGGCGCGCGTGGACGTCGACTTCTACGCCGTGCAGTTGCGCAAGGGTGACGTGCTCGGCACGTCGGTGACGGGCTCGCCGGCGACGATCACCATTTACGACCCGGCCGGTCGTGAGGTGCACGGGTCCAGCCAGGACGCGACCTTCATCTACCCGCCGAACAGCCCGCTGCCCGGTGGCGGCAACGCGGTCAGCGAGCACGTGGCCGACGACGACGGCCTGCACTACGTCGCCGTGAGCGAGGGCTCGGGCGCCTATGACATCACCGTCGAGGCGTACCGGCCGAACCTGGAAGGCGACAAGATCACCCAGACGGTCTTCATCGACTTCAACGGCCAGCGCCTCAACACGGCGATCTTCGGCGGCCCGGGCGTCGTGACGCTCAGCCCACTGCGGTCCTTCCTCGGTCGCTGGGGCCTGACCACGGCCGACGAGAACCAGCTGATCGACGGCATCGTCGCCGAGGTGACCGAGAACGTGAAGCGCGACCTGGCGCAGAGCGGCCTCAACGACAACTTCCGGTTGAAGATCCTCAACAGCCGCGACCACGCCGACCCGTTCGGCGAGGTCAACGTCAGCCGCCTGATCGTCGGCGGCACGATCGCGGAGTCGGGCGTCAACACGATCGGCATCGCCCAGTCGATCGACCCGGGCAACTTCGACACGCAGGAATCAGCGCTGATCCTGCTTGACGTGCTGAGCGGCCCGGCCAACGACGACGCGTCGCTGAACTTCTACATCACGCCGGCCAGCAACAAGATCAACTTCATCGCACAGGCGGTCGGCAACGTGGCCTCCCACGAGGCGGGCCACTTCTTCGGCAACTGGCACGTGGACCAGTTCAACGACACACTGAACCTGATGGACCAGGGCGGCAACTTCCCGCTGCTCTACGGCGTCGGCCCGGACGGCATCGGCGGCACCGCCGACGACCCGGACGTCGACTTCGGCGAGGACGAGTTCAACCCGAGCGAGGGCTTCACCGGCACCGAGGACACCCGGGGCCGCCTCGCAACAGTCCTGACCCGCTAACCAACCACCTGGGTGGCGAGGGCATCGCCCTCGCCACCCAGCTTGGCGGCCACGGTTTCGGCGGCTGGGTGGCTTATGTCGGTCATGATGGCCAGCGCTTCCCGCCACGCGGCCGCGGCCAGGTCCGGTTCGCCTGCCATCGCGTGGTTGTCGCCGAGGCGGTGCAGGGTGTTCGCCTCGTAGACGCGGTCGCCGGTGAACTGGCGCAGCCGGACGGCCGCTCGGTACGACTCCGCTGCTTCCTGGTAGCGGCCCAGGTGGTGCAGGGCGTGCCCGAGGGTGTCGCGGGTGGCCGCCTCCCCCTGCAGGCTGCCTAGCTCGACCACGATCGGCAGTGCCTGCTGCGCGCTCTCCAGAGCCTGGTCATGCTCGCCGCGCAGGATCTGCACCCAGGCGATCGAGTTGAGGACGTGGCCCTGGCTGAGGCGGTCCTCGCCGGCGACGCACTGCTCGACCGCCGTCCAGAGATAGGTCAGGGCGTGGTCGTAGCGCTCTTCCTTGTACGCCAGACCGCCCAGCCGGCGGTACGCCTCCGCGAGGCCGGTGTGGTGGTCCAGGGCGGCGAAGTGCCCGATCGACTCGTGCAACCGCGCGTGGGCGTCCTCGTACCTGCCGTACTCCGTGTAGGCCAGGCCGAGCTGACTGTTCGCGTACGCCTTGCCGAGCGTCTCGTCGGTGTCCTCGAGCGCGGCCAGCGACGCTTCCTGGGTCATGATCCAGTCGGCCCACTGCCCGCGCCAGTGCAGGTCCGGGCCGATTGCCCAGGCGAGTCGCCAGGTGTGGCCCGGAAAGCCGGTTGCCGCCGAGCGCGTGATGGCGGCGAGCAGCGTCGGCCTCTCCCGGGCGAACCACGCCAGCGCGCGCTCACGGTCGGCCTCGCCACCGACCACCGCGCCCGGGACGGGCGGGGACACGTCGATGCTCGGACGCGGGTTCACCCGCACGCTGTTGGCCATCGCGGTGTGCAGGTAGTGGTCGAATAGCCGGCGCAGTGCGGCCTGGCGGTCCTGGTCGGTCGCCAGCTCGGCGGCGTAGGCGGCGAGCAGGTCGTGCATCGCGTAGCGACCCGGCCCGATCTGGTTGACGAGGCTGGTGCGGACGAGCTCCGCGAGCAGCGGCCGCACCTCGCGCTCTGACAAAGCGGCGAGGCTGGCGGCGGCCGGCACGGTGACGTCACCGGTCCGGGCGTGGCCGAGCAACCGGAACAGGCGGGCGCTGGCGTCGGTCAGGGCGTGGTAGGACCAGGAGAACACCGTCCGGACGTCGACGGCGATGTCCGTGTCCGCGAACAGGGCGTCGTCGTCGGCCGTCAGGTCGTGCAGCACGTCGGCGAGCGAGAGCGACGGACGCAGCGCGGCGCGGGCCGCCAGCACCGCGAGCGCCAGCGGCAGGCACCCGGACCGGCGGATGATCTCGGCCGTGGCCTCGGGTTCGGCGTCCACCCGGTGCCGGCCGAGTCGCTGCACGAGCAGCTCGTGCGAGTCGGCCTCGGAGAGCACGTCGAGTGACACCGGGTGTGCGTCGTGGGTGGCGACCAGGCCGGCCAGGTCGTCGCGGCTGGTGACGATCGCGAGGCAGCCCGGGCTTCCGGGCAACAGCGGGCGCACCTGCTCGGCGTCGCGGGCGTTGTCGAGCACGATGAGGACCCGCCGCTCGGCCAGCAGGCTGCGGTAGAGCGCGGCCTGGCCGTCGACGGTGCGGGGCACCCGCTCCGGCGCCACCCCGAACGCGTCCAGGAAGTGCCGCAACGCCTCGTCGGGCCGCATCACCGAGCCGCCCGGGTCGAAGCCGCGCAGGTTCACGTAGAGCTGGCCGTCGGGGTAGCGGTCGGCGACCCGGTGGGCCCAGTGGACCGCCGTCGTGGTCTTGCCGACGCCGGCCATTCCGCTGATCGCGCTGACGAGATGAGTGCCGGGGGCCAGCTCCAACACCCGACGCAGCTCGTCGCGCCGGCCGGTGAACGTTGCCAGGTCCGGCGGGAGCTGGGCGGGCCGCACGATCGGGACTCGCGGGGCGGCGGGCGCAGCCGGCGGGGCAGAAGGCCGCACGAGGGTGCCGTGTGCGGCGCGCAGCTCGGCGCCCGGATCGATGCCCAGCTCCTCCGCGAGGAGAGTGCGCACACGCTCGTACACCGTGAGCGCTTCGGCTTGTCGGCCTGTCGCCCCGAGCAGCAGCATGAGCCGGGACTGCAAGGGCTCGTCGAGCGGATCGCGGTCGGCCGCCGCGCGCACGGCGGTGACGAGCGCCTCGGGCCGCGCAGCCCGCAGGGCGCAGTCGGCGGCCTCCCGGGCGACGTCGGCACAGAAACGATCGACCGCGACGAAGACGGGGTCGGAGCGCATCGATGCGCTGAGATTCGCGGCGCAGCGGCCCTGCACAAGATCGAGCGCCGAAGCGAAGAGCCGAACGGCCCCGATCTCGTCACCAGCCGCGAGGTCGTCGCGGGCCGACTGGGTCAGCCGCCGGAACCTGAGCAGGTCGAGGCTGCCCTCGTCGCCGGCGAACTGGTAGCCGCCCGCCGATCGCAGCAGCCACCGGCCCTGCCGGCGGGGGCCGAGGCCCGGCTCCAACAGCCGCCGCAAGGTGCCGACGTGGCCGTGCAGCGCGTTGACGGCGGTCGAGGGCGGCTCCTGGCCCCAGAGCAGGTCGACGATGGCGTCCAGCCCCACCGGCCGACCGGCCTGCGCGAGCAGGACAGCCAACAGGCTGCGCACCTGCGGCGCGCCGAGCTGGATCTCCGCACCGTCCCGCCAGGCCCGGACCGGTCCGAGCACGGTGAAGCGGAGGTCGGGCTCCATCGGTCGCGTCGTCCTCACTTTTTCTTCAGTCGTTTGCCGTGTCGCCCTGGCTACGGTCCCACCGCAACGAACGACCAGGCGGCGATCGTCACACGCGGATCGGACCGTCGACCATCGCCCGACCTGGTCGAACACTCGAACCTGGGAGAGGAACAGCCATGCCTGAAACCACTCGTCGTGCGGTCCTGGCCGGGTCCGCGGCGCTCCTCGCCGGCACGGCGTTGAGCGCGGTGGCGGCCACGCCGGCCGGCGCCAGCCGCCGTTCCGGACCGAAGCCGACGGTCGTGCTGGTGCACGGCGCGTTCGCCGACGCCGCCGGTTGGACCGAGGTGACCCGCCGGCTGCAGCGGGCCGGGTACCCGGTCCTCGCGCCGGCCAACCCGCTGCGCGGGGTGCCGTCGGACACCGCCTATCTCGCCGAGTTCCTGGGCACGATCGACGGGCCGATCGTTCTCGTCGGACACTCGTACGGCGGCATGATCATCACCAACGCCGCCACCGACAACGCGGATGTCAAGGCGCTGGTCTACGTCGCGGCGTTCGCCCCCGACGAGGGCGACACGCTCGAAGGCCTGCAGACGAAGTACCCGGGCTCCAAGCTCGGCATGGAGGCGCTGGACTTCCGCCCCTACACGCAGCCCGACGGCTCGATGAGCTACGACGGCTACGTCAAGGCGGCCGCCTTCCGCGAGGTATTCGCCGGCGACCTGCCGGAGTCGGTCACCGCCGTCATGGCCGCGACCCAGCGCCCGGCCGACGTGCACACGCTCCAGGAGCCGTCCGGCCGGCCGGCGTGGCGGACCGTGCCGACCTGGTACCTGGTGGCCCGCAACGACAACCTCATCCCGGCCGCCGCGCAGCGGTTCATGGCCAAGCGCGCGCAGGCCCGTACCGTCGAGATCGGGGCTTCGCACGTCGCCATGATCTCCGAGCCGGCCGCGACCGCCGACCTCATCGCCCGCGCCGCGGCCTCGGTCCGCTGACCGCCATGGGATACGTCACCGCGGGCGACGGCGCGCAGATCTTCTACAAGGACTGGGGTGCCGGCACGCCCGTCCTGTTCAGCCACGGTTGGCCGCTGCACGCCGACAGCTGGGAAGCGCAGATGCTCTTCCTGGCCGAGCGGGGCTACCGCTGCATCGCGCACGACCGGCGCGGCCACGGCCGGTCGACGCAGACCTGGCACGGCAACGAGATGGACACGTACGCCGACGACCTGGCCGCCGTCATCGAGACGCTGGATCTGCGCGAGCTCACGCTCGTCGGGTTCTCGACCGGCGGCGGCGAGGTCGCCCGCTACGTCGGCCGGCACGGCACGTCCCGCATCGCCCGCATCGCGCTCGTGTCCGCGGTCCCGCCCCTGATGGTCCAGACCCCGGACAACCCCGGCGGCGTGCCGGTCGAGGTCTTCGACGCGATCCGCGGCGGCTCGGTCGTCGACCGGTCGCAGCTCTACCGCGACCTCGCCGACGGGCCGTTCTTCGGCAACAACCGGCCCGGCGCGCAGGTCTCGCAGGGCATCCGTGACGCGTTCTGGCTGCAGAGCATGCAGTCCGGGCACCGCAACGCCTTCGAGTGCGTCGCGGCGTTCTCGGCCACCGACTTCCGGGCCGACCTCGACGCGATCGACGTGCCGACCCTCGTCATCCACGGCGACGACGACCAGGTCGTGCCGTTCGAGGTCGGCGGCAAAGCGTCCGCGGCGCGAATCAAGAACGCGACCCTCAAGGTGTACGCCGGCGCGCCGCACGGCATCACCGACACTCACAAGGAGCAGCTCGGCAACGACCTGCTCGCGTTCCTCGCCGAGTCTGGAGCATGACCGTGACCGACCGACCCGACACCATCGTGCTCGTGCACGGCTTCTGGGTGACGCCGCGGAGCTGGGAGCACTGGATCACCCACTACGAGCAGCAGGGTTTCCGGGTGATCGCACCCGGCTATCCCGGCTTCGAGGTCGAGGTGGAGGCGCTCAACGCCAACCCCGACCTCATCACGGCCGTCACCGTCCCGGCCATCATCGACAAGCTCGAGAGCGTCATCAAGGGCCTGGACCGTCAGCCGATCATCATGGGGCACTCGGCCGGCGGCGCCTTCACCCAGATCCTGCTCGACCACGGCTACGGCGCGGCGGGCGTCGCGCTGAACTCGGCACCGACCGAGGGGGTCCGGGTGGTGCCGCTGTCGCAGGTGAAGTCGACCTTCCCGGTGCTGAAGTCGCCGGCCAACCGGCACAAGGCGGTGGGCCTGACGCTGGAGCAGTGGAGGTACGCCTTCACCAACACGTTCACCGACGAGGAAGCCGCGGCCCTGTATTCGAGGTATCACATCCCGGCCCACGGCGGCATCGTGTGGGGCGGGGTGCTGGCCAACTTCCAGCCGGGTCACCAGGACACCTGGGTCGACTACCGCAACGACAACCGGGCGCCGCTGCTGTTCATCTCCGGCGGCGAGGACCACATCATGCCGCCGGCGGTGCAGCGCTCCAACGTCGCGCACTACCAGTCGAACACCATCACCGAACAGGTCGAATACGAGGGGTACGCCCACCTGCTGCCGGCACAGGCGGGCTGGGAGAAGATCGCCGACTTCGCCCTCGACTGGGCCCTGCGCCACGCCCGATGAAAATCACCCACATCGGCGGACCCACCGCCCTCATCGAGGTCGGCGGGTGGCATCTGCTGACCGACCCGACGTTCGACGCTCCCGGCCGGAGGTACGCCTTCGGCTGGGGCACCTCGTCGACGAAGGTGAGCGGTCCGGCCGTGTCCCTGGCCTCGCTCGGCCGGATCGACGCGGTGCTGCTCACCCACGACCACCACGGCGACAACCTCGACGACCTGGGCCGGGCGATGCTGCCGGACGTCTCGAGGGTGATCACCACGTCGTCCGGCGCCGGACGCCTGGGCGGCAACGCGACGGGCCTGGCACCGTGGGCGACCACTCGCCTGTCCGGCGAAGACCCAGGCAGCAGCACCGAGATCCAGGCCTGAACAGTCCTCTTTGTTCCGCAGTGAAACACGCTCATCGATCCGCGCGCTATTCGGATATCGACTCCACTCCATGACCCCTGGAGGATGTGTGAGATCCACAGTCCGGATGACCGCGCGTATCGGCGCGGTGGTCCTCGTCTCTGTCGGCCTGCTCGGCACACCCGCGCAAGCCAACTCGTCCGGATCCGACCGCGCGGAGGACGCCCGCGTGCTCGCCTACTGGACACCCGCGCGGATCGCGAACGCGAAGTTCCGCGACTACGTCCGCAACGACGCCGGGAAGATGGTTCCGATGGCCAAGCCCGGCGGCGGTGGCGGCGTGGTCACCGGCGCCTCGTGGCCCAACGGCGGCGCGATCCAGCAGCGCTCCGGCAGAATCCTGTTCTCCTCCGGCGGCTCCGACTGGATCTGTTCCGGCAGTGTCGTCAACGACGGCTCGACCAGCAACGGCAGCTCGATCGTCCTCACGGCCGGGCATTGCGTCTTCGACGGCACCGACGGCTGGTCCTACAACTTCCTGTACCTGCCGAACTTCGACGCCCAACCCAGCTACGACTGCAACACGCGGGCAGATGGCTGCTGGCGGGCGAACCTGCTCACCGCCCACGACGACTTCGTCCCGGCCGGATTCGGGTCGAACGAGACCGTGCGGGTCGACTACGCCTTCGCCAGGGTCGGGCTCCGGATCGCCGGAAGTGGCACCGCCGAGCTCGACGCCGCCACCGGCGGGTACGGACTGAACACCACGACCGTCGCCAACAGCGTGACGAAGTGGGCGTTCGGGTATCCGGCGGAGGGCAGGTACAAGGGCAACGATCTCGTCTACTGCACCGGCCCGACGACCGACGACCCGTACGGCGCCCCGACGTGGGGCATCGCCTGCAACATGAACGGCGGCTCGTCGGGCGGCCCCTGGATCTACGGCACCACCGCCCCGGCCACGTACACCACCTCCACGCTGCTCACGTCCGTCAACTCGTACGGCTACTCGGGACTGACCTACATGTTCGGTCCGAGGTTCAACAGTGAGACCCAAACGGTCTTCACCTCAGCCACGTCCGGCAACGCGTCAGCGGGCGTGAGCGTGGTCTGCGCCGTAGCAACCACGCAACCGAACTGCTGACAACCTCTGCCCCGCCGGCCAGTGTCCGGCGGGGCAGAGTCTCCCTAACCGGCTCAGCGCTTGGTCGTTGCGGTGTGTCACGGTCGGGTTTCGCGCATCATGCAGGCTGCCCCATATGTCGGATGCGTTCTCTTCACTGTCAGGCGCGTGAATGTTTGTCTGCCGACAAGCGCGCCCGCCCGGGCGTGCGTGGGAGGAAACACCGTGCGAAACCAAAAAACCCTCAGGCGAGCGGTGAGCGTTGTCGGGCTTACCGCCCTCGCGCTCGCGCTCGGCGGTGGACCGGCGTGGGGTGACGACCACGAGAACCTGCCCGGCGAGCCCACCATCACGCTGCCGATCAACGACAGCGAGGCCGGCGGAACGTACCAACAGGACTTCACGCGGGCGTACGCCGGCACGACCCCGGACGGCACGCCCGTTTACATCTATGTCCCGGCGGGCACGCCGCTCGACGGCTCGGCGCCGGCCGGCGTAGCGAGCCTCGACCCGGCGTTCGACCCGACGCCCGGCGACGAGTTCGTGCCCTGCGCCGATGCCCAGGCCGCCGACTTCACGCTGACCCAGGCGCAGATCGACTATCTCGGTGACACGCTGGCCAGCCAGGTCGTCGCGGTCGACGAGGAGCATTTCGGCCTGATGGACGCGGCCGACCCGCAGGAGCCGGCCAGCGACTCGCTGGTCATGGTGGTCTACAACGTTCAGGACACCAATTACTACGACTGCGCCGAGACCACCTACACCGCCGGCTACTTCGCCCCGGACTACATCGACTCCGTCGGCATGAACGTGATCGTCATCGACGCGTTCGACTGGGCCAACCGGGTCGGGCCGGACGACGCGGAGTGGCGCGACGACGATCCGAGCAACGACCAGGCGACGCTGTACGAGGGTGTGATCGCGCACGAGCTCGAGCACCTGCTGCACAACTACAGCGACGCGGGCGAGCTGTCCTGGGTCGACGAAGGGCTGGCCGACTTCGCGGTGTTCCTCAACGGCTTCGACGTCGGCGGCTCGCACCTGACGTACCAGCAGGTGTTCTACGCGGACACGTCGCTGACCCGATGGGGCGGCGGGTTGCAGAACTACGGAGCCGCGTACACCTTCTTCCAGTACCTCTGGGAGCAGGCCGGCGGAAACGGCGACGGGACGTACACGCCTGACCTGCAGTACGACGGCGCCGGTGGCGACCTCCTGATCAAGCTGATCTTCGAGGAGCAGGCCGACGGCATGATCGGTGTACAGAACGCGATCAACACGTTCAACGCCACCACGTCGGGACCGGACCTGCGCGGCTCCGAGGAGCTGTTCCAGGACTGGGCCGTCGCCGTCTACCTCGACGACGAGGGCTCCGACCGGTTCGACATCAGGGCTGTCGACTTCGGCGCCCCGCAGTTCACGACGTGGACGATCGACATCGCCGACGAGCTGTTCTGGGCCGGGCGCGGCAGCAACCAGGGCGCGCAGCCGGCGCCCAAGTGGCGCAACAAGCTCAACCACCAGGACCCGACGGCCGTGCCGTTCGGCATGCAGGTCGAGCGTTTCCGCAACCCGGGGCCGACGGTCACGGTCGCGCTCGACGGCGACGACGAAACGGTGATCGCGCCGCACACCGGCACGACTCACTGGTACGCCGGATACGAGAGCCAGACGGACAACATCCTCGACGTCGACACCGACGGCAGCGTCACGTCCCTCGACTTCTGGACGTGGTACTTCATCGAGGAGGGGTGGGACTTCGGCTTCGCAGAGGCGCTCGTCGGTGGACAGTGGGTGACCGTGCCGCTGGTCGACGACGCGGGCACCGAGGTGACCACGGACGACGACCCGCATGGCAACAACACCGAAGGCAACGGCCTGACCGGCACCTCGGGAGGGGCGTACTTCGTCGACGAGCCGACCTACATCCACCTGACCGCACAACTGCCCGCCGGCACCACCGACGTGCGGTTCCGGTACTCGACCGACGCGGCCTACCTGGACACGGGCTGGTTCGTCGACGACGTGAACGTCGATGGTGCGGCCGCGGCGCTGACCTCGTCGGACTGGATCCAGACCACCGGAGTGCAGGACAACAACTGGACGCTGCAGATCGTGGCCAGCTGTGACCTGACCCCGGGGGTGACGTCGGCGGGCGAGATCGTCGACACCGCCGGCGGCAACTGGATCTACCGGTACGAGGGTGACGCGATCGCGGTGGCCGGGCTGAACACACGGTGTGCGAACGGCCCGCAACGCGACTTCGCCACGATCGTGTCGAACCTGCCCACCGGCGACCTCACCTACCTCGACGCCGACTACACCCTGACGGTGGCCAACACCGGCAACCGAGGTTAACGGAGTCAGGCACGCAGTGTCGCAGGCACGGGGGCGTCGAGGTGGTCCAGGAGCGCGGCCAGTTTGTGGTCGAGTTCCTGGCCCACCTCGGCGATGTCGTCCGCGCCCACCGCGCCGAAGGAGCCGAACGTCGCGCTCGGTTGTTCGATGATGAAGTGGGTTTCGCCGGCGCGGCTCGCGATCATCGGGCGCAGTGGCGCGTACATCATCGCGGCCTGGTCGAACCGGTACATCCGCTCCGCCAGGACGTGGTTGCCCATCAGGTAGACCACGCACTCGCCCGGGTCGTGCGCCAGGCGCATCAGCGGGCCGTCGTCGCTCGACCAGTAGCGCAGGAAACCCCACGGTGCCGCGGCGTCCACCTGGGCCGTCACTTCCGACCAGTCGGCCTTGCCGGCGATCAGACCGTTGACCGTGTCGTAGTCCACCGCCGGCACGGCCGTCTCGTACCGCCGCCGGAAGTCGGCAAAAGGCGCGTCCACCGGGATGCGCAGCCGATGGGCCTGGTAGCGAGTCTCGGAAACCGACTTTCCAGTCACCGTTCAGACGCTAACAGCGCCTGACCTGATAACTGTCGGTTACCGCTCGACAGGCCCCGGCAGGGCGATCACGCGGGGCTCCTCGACCGGCAGCTCGCGCCGGGGCTCCACCGGCTCGAACAAGGACTGCGAGGGCGGCAGGGGCCGCGGCTCGACGACCTCGGCCTCGACCTCGACCTCGGGCTCGAACTCCTCCTGCGGCGGGGCGAACTCCTCCTGCGGCGGGGCGAACTCCTCCTGCGGCGGCGGTGCCATCTGCTCCAGGTCGGGCCGCACCGCGACCATCTTGAACTCGCCCGTCTCCTGGCTCATCGCCGCCGCGGCCATCACCGCGGCCGCCGCGCGGTCGGCCATGCGCTTGGCCTCGCGCTGGATCCGGGCCCGGGCTTCGAGCGTCTGCTGCTCGACCGACTCGGCCGTCTGGCGCGCGTGGTCCAGGCGCGACAGTTCGTTGCCCAGCTCCTGGCGCGTGACACCCAGCCGGTGCGTCAGCTGGGCCAGCTCCTGCTCGACCGAGGCGCCGTCGTGGCGGAGCTGGTTGAGCTGCTGCTGGGTCTGCTCCTGCGCGTTGCGCAGCGCGCCCAGCGCCTGCTGCCGGGCCTCGATCTCCTTCTGCACCATCGTCAGCTGTTGCTGGTGCGCCTGCATCTGCTGCTCGGCCTCGGACGCCCGGGCCTCCTGCGCCTCCTGCGCCGCCGTGCGGTGGTCGTTGACCTCGCGCTCGACGTCGGAGCGCCACTGGGTCAGCTCCTGCTGCGTCTGCTCGTGCGCCGACTCGATGCGCGCCCGGGCCTCGCCCTCGGCCCGCTCGATCGCGGCCACGCTCGCCTCGTGCAGGCGCTGTGCCTCCTGCTCGAGCGCCTCCCGGGCGGCCTGGCCCTCGGCGCGGACGCGTTCGGCATCCTGGTGCGCGGCCTCCAGCACCTTCTCGGCCTCGGCCTTGACCTCCGCGGCGTGCTCACCGGCGGCGTCGACGATGGCCTGGCCCTGCTTCTCGGACAGCGCCAGGATCTCGTCGACCATCGAGCCCAGGTGCCGGAACGACGCCCGGTCGAGGCGCGGCGCCCGGTCGCGCAGCTCGGTCAGCTCGCCGTGCACCTGCTCGAGGTTGGCGGTCAGACCACGGATGTGGTGGTGCGCCTGCTCCCGCTCGGCGGCCAACTGCGCGATCCGGTCGGAGGTCTCCGCCAGGTGGCGATCGACCTGCTTCTTCTCGTAGCCGCGCATCGACGTGTCGAACGCCGGCGTGAGGTACTGCTGACCCTGAGACATGCGCCATCCTCCACTGCACGCGCTCGATCGGCGGGACTATACCGCTCATCGAGCGCGCTCCGACAGCAGCAAGTTGACGTCACCGAACTCGTGCCAGCGATAACGAGCCGAAAGTGCCTCCTGGTACGCGCGCCCGACCAGGTCCCGGCCGGCCACCGCGGCCAGCAGGTCGAGGTGCGAGGCGCGCGGTTCGTGGAACCCCGTCAGCAAGCCGTCCACGACCCGCACGCCCCGTTCCGGCGTCACCACCAGCTCGGTCCAGCCCTGCCCGGCCGCGCCGCCGGTGGTCTCCAGCGCCCGGACCACCGTCGTGCCGACCGCGATCACGCGGCGGGCACCGGCCACGACCCGGGCGGTGGCTTCAGGGACCGAGAACCATTCCGGGTACGGCCGCTCGTGCGCCTCCGCCGACGCGACGCCTGTGTGCAGCACGATGGGGACCACCAGCACGCCCGCGGCGACCAGTCGGGTGACGACGCGGTCGGTGAACGGGCGCGCCGCACTCGGCATCTCCGCGCTGCCCGGATGGGTCGCGAACACCGTCTGGTAGTCCGTCAGTGGCCACGGCCGCGGCACGTACCCGTATCGGATCGGTTCTCCATGCTCCTCGAGGTAAGCCCGGACATCGTCGACGGAGACGGCGGCATTCCAGAGCCGACCTCGGGTGTACGGCGACAGCAGCGTGACCGTGGCACCGCCGCGGAGGCCGAATCGCTGGTCAGGTGTCGCTTCGTGCAGGGGCCCGGTCGTCGGATTGCCGTCGCCGGCCGTGGCGCGTGGCTCGACCAGCCAGGTGCCGTCGGCATTGGCCGTCGAGAAATGCACGACATGTCCGTCAAGAGTGGGCACCGCCGCCGGCAGCGTCGCGGACGTGTTCACCACCAGCACGTCGCCGGCCCGCAGCACGCAGGGCAGCTCGCGGAACAGGTGGTGTTCCTGTCTCGCGGGGGTGGAGACCAGCAGCCGCACCCCGTCACGGGGCACACCGCGCGCCTCCGGCGGCTCGTGCGCCGACAGGTCGTCCGGGAGCACGAAATCGAGCGGATCCGCGGTCGCGTTCACCATTGCGCCACCCGGACCCGGCCCGACTCCGGTCGCGCCGCCAGCAGGCGCAGGAACGCGGGCACGACCGACTCCGGCTCCGGGCGGTCGCTGATGTCCTCGCCAGGATAGGCCTCCTGGTGCATGCGCGTACGCAGGTCGCCAGGGTCGGCCCACCAGACGCGGACCTCCGGTTCCTCGGCGGCGAGGATCTTGCTGAGCTGTTCGAGCGCCGCCTTCGCGGAACCGTAGCCACCCCAGCCGGCGTACGCCTCGATCGCCGCGTCCGAGGTCACGTTTAGCACCGCGCCGCCGCGCTTGCGGAGCCCGGGCAGGGCGAGTTGGGTGAGCGCGAGCGGCGCGTGCACGTTGACCTCGTACACCTCGCGCATCGCCTCGACGGGGTAGTCGGCGAGCCGGGGCTGCGGCGACGGTCCCAGGATGCCGGCGTTGTTGACCAGCAGGTCGACGCCGCCGTACCGGTCCGCGACGTCGATCAACGCCGCGCGGTGCGCGGGATCGTTGACGTCGCCGGCGACCGGCACGACACCGGGCCCGAACCCGGCGGCGGCCAGCGCGGCGCCGTCCCGCCCGTCGACGACGACGTTCCAGCCGGCCTGCGCCAGCCCGCCGGACAGTGCGCGCCCGAGCCCACGGGACGCGCCGGTGATGATCGCTGTTGTCATAGCTCCGACGCTAGGAACGACGGCCGTCGAAGCCATCGGACCAGGGACAAGCCCGTCCCGGGACCTTGGTCCTAGGACCATCGTCCCTGGATCGTCGGCGGGCTTCCCGCGCTACGGTGCGTAGGTGGACGCGCGCGAAGAACTGCGGGCGCTCAGCACCGCCGTACTCGCCGTGACCGCGCGCCAATCGGTGCGCGAGGTGCTGCAGACCATCGTTTCGGCCGCCCGTCGGTTGCTGAATGCCCGATACGCGGCCCTCGGCGTCCCGGACGAGGACTCCGGGGCGTTCGCGGAGTTCGTGGTCGACGGGGTCAGTGACGCACAGTGGCGGGCGATCGGCCCGCTGCCTCGCCAGCACGGCCTGCTCGCGGTGCTGCTGCGCGACCCGGCACCGCTGCGCCTGGCCGACATCCGGTCGCACCCGCGCTTCGAGTACTGGCCGAAACACCACCCGGAGCTGCGCGACTTCCTAGGCATGCCGATCACACACGGCGACGAGATCCTGGGCGCGCTCTACCTGGCCAACAAGCGCGACGGCTCGTTCGACCGCGAAGACGAGGACCTGTTGCGGATTTTGGCTGGTCACGCTGCGATCGCATTGATCAATGCCAGGTTGTACGAACGCAGCCGGGAGCTGTCGGTGCTGGAGGAACGGGACCGGATCGCCCGGGAACTGCACGACTCGGTGGCGCAGAAGCTGTTCTCCCTGCGCCTGACCGCGGACGCGGCGGCGGCCCTGGTCTCCCGAGACCCGGACCGGGCTGTTGTTCAGCTGGGTGTGGTGCGGTCGCTTGCCGCAGAGGCCTCGGACGAGCTGCGGGCGATCGTGGTCGGCCTGCGCCCGGCGGACGTGGCACGCGAGGGCCTGGACGCGGCGCTGGGCAAACAGGTGAGACTGCTGGACCGGGTGCACGCGGCACGGGTGGTTCTGCGAGTCACGGAGCCGGTGCCTCGGTTGGCACCGGACCGGGAGGACGCGGCATACCGGGTGGTCCAGGAGGCGCTGCACAACGCGTTGCGGCACGCGGACGCGCGTACCGTCGAGGTCCGGTTGTTCGTCTCCGCTGTTTCTCTGGTGGTCGAGGTCTGCGACGACGGCCTGGGCCTGCGCCCGACGGACCAGGCATCGCTGGGCCTCACGTCGATGCGTTCACGGGCGGAGTCGGTGGGCGGCCGCCTGGTGGTGTCGTCGCAGCCCGGCAAGGGCACGACGGTGCGGGTGGAGGTGCCCATTGAGTGACCGGATCCGGGTGCTGGTGGTCGACGACCACGCGATGGTCCGCCAGGGCCTCCGCTCGTTCCTGGAGGTCCAGGACGACCTGGAGGTAGTCGGCGAGGCCGCCGACGGCGCGGAGGCGGTGGCCCGGACGGCCGAGCTATTGCCGGACGTGGTCCTGCTGGACCTACGCATGCCCGGGGTGGACGGTGTGGCGGCGCTGCGCGAGATGACCGCGCGGGGCCTCCCGTCGCGGGTGCTGGTGATCACCAGCTTCACGGAGCCGGCGGCGGTTTTGCCGGCGGTCCGCGCGGGTGCGGCGGGCTATGTCTACAAGGACGTGGATCCACCGGCGCTGGCGGCCGCGATCAGGTCGGTCCACCTTGGGCACACGCTGCTGCACCCGGAGGTGGCCCGGGTCCTGAGCGAGGGCGAGTCCGCGGCGGACCCGGCCCGGCTCACACCGCGGGAGCGTCAGGTCCTGACGGAGATCGGTCGGGGCCGGTCGAATCGGGAGATCGCCCGGTCACTGGGCCTTGCGGAGAAGACGGTCAAGGCCCACGTCAGCGCGATCCTGGCCAAGCTCGGCGTCCAGGACCGCACACAGGCGGCCCTCTACGCGGTCCGCGCCGGCCTGGCCTGAGGCGACCCGGTCCATTTCGAGCTTGAAACTGCGTGTCCTGGCCTTCAGGGCCGTGCACGCGCCTCTGCCGC
>NZ_BONC01000076.1 GCF_016862515.1 Asanoa iriomotensis
ACCAGACGACGCCTGGACTCCGACTCGGCTCACGTTGATCGGCAGGACACGCCCTAACCCACCGCGGTCAGGCGCAGCACGCCGCGGTCGGTCGCGTCCACCACGAAGCGGCCCGCCGGGGCCGGTGTCCAGCGCAACCGCGCGAGCAGCGGCACCGCGACCCCGTCGGGACCCCGCAGCGCCACGAGCCAGCTCTCCGGCGGCTCGCCCGGGAGCGCGGGTGTGCCGATGCCGGCCACCAGATCGGGCATCGGCACCCGGGCGATCCACTTCGGACCGGCGATCACGAGCGGGAACACCGACGACGGCACGCCCGGCGCCCGCTGGAACTCGATCTCGGTGCCGGGCGTCAGCTCGCCGAAACCGTCCACGTAGAGGTCCCCCGCGTCCTCGCCGGCCTCGGCCGCGACCACCGTCGGGCGGTCCACCACGAGCCGCAGCACCTCGCCACGGACGACCGGCGCCACCAGCGTCTCCCTGTCGACCCAGCGGGACGGCAGCGCGACGGGATCGGTCACCCGCAGCGTCGCCCGTGGCGGCGCCACGTTGACGGTCCACTCCCCCGGCACCCAGCGTCGCCGGTCGCGCAGGCGGGACGCGTGCACCGTGCCGGCACCGCCCACGGCCGGCAGCAGCACCGCCCGGTTGCCGGACGCGGTCTCGCGCAGCCACAGCAGGGCCAGCGCGGGAGCGTCGGCCAGCCCGATCCGGAGCCGGCCACCGGACCAGCTCAGCGCGCCGGCCCGGGCGACCGGCGGCGCCGGGTCGCGCCAGGCGGCCATCCCGTTGCCCGCACCGCGCACCGACTCGACCAGCCGGAGCAGCGCGTCCAGGTCGCCGTCCCGGGCGAGCCGCCAGGCCGTGGCCAGCCGGCTCGGCAGCCGGGTCAGCACCTCGGCGTCCACATCGGTCAGAAAGGCGCTGGCGAGCTTGCGGAACAGGGCCCGGTACGCGTCGTCGGTGTCCGGCAGCACCTCCAGCACCAGCCGCAGGTCGCTCTGCAGGGCGGTCTCCGCGTACCAATCGGCGAACGCGTCGGAAAGGTCGCGGCGCGCGCTGGTGACCGCGGCGAACCGGTCCTCGAGGTTGCGCGGCTCGGCGAGCCGCTGGCTGATCGACGGGTCGCCGGCCGGCCGCTGCCGCCAGTAGTAGACCGGCACCTCGACCACGTCCACCGCGCGGGCCCGCCCGTAGAGCGGCACCGTCACCGGGATGTCCTCGTAGTGCACGCCCTCCGGAAACGCCGTGTCGCCCCAGAACGCGCGCCGCCACACCTTGTTGCAGGCGAGCCGGTCGTAGAGCAGGTAGCGGTGCTGGCGCGGGTCGGCCGCCAGCCGGGTCACCCGGTGCGTGCCGCGGTGCAGCGGCGAGGGCGTCAACTCGCCGTCGGTGAGCAGCCGGACGTTGCCGCTGGCGAAGTCGGAACCGGTCCGCTCCAGGGCGTTGACCAACACTTCGAACGCGTACGGCGGCAGCACGTCATCGGCGTCCACGAAGGCGAGGTAGTCCCCGGTGGCCAGCGCCGCACCGGCGTTGCGGGCCGCGCCGAGCCCCCGGTTGTCCTGCCGCACCAGCCGGAACCGCGGGTCCCGGGCGGGCCAGGCGGCCGCGATCTCCCCGCTGCCGTCCGTCGAGCCGTCGTCCACCAGCACCACGTCGAGATCCCGGTGCGTCTGGTGTGCCAGGGATTCGAGGCAGGTGTCGAGGTAGGCGGCGACGTTGTGCACGGGTACCACGACGGTCAGCATGATCAGTCGCCGAAGACCGTCGCGATGACCCGCTCCGCCGCCCGCCCGTCCTCCAACGTGGTGAACCGGCCGCGGAACTCGCTGCGGGCCTTGGTCGCCGCGTCGCTCTCGAAGGCGCCGGTGCGCAGCGTGTCGACCAGGTCGTCGAGGGTCAGTGCGACCGCGCCGGGCGGCTCGGCCACGATGTCGAAGTAGACACCCCGGATCATCCGGTACGCCTCCCAGTCCGGCGCGTAGATGACGATCGGCCGGTCGAGCACGGCGTAGTCGAACATCACCGACGAGTAGTCCGTGATCAGCACGTCCGCGGCGAGGTAGAGGTCCTCGACCGACGGGTGCGCGGAGACGTCGCGCACGCCCGGCAGGTCCGCCGGCGCCGGCGCGGCGACCGCCCGGTCGCGGAAGTAATGGCTGCGGATCAGCAGCACCGCGTCCGGCCCCGCCGCCGCGCGTACCCGCTCGGGGTCGAACGGGGGGTGATAGCCGGGCAGGTGCTCCCGGTGGGTCGCGGCGTAGAGCACGACCCGCTGCCCGGGCTCGATGCCCAACTCCGCGCGGACCCGGGCGACCTCGCCGGCGGTGGCCAGGGCGAGCCGGTCGTTGCGCGGGTAGCCGGTCTCCAGCGTCCGGTAGCGGCACGGGTACGCGCGCTCCCACGCCTGCGTGGTGAACGCGTTCGCGGTGACGCTGTAGTCCCAGCGGTCGGCCCGGCGCAACTGACCGGCGAAGTCCGGGTCCTGCACGCCGCCCGGGTAGTCCTGCTGGTCGATGCCCATCACCTTGAGCGGCGTGCCGTGGTGGGTCATGACGTGCGTGCTGCCCGGGCGCTTGACCACGTAGTTGGGCCAGTTGACGTTGTTGACCAGGTACGTCGCCTGGGCCAGCGCCCGGAAGTAGGCGCGGGTGCCGGCCACCACGTAGGGCACGCCGGGCGGCAGCGTGCCGACCTTGTCGCGGCGGACCACCCAGACTCCGCGTACGCCCGGCGCCAGGTCCTTGGCCGTCTCGTAGATCGCCGCCGGGTTGCACGCGTAACCGCGGTACCAGTAGGCGGCGTACAGCGCCAGGTTCGGGTCCAGCGGGCGGCGCAGCTCAGCGTGGTAGTAGGCGCGCAGCACGGCGGCCCGGCCGAGCCTGGCCACCCGCCGGCCGCGGTTGCCGGCCCGCGCCGCGACCTCGCCGGTCGCCCGGGCCTCCTGCGCCCGCCGGAACCCGAACCGCAGCGCCTGGAACGTGTGGTGCCGCCCGCCGGCCACCAGCCGGTGCTTCACGCCCTCCATACCGCCCGGCGCCGGGTAACCGCCCGCGGGCAGATAGCGGTGGTAGTGCGCGGTCATCTCGCCGAAGAACCGGGCGCGGAGCTCGTCGGGCAGCCGGTCCTCGTTGCCACGCACCACCAGGAAGTGCCAGATCATCCGGCGGAACAGCAGCTTGCGGAGCAGGGCCGCGCCCGGCCGGCCGTCGTCGAACGTGTCGAAGACCTCGGACCAGTTGGTGAAGATCGCGAAGTGCCCTTCGCCGACCGTACGGGTGGCCGCGCCGACGCGGCGCTGTCGATAGTGCACGCCGACCCGATCGAGCAGGGTGATCCGGTCGGCGGCCATCAGCACGCGGTACGTGAACGGAATGTCCTCGTACCACCCGGTCCGGAACCGGAAGCCGGTGCCGAGCAGCAGCGAGCGGCGGACGATCTTGTTCCACGGGGTGTGCAGGATCTCGATCGCGCGCGGCCACTCGTGCAGCGCGAAGACCTCGGGCGTGCGGGCGAACCGATTCAGCGAGGGGTCGACCCGGCCGTCCCAGTGCGCCCGCACGTGGTCGACGACCACGACGTCGGGGTCGAGGTCGGCGATCCGGGCCGCGACCGCGGGCACGATGCCGTCGGCCAGCCAGTCGTCGCTGTCGACGAACCAGACGTAGTCGCCGGTGGCCTGCTCCAGCCCCCGGTTGCGGGCCGGGCCCTGGCCGCCGTTGCGGTCCAGCGTCAGCACGGTGACGCGGGGGTCGCGGGCCGCGTACTCGGCCAGCACCTCGGCGCTGCCGTCGGTGGACCGGTCGTCGACCGCGATCAGCTCGACGGGCACCGAGCTGTCGGCGAGCATGGAGTCAAGGCATTGGCGCAGGTAGGACCGGACGTTGTAGACCGGAACGATGAAGCTGATCAGAGGGCTGCCGACTCCGCCCGTTCGCGCCACCAGATCACACTGCCCAACACAAAAGCAGACAACAGGTAAGAAGCGATCGTAACGGTCGTCGCTGCCGCAGCGCCGAAGGCAGCGCCGAGCGCGAGCACCAGGACTCTCGCGTCCCAGCCGAGACCCCACCGGTGCAGCCAACCGCCGGCCTCGCGCTTCTCCAGGCGGGCCGTCAGGTCGTAATGCCACAGCGCGAGCGCGAAGAGCAGCAGGAACGTGGCCCAGGGCGGCACGTCGTAGCCCACTCCGACGGCGATCACGAAGAGGTACTCGGCGGCCCGCAGCGCGGCGGGCACCAGATAGTGCAGGGGCCGGTCGTGCGGCGCGGCGGCCGGCAGGGCGGCCACCAGCAGGGCGACCGCGGCGCTGAGCGTCACCGTGCGCAGTTCGCCGCCGGCGAGCCCGGCGTACGCGCCCACCAGGAACAGCACGGCGACCACCACCGCGGCGACGGCGCCGGCCAGCGGCCCGCCGGCACCGAACCGGCTGAGCTGCCGGGCAAGGGGGCCGTCGTCGCGCTGCTCGCCGGCCGCGACGCCGGCGAAGGCGGACACCCGCATGCCACGGGCGCGCAGGGTACGCAGCCCGAGCGTGTAGGCGAACGCGAGCACGATGCCGGCCAGCACGCCGACCAGCGCGACCCGCGGGCCGAACAGCGCGCCGAGCAGGGCCATCACCGCCCACCGCTCGCCGATCGGGAAGGCGGCGGTGCGCTTGAGCCAGTAGCCCACCGAGCCCGTGTCGGCGCGCACCCGGGCGGACACGGCACCGAGCCGGCCCGCCACGCCGCCGGCCGCCACCGGGGCCGCGCTGGGCGCCCGGGCGGCGACGTCGTGCAGGGTGCCGTACCAGGTGTCGGTCATGTGCCGGACGGTCTGCAGGCCGATCGCGGCGATCGCCAGCGTCCAGGCGCCGTCGACGCCCGCGGCTGCCGCGCCCGCGCCCAGCCCGGCGTAGACCAGGTATTCCTTGGCCCGGTCGGCCACCGTGTCGAGCCAGCCGCCGAACACGCTGAACGTGCGGGTGTAGCGGGCCAACTGGCCGTCGACGCAGTCGAGCACGAAGCCCAGGTAGAGCAGGATGCCGGCGAGCAGCCAGGCCGGCCGCCCACCGCCGAAGGCGAACAGCCCAGCCGCGGCCGCGACGACCACCACCGAGATCGCGGTGACCCCGGTGGGTGTCAGCCGCAGGCGGGCCGCCGCCCGGGTCACGTGCGGGGACCACGTGCTGACGAAGTAGGTGGTGAAGAAGTCGTCCTGCTCCTTGACCGCGAGCCGCAACTCGGCCCGGTCGGAGTCGACCTGCGCCACGGCGGCCTGCGCGGCGGGGATCTCCGCCGGGAAGGCGACCCGGCGGGCGACCAGGAGCCGCACGCGGTGCGCGGTGACCGTGGCACCGTTGGCCAGCAGGTCGGCGACCACCGGTTTGCTCGGATCGCCGAGCAACGGGAGATCGGCGACCCCGACCCGGACCAGACCACCGGCGACGCCCGTCGGGGGCCTCGGGTTTTGATCTGCGCCGTCCGATGGACCAGGCGCCATCGGAGGCACTGCCGGGTCTCCGGGGACCAGCTGACCGCGTTCCTCGCGGACCGGCTCGCCGGGGCCGTCGGGCAGCACCAGCGCGACCGTGCCGCGGCCCGGCACGGTGGCCACGTGGCGGATCACCGCGTCGTGCGCGACCAGGTCGCCGGCGCAGATCAGCACCGGCTCGGCCAGGCCGGCCGGGAGCTCGTCGTAGACCTCGCGGGCGCCGGCCGCGCGAAGCTGGGCGGCGAGCCGATCCCGCAGCGCCGGGTCCGGCCCCGGCAACAGGACCGCCACCGTCATGCGCGCACCACCCCGTTGTAGGCATCTAGAGCGTCCTGAACCGTACCGTCCGTGACCAACTTGCCCTGCTCGAAGTAGAGGCCGCGGTTGCAGAACCGGGTCAGATCGCCCTCGTTGTGTGATACCAGCACCAGCGTCCGGCCCTCGCCGAGCAGCCGGTCGATGGTGACGTAGCACTTCTTGCGGAACTCGGCGTCGCCGACCGCCATGACCTCGTCGACGAGCAGGATCGGGTGCGGCAGGCGGGCGATCACCGAGAAGCCGAGCCGCACCTTCATGCCCGACGAGTAGTGCCGCACCGGCGTGTCGATCGCCTTGCTCACCTGGTCGCCGGCGAAGTCGACGATCTCGTCGAAGTGCTTCTTGAGGAAGCTGTTGGACAGGCCGTGCAGCGAGCCGACCAGGTGCACGTTCTCGCGGCCGGTGAGCTCGTTGGAGAAGCCCGCGGAGAGCTCGAGCAGCGGTGCCACCTTGCCGCGCACGATGATCTTGCCCTCGTCCTGGATCAGCACGCCGGCGATCAGCCGCAACAGCGTGCTCTTGCCCGTGCCGTTGCGGCCGATGACACCGACCGCGTCACCCGGCCGCACGGCGAAGCTGACGTCGCGCAGGGGCCAGAACACGCCCGCGTTGGGCTGCCGGCCGCCGCGGTGGATGAACATCTCGCGGATGCGAAGCTGCCGCCGGCGGTTGCGGACGAACTTCACCCCGAGCCCCTGAGCCTCGATGATCGGCGCGCTCATCACAGCTCCTTGAGGACGGCGGGCTCGAGGCGGCTGAACACGAACCAGCCGCCGACCAGCAGGACCACGCTGGCACCGGCCGTGACGGCGAGCAGGGTCAGGCTCGGGAACATCTGCGGGTACCAGATCGCGTGGTAGAGCTCCATGATGCCGACCAGCGGGTTCAGCTCGTAGGCGTCCTTGATCCACTCGGGCATGTTCGCGGACCGCACCAGCGCCAGCGGATAGATGATCGGCGTCGCGTAGAAGAGCACCCGCAGGCCGAGTCGCATCACCCGCTCGACGTCGCGGAGCAGCACGTTCAGTGACGAGAGCAGCAGTGCGAGCCCGGTCAGGAAGACGGTCTGCAGCACCACCGCCAGCGGCAGCGCGAGCAACTGCCAGTCGAAGTGCAGCTGGCCGAAGGCGACGGCGAGCACGACCAGGATCGGCAGGCCGGCGACGAACTCGGCGAACCGGCCGAGCACACGGCCGATCGGGAAGACCTGCCGGGCCACCTTCATCGTCGTGATCAGCCGGGCCTGGCCGGTGAGCGCGCTGGTCGCCTCGCCCATCGCCGCGTTCGCCCATGACCAGGCGAAGATGCCCGTGATCAGGAACAACGGGTACGAGTCGGAGGCGGAACCAAGGTGCCGGTCGGAGGCGGTGCCGTAGAGGACGCCGAAGACGAACCAGTAGATCGCGGCGACGCCGAGCGGCTCGATCAGTGACCACAGGTAACCGAGAAATGACTGCTGGTATTTGACGGTGAGGTCTCGGCGGATCAGCAGACCGAGGGCGTTGCGGTTTTCCCACAACGTCACCACGCTCGATGTCACAGCCGCCTCCGCCCGCGTGTCTAACCGACGGGCACGGCCAGCCGTCGACGCGCCATAGGTTAGCAGTCGGTAAACGCCCGCTAGCGGTAAAGCGGCAGCCAGGTGCCTCGGGAGGTCTGCACCGCCAGGTGCCTGCAGGAGGTCAGCACTCGATGACGTTGACGGCGAGCCCGCCGCGGGCCGTCTCCTTGTATTTGATCTTCATGTCCGCCCCGGTCTCGCGCATGGTCTTGATGACCTTGTCCAGCGAAACGTGGTGCACGCCGTCGCCGCGCAGCGCGAGCCGGGCCGCGGTGATCGCCTTGATGCTGGCCACCGCGTTGCGCTCGATGCACGGGATCTGCACCAGGCCGCCGACCGGGTCGCAGGTCAGACCCAGGTTGTGCTCCATGCCGATCTCGGCGGCGTTCTCCACCTGCTCCGGCGTGCCGCCAAGCGCTTCGGCTAGGCCGGCGGCGGCCATCGAGCACGCCGAGCCGACCTCGCCCTGGCAGCCGACCTCGGCGCCGGAGATCGAGGCGTTCTCCTTGAAGAGCACGCCGATCGCCGCGGCGGCGAGCATGAACCGGACGACCCCGTCGGCGTTCGCCTCGGGCACGAACCGCGTGTAGTAGTGCAGGACCGCCGGGATGATGCCGGCGGCGCCGTTGGTCGGTGCGGTCACGACCCGGCCGCCGGCCGCGTTCTCCTCGTTGACGGCCAGCGCGAACAGCGTCACCCAGTCCATCACCCGCAGCGGGTCGCCGGCCAGCTCCGAGCGGAGCTTGCGGTGCAGCTCGGCGGCGCGGCGGCGGACCTTGAGCCCACCCGGCAGCGTCCCGTCGCGCTCACAGCCGCGCTCGACGCACTCGCGCATGACCCGCCAGATGTCCAGCAGCCCGGCGCGGACCTCGGCCTCCGACCGCCAGGCCAGCTCGTTGGCGAGCATCACGTCGGAGATCGAACCCCCGGCTTCGGCGGTACGGGCGAGCAGCTCGGCGCCGGTGCTGAACGGATAGCGGACCGGGGTGGTGTCCGGCTTGATCCGGTCGGCGCCCGCCGCCTCCTCGTCGACGACGAACCCGCCGCCGACGGAGTAGTAGGTGCGCTCGCGCAGGGTGCCGCCGTCGGCGTCGTACGCCGCGAAGGTCATGCCGTTCGGGTGGTAGGGCAGCGACCGCCGCCGGTGCAGCACCACGTCATCCGCCGGCGCGAAGTCGATCTCGTGCTGGCCGAGCAGGGCCAGCCGGCGACTCTCCGCGGTGCGGGTGACCAACTTGGGCACTTCGTCGGTGTCGACACCCTCCGGCGTCTCTCCGGCGAGCCCGAGCAGCACGGCCCGGTCGCTGCCGTGCCCGTGGCCGGTCGCGCCGAGCGAGCCGAACAGCTCCGCCCGGATCCGGACGGTCCGGCCGAGCACGCCGTCGTCGGCCAGGCCGGCCACGAACGTGCGGGCCGCCCGCATGGGGCCGACCGTGTGCGAGCTCGACGGCCCGATACCGACCGAGAAGAGGTCGAAAGCGCTGATCACCGGCGTGCTCCATTTCTTCCGCCGCCGCGCGAGAGCATACGCGCGCAATCGGGGTACTCCCTACGGGAAGCCGGCTCCCGATATCCGTCCACGGGCCGAGGGCAGGCTTGATGTCCGTTTCTACCGTTGGTATCAGGACCGAATGAAGGGAAAGGGACTTACAGATGAGACTCGTCCGCCCCCGCGACGACCGTTGGATCGCCGGCGTGTGCAGCGGGCTGGCCCGCCGCTTCGGGATGCGACCCAACACGATGCGCCTGATTTTCGTGCTGTCCTGCCTGCTGCCCGGGCCGCAGGTACTCATCTACCTGGCGCTCTGGGTGCTGATGCCGGACGAGGGCCGCTACCCCACCCACGCGTGAAAGGAACGGTCCGTTGTTAACGCCCAGCGTTGGCAACGGACCGTTCCTATGCGGAAACCGTTAATAACGGACCGTTCCTTAGGGCGCTGTGTAGGTGATGGTGACCGTCGTGTAGCCGAGCGACTTGAGCATGCCTTCCAGCATCGACTTGGTGTTGGCGCGGGCCCGCTCCTGGAGCCCACTGTCGACCGCGGCGGCCTTGATCTTCTCCTCGGCCAACCGATAGACCTCGGCCTGCTGGTTGGGGTCGCGCTTGATCAGGTCGCCGAGCCGATTCGCCAGGCCACGCTCCTCGGCGAAGATGTAGCTGTCCTGCGTGTTGAGGTTGACGTCGCCGAGCTGCGGGGCGGGGAGCTTGACCTCCACGGACGTGCCGTCGGCGGACTCCACGATGGCGCCCTCGCCGATCTTGCCGAAGTCCACGTACGCCTCGACCGAGCCGACCCCGACGAACAGGGTGCGCTCGTTGAGCAGGAACTCGGGGACGTTGTCGCGGCTGGTCTGCTTGTCGACGATGACCTGGAAGTTGCCCTCGGCGGCGACGTAGCGGCTCAGGTCCTGGATCGACTTCAGCAGCGGCGGCTGGCTGCGATCGGTGGTCTCCTGGGCGAACGGGTTGCGCCAGCTCGGCAGGAGGTCGGCGGCCTTCAGCGCGAAGCCGCCCGCGACCAGCACGACGACGATCGCGGCCAGCCAGATCAGCCCGCGCCACCGTGGCCGGCGCTCGGCCTCTTCGGTCCAGGCTGGATCGTCTGGTTTCCGCTCGTCGGTCTTGACCTCGGGGTACTCGCGGGTGGGCTCGATATTGGTCATTTGTCCACCTCACCGTCCCTTCTGCGAACAGTTTCCCCGATGCGCGCCACCCCTAAACGAAGGCCGACAACCCGGTGAGCTTCTGTCCGATCACGAGCTGGTGCACCTCGCTCGTGCCCTCGTAGGTGAGCACGCTCTCAAGGTTGTTCGCATGCCGCAACACCGGATATTCCGCACTGATCCCGTTGGCGCCGAGGATGGTGCGGCATTGCCGGGCGATCGCGATCGCCTCGCGCACGTTGTTGAGCTTGCCGACGCTGACCTGCTCGGGGCGCAGCCGGCCGGCGTCGGCCAGCGCACCGAGGTGACGCGCGAGCAGGTAGCCCTTCTGCAGCTCGACCGCCATGTCGGCGAGCTTGGCCTGGGTGAGCTGGAACCCCGCGATCGGCCGGCCGAACTGCTCGCGGCTGACCGCGTAGTCGATCGCGGTCGTCAGGCAGTCCCGGGCGGCGCCGAGCGCGCCCCAGACGATGCCGTAACGGGCCTCGGTCAGGCACGACAGCGGCGCCTTGAGCCCCTCGGCGCCAGGCAGTTGGGCGTCGTGCGGCAGCCGGACGTCGTCGAGCACGATCTCGCCGGTCGACGAGGCGCGCAGCGACATCTTGTGCTTGATCTCGCGGGCCGTGACGCCGGGGGTGTCCATCGGCACCGCGAAGCCGCGGATGCCGTCGTCGGTGCGCGCCCAGACCACCGCGACGTCGGCGACGGGTGCGTTGGTGATCCACATCTTGCCGCCGGCGAGCACCCAGTCGGAGCCGTCGCGGCGAGCCCGGGTGGTCATCCCGGCCGGGTCGGAGCCGTGGTCGGGCTCGGTCAGCCCGAAGCAGCCGATCGCCTCGCCGGCCGCCATCGACGGCAGCCAGCGCTGCCGCTGCTCCTCGGAGCCGAACCGGTGGATGGCGAACATCGCCAGCGAGCCCTGCACGGACACCAACGAGCGGACGCCCGAGTCACCGGCCTCCAGCTCCAGGCAGGCCAGGCCGTAGGCGGTGGCGCTGGCACCCGCGCAGCCGTAACCGGTCAGGTGCATCCCGAGCAGGCCGAGCTTGCCGAACTCGGCGGCCAACTCGCGGACCGGCACGCGGCCGTCCTCGTACCAGGTGGCGACGTAAGGCCGGACCCGCTCGTCGACCACCTGGCGCACCACGGCACGCATGTCCCGGTCTTCGGCGGACAGGGTCCCATCGAGGTCGAGCATTTCCAGCGGGTCCATGCCGCTCACCTTATTCGGTGGGCAGCACGAGCACCCGAGCGTGGATCTGGTTGCGCTGCTGCAGCGCGGCCCGCAGCGCTCGGTGCAGGCCGTCCTCCAGGTAGAGGCCGCCGTGCCACTGCACCACGTGCGGGAACAGGTCGCCGTAGAACGTCGAGTCCTCGGCCAGCAGCTTGTCGAGCGCCAGCTCGCGTTTGGTGGTGATGAGCTGGTCGAGCCGCAGCGGCCGCGGTGGGATCTCCGACCACTGCTTGAGCGTCAAGCCGTGCTCCGGGTAGGGGCGGCCGTCACGCACCGACTTGAAGATCACGCGCCGCTCCTCTCGGCTAGGTGGCTGCCCGCCAGCTGGCTCAGCCTATCGACCCGCGCAACGACGGGGCCCGGGCCCGATGTCCGTCTCAGGACCAGCGTCCCCGGTGCACCACCTGATCAACTGAACGCCGGCCCCTTTTCAGTGACGGCGACAGCCGATCGGGTGCCCGGTAGCCGATCGTCACGGCACCGATCGGGGTAAATTCCGCCGGCACGCCGAAGGCCTTCCGGTAGCCGTCGACCCGCTCGCCCGGAATGCCGAAGAAGCACGCTCCCAGCCCCTCGTCGACGGCCGTGAGCAGCATCAGCAGCGCCGCCATCCCGGTGTCGATGTGCCAGTACGGCACCGGCCAGCGGCCCGGGTCGCGGTCGGTCCAGCCCTTGTCGGGCTCGGCGTAGCGGTCGAGGTAGGCGGACTGGTTGGAGTGCGGCACGACCAGCAGCGGCGCCCGGCGCATGCCGTCGAGCCAGCCGCTGGGCGCCCAACCCTCCGGCGTGGTCGCCGCCCAGAAGGCGTCCCGGTCGGCGGGCTCGTCGAGCACCAGGAAGCCCCAGCCCTGCGAGAAGCCCGCGGACGGGGCGTGGATCGCGTGGCCGAGCAACCGGTCGACCACGGCCGCCGGCACCGGCCGGTCCGGGTCGTAGTCGCGGACCATCCGCCGCTTGCGGACGACCTCGCCGAACTCCATCACAAGCCTCCCCGCTGGCTGGTCTCGCAACCTATCGGGCGGCGCGGCTATCCGTCCAGCGAGACCGTGACACCCCAGCTCGCCGACCAGGTGTCCCCGGGTTCGAGGACGATCACGTCGTGTCCCGAGCGGAACGCGTCGGGCGGGCAGGTCTGCGGCTCGACGGCCACGGCCCGGCGCTGCCGGTCGCCGTGCAGGGTGTCGGAGGTGAAGACCACCCACCACTTGAACGCCTCGCCGGCCCAGACCCGCAGGGTGCGGGCGCCGTCGGACAGCCGCACCGAGGAGGTGCCGTCCGGGTCGCGCTCGATCTCGCCGAACGCGTTGTCGAGCACCTGGGCGCCGATCCGCTTGGGCGCGGTGAAGTCCAGGTCGCCGCCGGTCACCTTGGCCGCGCCGATCGGCAGCAGCCGGTTGTCGAAGAGCACCCGGCTGCGGGCCGGCACCGTCAGCGTGAGGTCGTCGACGGGGGTGCCGGGCAGCCGGAAGTAGGGGTGCGTGGCCAGCCCGAACGGAGCGGCGCCGACGCCGACGTTGGTGGCCTCGTGATCGACCCGCAGCCCGTCGGGCCCGAGCGTGTAGCGGGTGCGCAGGGTGACCTGCCACGGGTAGCCGACCTGGGCCGGCAGGGCGCACTCGATCAGCACCGACGCGTCGGTGCGCTCGACCAAACGCCAGCGCTGCCAGGCGACCAGGCCGTGGATCGCGTTGTGCTTGGCCGGCTCGGTGATCGGGAGCTGGTAGGACTCGCCGCCGAACGTGTAGCGGCCGTCCCGGATCCGGCTCGGCCAGGGCGCCAGCACATGACCGGAGCTGCCCGGCGGCAACTCGTCCTCGGCGTACCCGTCGAGGTAGTCCACCCCGCCGGCCCGGTAGGCGCGCAGCCCACCGCCGACCTCCACGACCACGGCCTCCTGGCCGTCGGCGGCGATCGTCCATTGTGTGCCGGATAGCGGCGGGGCGGTGCGGTTGGTCATGGGCCGGACGATATCGGTTCCGGGGTGGCGGCGGGCCGCGGGTCCGGCTCGGGGTCCGGACTGCGATAGCGGGTCAGCGCGGGGAAGACCAGCGCCAACACGATCGCCAGGCCGGCCGCGGCGAACCCGCCACCGCTGAACGCGACGCCGGCGCCCCACAGCGCGGCGGTGCCGCCGGCCCGCAGGTCGCCCAGCCGCGGGCCGCCGGCCACGACCACGGTCATCACGCCCTGCAGCCGCCCGCGCATCTGGTCGGGCGCGTAGACCAGCAGGATCGAGTGCCGGAAGACGGCGCTGACCAGGTCGGCGGCGCCGGCCAGGGCAAGCACGACCACCATCAGCCACAGGCTGTGCGCGAAGCCGGCGAGGCCGACCAGCACACCCCAGGCGACCACGGCGCCGACCAGCGCCAGGCCCTGGCGGCGGACACGGCCGATCCAGCCGCTGGTGAGACCGCCGAGCACGGAGCCGATCGCGATCGCGCTGAACAGGAAGCCGACGGCCGCGCCGCCACCGAACCGCTCGTCGGCGATCTCCGGGAACAGCGCCCGCGGCATGGCGATCGTCATCGCGATGATGTCGATCGCGAACGAGAGCAGCAGCACGGGCGCGCCGGCCAGGTAGCGGAACCCCGCGATCACGCTGCGCAGCCCGGCCGTGGTCGCCTGGCCGACCGGCGGGATCGGCGGCAGCCGCAGCGTCGACCAGAGGCCGACGGTGAACAGCAGCGCGTCACACGCGTACGCGATGGGCAGTGCGGTGTGCAGGTCCCAGGTCGCGAGGATCACACCCACCGTGAGCGGGCCGAGCACCACCGCGGCTTCGCCGGTCGTGAAGGACAGCGTGTTCGCCGACGGCACGAGGTGCCCCGGCACGAGCCTCGGGATGATCGCGCTGCGGGTGGGGTTGGTCACGGCGAACGCGCACGACTGGATGGCCGTGAAGAGCAGGAGCAGCCACGGGTTGTCCCACTGGGCCAGCGACTGCACAAGGAAGCCCAGGGTGCCGAGCCACATCACCGCCGAGCCGGCGATCAGCAGCCGCCGCCGGTCCATCGCGTCGGCCAGGGCGCCACCCCAGAGGCCGAAGACCAGCAGGGGCACGAGGGCCGCGATGCCCAGCAGGCCGACCCAGAACGAGTCGTCGGTGAGCGAGAACATCTCGACCGGCACGGCCACCGCGGTGAACTGGTAGCCGTAGTTGGAGAAGGCGGTGCCGATCCACATCCGGCGGTAGCTCGGTGTGCCCAAGGGCCGGAGATCGATGGCCCATCTCTTGCTCATGGTGCGAGGCGTTCGATGATCCACTCTCCTTGGTCGGTCCGACGGTAACGCAGCCGATCATGAAGCCGGCCGCCGCGTCCCTGCCAGAACTCGACCGTCTCGGGCACCACCCGCAGGCCACCCCAGTGCGGCGGGGCCGGGATCGCCGACTCCGCGGGGAACCGCCGCTCGGTCGCGGCGTACCGCTCGTCGAGGGTGGCCCGGTCGGGCAGCACCCGGGACTGCGGGCTGGCCCACGCGGCGATCTGGGACGGCCGGGGCCGACCCGCGAAGTAGGTCTCGGTCTCCACCCGGTCCACCTCCACGACGGTGCCCCGGATGGCCACCTGGCGCATCATCGGGAACCACGGGAAGAGCAGGGCGGCCTGCGGGTTGGCGCGCAGCTCGGCGCCCTTGCGGGACTCGTAGTTCGTATAGAAGACGAAGCCTCGGTCGTCGATGCCTTTCAGCAGCACCGTCCGCGAGCTGGGCCAGCCGGCCGCGTCCGCGGTCGAGAGCACCATCGCGTTGGGCTCCGCCAGCCCGGCCGACACGGCGTCGGCGAACCACCGGTCGAACTGCTCCGGCCAGCTCGCCGCCAGGTCCGCGGTGTCGAGCCCGCGCCCTTCGTAGTCGCGGCGCATGTCGGCCAGGTCGGGTGTGTCTCCGGTCACGTCTTCATCCTCGTGCACGCGTTAAGCGGTGATATGCGCTGTTCGTCGGGTCTCCGGTTTGCGGGCTGTGCTCGCGCACCGACAGACCCAGCAGGCAAGATGACACGAATACGAAACCTGAGTGGTAACTAAGGCGCCGAAATGTTGCGGGCCGCATAGGCGGGAGGGCGAAATGTCCGACTTCAAGCCGGGGTTGGAGGGCGTAGTCGCCTTCGAGACCACGATCGCCGAGCCCGACAAGGAAGGTGGCGCGCTGCGCTACCGAGGCGTCGACATCGAGGACCTGATCGGCCAGGTCAGCTTCGGCAACGTCTGGGCGTTGCTGGTCGACGGCCGGTTCGGGCCCGGGTTGCCGCCCGCCGAGCCGTTCCCGGTGCCGGTGCACTCGGGCGACATCCGGGTCGACGTGCAGTCGGCCGTGGCCATGCTCGCTCCCTACTGGGGGCTCTCCCAGCTCCTCGACATCAACGACGCGCAGGCCCGCGAGGACCTCGCCCGGGTCTCGGTGACCGCCCTCTCCTTCGTGGCCCAGTCGGCCCGCGGGCTCGGCCTCCCGGCCGTGCCGCAGAAAGAGATCGACAAGGCCGCCACGATCGTCGAACGGTTCATGAAGCGCTGGCGGGGCGACCCCGACCCGCGGCACGTGAAGGCCGTCGACGCCTACTTCATCTCGGCCGCCGAGCACGGCATGAACGCATCGACGTTCACCTGCCGGGTGGTCGCGTCCACCGGCGCCGACGCCGCCGCGTGCATCTCGTCCGGCATCGGCGCGCTCTCCGGCCCCCTGCACGGCGGTGCGCCGTCCCGCGTGCTCGGCATGATCGAGGCGGTCGAGCGCAGCGGCGACGCCGAGGGCTACGTCAAGGGCGTGCTCGACCGCGGCGAGCGGCTGATGGGCTTCGGCCACCGGGTCTACCGGGCCGAGGACCCGCGCGCCCGGGTGCTCCGCCGCACCGCCAAGGAGCTCGGCGCCCCCCGCTTCGAGGTCGCCGAGGCGCTGGAGAAGGCCGCCCTCGAGGAGCTGGCCGCCCGCCGCCCCGACCGGGTGCTGGCCACCAACGTCGAGTTCTGGTCGGCCGTGGTGCTCGACTTCGCCGAGGTGCCGCCGCACATGTTCACGTCGATGTTCACCTGCGCCCGCACCGCGGGCTGGAGCGCGCACATCATGGAACAGAAGGCACTGCAGCGACTGGTGCGGCCGTCGGCGCTTTATGTGGGCCCTGGGACGCGCAAGCCGGCCGACGTGGAGGGTTGGGACCAGATTCCCCACGGTGAGTAGGGTCACGCAGCCCGCTCTGGGACCGTCCGTCGCGCGTACTCGTTGAAATGGAAGTATGAAGGTCGGCAGCGCCGCCGGCTTTCCATTCCGTGCGCGACCTAAGGATCGATTCGTGGCTGACGTGACCAGCATCCGGATTCCCGACGAGATCAAGCCCGCCGACGGACGTTTCGGCTGCGGCCCGTCCAAGGTCCGGCCGGAGGCGGTCTCCGCGCTCAGCCAGGTCGCCACGAGCTACCTGGGCACGTCCCACCGCCAGAAGACGGTCCGCGACCAGGTCAAGCGCCTCCGTTCCGGGCTCGCGTCGTTCTTCTCGCTGCCCGATGGCTACGAGGTGATCATCTCGAACGGCGGCACGACCGCCTTCTGGGAGGTCGCCACCTTCGGCCTCATCCAGGACAAGGCCCAGTTCGCCAGCTTCGGCGAGTTCGGCGCCAAGTTCGCCGCCTCGGCCAAGGCCGCGCCGTTCCTCTCGGACCCGACCGTCCGCAAGGCTGACCCGGGCAGCGCGCCGGGCCTGGTCGCGGAGGCCGGCGTCGACGTATACGGCACACCGCACAACGAGACCTCCACGGGCGTGGCCGTGCCGATCCGGCGGGTGCCGGGCGCCGACCCCGCGTCGCTGCTGCTGGTCGACGCGACCTCCGGCGCCGGCGGGCTCGAGGTCGACCTGCGCGAGACCGACGTCTACTACTTCGCGCCGCAGAAGGCGTTCGCCTCCGACGGCGGGCTCTGGATCGCGCTGATGTCGCCGGCCGCGCTGGCCCGGGCCGCCGAGGTCAAGGAGTCGGGGCGCTACATCCCGGCGTTCCTCGACCTGATGACCGCGGTGGAGAACTCGCGGCTCGAGCAGACCTACAACACGCCGGCCCTGTCCACGATCTTCCTGGCCGCCGAGCAGACCGACTGGATGAACGCGCACGGCGGCCTGTCCTGGGCGGCCAAGCGCACGGCCGAGAGCGCCGGGGTCATCTACGGCTGGGCCGAGCGCTCGTCGGTCGCGACCCCGTTCGTCACGGACCCGGGCCTGCGCTCCAACGTGGTCGCCACCATCGACTTCGTCGACGCGGTGGACGCCGCCGCCGTGGCCAAGGCCCTGCGCGCCAACGGCATCGTCGACACCGAGCCCTACCGGAAGCTCGGCCGCAACCAGCTCCGGGTCGCGCTGTTCCCGGCGATCGAGCCGTCCGACGTCGAGGCGCTGACCGCGTCCATCGACTACGTTCTCGAGCGTCTCTAACGTTTTAAGCCGCGACACCCCGGCGTGCCAAACGGTGCGCCGGGGTGATAGTGGGCTACCGTGTCGGAAGCGTCTCGACTGTGGTCGGGGCACGTCGGCCAGCTCAGCGGGACGGAGGCTACGCGATGCGGCCTGTACGCTTCGTCGCCCTCTCCGAGGACGGCCAGGCCATGGTGCTCGCCGACGAGGTGGGCCGACTCCTGGCGCTGCCGCTCGACGAGCGGATCAACGGTGTGCTCCACGGTGACCCGTCCGCCGCGGCGGTCAGTGGCGCCGGCCATTTCGGCGACCAGCCACCGTCCCTGTCACCGCGAGACATCCAGGCCCGCATCCGCAGCGGCGAGTCCGCTGAAGACGTCGCCCGGATCGCCGGCGTGCCGGTCGACCGGGTGCTGCGCTACGCCGGTCCGGTGCTGCAGGAGCGGGCGATGCTCGCCCAGCACGCGCGGCGCACCCGGTTGAAGACGTCCGAGAAGGGCGCACCGCTGGCCGAGGTGGTCGACGCCCGGCTGGCCCAGCACGGCATCGACGCGGAGAAGATCTCCTGGGACGCCTACCGCCGCGACGACGGCACCTGGCGGATCATCGCCACGTGGCCGTCCGGCAAGGCCACGGCGCAAGCCATGTGGGATCTCGACCGCGGCCGCCAGGTCGTCACGCCGCACGACGACATGGCCCAATATCTCTGCACCGAGCGCCCGCAGCCGCTGCTCGGCCAGGAGCCGGCGACTCCGGAGCGGGGCGGCCACGCGCTGCCCGGCCCGTCTCGCGGCGAGCCCACCCGGGGCGGCCACGGCCTGCCGTCGGCACCGGCTGAGCCGCGGGCACCGCGCGACGCGATCCGCGCGGGCCGCGACGCCCTGCTCGCCTCGCTCGACCGGCCGCTGACGCCGCCCGGTCGCGGCCTCGACGCAGGCGCCTCCGAGCCCCGCCGGGGTGGCGCCGCGGCGCTGCTCGGTGGCTCCGGTTCGGCCTTCGCCGACGACGACGACCTGCCCAAGGAGGTGCCGGCCGTGCCGTCGCTGGCCGTCCTGCGCCCGCGCCGCACCGGTGGTGGCAACGGCCCGGAGCAGACCGACCCGTCAGGCAAGCCACGCAAGCGCCTGCCGAGCTGGGACGACGTGCTCTTCGGCAGCGCACCGCAGCGCGAGTCCTCGTAGCTTTCGCCCCGCACCCGCCGGTGGCAGGGTGAGGGAATGGAATTCACGAACCTGGGCCGCACGGGCCTGACGGTGAGTCGTATCTGCCTCGGCACGATGAACTTCGGACCACGGACCACCGAGGCGGACAGCTTCGCCATCATGGACCGCGCACTCGAGCACGGCGTCAACTTCTTCGACACGGCCAACGTGTACGGCCACAAGCTCGGCGAGGGCGTCACCGAGCAGATCATCGGCCGCTGGTTCGCCCAGGGCGGCGGCCGCCGTGACAAGGTCGTCCTGGCCACCAAGGTGTACGGCCGGATGGGCGAATGGCCGAACGACCGCGGCCTGTCGGCCCGGCACATCATCCGCGCGTGCGAGGAGTCCCTGCGCCGGCTGGGCACGGACACGATCGACCTCTACCAGATGCACCACATCTCCCGGGAAACACCGTGGGACGAGATCTGGCAGGCGATGGAGGTCCTGGTCGCCCAGGGCAAGGTGATCTACGTAGGCTCGTCCAACTTCGCGGGCTGGCACGTAGCGGCCGCCCAGGAGTCAGCCGCCCGACGCGGCTTCCTGGGTCTGGTCTCGGAGCAGTGCCTCTACAACCTGGTGGCCCGCGGCCCGGAGCTGGAGCTGATCCCGGCGGCGGAACACTACGGAGTCGGCATCATCCCGTGGTCACCGCTGCACGGCGGCCTGCTGGGCGGCGTCCTGCGCCGCGTAGCGGCAGGCGAAGCGAAACGCGCCGCGGAAGGCCGGGCGGCCGAGGACCTGATCACCTACCGGGGTTCGATCGAGTCCTACGAGAAGCTGTGCGCGGACCTGGGCCACGAGCCGGGCAACGTAGCGCTGGCCTGGCTGCTCTCCCGCCCAGGCGTAACGGCCCCGATCATCGGCCCCCGCACAATGGCCCAACTGGACGGCGCGGTCGAGGCCGTCGACATCGAACTGGACCGGGCAACCCTGGCCAAGCTCGACGAACTCTTCCCACCGCAAGGCAAGGGCGGCCCCGCCCCTGAAGCCTGGGCCTGGTAATCCCCCGCCGCTGGGCCGGATCTCCTCGTCGGGCACAGCCCGGCGACCAGGGGATCCGGCCTTTCGCGTTGAGGTGGGGCCCGGGCTAGAGCAGCCAGTTGGTGAGGCGTTCGTACGTCGGGTTCGGGCCCAGGTGGCTGCGCATCAGGAGGAGCTCGCGGACCGGCCACGTCGGACCCCGGTAGGCGTTGAGCTCCGCCCGGTCGGCGTCCAGGTCGGCCCTTGGGATGCGGTTTCCGGGTCGGGCGATCGTCAGGTGCGGCTTCCACGGACGCTCGTCGTAGGGGAATCGCGCGCGCTTCAGCTCGCGCCGCAAAGCCTTGTGCAAGGCGCGCACCGGGTCCAGGTCACCGGTCACGCCCACCCACATCAGCGTGAAGGCGCCCCGACCGAACCGTCCGCCGCCCGAGAGCGCGAGCTCTGGAATGGCCGGTGCACTCGGTCGGGCACCAAGACTCGCCTGCTCGCGACCAGCGGCGCCCTTTTGCACGCGACCATGGGCGTCGCCCGACGAGCGCGGCGACCGCCCGCTGAGCTTCGCGTCAGACGCGGACGCCTCCTCGCGGCCCAGCGCCGCCGCGGACCCGCTCAAGCCGTCCCTCGGCTCCGCACGACCCCGCACCTCCTCGCGGCCGCGCACCGCCGCGGACCCGCCGGCCGCAGACTCGCCCAAACCATCCCGCGGCTCCTCGTCGTGCCGCACCGCCGCGGACCCGCCGGCCGCAGACTCGCCCAAGCCGTCCCTCGGCTCCGCGCGACCGCCAACCTCCTCGCGGCCCCGCACCGCGGCGCGCCCGCCGGGTGTCGACTCGGTCATGCCCTCCCGCGCCGCAGTGCGGGCCGCGCGGCGGGCACTGCGCTCGGCCTCCGCCCAATAGCGCTCCACCCCCTGGCCGACCGCCTGCTCCACCTCGGACAACCGTTCGTCGGCGACGTCGCCGAGGAAAGCGAGCGTCAGGTGGTAGGTCTCGGGGCGGGCGAGGCGGGTGTTCGTGCCCTCGGCCGCTGCCCGGCCGACCCGCAGCGACCCGACGAAGGCCGCAAGGTCCGCGACCGCTGACGCCGAGGGGTAGGCCGCGACGAACAGCCTCACCGTTGCTCGCGGCGTTCCGCGTCCGCGGTCGGCAGCGTCATGCCCGCCAGTTGCAGCTCACCCTCGACCCGGACGCGTTCGATCTCGAGGTCCACGCCCACCAGCTCGCCGAGGTGCTCCGTCACACCGAGGCACTCGCAGGCCAGGCGCAGTTGTTCGTCGTAAGCGCGCAGCACAGCGGTCTGCCAGACCTGTGAGCGTTGCGCGATGCTCAGCCGCTGGCGGCCCAGGCGGTGCAGGTCGGCGGCGATCTGTTCGATCGTCGGGCGGTCTGGCTCCGCGGGGAGGTCGAGCTCCGCCGGCACCTCGAGCGCGCCCATCGAGCGGTCGAGGCGGCCGAGGGCGCGGCGTTCGCGGCGGACCAGGCGGGCGTGGTGGACGGCGCGCGAGGCGCGGTCGATCAGTTCGTCGGCGCACACGATCGCGGCGACGATGGCGGGCAGACACAGCAAGGTCAGGATCGCCACCGCTAGCACGAGTGTGTGCGGAATCGCCACTCTTCGACGCTATGCGGCTCTGGCAGCGACCGCCACCGATTTGGGTTTCATTTGGTGCACCGACCGGCCACATTCGCGCTCAACGCATTCGTCTGGATCATTGTGTGGCCGCCTCCAGCATCGCGCGTAGGCGGGCCACCGCGCCGGCGTCTCCGTCGACCCGGACCGCGCTGTCGCCCACCCGGCGCCAGAGCCACAGCAGCACGTCGTGCGGCGCGCCGGACACCGCAGCCACGGCCTGACCTGCGGTGGCGTCGGCGATCTCGACACTGCCGTGGTCGAGGCGGACCAGCCAGCGGGCGCCGGCCGCGGAGACCAGCACCGCCTGGTCGCCGTTGGCACGCAGCAGGTTGCCGAAGTCTTCCGGCCACTGCCGCGTGGCGTAGGACAGGAAGACCTCGAGCACCTCGGCGATGCCGTCGCCGGCCAGCTCCGCCGGGATGGGTGAAATCGGGAAGCCCGCGGCCAGCTCGGCGTCGACCCGGTGGATCACCGTCTCCTGTGCCATCCGGCGCACCCAGAAACCGACGGTCTGGTCCGGCTCGTACCACGTCGGGCACGGCTCTTTGTCAGGCCGCGCGGCGAACTCGGCGACCAGCTCCGCGTAGGCCCGGTCGAGCAGCGCCAGCGGCTGCTCGCCGGTCGGCTCCGGCGGCCACGGGTCGGGCAGCTTGCCGAGCCGCATGGTCTCGACCTTGTGCAGGTAGACGTGGGCGACGTGGCCGACCAGGTCGCCGACCGTCCAACCCGGACAGGACGGGACCGGCGCCGATAGGTCGCCCGCGGCCGCCCGCAGGTCGTGGAAGTCGGCCTCGAGGCACCGGAGGAACACATCGCGCGTCATGTGGCACAGCAAACCAGATCCGTACGACACAAGCCCGTCAGACCCGTTCGGCGACGGCCCCGGCAGGCACGATCCGCACCCGCGGCACCGGGCGCAGGTGCATCCGCAGCCGGCTGCCGCTGTGCCGGAGCTGCACCACCAGCGCCAGCGTCGTCGCGGCGAGCGCCACCACCCCACCGGACCAGATCGCCGTGCCGGCACCAGCGTGGTCGGCCAGCGCACCGACCAACGGCCCCGACACCGGGTTGACGCCCATGAAGACCAGGACCCACAGGGCCATCACCCGACCGCGGTACGCGGCATCGGTGCCGAGCTGGATCCGCTGGTTGGCCGCCTGCGCGAAGAAGACCATGAAGAACCCGGTCGGCACCAGCGCGGCCACGACCAGCCAGTACACCGGGAGGATGCCGATCAGGATGCCGAACGCGCTGAACACCATGGCCGAGATGATCACGGTGTACACCGACGGGCGGGCCCGCCGGGTGCCGCCGATCAGCGCACCGATCAGCGCACCGAGCCCGAGAGCGGTGGTGAACAGCCCGAACGACGCGGCGCCCGTGTTGAACCCGGTCTTGGCCAGCGACTGCAGGGTCACCGGGAAGTTGAACAGCGTCAGCGCGAGCGTGCTCATCAGCACCATCGGCAGCATCAGGTCGGGCCGCCGCCGCACGTAGCGCAAGCCGTCGACCACCCGGGCCGGCTCGCGGGAAGCCGGCGGCAGGTCGGAGCGGTACAGGTCCGCGGGGCGCATCCGGACCAGGCAGATCAGCGGGGCGACGGCGAGCACCGCGCTCAGCACGAACACCGGGCCGACGTCGAACAGCGCGATCGCGACGCCCGCGATGGACGGGCCGATCACCCGGGCGCTGTTGAAGGTGGCGGCCGACAGGCCCAGCGCGTTGGGCAGCAGCCGGGTCTCCACCAGCTCGGAGACGAACGACTGGCGCACCGGCGTCTCGACCGCGCTGGCCACGCCGAGCAACAGCGCGAACACGTACACGTGCCAGAGCCGGACCGCGCCGACCACGACCAGGATGCTGAAGAGCACGCACAGGATGGTCCAGGCGGCGTTCGCGACAAATAGGATCTTGCGTTTGTCGTAGCGGTCGGCGAGCCGCCCGGACAGCAGCGTCAGCGCGAGCACGGGCGTGAACTGCAGCGCCGTGACGATGCCGAGCTGTGCGGCGGTGCCACCCAACAGGAAGACGAGCCAGTCCTGGGTGGTGAACATCATCCACACGCCGATCAGCTTCACGAGCTGACCGAGCGCGAAGAGCCGGTAGTTCCTGACGGACAGGGACTGGAACGTGCTGCTGAGCCGGGCCCGCACTGGTGCTGCGCCTCCTAAGAGATCCGCGTACGCGTCATCCACAAAGGACGAAGCGGCGCGGGCCGGCTCAGGCGCGCGCGACCTTTTGCAGGATCTCCGCTGCCCGGCGGAGCGTGTCGCGCTCCTCCGGGGTCAGCGCGGCGAGGCGAGGGGCCAGCCATTCATCGCGGGCCCGCTCGTGCTGGGCAAGGATCGCCCGACCCTCCGCCGTGGCAGCCAGGATGACCTGGCGCCCGTCGGTCGGGTGAGGGGTCCGTTGCACCAGCCCGCGCTCCTCCAGCTTGGCCACGATCTTGGTCATCGTCGGCGGCTGGACACGTTCGACGTCGGCTAGTTCCCGGGGGGACAGCGCACCCGCCAGCTGGAGGCTGGTGAGGGCGGAGAGCTGGGTAACCGTGAGATCGCCGACCGGGCGGGTCTGCCGGACCCGCCGGTTGAACCGGGTAATCGCATCGCGCAGAGATGAGGCGAGCTGCGCCACCGAGACGCGTTTTGCCGTCACCGTCCGCTCCGTCACAGTAATTAGCTTAACTAATAAGCCCGGCTAACAACCAGCGAGTATGGCACCGGTCACGAGATCAGGGTCTCGATCGGCCCACGCAGGAAGTAGACCACGAACAGGGCGGCAACGGCGTACAACAGCGGGTGAACCTCGCGCGCCTTGCCACGCGCCAGCTTGACCACGGCGTACGCGATGATCCCGGCCCCGATGCCGTTGGAGATCGAGTAGGTGAACGGCATCAGCACGATGGTCAGGAACGCCGGCACGGCGATCTCGTAGTCGGTCCAGTCGATGCTCCGCACCGCGGTCATCATCAGGAAGCCGACGATCACCAGCGCCGCCGACGCCGCCTCGAACGGCACGATCGTGACCAGCGGGGCGATGAACATGGCGACCAGGAACAGGCCACCGGTGACCAGGTTGGCCACGCCGGTCCGGGCGCCCTCGGCGACACCGGACGCGCTCTCGATGTAGGACGTGTTGCTGGAGACGCTGGCCGCGCCGCCGGCAGCGGCCGCGACGGAGTCGACGAGCAGGATCTCGCGGGTACGCGGCGGCATGCCGCTCTCGTCGAGCAGGCCGCCCTCCTGGCCCACCGCGACCATCGTGCCCATGGTGTCGAAGAAGTCCGTGATCATCAGGGTGAAGACGAACATCAGCACGACCAGCCAGCCGGCGGTCGACCACGAGTTGAACACGTTGAACTTGCCCAGCAGCGACAGGTCGGGCAGGTCGACGATCGTGTCGGGCAGCTTGGGCACGTTCAGCGACCAGCCGCTCGGGTTCGGCTTGCCGTCGACGAACGACGGCCCGATCTTGGCGATCGCCTCGACGATGATCGCCAGCACGGTGGCGGACAGGATGCCGATCAGGATGGCGCCGCGGACCCGCCGCACGAAGAGGATGATCGTCAACAGCAGCGCGAACACGAACACCAGCGCCGGCCAGGTGACCAGCCGCCCGTTGATGCCGAGCCCGACGGGCACGGTGGTGCCGGCGGCGTCCGGGATGCGGCGCACGAAGCCCGAGTCGACCAGGCCGATGATCGTCAGGAAGAGGCCGATGCCCACGCCGATCGCGGCCTTGAGCTGGGTCGGCACCGACCGGAAGATGCTCTCCCGCAGGCCGGTCAGCACCAGGATCGCGATCAGCACGCCCTCGATGACCACGAGGCCCATCGCGTCGGCCCAGGTCATCTGCGGCGCGATCTCGTAGGCGACCATCGCGTTGACGCCGAGACCGGCGGCCAGCGCCAGCGGGAACCGGGCCACCACGCCCATCAGGATCGTCATCACGCCGGCGACCAGGGCGGTCGCGGCGGCGATGGCGGCGATCGCGAGATGGACGCCGTTGGCGTCCGCCGCGTTGCCGAGGATCAGCGGGTTCAGCACCACGATGTACGCCATCGTGAAGAACGTCGCGAACCCACCCCGGACCTCACGGCCGAGAGTGGAGCCGCGATCGCTGATCGAGAAGTAGCGGTCGAAACCGCTGCGCGGGCCGTCGGGCGCCGTCGCCCGCTGCGTGGTCGGTGCCTCGGTCATATCGGGCTCCCACGGAGATCATCAATGTGACCTGGGCATATTGTCACAGCCGGTGTTACACCGAAAGATCTTCCTGGTTACCCTTTTCGAGTGGCTGACCAGCAACAACCACGGGTGGCGCCGCTAGACCCGCCGATGGTGCCGTTCGCGCTGGGCGGGATCGTGATCTGGGCCGTCGTCGGGCTCGTGATTCTCGCCTTTTTCCGCGACGGGCGCGAAAACTGGCTATGGACCTGCCTGGCCGGCTTCCTGCTGGGTTTCCCCGGCCTCGCGGTCATGATCCGGCACGACGCGCACCGGCGCCGGCGGCTGGCCGCGGGTCAGTCGTCGACCGACTCGACCTCGCCGTCGTCGTAGACCGTCGGCAGCTCCTCGGCCGGAGCGTTCTCGGCCAGTGCCTCGGAGTGCGCGCCGCAGCCGTGGTCGGAGCTGACCGCCCGGCCGTCGTCGGGCGCGAACATGTTGCCGCAGACGCCGAACGCCTGGCGTAGCGCGCCGGCCAGCGGGAGATAGAAGCCGCAGCTCACGCAGCGAGCGGCCGAGGGCGCCGCGGTGGAGATCGCCGCGTCGGGGCCGTGGTCGCCGTCGTACCAGCGCTGGGCGGTCTCCTCGCGACCCTCCTTGGACATCACCCGGGGCCGCCCGAGGCCCAGCTCCCAGGCCACCTCGTCGACCGCCGGGTCCTCGGAGAGCGTGTAGCCCGGCACGAGCCGGTCGTCGTCGGCCGGCGTCAGCAGCAGGTCGCCGACGCCCAGGTCACCGGGCTGGAGGCGGTCCTGCCAGGGCACCCAGCCGGGGGCCTGCAGCGCGTCGGGCCCGGGCAGCAGCACGGTCTCGCAGACCGTCACGTGCTTGCTGCGGGAGACCCGCGTCACTGTGACGGCCCACCGCCAACCCCGATATCCGGGCATTTCGCAGGCAAAGTAGTGGGTGACCAGTCGCTCGCCCTCGGCAACCACGTCGAGATGGGCGCCGACCTCCGCCGCGTCGACATCGGTGATCGCCGCTCGCGCGAGATCGACGGCCGCGGCGCAGACCTGGTCGAGCTTCGCGGATCGCACGGTGGCACTCCTGGTCACCCAGACATTCTTCACTACGCGTGTGGGCCGGCGACACCGGGATGGGAGAGGATGGGGCGCATGCCGTTGATACGCCGCACGGGGTCGACGCTCGGCCGTGTGATCGGCACGACCGTCAAGGGCGGTCGGCTGGTGAGCCGGGGCGTCCGGCGCGGCGTCGGCACCGCGCGGTCAAAGGGCGCTCGGGGCGAAACGGGCATGATGCGCCTGTTCGACCTGCACGCGGCATCGTGTGCGGGCGACACGCTGATCACCATCGGCCTCGCCGCCACGATCTTCTTCGACGTGCCCCTCGGCGAGGCCCGCTCCAAGGTCGCGCTCTACCTGCTCGTCACGATGATCCCGTTCGCCCTGCTGGCGCCGGTGGTCGGCCCCCTGCTCGACCACTTCCGGCACGGCCGGCGGTGGGCGCTGGCGGCGACGTTCCTGGGCCGGGCGTTCCTGGTCTGGGCGGTCTCCGACAACACCGACTCGCTCGCGCTCTATCCGGCGGCGTTCGGGGTGCTCGCGCTCTCCCGGGCGTACGGCGTGGCCAGATCCGCGGCCGTGCCCCGGCTGTTGCCCGAGGGTCTCGGCCTGTCCCAGGCGGGTGCCCGGGCGAGCATCTACGGCACGGTCGCGGGCGCGATAGCGGCCCCGATCGGCGTGGCGGCGTTCGCCATCGGCCCCCAATGGCCGCTGCGCATCGCCGCCGTGATCTTCCTGGTCGGCATGGTGATCTCACTGCGGCTGCCCGGCCGGGCCGACTCGGACCCGCCGGAGCAGGTGCCGCGACCGATAGCGGCCATCTTCGGCGCGCTGCGCCGCAACGGCGACCGGCCGCTCTCGGGCCGGCTGGTGATCGCGACCCTGATCGGCAGCGCCACGCTCCGCGCGTTCTACGGGTTCCTCCTGCTCTTCCTCGCGTTCGCGGTGAAGGGCGGCTACCTCCACACGTCGCTGTTCGGCCGCGACGTCAGCGACGGCTTCGCGCTCAGCGTCATGGGCGCCGCCCTCGGCGCCGGCACGTTCCTGGCCACCGCGCTCGGCACCCGCCTGCGCATCCACCGGCCGGTGGCGCTCCAGTCCAGTGGCCTGATCATCACGGCCGGCCTGGCGGTGTTGACCACAATCGGGTTCTCGCTGGCCATGGTGGCACTGCTCTGCCTGGTCACCGCCGTCATGAGCGGCATCGCCAAGCTCTCCAACGACGCGACGATCCAGGAGCGCGTGCCCGAGCGGCTGCGGGCCAGTGCCTTCGCCCACTCCGAGACCATCCTGATGCTGGCCTTCGTGGCCGGCGGCGGGCTCGGGCTGATCCCGGTCACCGGCCGGGTCGGCGTGGGCATCCTGGCCGCCCTCGCGGCGCTCGCCGCGCTGCGCTCGGTGGTGGTCGCCGGGCGGTTGCGCAAGGAGCGGCTGCACGGCCGGTTCGACGTGGGCGACACGACGGTCGAGGAGAAACTGCCCGACCCGGAGCCCCGCACCAGGGCCTACACCGACACCAAGGTCGACACCCGGCCGCACACCGAGGCGCCCACCGCCGAGGTGCCCCGCGCCCGTTGGTGGCGCCGGTCCCGCGCCGAAGAGGCCGCGCCCGAGCCGGCCGAGAGCGGCAGCACGACCGTGGTGGCGCCACCTGGCTACCACGTCTACCGGCCCAGCAATCCGGTCGACGGGCCCGGCGAGGATCCCTGGCGCGACACCGCGGGCCCGCCGGCGTGACCGGGCTGCTCCTCGTCACCGCCGTCGAGGCCGAGGCCGAGGCTGTCCGGGCCGGGCTCGGCGGCCGCCTGACCGTGACCGCCGTCGGCGTCGGTCCCGCCGCGGCCGCCGCCGGCACAGCCCGGCTGTTGACGCAGGCCGAGGCGGGCGGCCGCCCGTACCAAGGCGTGATCTTCCTGGGCATCGGCGGCGGGTTCGCCGGGCGGGTCGAGATCGGCGGCACGGCGATCGCCACCCGCAGCGTCGCCGCGGACCTGGGCGCGGAGAGCCCCGACGGGTTCCTGCCGATCGACGATCTCGGGTTCGGCACGGCGGTGGCGGAGGCGGACCCGGGCCTGCTCGCGGCACTGCCCCAAGCGGTCGCCGGGACCATCCTGACCGTGAGCACCGTCACCGGCACGGCCGCGTCGACCGAGGCATTGGCCACTCGCTTCCCCGACGCGGTAGCCGAGGGGATGGAGGGCTACGGCGTCGCCTGCGCGGCCGCCGGCCTGCCGTTTGCCGAGGTCAGGACCATTTCCAACGTGATCGGCCCGCGCGACCGGTCGTCGTGGCGGATCCCCGCGGCGCTGTCCGCCCTCACCGACGTGGGGAAAACACTGGGGCTAGCGTGACGGGTATGGCGCTCTCCCTGGCCTTCTCGCCGTGCCCCAACGACACCTTCGTGTTCCACGCGCTCGCACACGGCCTGGTGCCGGGCGCGCCGCCGGTCGAGGTGACCTACGCGGACGTCGACGTGACCAACACGGCCGCCGAGCAGGGCACGTTCGACCTGGTCAAGGTCAGCTACGCGGCGCTGCCGTGGCTGCTGGACGACTACGAGCTGCTGCCCTGCGGCGGCGCGCTCGGTCGCGGCTGCGGCCCGCTGGTGCTGACCCGCCAGGACGGCCCGCGCGATCTAAACGGGGCCAGAGTGGCGGTGCCCGGCGACCGCACCACGGCCTACCTGCTCTTCCGGCTCTGGGCCGAGGGGCAGCGGCCGGCGGCGATCGAGGTCGTCCCGTTCCACGAGATCATGCCGGCGGTGGCCGCGGGCCGGTACGACGCGGGCCTGGTGATCCACGAAGCCCGGTTCACCTATCCCCGGCACGGCCTGACCGCCCTGGTCGACCTCGGCGAATGGTGGGAGGGCGACACCGGGCTGCCGATCCCGCTGGGCGCGATCCTCGCCAAGCGCGACACGGTCGACCCGGCGGCGGCCACGGAATGGGTACGCGCCTCGGTGCGCCAGGCCTGGGCCGACCCGGCCGCGAGCCGCGACTACGTGCTCGCCCACGCCCAGGAGATGGAGCAGGCCGTGGTCGACCAACACATCGCGCTCTACGTCAACGAGTTCACCGAGGACCTCGGCGCCGAGGGGCGCAAAGCCATCGACGCCCTGCTCGGCCGCGCCGCGTCGGCCGGCCTCGTCCCTCAGATCTCCAGCTCGCGCGCCACCGCGTGGAGCAGCTGAGCCACCTGCTGGGCCGTCTTCTTGTCAGGGAACCGGCCGCGCCGCAGGTCGGGCTGGACCCGCGCCTCGAGCACCTTGATCATGTCTTCGACCATGCTCTGCAGCTCGTCGGCCGGGCGGCGGCGCAGCTCGGCCATCGACGGCGGCGCGTCCAACAGCTTGACGCCGAGCGCCTGCGCGCCCTTGCGGCTGTCGACCACGCCGAACTCGATCCGCTGGCCACCCTTGAGGTCGGTGACGCCGGCAGGCAGCGCGGCCTTGGGCAAGAACACGTCGCCACCCTCGTCACTGGTGACGAACCCGTATCCCTTGGTCGCGTCGAACCACTTCACTCGACCGGTCGGCACTGCAACCTCACTGAACCTCGCCGGAACTGCTGACGTCACAAGGCTAGCCGGACCAAGCCCGGAAGCGCCGCCGGGAATTCGCGGAGATCGCCGAGAACCAACCGGGCGCCGGCAGCACTGAGCTCTTCGGTGGAGCAGGGGCCGGTCGTCACGGCAACACCGGGCACATCGGCGGTACGCGCGGCGACCATGTCGGCCACGTGGTCTCCGACGTAGACGGCGCAGCCGTGTGCGGTCACTGCCGTCGCCTTGCCCTCGGCGAACAGGTCGCCGGCCACCGCGTCCACCGTGACGCCGAGGTGCCGCAGGTGCAGCTCGGCCAGCCGGCCCAGCTTCGACGTGACGACCACCACACGCCAGCCCTGCGCACGCACCGCGTCGAGGGCCGCACGGGCGCCCGGCAGCAGCACGGTCGGCTCGATCGCATGCTTCTCGTAGAGCGCTCGGTAGGTCGTGACCGCCTGCTCGATCTCCTCGGGCGGGAACCAGTAGGCCAGCTCGGTGCGCAGCGGCGGGCCCAGCCGGGCGATCGCCGCCTGCTCGTCCACATAGGTGCCGGTGAGGGCGGTCAGCTCCCGAAAGGTCGCGGCAATGCCGGGACGGGTGTCGGCGAGGGTCATGTCGAAGTCGAAACCGACGGCCGGTGGGGTGATCACCTGCCCGATAGTCGCACACGCTCGGCGAGCTGCGGCTGGACGTATAGCGTTGGAGGGCGATGGACATGCTCGTCGACCACCTCAGGTCGCTTCCGGACGAGACGCTCGCGGCTTTGCTGCGCATGCGTCCGGATCTGGTCGTCCCGGTGCCGTCCGACCTGTCGGCGCTGGCGCTGCGCGCCCAGTCGCGGATGTCGATCGCCCGCGTGCTCGACGGTTTCGACCGATTCACCCTGGAGATCCTCGACGCGGCCCGGCTCAGCCGAGGGCAGTCCGACGGCACGACCAGCCTGGAGGCGATCCGCACCCTGGCCGGCGGCGCCGACCGGGACGCCGTCCGCGCGGCGGTCGACCGGCTGCGGGCCCGGTTCGTCCTCTACGGCCCCGAGAACGCGCTGTCCCTGGCCACCGGGGTCGACGAGGTCTCCTCGCCGTACCCGGCGGGTCTGGGTCGGCCCGCCGCGCTGCTCGACGCGAGCGCTGCGGAGCTGGTCGCGGACCCGGCCCGGCTGCGTCGCACCGTGCTCGCCGCGCCGCCGCCGGCCCGCGCTGTGCTCGACCGGCTCGCGGCCGGTCCCCCGGTCGGCACGCTGGCCGGCGGCGGCGAGGCCGGCTCCCCGGTCCGCTGGCTGGTCGACAACGCCCTGCTCGTGCCCGTGCCGACGGGCGGCTTCGAGCTGCCCCGGGAGGTCGGCCTGCTGCTGCGCCGCGACACCGGGCCGCTCGGTCAGCTGCACCCCGCCCCGCCGAAGATCGACGCGGTCGCTCGGGAGCCGAAGCTCGCCGACTCGGCGGGCGCCGGCCAGGCGATGGACGCCGTGCGGCACGCGGAGACACTGCTGCTCGCCCTGGAGGCGGAGCCGGCGACGGTGCTGCGCTCCGGCGGCCTCGGCGTCCGCGAGCTGCGCCGGCTCGCCCGCGCCGCCGGCCTCGACGACGGCACCGCGGCCACCTTGCTGGAGGCCGCGTACGCCGCCGGGCTGGCCGGCGAGGCCGACGCGCACACCGCGCCGGTCGGGCGGCCCGCGCCCGAGACCCAGGTGCTGCCGACCCCCCGCTTCGACGCCTGGCGGGCCTCGTCGATCGCGCGCCGCTGGACCGACCTGGCGGCCGCCTGGCTGACCATGACCCGCCAGCCCGGCCTGGTCAACCAGCGCGACGAGCGCGACCGCCCGATCACCGTGCTGGCGCCCGAGGTCGAACGCTCGGGTGCGCCCGCCGCCCGCCGCGCCGTGCTGGGCATCCTGGCCGAGCAGCCGCCCGGCAAAGCGCCCGGCCCCGACGAGCTGCTGGCCCGCCTCGACTGGGCGGCGCCGCGGCGCACCCGTGGCCGGGAGGGCGCCTATCGCGAGGTGCTCACCGAGGCCGCGCTGCTCGGCATCACCGGTCTGGGCGCGCTGACCGCGCCGGGCCGCGCACTGCTCGCGGACGACGCCGCCGAGCTGGGGCACGAGGAGCGGGCGGCGGCAGACCCGCTCGGCATGCGCGGCTCCGAGCGCTCACCCGACGACCCGCCGACCGCCGTCGCGGTGCTCGACGCCCTGCTGCCCGCGCCCGTCGACCACTTCCTGCTCCAGGCCGACCTGAGCGTCGTGGTGCCGGGTCCGCCGGAGCCGGAGCTGGCCGCCGAGCTGGAGGTGGTCGCGGAGCCGGAGTCGGCCGGCGGTGCGAGCGTCTACCGGGTGACCCCGGAGGCGGTGCGGCACGCCCTGGACACCGGCTACGGCGCCGACGACCTGCACAGCCTGTTCCGGCGCCGGTCCCGCACGCCGGTGCCGCAGGGTCTGACCTACCTGATCGACGACGTGGCCCGGCGGCACGGCGGCCTGCGGGTCGGCGGAGCCGGCTCCTACCTGCGCAGCGAGGACGAGGCGCTGGTCGCGGAGGTGCTCGCCGACCGGCGGCTGGCCGGGCTCGGCCTGCGCAAGCTCGCGCCGACCGTGCTGGTCACCCCGATGCCCAGCGCGCGGCTGTTGCAGGAGCTGCGCGAGGCCGGGTACGCGCCGGTGCCCGAGGACACGACCGGCGCGACCGTGCGCGCCCGGGTCAAGACCCGCCGGGCCCCGGCCCGCGGCACCGGGTTGGCCAGGCTGGGCGGCGGGGCCGGCGCCATGGACGCGATCGCCGGCGTGCAACTCACCCAGCCGCGCCTGCTCGGCATCGTCGAACAGATCCGGCGCGGCGACGTGGCGGCCCGCACGGCCCGGCGCGCACCGGCGGCGGTGCGGCCGGGCAACGGCTCGGGCCCGGTCGCGGTGCAGACGCACACCCAGGCGCTGGCGGTGCTCCAGCAGGCGATCCGCGACAAGGTGCTGGTCTGGGTCGGCTATGTGGACGCACACGGCTCGACCACCTCACGCCTGGTCCGCCCGGTCTCGATCGGCGCGGGCTACCTGCGGGCCGAAGACGAGCGCACCGAGATGCTGCACACTTTCGCCCTGCACAGAATCAGCGCGGCCGTCCTCGATTAAGGACCCAGGTTCCGGGCAGATGAACTCTGACCGAATCACTCCCCCCGGTCGCGTGGTGATGAGACGTGGCGCGAAATCCGCACCGATAACGTCCCTCGCGTTCTCGCCGCCGGGCGGCTGTCTCTCGGAAGGAACGCGGAAATGCCGATCTCTTTGAACCTCGACGCGCTGCTGGACAAGTCGTTCGAGTCGACCCCGCTGGCCGAGCTGGCCGACTCGCCGGTCTCCGCGCTGGCCGGCGTCAGCGAGGCCGACGCCGAGGCGCTCCAGAAGGCGTTCAACATCAAGACCGTCGCGGACCTGGCGGGCAATAAGTACGTCAAGGCCGCGCAGGCGATCACCGAGCTGGCCCGCGTCGCGAAGTAGCACCGACGTCCGTGAGCCCGGCCCGGCACGCGGGCCGGGCTCACGCGTCATCGCCAGGCTCTGTCTCGAAGTCATCGCCGGAGCGAGGCGAGGCCCAGGCGTCGGCTGGGACCGCGCCGGGCGCGGCCGGATACCGGTCGTATCCGGCCGTGACCGGCCTGGTTCCAGCCGGCGCCTGGGCCCGCCGCAGACAGACCTAGTCGCGGGCGGCGACGAGGCGGATCGCGGGTGTGCGGGTGGCTGTCAGCGAGGTCAGCACGCTGGTCACGCCGACCACGACCACCGCGATCGCGACCACGCTGCCGAACATCGCCCACGGCACGCTGGCCACCGCGATCCCGACCAGGTCGCGGACCGCGAACGCCATCCCGACGATCGAGGCCGTAGCCGACACCATGCCGAGCAGCACCCCGATGGCGACGACGGCCAGTGACTCCGCCAGGGCGGCGAGCACCACCTGGCCCCGGGTCAGGCCGGTGACCCGGGCCGCCGCGAACTCGGCCCGGCGGTCCGACGCGGCGATCACCACCGCGTTGATCATCGCGATCACCGTGTAGACCATCGCCATGCCGATCAGCGCCACCATGATGTGTGCGCTGATCTGCTGCTGTTCGTCGTTGTAGGCCTCGATCCACTGCGCGGTGGTCAGCACGTGCCCGACCCCTGCGAGCGCGGTGGCGGCCGCAGCGGGGTCGGCCGCCC
>NZ_BONC01000077.1 GCF_016862515.1 Asanoa iriomotensis
CGCGTACGCCACGAACTCGGGCATGTTGAGCCAGCGGGACGTTTCGTCGACGCGGATGCCGGCGCCGCGCATCCAGAGCAGCTTGGGGAGGCTCCACTGTGTGCCGAGGGGCAGTCCCGTGCGGCGCGGGAACTCGTTCGTGAACTGGCGCCCCTGGGCTTCGAGCTCCGCGGCACCACGCTCGTCGAACCAGGCGATGACCGGCGAGGTCTCGCGTCCCCGTTCGTCGAGGATGACGCCGCTCTCGGCCAGGCCGGCGAGGCCGATGCCGGTCACCCGCACGGGTCCGGGCACGGCCGCGACCGCGTCTTCGAGGGTACGCAGCACGTCCGCCACGAGCGCGGCGCCGGTGGTCTCCAGCCGCCCGCCGTGCGCGGTGGTCCAACTCGTCGGGTTGCGGGCGAACGCGACCGTCTCCCCGTCCGGGCGGGTGAGCACGGCCTTGGTGTCGGTGGTGCCGAGGTCGACCCCGGCCACGAGTTCGGTCATGGTTTGCCCACCGCGGCGAGTTCCCCGCTCCCGCGCGCCACGATCCGCAGCGGGGCGAGGATGGTCTCGACCGGCGGCTCCTCGCCGGCGAGGCGGCTGAACAGGCGTTCGGCGGCGAGCCGGCCGATGGCCTCGGGTGAGTGGTCGACGATCGTGATCGCGGGGGTCAGCGTGTCGGCCATCGCGAAGTCGCCGAACGAGATGAACCCGATGTCGGTGCGGCGCAGGCGGTGCAGGGTGGGCAGCGTACCCAGTGAGCATCGGGTGTTGGCACTGAAGATCGCGGTCGGCGGCTCCGGCAGGCGCAGCAGCGCCTCGGCCGCGACGCCCGCGTCGCCCTTGGCCGGCTCGACCTGGGCGACCAGCGACTCGTCGGGCACGATGCCGGCGCCCTCGATCGCGTCCCGGTAGCCGAGGAGCCGGTGCCGGGCGGTCGCCGTGCTCAGCCGGTCGCCGATGTAGGCGATCCGCCGGTGGCCGTGCCGCATCAGGTGCTCGACCGCCATCCGCGCGCCGCCCCGGTCGTCGACCACCACCGCGTCGGCGGCCAGGTCCTCGGCCGCGCGGTCGATGAACACGAGCGGACAGCTGGAGTTGCGCAGGTACGCGTGGTTGTCCGAGATGGACGCGATGATCAGGCCGGCGACCCGGCGCTGGTAGAGGCCGTCGAGGACGATCCGCTCGCGCTCCTCGCGGCGCCGGGTGCTGGCGATGATGACGGAAACGTCGCGGTCGATCGCCATCCGCTCGATCTCGCCGATGACGCTTGCGAAGAACGGGTCGCCGACCTCGTCGACCACGACGCCGATGGTCTCGTCGAGCCCGCGGCGCAGCGACCGGGCCAGCGGGTCGGGACGGTAGCCGAGGTCGATCACGGCCTTCTCGACCCGCGCCCGGGTCTCGGCGGACACCCGATCGTCGCCGTTGATGACGCGGGACGCGGTCTTGGTGCTCGTCCCGGCGGCCTCCGCGACGTCCCGCAACCGGGCCCGTTGCTGCTTCACGGCAGCTCCCGCACCGTCTCGGGCTGCTGCGCGACCAGCGTCAGCAGCTCTGCGGCCCGGTCCGGGTCGACGCCGCCGGCCCGCAACTGCTCGCAGGAGGCGCTTGCGGTGGCCGACCCGCGGCGCATCGCGGCTCCCCAGTCGTCGTTGGTCTCCAGCTCCAGCAGGACGCCGGCGAGGAACGAGTCGCCGGCGCCGACGGCGCTGACCACCTCGACCTTGACCGCCGGGAACCAGCGGACCCGCTGCTTGGCCGGCTCGGCGAGCGCGACACCGTGGGCGCCGGCGGTGACGGCCGCGTTGCGGGCGCCGAGCCGGCACAGAGTGGCGGCGGCGTCCATGGCGCGGTCGCGGACGTCGCTGTCGGCGTCGGTGAGCAGCAGGCCCGACGCGCCGGTGATCGCCGCCTCGGCCTCCTGCAGGTTGGGTTTCACCAGGTCAGGGCCGCTGGGCAGGGAAGCACGCAACGCACCTGGCGCGGTGTCGACGACCGCGAGCACGCCCGCCTGGTGTGCCAGCTCGACGAGTTGGCCGTAGCCGTCCTCGGGCGCGCCCGGCGGCAGGCTGCCCGAGCAGGCCAGGGTCCTTTGCCCGGGCAGGCTGGTGGCGATCGCCGCGCAGTAGCGCCGCCACGTGTCGCGGTCGATCGTGGACCCAGGTTCGTTGACGATCGTGGTCCGGCCACCCTGCTCGATCATGATGATCGCGTTGCGGGTGTCGCCCGGCATGGGCACGTCGACGACGTCGGCGCCCTCCTCGGCAAGCAGCCTGAGCAGGCGTTCCCGGTCGTTGTCGGCGACCAGACCGACCACAGTGGCCGGTCGGTGGTGGGCCCGCGCGACGCGTGCGATGTTGACGCCCTTGCCGCCCGCGGTGACCTCCACCTGCCGGGCGCGCATGACACCGCCGAGCACCAGCTCCGGCACGAGCTGCGTCCGGTCCAGACACAGGTTGGGCGTCGCGATCAGCACTGACCGGTCCCCTCTACGACTCGATGGGTAATCGTTGTCACGAGACGAGGTAATCGATGTCACAGCAGTGCTCGCACTATGTGCACCCGGCTTCATGACTGTCAAGATGACGAAGAGTTTTCGGGCAGGTTTCGTGACGCGATTGTTTCCGTGCGATATGGAGAGTGACCGTCTGGTCACGACACGTGACGCGACGAGAGGGGTGCCGATGCCGATCCGACCGCCCGCGTTGCTCGTCGCCGGCCCGCCCGCGAGCGGCAAGACGGTGCTGGGCAAGGCGATCGCGCGCCACCTCGGTGCGGCGCTGCTCGACCTGGACGTGCTCACGCGGCCGCTGACCGCGGTGGTCGGTTCGCTGCTCGACACGGACGACCTCGACTCCACGCGGCTGGCGGACGCCACCCGAGATGCCCGTTACGACACGCTTTATGACACTGCCGCCGACAACCTCGCGGTCGGCAACGCGGTCGTGCTGGTCGCCCCGTTCACAAGTGAACGGCGCTCCCCGGATGCGTGGGATGCCGTCGCTTCAGGTCTCAGCGACGCGGGCGGTCTGCCGATGCTCGTCTGGTTGCGGGTCACGCCCGAGTTGCTGCGGTCGCGGATGTCCGGGCGGGCGGCCGAGCGGGACCAGGACAAGCTCGCGAACCTCGACGCCTATCTCGGCCGCGTCGACCTGCACCCGCCTTCGGTCGACCACGTCGCCGTCGACGCGGCGTCACCGGTAGCCGCGCAGGTTCGGGCGGTGCTTGACGCCGTCGAACGTACCCACCCATGATTCCCCCCGGAGGAGAGCCCATGAGCGAGCGAAGCGAGCGCGGCCAGCTCAGTGTGCCTCGCTCTTGCTCCGACGACCGAAGGGAGGCGGCGGCATGAGCGTGATCGTCCTGCCCGCCAACCAGCCGGCCGACCGGTTCTACCTCGGCGGGGACCGGATCGCGGAGTTCCGCGGCACCACGCCGACCGGCGACCACGTGCCCGAGGACTGGGTGGGTTCGGCCACGACGGTCGCGGGCTTCGACTCCCTCGGCCTCACGGTCCTCGACGACGGCCGCTCCCTGCGCGCGACGATCGCGGACGACCCGGTGCGCTGGCTGGGCGCGGCGCACGTGGACCGCTTCGGCGCGGACCCGGCGCTGCTGGTCAAGCTGCTGGACGCGGGCGAGCGCCTCCCAGTGCACGCCCACCCGGACGACGCGTTCGCCCAGTCCCACCTGGGTTGCCGCAACGGCAAGACCGAGTCGTGGATCATCCTGAGCGCGCAGCCGGGCGCCCAGGTCCACCTGGGCTTCCGCGAGGACGTCCCACCACAGACGCTGGCGGACTGGGTGACCCACCAGGACCGCCCGGCGATGCTCGCCGCGCTGCACGGGGTCGAGGTGACTGCCGGTGACACGGTCTTCGTCCCCGCGGGCTACCCGCACGCGATCGGCGAGGGCATCTTCCTGCTGGAGTTGCAGCAGGCGGCGGACCTGTCGCTGCTGCTGGAGCACGACGGCTTCGCGGTCGACGGCCTCCGCGACGGCCACCTCGGCATCGGCTTCGCCACGGCCCTCCCCTGCGTGCGCCACGAGGCGGTCCCGGCCGAGACGCTGAAGGAGATCTGCGGCCGGATCGACGACCCACGCATCTTCCCCGGGTACGCGGACGGCTTCTTCCGCGCCGAGCGCCACAATGGACCGTCCACGTGGGAGCCCGGGTTCTCGATCGCCGTGGTGCTCTCGGGTTCGGGGCGGCTGGCCTGGGGAGCCGACGATTCGGTCGCGCTGCGCCGCGGCATGACCGTCCTGGTGCCACACGACGCCGGCAGGGTCCGCGTGGAGGGCGACGTCGAACTGGTCCGCTGCCGCCCGCCGGCGGTCTGACGAGGTCGTGCCCGAGGACTGGATCGACCACGCGCTGACCGCGGTGGACTGGCGCGGGCTCGGCGCCGACCCCACCGCGGTCACGGCCGCGCTGCGGCAGCTGAGCTGGGTGACGACCGAGGCAGCCGGCGACACCGCGTACGCCGAGGTCCTCGACGCCGTCGGCCACAACCATTCTGGGGAGCTGTTCGACGCCGCGGGCCCGGCCGCCGCGATCCTGGTCGACGTGGCCCGACGGGACAACGGATGGGCGCGCCGGACCGCGATCGAGGTCCTGGTGGACTGCCTATACTGGGCTCGCCCGGAGCAGCACGCCGCCGCCGTGATCCGCGCCGCGGTGACCAACTACCGGGATGAGCTACGGGCTCTGGCGGCCGGCCCGGGCGCGACCGCCCGCTCCGCGACCGAACTCCTCCAAGCCCTCGACGCTTGAACCCGTCGGCCCCGATCGTTCGCCGCGGGCCCGGTCGGCCGCGTCCTCGCTGTCGCGTAAGGCGGAATCGCCGAGGACGAACTCGCTCGGTCGTGCCCGCGCGCCGATGCAGACGGTGAGCATCGTCGTCCGCATCCCCTGCACGCTGGTCACCGCGCGGCTCTACAAGCCGCGTTCCGCCAGCCGGCGGATCGCGGACGCCGAGGCGCCGCGGGCCCAGTCCTCGAAGGTGTGTGGACGGGTGACGATCTCGCAGCGGCTCGCCGCGCCGAAGGCGTGCTCGGCGAACGACGCCCGCAGGTGCGTCTCGAACAGGTCGAAGTTGCTCACCGCCTCGCCGCCGATGATGACCAACTGCGGGCCGGTCAAGTTGACCAGCGTCGCGATCGCCGTGCCGATGACCGTGGCCGCGTGTTCGAACGTGGCCACCGCGACCGGGTCGCCCGCGTGCGCCAGTTCGACGATCTCGCCGATCGACAGGTCGCGGCCGAGCGCACGCGACACCGAAGCGACGATCGCCGGTGTGCCGGCGACCGCCTCGACACAGCCGCGGCGGCCGCACGGGCAGATGTGGTCCGGCGATGTCAGCGGCAGGTGGCCGATCTCGCCCGCGACTCCGTAGGCGCCGGCCACCACGTCGCCGTTGATGTGCAGGCCGCTGCCGATGCCTCGGCCGATCGTGACGATCGCGAACAGGTCTGTGCCGACGCCCACGCCGAACCAGTGTTCGCCGATCGTCAGCGCGCGGACGTCGTTCTCGACCAGGACGTCGCGGCCCAGCCGGCCCGCGAGGAGGGTCCCGAGCGGCACGTCCGTCCAGCCCATGATGGCCGACTCGCGGACCACGCCGAGGTCGGTGTCGACGTCGCCGGACACGCTGACGCCCACCGCGCACAGCCGTGCGGCCAACGGGCCGAGGGCGGCGACGAGCGCACGGGTCGAGGCCTCGATCGCGTCGGCCACCACGTCCGGCGTCGTGCCCTTGAGCAGGCGCCGGTCGGACGCGAGCACCTGGGTCGTCAGGTCGGTGGCCACACCGACGATCTCGTCGGCGTTGACCTTCACGCCGATCGAGACCAGCGCGTCCGCGACGACCATGAGCGGGTTCGCCGGCCGGCCGGGCTGGCCGTCGCGGGGCACCGACAGCTCGTCGGAGACCAGGCCCACGTCGAGCAGCGGGCCGACCGCCTTCGTGACCGCCGCCTGTGAGAGGCCGAGCAGCCGCGCGATGTCGATCCGGCTGATGGGTCCCCGGGTGAGGATGGCCCGGAAGACGTCGGCCGCCGCCGCGGACGCTCCCTTGAGGAGCGTGATGGCGGCGCCTGCATCCTGCATCGCTTGATTCCTTTGCTGTGGAGCCGGCCGAGTCGCACATGGACGATACGGCAGAGGGCACGCCGGGGCGGGAGTAAGCGCTCCCGCCCCGCGCACCGGTCACTGCTTCGCGAGGATCTCCTGCGTCTTGGCGGCCATCTCCGGGAAGACGGCCTTGTCGCGCTCGCCGCTGAAGTAGGCCTCGAACAGCGGCTGGATCGTGTCGACGATCTCCTGGCCGTTGGCGGTCGGCGGTGCCGGGTACAGCTCGCCGTTGTTCAGCGCGTTCACGAAGCCCGACAGGTCGAGCCCTTGCGCCTTCTGGGCGTCGACGGCGACCTGCAGCGACTTCGCGATCGACGGGAGGAACGTGGCGTCGGCGCCGGCCGTCGACTGGCAGGCCTCCGATCCCATGTAGGTGACCCATTTCCACGTCGAGTCGAGGTTCTTCGTACCCGCGTAGATGTTGTTGGCGTTCGAGTTGCTGATCATCGAGCGGCCCTGCGGCCCCTTGACCGTCGGTGCGACGCCGACCTTGACGCCGGGGATCTTCGTCATCGACGTCGCGTCCCACGTGCCGCCCTGCACCATCGCGACGGTGCCGGAACCGATCTGCTGGCTGCCGGCCACGGTCAGCTGCCCGAACTTGGGCATCAGGCCGCGGTCGCCGAGACCCTTGACGTACTCGAGCGTCTTGACGAAGTTCGGGTCGTCGTACGGGAACTTGGTCGGCCACGCCGGCTTGTCGCCGAGCCGCCACCCGAGCGTGGAGACGAACGGGTTCCACGAGGTCTGTCCGTTGAAGTCGCCGGAGGCGAGGCTGCCGATGCCGTACGTCGCGACCTTGGTCTTGTCGAAGCCCGGCTGGTCACCCCGCTTGCCGTTCTTGTCGACGGTGAGCTTCGCGACGATGTCGTCGAACGTGCCGCCGTCGTCCGGGTTCCAGGTCATGTCCCGGATCTGCTCGGGCGTGATGCCGGCGTCCTTCGCCTTGTCCTCGTTGAAGTAGATCGCGGCGCCGGCCCAGTCCAGCGGGATGCCGTACTGCTTGCCGTCGGTGTACTTCCAGGACTCGACGCCGATGTCGAAGACCGACAGGTCGTAGTCGGTCTTCTTGATCTGGTCGTCGAGCGCCATGATCTGCTTCTGGCCGGCGTACGCGCCGAGCAGCGGCACGCTGTTCTGGAACGCGTCCGGCGCGGCACCGGAGACGAACCCGGCGGTCAGCTTCGTGAAGTAGTCGTCGACGGCGTACTGCGAGATCGTGACGGTGATCCCGGGGTTCGCCTGTTCAAAACCGGGCAGGCATTTCTTGTACGAGGCAGCCTGCCGCTCGTCCCACGTCCACCAGTTCACGGTCTTGCCACCGGCCTCGCCACTGCCGCTGTCGCCGTCGCTCGAGCAGCCGGCCAGCGCCGCGGTCGCCGCGAGAGCGGCGAGCGCGATCGCCGACGCGATTCGCTTGGATCTCATGGGTTCCTCACTTGTCGGGTGATGGGGGTGTGGTGGGCAGCCTTGTTCCACATCGGACGTGACCGCCGATGTTGGTGAGATATTCAGGAGAGTGCGGCCGCGCCGTGTGCTGGCACGTCGAGTTCGGACAGTCGGTCGCCGTGCGCGACGACGACCTGGTGTGGTGCGCCGCGGAGGTCACGGAAGACCGCGCTCTCCACGGCGCCGCCGACCCAGCTCAGGTCGACCGCGAGTCCGCCGCGCACCCGCAGGCCGGTCACCCGGCCGTGGGGCCATTCGGCTGGCAGTGCGGGTAGCAGCTCGACGCGGCCGCGGTGGCTCTGCACGAGCATCTCCGCGATCGCCGCGGTGAAGCCGTAGTTGCCGTCGAGCTGGACGGGTGGATGGGTGCTGAACAGGTTCGGCAGGAGCCCGCCCCACTGCGACCCGTCGACCGGGGCGTGCGCCTGGTGGTCACGGTCGAACGGGGTGAACGCTTCGAGCAGCAGCGCCCGCGCCTGCGCGGCGTCGCCGAGCCGGGCCCGCAGCGCCACCTTCCAGGCCCACGACCAGCCCATGGCGCCGGGTCCGCGGGCGTCGAGGAACCGGCGCGCCGCGGCCGACAACGACGGGGTGTCGACCAGATCGAGCGGGTAGAGCGCCACCAGCGGCGACAGGTGCCGGTGGCGCGGGTCCTCGTCCATCAGGTCCGCCGACCATTCGCGCAACCGGCCGTCGGCGCCGACGGTCAACGAGGGCAGCCGGTCCAGGGCCTTGGCGAGCTCGGCGTCGAGGGGATCCGCCAGTCCGAGGTCGGCGATCGCCACCCGGGCCCGCTGCAGCAGGGAACGGATCAGCGCGATGTCCGCCGCCGTCGACACGCTCAGCGCTTCGGGCCGCCCGTCCGGGCCGACGTACAGGTTCTCGGGCGAGGTCGACGGGGTGGTGCGTAACCCACCCGTCGCGGGGTCGTCCACAATCCAGTCCAGGCAGAACAGCGCGGCGCCGCGCAACAACGGCCAGACGGTCTCCGAGAGCAGCGCACGGTCGCCGCTGAACTCGTAGCGGTCCCAGAGGTTGTGGGTCAGCCAGACGCCGCCCATCATCCAGATCGCCCAGCTCGGCGCGCCGTGCCCCATGCCGACCGGCAGGCTCCAGCCCCAGAGGTCGCTGTTGTGGTGTGCGACCCAGCCGCGGGCGCCGTAGAGCCGCCTCGCCACCTCGGTGCCGTTGTCCCGCAGCCGGCGCACGAGCGCGGCCAGCGGGGCGGCCGGGTCGTCGAGCCCGACCACCGGCGCAGGCCAGTAGTTCATCTGCGTGTTGATGTTGATGGTGTAGTTCGACGACCACGGCGGCCGCAGGTCCTGGTTCCAGATGCCCTGCAGGTTCGCCGCCGGCCCGCCCGCGCGCGACGAGGCGCCGAGCAGGTAGCGCCCGTACTCGGCCAGCACCGTGGCCCGCAGGCCCTCGTCGGCGCCGTGCAGGACGTCGCGGTGGACGTCCCAGGTGCCGGCTCGCCGGCCGCCGATCGCGAAACGCGCGCCCGAGACGTGGTCACGGATGTCGGCCACGTGCTCGGTGAACCGTTCGGCCCGCGCCAGTGCGGCCCGCGCGGTCGTCCGCGCCCGTTCCCGGATCTCCTCGCGCGAGGAGGTCCGCCAGTCGGCGCCGTCCGGGCCGTCCCACCACAAGCCGGCCCGGCTCGACGTCGACAGGGCGATCAGCAGCCGGCTCGCCCCACGGACCCGCAGGTAGTCGCCGTCCCGACCCTGCGTTCCGTCGCTGTGCACCGCGAGCGCCGCGGTGGCGAAATGGTCGAAGCCGCCGTCATAGACATGAGCCGGCTCGCCCGGCTCGTGCAGCGGGGCACCGTCGACGGGCGCGACGAGGTCCAGCGTGATGCCCGCCGCCGCGACGTCCCGGCCCACGGCGCGCAGTGGCGTCGTCAGGGCGACGTCGACGTCGAGCACGGGCCCGTCGGCGATGTACTCGACGAACAGGCAGCGGGCCGGCGCGGAGACGAAGGTGCGCCGGGTGACGGCGCTGCCGGCCACGTCGAGCCGCTCGGTCACGTGCGACTCGTCGAGGTCAAGGATCCGGGCAGGCTCCCCGCGTACGCCGTGGGTGTCCAGGGTCAGGTCGACGAACGGCAGGTACTCCTGCGAGTAGCGACCCTCGAACGTCATCACCAACGCCTCGGCGCGCCGGAGGTCCCCGGCGTCGATGGCGGCCCGGACCTCGGCGAGCCGCTCCGGGCCCGCGCCGGCCGCGACCACGGCGTCGAGCGCCTCGGCCGGCCCGTCCGGGTGGCCCGACCAGATGGTCGCGTCGTTGACCTGGATCCGGGCCCGGGCGCCGCCGAACACCATCGCGCCGATGCGGCCGTTGCCGAGCGGGATGGCCTCGACCCATTCGCGGGCGGGCGCGGACCAGGACAGGCGCAGGTTCCCGGTCATCACTTGATCCCCGAGAAGCCGATGGAGTTGACGATGCGCCGGCCGAACACCATGAACAGGGCCAGCATCGGCAGAGCCGCGACCAGCGTCGCCGCCATCAGGCCCGCCCAGTCCGGCTGCGACTGCGGCGAGGACTGCTTGAACACCGCGAGGGCGAGCGTGAGCGGCTGCACGGAGTCGTCGCTCGTGGCGAGCAGCGGCCAGAAGTAGTCGTTCCACATGCCGATGAAGCCCAGGATCGACAGCGTGACGATCGGCCCGCTGGTCATCGGCAGCGTGATGCCGAACAGCACCCGCAGCTTGCCGGCGCCGTCGATCAGCGCCGCTTCCTCGATCTCGGTCGACAGGCCCAGCATGAACTGGCGGAGGAAGAAGATGTTGAATGCCGAGAACAGCGCGCCGGGCAGGATCAGGCCGGTGAACGTGTTGAGCAGGCCGAGCTCCTTGACCAGCACGAAGTTCGGCAGCAGGGTCAGGATGCCGGGCACCATCAGCGCGGTCAGGAACAGGCTGAACATGAAGTCGCGGCCGCGCCACTGCAGCCGGGCGAACGCGTACGCCGCCAGGGTCGAGAAGAACACGATCAGCCCGGTCGACAGCGACGCGTAGATGACCGAGTTGAGCAGGTAATGTCCGATGTGGATCGAGGCACCGGAGCCACCCTCCGCGATGGACTGTTCCGTGGTCGCCAGGCCCAGCACGCGCTGGAACGGACCCCACGTGAAGCCGACCGGCAGGAGCGAGGCGGGGTGGGCGGAGAGGGCGTAGTTGTCGGACAGGGCGGTCCGCAGGATCCAGTAGAACGGGAAGATCGTCACGAACAGCACACCGACGAGGTACGTCCACGCGGCCGCACGGCCGATGCTGAGTTTGCGGCTCATGCGTTGGTGTCCGATTCGCTTGCCCGCAGCAGGCGCATCTGCAGGAACGTGATGGCTATGAGGATCACGAAGAGGGACAGCGACATCGCGGCCGCGTACCCGAAGTCGAACTGCCCGAACGCCTTGCTGTAGATGTACATCTGCAGGACGTTGGAGGCGTTGGCCGGGCCGCCCTTGGTGGTCACCTGGACGATGTCGAAGACCTGGAACGCGCCGATGACGTTGAGCACGACCACGAGGGCGAGGATCGGCCGCAGCAGCGGCAGCGTGAGCCGGCGGAACATCGTCAGCTCGCTCGCGCCGTCGACCCGGCCGGCCTCGTAGATGGTCGGCGGGATGGTCTGCAGCCCCGCGAAGATGATGATCGAGGTGTAGCCCATCTGCTTCCACACGCTGATCAGCGCGATCGACGGGATCGCCCAGCTCCGCGAGGTGAGGAACTGGATGCCGTCGCCGCCGAGCGCCTTGATGACGATGTTGACGATGCCGAGCTGGGTGTCGAGCATCCAGGACCAGACGGTGCCGGCGACCACGGCGGAGATGAGGAACGGCAGGATGATCAGGCCGCGGATCACCGTCGACGAGGTGAGGCGGTGCAGCACCGCGGCCGTGGTGATCGAGACGACCAGGCTGATGCTCACCGACAACAGGACGAAGTAGACGGTGACGCCGAGCGCCGACCAGAAGACGTCGTCGTGCAGGAGCTGCACGTAGTTGTCGAGGCCGATCCACTCCGGCGGGCTGAGCACCGCGAAGTCCGTGAAGCTCAGGTAGATGCCGCGCACCGTGGGATAGGCGGCGAAGACCAGGAACCCGACCAGGGCCGGGGCGATCAGCACCCAGGCGAGCTTGGCGTCGCCGCGGTGCGCGGGCGAGTGCGGGCGGGACTTCCCGCGCCGCCCGACCGCGTCTCGCGGTGGCCGCTGCCCGCGTGCCGTTGATTCCAGGACCGCCATTGGTCTGCCTGCTCCCGCATGTTTCCGGCTGGTTGCCCCTGCGCTTGCCGCGCCAGACTAAACATGGTTTATTTACGCCGTCAAGTAACCCTGTCGTAACGTCTGCGGAGGCTGTTACACATGCATTCCGGCGCCAACGCCGTCATCGCCCTGCGTGCCGGAGGAGCGGCCTTCGTCGTCGAGATCTGCCATCCGGTGCCCCGGGTGCTGCACTGGGGAGCCGACCTCGGCGCGGCGCTGGACGGCCTCGCCGAGACCGCGGAGCCCGCCGTCCTCAACAACTCGCCCGACTCGCCGCGGGTGTTCTCGGTCTGGCCGAGCGAGCGCGACGGCTGGTCCGGCACGCCCGCACAGGAGGGCAACGCTTCCGGGTACGACACGACGCCGCGACCCGCGCTTGCCGCACACCGGGTCGAGGTGCCGGCGGACGGCGTCGGCGGGCGGCTCGAGCTGTCGTTCACGGACGCCGGGCTGCGCTCGTCGGTCGTCTACGAGCTGGACCGGTTCGGCGTGCTGGCGGTCTCGCTGAGCGTCGAGAACGCCGCCGCGCGTGCGTACACATTGGATGGTTTGCTGGCCTTGCTGCCCGTTCCCGAGCGGGCGGTCGAGCTGGTCGACTTCACGGGGAAGTGGTGCCGGGAACGGGCTCCGCAGCGGGCACCGTTCGGGTTCGGCACCCATCTGCGGTCGACCAGGCGCGGCAAGCCGGGGCACGACTCCCCCTTCCTGTTGATGGCCGGCACGGCGGCGTTCAGCTTCGGGCACGGCGAGGTCTGGGCGTCGCACCTGGCGTGGAGCGGCGAGCAGCGATACCTCGCCGAGCGGCTGCCGGAGGGTGCCGGCGCGTTCGCGGCCGCCATCGGTGCCGGCGAGTCGCTGCGCTCGGGTGAGGTGATCCTGGCCGCGGGCGAGCGCTACACGGCCCCGACGGTGCTGTTCGTCTGGTCCGGCGCCGGCACGGACGGTGTCGCGGACCGGCTGCACCGCCGGCTGCGGGCCCGCGCCGGTCACACCGTGACGCCGCGCCCGCTCGTGCTCAACACGTGGGAGGCCGTGTACTTCGACCACGACCTGGACCGGCTGACGGCGCTGGTCGAGCGGGCCGCGACGGTCGGCGTGGAGCGGATCGTGCTCGACGACGGCTGGTTCCGCGGACGCCGGGACGCGGACGCGGGCCTCGGCGACTGGTTCGTCGACCCAGACGTCTGGCCGGACGGCCTCGAACCGTTCGTGAAGGTCGTGCGCGCGCACGGCATGCAGTTCGGGCTCTGGTTCGAGCCGGAGATGGTCAACCTCGACTCTTCGCTGGCCCGCGACCACCCGGACTGGATCCTCGGTCCGGCGGCCGGGCTGGGCCCGAGCGCGCGGCGGCAGTACGTGCTCGACATCGCCCGGCCGGACGCGTACGCGTACCTGCTCGGGAGGCTCGACGCGTTGGTCGCCGCGCATGCGGTCGACTACCTGAAGTGGGACCACAACCGCGACCTGCTCGAGGCGGTGAGCCGGTCCGCCACCGGGGAGCGGCCAAGCGTCCGGCGCCAGACGCTGGCCCTCTACCGGCTCCTCGACGAGTTGCGGGCCCGCCACCCCGCCCTGGAGATCGAGACCTGCTCGGGCGGCGGTGGCCGCGTCGACCTGGGGATCCTGGACCGCACCGACCGGGTGTGGGCGTCGGACTGCAACGACCCCGTGGAGCGGGCGCAGATCGAGCGGTGGACCCGGACGCTCGTACCGCCGGAGCTGATCGGTTCCCACCTCGGCGCGGCCCGTTCGCACACGACGTCGCGGACCACGGACCTGTCGTTCCGGCTCGCCGTGTCGCTGACCGCGCACGCGGGCATCGAGCAGGACCTGACCGCCGCGTCGGAGGCCGAGCTGGCGACGATCGCCGCGTGGTCGGCGCTGTACCGGGAGTTCCGGCCGCTGCTGCACACGGGCCGGGTGGTCAACGCGGACCTGGCGGACGACGCGGTGGCGCTCTCCGGCATCGTGGCCCAGGACGGCTCGCGGGCGCTGTTCACCTGGCTGCGCTTCCGGACCTCGGCGGCGGGCCAGACGGGCCGGGTCCGCTTCCCCGGCCTCGACGCCGACGCCAGGTACCGGGTCGTGGTCCGCGAGGAGCTGGGGGCGGCAAGCCGGCACGAGGCGGCCGACCCGTCATGGGTGGCGCGCGCGCCGATCGTGCTCTCCGGCGCGGTGCTGGCAGTGGCCGGCGTGCCCCTGCCCACGCTCAACCCGCAGCAGGCCATGCTGATCGACATCGAGAGGACATCATGACCACCATCGTTTTCGCCGGCGACAGCATCACGGACTGCGAGCGCCGCACAGACCCGGACGGCCTCGGCGACGGCTACGTGCGCCTGATCGCCGCGCGGTTGGACCCGGCGATCCGGGTCGTCAACCGCGGGATCAGCGGCAACAGCACCCGCGACCTGCGCGACCGCTGGGCCGCGGACGTGCTGGCGGAAAGCCCCTCGCTGGTGAGTGTGCTGGTCGGCATCAACGACACGTGGCGCCGCTACGACAGCGGGACCATCACGACGGTCGAGGAGTTCGAGGACAACTACCGGGCGCTGCTGGACCCGCTGGCCGGCGTACCGCTGATCCTGATCGAGCCGTTCCTGCTGCCGATCGACGAGGTCCAGGTCACCTGGCGCGACGACCTCGACCCGAAGCTCGCGGTCGTCCGGAAACTGGCCGCCGAGTACGCCGCGACGCTGATCCCGGCCGACACGGCCTTGGCCGCCGCGGGCACGCCGGCGGATATGGCACCGGACGGCGTCCACCCGAGCCCCCGAGGCCACGACCTGCTCGCGTCGCTGTGGCTGGACCACGCGAAACCGCATCTTTTGCGGTGACAGGCGCGCGGTCGAGGCGGCCGTCGCCGCGGCGCAGCCGTTCACCGTGGCGCCGCCGCGGTCCTGGGCCGCTAGCGTCGGCGGGTCAGCTCGGTCCGCGCCTCCAAGACCCAGCCGGCGACCGCGTGCGCGCCGGAGTCGCTGGCGAGGGTGGCGGCCTCGTCGAGCAGCGCGCTCGCGTCGCCCGGGCCGCCCTCGGCGGTGAAGTGGGCCTGTGCGACCAGGTTCGCCGCGACACCCGCCGTGAAGCCGAGGTCGCGGCGCAGCCGGGTGGACTCGGCGAGGGCCGCGTGGGCCTCGTCGGTGCGGCCGGCGTGCTGGGCCGCGAAGGCCAGGTGGCGCAGCGCGTACGAGCGGATCAGGTCATCGCCTGCCGCCTCGGCCAGGTCGCGGGCGCGGGCGAACATCGCCTCGGTGGTGTCCATGTCGCCGCGCACCACCTGGTGGTAACAGCCCACCCAGAACTGGGCCTCGGCGGCGCCGCGGGTGTCGTCGAGCGCCTCGTAGAGGGCGAGTGCCCGCTCGAACAGCGCGATCTCGGCCGGATCCTCCGCGGCCTGCTCCCCCGCCGCCCGCGCCGACAGGTAGCGGGCGTGCCGGATCCGCCCCCGGGCCACCGCCGTGTCGGCCTCGACCGCGTCGAGCGCACGGTCGGCGGCGTCGAGCCCGTCCTCGGCGCCGGCGAACAACGCCGCCTCGTAGCGCTCCCGGGCCTCGATGAGTCGATCATCCATTTCGCCGAGTGTAGGTAGCGCCCGCGTGCCGCGCTGACCGCCGCGACCCCGATACTTCCGGAAACGTTCCGGATCACACGCGTGCGGCTGACGGCCGGAACCTCGGCCGCGCGATGGCCCGGCCAGGTCGGGTGACGTAACCGCAGTACAGCGCGTCATCGACGCGTACACCGGTCGATTTGATGTCCGGGAACTTCCGGAAGTCGTTGACGCGTTTGAATTCTCGCTGTAATACTTCGAATCCACTCCGGTCGATACGGCCATCCCCGCACCCCCACCCCCGCAGCGACCTCACCAGGAGGGAGCAAGCACATGCACGTCCCACCCACCACATCGAGGAGGCGCGGCCGCATGCGGCTGCTCCTGGGCGCCGCGTGCGCCGCAGTGCTCGCGGTCGGCGGCACGGTGTTCGCCTCGAGCGCCTACGCCGAGGCCGACCGCACCGTCAGCTCGAACACCACCGGCACGCACAACGGGTTCTTCTTCTCGTTCTGGAAGGACAGCGGCAACGCCAGCATGACGCTGCGCGCCGACGGCCGGTACTCCAGCAGTTGGGGCAGCGGCACCAACAACTGGGTCGGTGGCAAGGGTTGGGCCACCGGCAGCCGGCGGACGGTCAGCTACTCGGGCAGTTACAGCCCGAACGGCAACAGCTACCTCGCCTTGTACGGCTGGACGCGCAACCCGCTCATCGAGTACTACGTCGTCGAGAACTTCGGCACCTACAACCCGAGCAGCGGCGCCACCCGGATGGGCTCCGTCACCACCGACGGCGGGACCTACGACATCTACCGCAGCCAGCGGGTCAACCAACCGTCGATCGACGGCACCGCCACCTTCTACCAGTACTGGAGCGTCCGCCAGCAGAAGCGCACCGGCGGCACCATCACGACCGCCAACCACTTCGACGCCTGGGCCCGCTCCGGCCTGAACCTCGGCAGCAACCACAGCTACCAGATCATGGCCACCGAGGGCTACCAGAGCAGCGGAAGCTCCGACATCACCGTGCGCGAAGGCAGCGGCGGCGGCGGCAACCCGACCACCCCACCACCCGGCGGTGGCGGCAACTGCACCGCGACACTCTCGGCGGGTCAGCAGTTCGGCGACCGGTTCAACCTCAACGTCGCGGTCAGCGGCACGAGCAACTGGATCGTCACCCTCGGCCTCGGCGGCGGCCAGACCCTGCAGAACAGCTGGAACGCCTCCGTCAGCGGCACGAGCGGCACCATCACCGCCAGACCGAACGGCAACGGCAACACCTTCGGAATCACCATCATGGCCAACGGCAACTGGACCTGGCCGACGGTCACCTGCCGCACCGGCTGACCGCGACCTCCTGACCTCCTGACCTCCGGCCCCGTGGCCCGGCGACACCGCCGCGCCACGGGGCCGCCGCCGGTGATCGAGTCGTAACCATTTCGCTACGGGCGGGGATCGTGGCCGGCCGCCCCGGCGGGCATGCTGATGCCATCGGAGTCCATCTGTTGCGAGGTGCGGCGCGTGGAGTTCAGCGTTCTCGGCCAGCTGGAGGCATCCGTCGACGGACACCCGGTCAATCTCGGCGGCGCACGCCAACGGGTCGTCCTGGCGGGACTGTTGCTCAACCTCGGCCGCGCGGTGAGCGTGGCGGAGCTGACCGAGCTGGTGTGGGGTGACAACCCGCCGTCCTCCGCGCGCAGCCAGCTCCAGATGGCCGTCCATCAGCTCCGCCAGATCTTCGGCGAGCACGGCCAACAGGATCTGCTGCGGACGGACGCGGCCGGCTACCGGTTGCTGGTGGACGCCCGGCGACTGGATCTCGCCCGGTTCGAGGCCGCCATCGGCCGGGCGCGCAAGTTCGCCGGGAGCGGCGAGTCCGTGTCGGCGGCGCTGGAGCTGCGCACGGCGTTGGCACTCTGGCGCGACCGGCCCCTGCGGGAGCTGGCCAACGACCTGCTCACCCGGCAGACCGAGTGGCTCTGCGAGCTGCGGCTCGCGGCGGCCGAGGAGTTCTTCGAGCTCGAGACCGAGGCGGGACACGACCGCGACGTGATCCCCGAGCTGGTCGACTACGTGGGCGAGCATCCGCTGCGCGAGCGGCTGGTGGCGGCCCTGGTCAAGGCGCTCGGCCGCACCGGCCGGCAGGCCGAGGCCCTCGCGCTCTACCAGCGGACGGTGGTGGCGCTGCGCGAGGAGCTGGGCGTGGATCCGGGGCCGGAGCTGCGCCTCGGCCACCTGCAGCTGCTCCGCGGCGACCTGGCGGTGGCGGTGGCGGTCGACGACGCCGCGCCGACGCCGGTGCGTGGGCCCGCCTCGCCCCCACGATCCCTGCCCCGGTCGACCCGACTGCTGGGCCGCGACGAGGACCTCGGCAAGGCGTTGCGGGCCGTCCGGGCCGCTGGTCCGGCGCCGCGGGTCGTCATGATCGCCGGCATGCCCGGGGTGGGAAAGTCCGCGTTCGCGGTCACGCTCGCCCGGCGGCTGGCCGACGACTATCCCGACGGCCACCTGTTCGTGCACCTGCGTGGCCACGGCCAGGGCACACCCGTCGACCCGGTGGAGGCGTTGGGGGTGCTGTTCGACCAGCTCGGCGTGGCACCGCAACAGGTGCCGGCGTCCCTGGAGGGCAGGAAGGCGTTGTGGCGCCGGCTGATGGCCGGCCGCCGGTCGATCGTGGTGCTCGACGACGCGACGACGACCGCCCAGATCGAGCCGCTGCTGCCCGACGACGGCGGCCCCTTGGTAGTGGTGACCAGCCGGGCGGCGATCGGCGTCCTGGACGGCGCCTGGCCGGTCACGCTCGACGTGCTGTCGCCGGCGGATGCCGTCGCGGTGCTGCGCGACGTCGTCGGCGACCGCGTGGCCGGCGAACCGGCGGCCGCCGGCGAGGTGGCCGAGCTGTGCGGCCGGCTGCCGCTGGCCCTGCGGCTGGCCGCACACCGGCTGCTGCACCGTCCGCAGTGGACCGTCGCCGACATGGTCCGCCAGTTGCGCGCGGCGGAGCCGACGCCGATCCGGCTCACGGTCGAGGGCCACAGCGTCGCCGCCGCGTTCGAGGTCTCATACCGCCAGCTCGACGAGCCGCAGCGCCACCTGTTCCGCCTGCTCGGGCTGCACCCCGCCGTGCCGTTCGAGGCGTGGGCGGCCGCGGCCCTGGCCGGCGTGCCGATCGCCGAGGCCCGGGACATTCTCGACGGGCTCGTCGACGTCCATCTCGTCCAGGCCGTCACCGCCACCCGCTACCAGTTGCACGACCTCGTCCGCGCGTACGCCGTTTCCCGGGTCACCGAGGTCGAGCAACCGCCGGCCGTCGTCCGGATGCTCGACTACTACCTCTACACCGCGACCGTCGCCGACGAACCGCGTGGCCTGCGTCCGATGCGGGCGGTCGAGGTGCCGGCCGGTGCCCTGGTGCGGCCGCTGGAACCCGGACCCGCCGAGGTGGCCTGGTCGCGATACGAGTGGCCGACGATCGTGGCGCTCACCGACCTGGCACACGGCATGGGCCTGCTTCGGCACGCCGCGCTGCTGCCGCTGGCGGCGTGGCAGGCCGCGACCAACGACGGCCACAGCGCGGTCATGGTGCGGCTCTGCCGTCAAGGCCTGGACGCCGCGGCCGAGTTGGGGGACGAGGCCGCCACGGCCCGGCTGCATCACTACGTCGCCGGCAACTACCAACGGCTGGGTCAGCCCGCGGAGAGCGTCACGCACCTCGAGCTCGCGGCCGCCCATCACCGCCGCGTGGGTGACCTGCCGAGCGTGGTGCACGCACAACTCAACCTGAGCGTCGTCAAACGCGACGACGGCCGGCTCGTGGAGGCGTTGGCCGACGTCCGGATCGCCGTGACCCTGGCCGAGCAGATCGGTGACGCGCAGGCCCTCGCGACCGCGCGCCGGCTTCACGGAGTGGCCGCCAGTCGCGCGGGCGACCACGAAACCGCGCTGGCCCAGCTCCGGCGCTCCGTGGCCTGGAACTACCGGCACGGCGCACCCTGCGGGTTGGAGTTGGCGCTCGGCTCGCTCGCCCGCGCCCACCTGCTCGCCGGCCACTTCAGGCTCGCGGCCCTCCTGCTCCGACGCACCGTGCCGGTGCTCGAACAGGCGGGCCGTCCGGGCGACGCCGCGGAAGACCTCAGCGCCCTGGCACGGGCGTTGCTCGGGCTCGACCGGCCGCTGGAGGCGTTGGACAGCCTGACGCGAGCCCAGCAGCACCTCGCCGCCCTGGCCGATCCCTACTTCGAACCCGACGTCCTCAACAGCCTGGGCGCCACACTCACCAGGCTGGGGCGCACAGGTGAGGCGGTCGCCGCACACGAGCGGGCGCTCGCCTCGGCCCGGCTGACCCACCAGCGTTACGAGCAGGCGCGTGCCCATGCCGGGCTCGGCTCCGCACACGCCGACGCCGACGCGGCGCGACTGGCCCGGGAGACGGCGCTCGAGATGTTCCGCGCGATGGGCATCGCGCCCGTGACGGCGGAGACCCTGGCGGGCCCCGGGCCCGGGGCCGTGGCTGTCCACGGCCCCGAGACCGGTGAAACCAGGCGTCTCTGAGCAGCGCCCGGTGTTTACCAGGCCTTGCTTCCGAATCGCGCGGACTTGTCGTCGCTCGTGGCCTGCTCGGCGACCCGGGCGAGGGCCGTCTCGAAGGCGCCGTGGATCCGGCCGGTGTCGCGGGTGGACCGGTACATCCCCAGCGGGATGTCGACGAGGTCGCTGACCGGTGCGGTGGTCTCGGGCATCGTGTGCTCCTGTGGTGATCGGCCGGCCTTGGTGCCGGCGGCTGGGATCAGTCAAGGCGGCGGCGGTCTCGGGACGCTATGCGGCCGCTATCGCCGTCGGTTGGTGACGCATATCCGGTGCGGTCGGATAGTCGCGCAGGACGCGCAGCGGTGACGCGAGCGGCCACGCGGTGGCCGCGAGCATGACGAGTCCGGCGACGACCATGGTGGCCCGCAGCCCGAAAGCCGTCGCGAGCAGGCCGCCGAGCACCGCGCCGACCGGGTTCATGCCGGTCACGAGAATGGTCGCGCTGCCCATGACACGGCCGCGAAGATGGGCCGGGACGAGCGCCTGCCGCACCGATCCACCGACCACCGCGGAGACGGTCAGCGACGCACCCCACAACAGATTGCCGACCGACAGCACCAGCCAGGCGACCGCGGGAGGCCCAGCGGCGGCCGCGCCCAGCAGACCGCCGACTCCCCCCAGCGCGCAGGCGCCGATGATGGTCCCGCCCACGCCGAACCGGGCGACGGCCACACTGGACAGTGCCGAGGCGACCAACCCGCCGACGCCGAGGCAGGCGAGCGCCAGCCCCGTGCCGCCCGCGCCGAGGTGCAGTACCTGCACGGCGAAGAGCACCGCGACGGCGCTGTTCATGCAGGCACCGATATTGCTGACGCAGGCCTCGCCGACGAAGGCGCGCAACGTGCGCTGGCGCACCAGGAACCTGAGCCCCTGGCGCGCCTCCGCGACGAAGGCCCGCCGCTCGCCGGCGGTCACTGCGGGCTCGGCCACCGTGATCCGGCGCAGCAGGAGCGCCGACACCACGTACGAGACGGCGTCGGCGACCAGCGCCCCCGGACCGGTGAGCAGCGCGACGAGCCCTCCGCCGAGTCCGCGTCCGCCGATGGTGGTGACGGCCGCGCTGGCCGCGAGTTTGGCGTTGCCCTCGGGCAGCAGCTCCGGGCCTACCACGGTCGGCAGGTAGGCGTTGCCGGCCAGGTCGAAGAAGACGTCGAGCGTGCCGACCACCAGCGTGGCGAGGACAAGCTGCCAGTACGCGAGAGCGCCGAGCAGTGCCGCCGTGGGCAGGGCCAACAGGACCGCCGCCCGTCCCCAGTCACACCCGACGAGGACGCGGCGCCGCGGCAGCCGGTCGACCCAGACCCCGGCCGGAACGGAGATGAGCAGCCACGGCAGGAAGCCCGCCGCGACGAGCAACGCCAGTTCCATCGGTGTCGCGTTCAGGTTCACCGCGGCGATGTACGGCATCGCCAGCACGGTCACCTGCGTGCCCAGCATGGAGACGCTGCGCGCCCCCCAGAGTCGCCGGAAGTCGAGGTGTCGCCACAGGTTGGGCGCGTCAGCAGTGGGCATGGCCGGACCTCGCCGATCTGTCGAAGGAGGGTTTCGACCAGCTCAGCCGACGGCGCTATGCGTCGCCTATCGCGCGCACCGCGCCGGCATGGCGGACCGAGAGCGCATCGGTGGCGACCGCGTCGATGGTGGGCGCCGGTGCCCGTAGCGGGCGGGTGAACGGATTCGAGGTGCGAGATGACCGTGGTGACCGTTGCCGGGACCGTGGACGAGGCCGCGCAGTGGCCGACACGGGCAGTCGTGGACGCGGCGTTCGCCGACCCCACCTGGCGACCGCTGCCCTTCCGGGAGTTCATCCTGAAGGTGCACGGCCGCTGCAACCTGGCGTGCGACTACTGCTACATGTACGAGATGGCCGACCAGAGCTGGCGGACCAAGCCGGCGGTCATGGAACGGGCTGTGTTCGACCAGGCGCTGCACCGGATCGCGGAGCACGCGCGGACGCACGGGCTCAGCGGCGTCGACGTCATCTTCCACGGTGGCGAACCGCTGATGGTCGGCACCGCGTACCTCGACGAGGCGGCCACCGCAGCCCGCGCCGCGATGCCCGCGGGTGTGCGGGCCGACCTGTCGATCCAGACCAACGGCACCTTGCTCACCGAGTCGACGCTCCGGGTGCTCGCCGCGCACGACATCGGTGTCGGCGTCAGCCTCGACGGTGGGGCGGCGGCCAACGACCGGCACCGCCGCTACCGCGACGGCCGCGGCAGCCACGCGGCCGTCATGCGCGGCATCGCGGCGCTTCGCAAGCCCGCCTATCGGCACCTGTTCACCGGCGTGCTGTGCACGGTGGACCTGGCCAACGACCCGGTCCAGCTCTACGAGGACCTGCTGGAGACAGGCGCACCGGGCGTCGACTTCCTGCTGCCGCTGGCCAACTGGGAGTCACCACCGCCGGGGTACGGTCCACATGAGAGCGGCACACGCTACGCGGAGTGGCTGATCGCCATCTTCGACCGGTGGTACGACGCGCCCACCCGCGAGGTCGGCATCCGGTTCTTCGACGAGATCATGAACCTCGTCCTCGGCGGCGCGAGCACCAGCGAAATCATCGGACTGAGCCCGGTGCGGATGCTCGTGATCGACACCGACGGCTCGATCGAACAGGTCGACGGCCTGAAATCGGCGTTCGAGGGTGCGCCCGACACCGGCCTGAGCGTTCGGTCCCACCCGTTCGACGCGGCGCTGACGCATCCCGCGATCGTGGCCCGGCAACGCGGCCTCGCCGCGCTGTCGACCACCTGCCTCGCCTGCCCGGTCCACGAGATCTGCGGCGCGGGCCTCTATTCGCACCGCTACCGTCCGGGAACGGGCTTCCTCAACCCGTCCGTCTACTGCACCGACCTGCGCACGCTGATCGACCACATCGCGGGTCGGGTCGGCGCCGACCTGCGCCGCCTCGCCGGGGAGACGGACCGATGACCGGGATCACCTGGACCGAGCTGACCGCGCTGGGCGGCGGCCACCTCGACGCCGCCGCGGTCACCGCGCTCGCCAACGGCCAGCACCGCAAGCGCATCGTGATGCTCACCCTGTTGCTGGACCGCGTCGCCGAGCGCTGTCCCGCCGAGACCGCAGGCGTGGAGGCCGCGTTCGGCCTGCTCGCCGACGCTCAGGCCAGAGACCCGCGGGCGGTCAGGGACGTGCTGATGGATCCGGCCGTGGGTGCCTGGCTCGCCCGCATGCTGCGCCGGCTGCACACGACCGACGCGGCCGACGACGAGCTGGCTTACCTGTCCGCGATCGCGGTCGCAGGAGCGGCCCGAGCGGGGCACGCGTGCGTGACCGAGCTGGCGCTGCGCGACGGGTCGGTGGTCATCCCGACGCTCGGACGCATCGACCTGCCGGGCGAGCGCACGGTGACCGTCACGGTCCAGGACGGCAGGCTCACCGTGGACGGCGAGCAGCTGGCGGAACGGCACGGCTGGCAACCCATGCGACGGAACACGTCGTACGCGGGTGCCCGGACCCTCGTCGTCGACCTCGACGACCTGGCCAGCGCGGCCACCCGCCTCTCCGAGGCCGAGCTCGCCGGATGGCGATCGGCGCTGGACAGCGCGTGGACCGTCCTGGCAGACGACAACCCGGGCCGCGCCGACGCCATCGCCGCGGGGCTGCGCAGAATCGTGCCGCTGGCGCCGAACGCGGCCGGCGAGGCCGCCAGCGTCACCTCGCGCGACTCCTTCGGCAGCATCGCGACGACACTCCCGCACGACGGCCTCACCTGCGCCGACACGCTGATCCACGAGTTCCACCACGCGGTCCTCTACGCACTCGGCGACCTGGTGGCGCTGCACCGTGCCGACGACCAGCCCGTGCACTATTCGCCGTGGCGGGACGATCCGCGGCCGATCGACGGACTGCTGCACGGCGCGTACTCATACCTCGGCGTCGTCGACTTCTGGCGCGGCCAGCGCGAGGTCCTCACGGGACCGCGACGCCGCTTCGCGGACTTCGAGTTCGCGCGATGGCGCCGGCAGGTGGTGATGGCTGGTCGGCTCCTGCTCGACTCGGCCCTGCTGACCGACGACGGCACCACCTTCGTCGCGAGCCTCGTGGCAACGGCCGAACAGTGGCTGGCCATCCCGGTCGACGACCGCCCCCGCCGGCTCGCCGACCAGACGGTCGCCGACCACCTTATCCGCTGGCGCCTACGCCACCGGCTCCCGGACCCGGCGGCGGTGGCGGCGATCGCCGCGGCCCGCCGCGCTGGCCTGCCCTGCCCGTCACACCCGGCCACGATCGACGGAGAGGTGCGGCCGCACCCGCCCGGCCAGCCCCTCAGCGACCGCACCCGCCTGGCCGCCATCGCCGCACGCGGCGAGGATGCGCTGGCGGCCGCCACCGGCGACGTCGACGACCTGCGATTGGTGGCCGGCGCCGTCGCCGAGGCCAACGCCGGATACCTGGAACGCGTGCGCCACACACCGTCGGACATCGAGTCGTGGGCGGGGTTGGCCCTGTGCAGCCCGGAGGGTTCCGCGCTGCGCACCGCACCGGAGGTCGTGCGCGCGGTCGCCGCGGCGACGGACGACCTGGACCTCTCCGCCCTCGACCGCTGGCTCCGCGCACCGGTGCTCGAAAGGACAGACATTTAGCATCTCGGGGGTACGCGGTTATGGTGACGTCATGCGGCGCGCCAGCCAGCCACGCGTGGGCCGCGGTCCGCGATGACCGTGCCCGGTGAGGTCGCGGACGCTGGACCGCCTGAGCGGCGGAGGCGTTCGCGGCCCTGGCTGGCCGGCGCCGGCGTGGTCCTCCTCCTGGCGATCACCGCCACCGTCGCCTTCCGGGCCGGCCGCGGCGGGTCGACGCCGAGCGCGGCACCCAGCCCTTCGCCGACCGCCAAGCCACCGTTGACGACCGCGCAGGTCTACACCGTCATGGCACCGTCCGTGGTCAGCGTCGAGGGGTCCGGCAACGGCACCGGCGTCGTCGCCAACGCCGACGGGCTCGTCGTCACCGCCTACCACGTGGTCGACGGAGCCAAGAACATCGAGGTCACCTTTCCCGACGGCACCGAGGTCGCCGCCACCCTCGCCGGCAGCGACCCCGCCAACGACATCGCCCTGCTCATGCCGCAGGAGCCGCCGACCGTGATCGTCCCGGCGGTCATCGGCAACGCCGGCCGGCTCGCGATCGGCGACGACGTCGTGGCCATCGGCAACCAGCTCGGTCTCGTGCACAGCACCACCGCCGGCGTCGTGTCCGGCCTGGAGCGGGTCGCCACCGGCACCGACGGCACCCGGCTGCGCGGGCTGATCCAGTTCGACGCCGCCGTCAATCCCGGCAGCTCCGGCGGGCCGCTGGTCAACACCCGCGGCGAGACCGTCGGCATCGTCGTCGCCCTGCTCAACCCCACCCCGGCCGGCACCTTCGTCGGTGTCGGCTTCGCCGTGCCCATCGGTGCCGCGCTGGCCGGCGGCGCCAACGGCACGGGACCACCCGGTCCGATGCAATAGGAGCGCGCATGGACACCGAGCCCATCCTGTACGAGGTCAAGAAGACCATCGTCGGCCAGGACGCGCTTCTCGAACGGCTGCTCGTCGCCCTGCTCGCCCGCGGGCACATCCTCGTGGAAGGCGTACCCGGTCTCGCCAAGACCCTGGCCGTGAAGGCGCTCGCCGGCGCGATCGGCGGCCAGTTCCACCGCGTGCAGTTCACCCCCGACCTCGTGCCCGCCGACATCGTCGGCACCCGCGTCTACCACCAGCACAGCGGCGAGTTCCAGGTGTCGCTCGGGCCGGTGTTCACCAACCTGCTGCTCGCCGACGAGATCAACCGTGCGCCGGCCAAGGTGCAGAGCGCGCTGCTCGAGGTCATGCAGGAGCAGCAGGTGACGATCGGTCGCGAGACCCACCAGGTGCCGCGCCCGTTCCTGGTCATGGCGACGCAGAACCCGATCGAGTCCGAGGGCACCTATCCGCTGCCGGAGGCGCAGGTCGACCGGTTCATGATGAAGGTGCTGGTCGGCTACCCGAGCCCGACCGAGGAGTTCGTGATCGTCGAGCGCGCGATCGCCGCGACGGGTGCCGGCCAGGCCGTCGCCGATCCGGAGCGGCTGGTCGCGATGCAGGAACAGGTCGATCGGGTGTACGTGGACCCGGCGCTCATCGAGTACGCCGTGCGGCTGGCCAACACCACCCGCGACCCGGCCGCGGCGGGGCTCGGCGACCTGTCCCGCTACGTCAGCTTCGGCGCCAGCCCGCGCGCCTCGATCAACCTGATCCTGGCCGGCCGGGCGCTGGCGTTCATCCGGGGCCGCGACTACGTGGTGCCGTCCGACGTCACCGAGCTGGTCCTCGACGTGTTCCGCCACCGGCTGGTGCTCTCGTACGAGGCGCTCTCCGACGACGTCACCCCCGACAGCATCCTGACCCGGGTGATGGCCGCCGTTCCCGTCCCCGACGCGCCCTTGCAGCGGACCGCCCGATGACCACGGCCCCGGACCGCCTGCTCCGCCGGCTCGAGTGGCGGATCCTCCGCCGGCTCGACGGCCGGCTGCAGGGCGCCTACCGCACGGCGTTCCGCGGCACCGGGATCGACTTCGACAGCCTCCGCGAATACCTCCCCGACGACGACGTGCGGCACATCGACTGGAACGTCACGGCCCGGCTCGACCAGGCGCACGTCCGGCAGTACACGGAGGACCGCGAGCTGACCGCCTGGCTCGTCCTCGACCAGTCGGCCTCCATGCGGTTCGGTGAGACGCCGCAAGGTAAAGACTCGATGCTCACGGACCTCGCGGTCTGCCTCGCCAGGCTGTTCTCGCGGGGTGGCAACCGGGTCGGCGCGATCCTCTACGACAACCGCCGGCAATGGGTCGTGCCGCCTCGGACTGGCCGCGACCATGTGCTGCGGCTGACCGATCTGGTTACGGCGCCGACGCCCGAGCGCGGCGGCGGCAGCACCGACCTCGGCGCGATGCTGCGGCTCGCCGCGCGCAACGCCCGCCGGCGCAGCCTGCTGTTCGTCGTCTCCGACTTCATCGGCGAGGGGGACTGGGCCGGCGAGCTGACCCGGTTGGCGTTGCGGCACGAGGTGGTCGCGATCCGGGTCGTCCACCCGGTCGAGCTGGACCTGCCCGACCTCGGCCTGGTGCTCGTCGAGGACGCCGAGACCGGCGAGCAGGTGCTGGCCGACACCGGCGATCCGCTGTTCCGGGAACGGTTGCGCGCCGAGGTGTCCGCGCGGGAGGCCGCCGTCGACGCCGCGATGGCGCGGGCCGGCGTCGCCGCCCATCGGGTACGCACCGACGAGGACCTGGTCGAGGCGCTGGTCGCGATGGTCCGCCGGACGAGACGCGTACGCCGATGAGCTTTCAATATCCGGTGATGTTCGGGGTTGCCCTGCTGGTGGGGGCCGCCTGCGTTGTCGGGCTGCGGCGGTTGATGCTGGAGCGCTCCAGGGCTTACGCGGCTGCCGGCGTGAGCGCCCGCGGCGGCGTCCGGCATTATCTGGCGCCGGTGCTGTTCCTCGCCGCGGTCGTGTTCCTGCTGCTGGCCGTCGCTCGTCCACAAGCGACGCTCGGCGTCCCGCGTACGTCCGGGACCGTGATCCTGGCCTTCGACGTCTCCAACAGCATGGGCGCCGACGACATCACGCCCACCCGGCTGGCCGCGGCCCAGTCGGCGGCGATCGCGTTCGTCGAAGCGCAACCGACCACTGTGGACATCGGTGTGATCGCGTTCAGCCAGGGCGCGCTGAGCACGCACACGCCGGCCAACCGGCACGCGGAGACCGTCGACGCCATCAAGCGGCTGCGGGTCACCGGCGGCACGTCGCTGGGCCAGGCGATCCTCGGCTCGCTCACCGCGATCGTCGGCCGGCCGGTCACGCTGCCGGAGCCGCCGGCCCAGCCGCCCGACCTCGGCTACCACAGCGACGCGACGATCGTGCTGCTCACCGACGGCGAGGACACCGGCGGCCCGGACGCCCTCGCCGCCGCCGAACTCGCCTCGAACGCCGGCGTGCACATCCAGACCGTCGGCGTGGGCACGGTGGAGGGCAGCACCGTCGACATCGACGGGTACCAGGTGTCGACGGCGCTGGACGAGGACCTGCTCACCCAGATCGCCACGGCGACGGGCGGCGCCTACCACCGGGCCCAGGACGCCGGCGCGCTCGACGCCGCCTATCGCGACCTCGACCTGCGTACGACCATCGAGCCGCAACCGATCGAGCTGACCGGCCCGATCGTCGCGCTCGCGCTGCTCCTGCTCCTGACCGGCGCGGTGCTGACGATCCACTGGTTCGGACGGATCCTCTGATGTCACTGACCTGGCCGTGGGCCCTCACCACACTGCTGATCTTCCCCGCGCTGCTCGGCTACCGCTGGTGGACCCGCCGCCGACGCCGCCGCGAGACGGTGCGGCTGCCCAGCCTCGCGCTGGTGCGCGCCGCCCTGCCCGCCCGGTCGCACTGGCGCCGGCGGATCCCGCTGTGGCTGTTCGCCGCCGGCCTGGTCGTCCTGGCCACGGGCGCCGCCCGCCCGCAGGCGTCGGTGCCGGTCCCGGCCAACTCGACGACCATCATGCTGGCCATCGACTCGTCGGGCTCGATGTGCTCGACGGACGTGCCACCCAACCGCCTCACGGCGGCGCAGGCGGCGGCCAAGGAGTTCGTGGAGGGCCAGCCGGACGGTGCCAACATCGGCCTGGTCACCTTCTCCGGGAACGCCGGGTTGCTGGTCGAGCCGACGGACGACAAGAAGGCGCTGGTCGCGGCCATCGACACGCTGCGCACGGCCCGCGGCACCGCGATCGGCCTGGCAATCCTGACGTCGGTCGACGCGATCGCCGAGATCAACGCGGACGTGCCGCCGACGGGCATCGACCTCCCGGCCGCCGACCCGGTGGAGATCCAGGCAGACACGATCGTGGTGCTCACGGACGGCCGCAACACCCAGGGCGTAGACCCGACCACCGCGGCGGAACAGGCAGCGGCCCGCGGGTTGCGGGTCTACACGATCGGCTTCGGCACGACCCAGCCGTCGTCGATGGTCTGTAACCCGAACCAGGTAGGCGGCGACGCGATGTTCGGCGACAGCTCCCGGTTCTCAGGGGGCGGCTTCGGCGGGCGCCGCTACCAGAACATCGACGAGCCGACGCTACGCGAGGTAGCCGATTTGACGGGCGGCGAGTACTACCAGGCACAGGACGCCGCGGAACTGACCCAGGTGCTCCGCGACCTGCCGAACAACATCGTCCTGCAACGACAGGACATGGAGATCACGGGTTGGTTCGCCCTAGCCGGCGCCCTGCTGGTGCTGGCCGCGGTCGCCCTGGCCCAGTGGTGGGGCCGCACCCCCGTCGGACGCTCGCCGTCGCCACCGTGACGGTCGATCACAAGTGCTTGTATTCGGCCCAGGTCTTGTCGGTCTCGGAAACGCGCACGGATGTCAACTCCGGGAACTTCTTCGACCAGACGTCGAAGATCCAGATGGCCAGGTTCTCGGCCGACGGGTTGCGGCCGGTGATTACATCGTTGAGATGGCGATGATCGACCTCGGCGTCCAGCCACCGTCCCACGCCGCGATGATCGGGATCGCGGGCCAGGCGTCGCGGTTCCAGACTTCGCGGCCACGATGGGCACAGAGCGGAATGGTCAGGTGGACGGACTCGCTGTCGAGCAGGCGTGCCATCGTCGCAGCGGCGTCGACGTGCCTGTTGGCCTCCTGGACGAAATCGCCGCCCCGGCCGAACCGAAATCCGATCAGCAGACTGCTCAACAGCCCGAGCACGTCGGCTGGTTCGATCGCGTTCTGACCTGCCGAGGCAGGCGCGCCAGAATCTCGCGGCCGTGAATGATCTCTTCCCGCAGCGGCACCTGCCCGCTGAACGAGAAGATCGCCATAGCAACCGCACTCTCCCAACGCGCCGGCTTGGTCAGCGCGAGCGGATGGAAGGTGGCCGGCGCCGAGGGTTGAAACCAGTGGGCCAGCTCAACGTCCTGCTGCCCGGCTCGTTCTCTGCAGATGTCAGCGATGTCGTGTGGAGAGACGGTGGATCCATTGCGGGCACCGAACGACTGGCCCATCGAAACGTCCCAGAACCCGATCGCGCCCGCATGACCGTTCCTCATCGGTCGCTCCAGCCTTCCTCGTTTCTCTAGCGGCCACGGCGCTCCAAAGCGGACACCGGAACCTGCGGCGTCGATGAGGACGATAGCCCGCAGGCATGATTTCCGTTGTCCCGCGCGGAATGGGAGCGGCATGCGAAGGCGCCGCGCCCGGTGAAGCCAGAGGCTGGTCTGAGCTAGCGCATCTTGAGGAAGAGTGAGGTGGTCCAGGCCGCGCCGATGGCCTGGCCGACCACGAGCCAGCGGAAGTCGCCGGTCGCGGCGGACGCCGCGTTGGTCGCGAGGACGGCCACTGATGCGGCGACTGTCCACACGAGCCAGCCGGGTTCGTGGGACGTCGCGAAGCGGCGGGCGAAGAGGATGTACGTGATGAGCCCGGCGATCCCGGCGACGGCCGGTGCCAGCGAGTGGATCGTGCCGTGCCAGGTGGCCGCGTCGGCCGTGCCGGGTGGGTAGCCGTTGATCGGGTCGGCCGTGAAGATAGCCGCCACGATCAGGGCGACCCCGCTCACCGCCATGAGGCGTGGTGCCCATCGGGCCGTCGGCAGCGTCCGGCGCACGCCCTCAGCGCCGGCCAGGGTCAGCAGGCCGTACACGATGAAGTTCGTGACCTGGAGCCAGCCCAGGTCGCCCAGGGCGAGCGAGCTCAACGGGTGCCGGGCCAGGTCGAAACCGTCGCGGGTGTACGCCTGGGCGAGGACGCCGATGACGAACAGTGGGCCGCCTACGGCGCCGGCCGCCAACAACGTTGAGCGGCGAACGGCCGGCGCCGACAGGGTCGCGGTCATGATTCCATCTCTTTGCCCGTCTCCAGCAGCGTCTTGAGGCCGCTGAGGGTCCACGGCCAGCCGCCGCCCGCGCCCATCGCTTCGAAGTCGCCGCGCATCAGGGCCGCCAAGCCCGGGGCGCCCGTCAGGTCGTGCGTGACCGTCAGCGTGCAGACGCCGTCGGTGCCCTCGGCGATCTCGTAGGTCAGGCGCGTGAAGCCCTCGGCCGCCAGGCCCGGGTCCATCAGCATCCGGAACGTCTGCACCAGGCGGTGCGGTGGGTCGGCCTCGATAACCTCGCCGTCCACCGCGACCTCGGGCACGCCGCGGGCCAGCATGCCCTCGTTGGCCCGGCCCACGAAGGCGCCGCCGGGGCGCAGGTCGTAGTCGCTCAGGCCGCGGTGTCCATATCGGGCCGTCCACTCAGGCTTGGTGATGGCGTCCCAGATCGCTTGCGCGGACGCCTTGATGTAGACGCGGTGCACCTGCACCGTCGTTTCCGAGTCAGTCATTTTCCAGCTCCGTCTTCAGCTCCGCCAGCGCGGACGCCTGGCGTTCGGTGTATTTGTCGATCCAGCGGTCGTGGATCAGGCGGATCGGCACGGGGTTGAGGAAGTGCAGCTTCTCCCGGCCCGAACGCCGGGTCACCACCAGGCCGGCGCCTTCGAGGACCCGCAGGTGCTTCATCACTCCGAAGCGCGACATGTCCAACTCGGACTCGAGCTCGGTGAGCGTGCGGCCGTCACGCGCGAAGAGCAGGTCGAGCAGGAAACGCCGGGTCGGGTCGGCGAGCGCTTTGAACACGAGATCCCCGTCGTCGTCCACGAGCCAAAGATAGGTGACCAGATGGTCACATGTCAACGCGACTAGATTGAGGTGCCATGGGGACCCTGGACAGGCTGCTCCGTGATCGGCTCGCTCCCGCTTTCGCGGCCGTCGCCGGCCGGCCGGCCGACCCGAGCCTGCGCCGATCGCAGCACGCGGACTTCCAGGCCGACGGGGCGCTCGCGCTGGCACGCGCGCTGGGACGCAATCCCCGGGACATCGCCGCCGAGGTGGTCCAGCGGGCGCGACTCGCTGACCTGTGCAAGACCGTGGAGATCGCCGGTGCGGGGTTCATCAACCTGACCGTCGCCGACGACGCCGTCGCCGCGCTGCTCGCTGACATGGGCCGCGACGAACGGCTCGGCGTCAAGGCAGCCGAGGTTCCCGAGACCGTGGTGATCGACTACTCGGCACCCAACGTCGCCAAGGAGATGCACGTCGGCCACCTGCCGTCCACTGTGATCGGTGACGCGGCCGCCCGCCTCCTCGACTGGCTCGGGCACCGGGTGGTCAAGGCCAACCACCTCGGCGACTGGGGCACCCCGTTCGGCATGCTGATCGAGCACCTGCTCGACATCGGCGAGGCCGAGGCCGCCCACGAGCTGTCGCTGGGCGACCTCAACGCCTTCTACCGGGCGGCCCGGTCCAAGTTCGACGCCGACGAGGCGTTCAAGGAACGCGCCCGGAACCGGGTCGTCGCGCTGCAGGGCGGAGACGAGCGGACCATCCGGTTGTGGCGGCTGCTCGTCGACGAATCCGAGAAATATTTCCTCGCGGTGTACGAGCGGCTCGACGTCTGCCTGACGGAGAAGGACTTCTTCGGCGAGAGCTTCTACAACGACATGCTGGTGCCGGTCGTCGGCGAGCTCGACCGGCTCGGGCTCCTGCGCGAGAGCGACGGCGCGCAGGTGGTGTTCCCGGCCGGGTTCACCAACCGCGACGGCAACCCGCTGCCGCTGATCGTGCGGAAGAGCGACGGCGGCTTCGGGTACGGCGCCACCGACCTCGCCGCCATCCGGTACCGCACCCGCGAGCTCCACGCCACCAGGCTGTTGTACGTGATCGGTCTCCCCCAGCGGCAACACCTCGAGATGGTGTTCGAGGTGGCCCGGGAAGCCGGCTGGCTGAGCCCGCCGGCCCGCGCCCAGCACGTCGGTTTCGGCTCCGTGCTCGGGCCGGACGGCAAGATCTTCCGCAGCCGGTCCGGGGAAACCGTCAAGCTCGCCGACCTCGTCGACGAGGCCGTAGCGCGGGCGACGACCCTGATCGAGGAGAAGAACCCCGACCTGGACGAGGCGACCAAGGCCAACGTCGCACGGATGGTCGGCGTCGGTGCGATCAAGTACGCGGACCTGTCCAGCGACCGCACCCGCGACCACGTCTTCGACTGGGCGCGGATGCTGTCCTTCGACGGCAACACCGCGCCCTACCTGCAGTACGCGCGGGCCCGCATCTTGTCGATCTTCCGCCGCGGCGGCGTCACGCCGGTGCGGGACCTGGCCCGGATCACCGTCACCGAGCCGGCCGAGCGGGCCCTCGCGATCGAGTTGCTCGCCTTCGAGGGCGTGGTCACCGAGGTGGCCGAGTCGCTCGACTTCCACAAGCTCGCCGGCTACCTCCACCAGGTGGCGACGGCGTTCACCGCCTTCTACGAGAACTGCCCGGTCCTGCGCGCCGAAGGCGAGGTCCGCGAGAGCCGGCTGGCGCTGAGCGACCTGACCGCCCGGGTGCTCGGCCGCGGACTAGGCCTGCTCGGCATCGGCGCGCCCGACCGGATGTGAACTAACCCGCCATCCCGCCGGCGGCTTCGGCGATGGCCGTGTCGACGCGGTGGGCCAGCGCCACGTCCGACTCCGTCACCGTGCCCGTCGAGGCCGTGTAGGCGGTCAGCGTGGCCGTGCCCGCCGACGGTCGCGCGATGTGCGGCGACCGGCCCGTCTCCCGCAGGCGCTCGATCCGCGGCAGCACCCGGTCCAGGTTGTCCGGTGGCAGCTCGATCGTCCGGCTGATCGCGTGGTGGTCCCCGTCCCAGTCCGGCAGGTCGCGCAGCGCCGCGACCACGTCCGCGTCGTTCAACGGCAGCGGGCGCCCGGGCGTGGTGCGCTCCTCCGGCGGCAGCGGGTCGGCCAGCGAACGCAGTTCCGCCGGCAGCGGCAGGTCGAGACCCGCGTCACCCAGGGCCGCGAACACCGCCTGGACCTTGACCCTTATCTGCTCCGGCCGCCGCTCCACCAGGCGGCCGACCTCGCGCAGGAACATCGTGAGGTCCCGCTCCGGTGGCCCGGACAGCGCGCGCGGCGCTTCCAGATCCGCCGGCAGGCTCGCGATCAGGTGCTTGCCGTCGGGGTCGTCGAGCGAGCGCGCCGTCACCCCGACGACGGCCTGGGTCAGCTCGCGGGCGTCCGCGAACGAGTCACCCGTCAGCGCGGCGATCTGCCCGACCAGCTCCCGGTAGCGCAAGCGGGGACCGGCCCCCGCGTCTGTCGAGGTGTCGCCGTTCGGCGCGCGACGGGGCCACGTCGCGGACGGCGTACCCGGTGAAACGATCTGTCCCGCACCCGCCACCGGCTTGTGGCGGCCC
>NZ_BONC01000078.1 GCF_016862515.1 Asanoa iriomotensis
CGCCGGGCGGCGTAGCCTGCCTCGTGCCGCGCGACCCGCAGACCACGCGCGGACGCCGCGGTCAGATCACAGCAGTGCGCGTTTGATGACCTTGCCCGTTGCTGTTCGCGGCAGTGACGGCACGAAATGCACGTCCCGCGGCACCGCGAAGCGTGCCCCATGCTGCCGCACGTGGTCGCGCACCTCGTCCGCCGACAGAGGCGACGACGACTCATGCAAAACCACAAAAGCCGCCAAGCGTTGGCCGTACGACGCGTCCGGCACACCGACCACCGCGACCTCGCGCACCCCCGGCAACCCAGCCAGCAGATCTTCGACCGACGACGGGAAGACGTTCTCCCCGCCCGAGATGACCATGTCGTCCTCCCGGCCCGACACCGTCAGCAACCCCGACTCGGACAGGAACCCAAGATCACCCGTCGCCAGCATCCCATCGTGCGACGACACCGGCACGTCGCCCGAGTAGCCCTCGAACAGCATCTCGTTGCCCACGAAGATGCGCCCCACCACGCCCGCCGGCACCGGGGCCCCGGACGCCGACAGGATCTGCACCCGCGTCCCACGCGGCGGCCGCCCGGCCGAAGCCGGCGACGCGCGCAAATCCGACGGCGTCGCCACCGAAGCCCAGGACACCTCCGTCGACCCGTACAAGTTGAAGAGCACCTCGCCGTGCGCATCCATGAACCGTGTCGCCAGCGAACCCGGTAGCGCCGACCCGCTCACCGCCACCACCCGCACCGACGGGGGCAGGACGCAGTCGGCGTCCAGCAGGCGCGACAGCATCACCGGCACGGCGAACAACCCGTCACACCGGTGCCGCCCCGCGAGTTCCACCAACGACGACGGCGAGAAGCGTGGCGTCAACACCACACACGAACGCAACCCGAACGCGAGCTGGAGCGCCGCATAACCCCACGTATGGAACAACGGCGCCGCGATCAGCAAACGGGAACGGGTGCGCACCGGCAGGCGGTCCAGAATGGACACCAATGGACCGACCCCAGCGGGATTCGGCCGCCGCGCGCCCTTCGGAACGCCGGTCGTCCCCGAGGTCAGCACCACGGTGCGACCAGGCCGGGCCGGCGGCGACAACGAAACGTCAGGACCACCGGACGAAAGCGCCGACGATACGAGCGCAGCGACCGACGGCGGCGCCGGGAACTCCGGATCATGCACGACCAGGCGCAACCCGTGCTCCCGCACCACAGAAGCAACCTGCGACGGCGAGAACCCGGTGTTGATGAGAACCGCATCCGCGCCCAGCAGAGACAACGACGCCGCCGACAACACAAAGCCCCGATGATTGCGGCACAGCACACCGACCCGGTCGCCCGGCCCGATCCCGTGCGAAGACCGCAACCGACCGGCCGCCGCGAACGAGAGACGCCGCAACGCGTCATAACTGAGTGAACCCGAGGGGTCGATCAACGCGACCGCTCCAGGCGACCGGGCGGCCGCCGACAACAGCGACCCACCCAGCCCGAAACCCCATCGCCGCAACGCCAACACCTGCGACGCGACCCGATGCGGCAACCCCGGCGCGAGAAGCCCGCGCCGCGCGAGAGTAAGAACAGCCGTCACCGAATCTGGTGACCCGAGATGGCTCGGGACACCACCAGCCGCTGAATCTCCGACGTCCCCTCGAAGATCGTGTAGATCTTGGCGTCGCGGTACCACCGCTCCACCGGATGGTCGCGCACGTAGCCCGCGCCGCCGAGGATCTGCAATGCCTTCTCGGTGACCGAAACCGCCACCTCGCCGGCCCGCAGCTTCGACATCGAACCCTCGCCCGCCGCGAACGGCCGGTTGTTGCGCCCCATCCACGCCGCCCGCCACACCAGCAGCCGCGCCGCGTCGATGTCGGTGCGCATGTCGGCCAGCGCGAACGCCACCGCCTGGTTCTCGACGATCGGCCGTCCGAACTGGACACGCGTCTTGGCGTAGTCCAACGCGTACTCGTAAGCGGCCCGGGCGACACCGAGCGCCTGTGCGCCAACCGTCGGCCGGGTGATCTCAAACGTCCGCATCGCGGCCGACGACGACTGCGACCGCTGCCCCGACCGCGCACGGGAAAGCCGCGCCTCCAACGCGTCGCGCCCACCGAGCAGGCAAGACCCCGGCACCCGCACGTCATCCAAGAACACGTCGGCGGTGTGCGAGGCCCGCAACCCCAACTTCAGCAACTTCCGCGAGGAAGACAACCCAGCCGTCCACGGCGGCACCACGAAAGCGGCCTGACCACGGGCCCCAAGAGCGGGATCGACGCTGGCCGTCACCACATGCACACCGGCGATCCCACCGTTGGTGGCATAAGCCTTCTGTCCAGAAAGGACCCACTCGTCAGCCGCGGCATCATAGACAGCCCGGGTACGCATCGCGCCCACATCGGACCCAGCCTCCGGCTCGGTGGAGCAGAAGGCGGCCACCGCAGGCGAGTCAACGGTCCCGAAGCACTGCGGCACCCATTCGACAAGCTGGTCGGGCGTGCCAGAGCCGTAGATCGCCGCCACGGCCAGCGACGTGCCCATGATCGCCAGCCCGATCCCCGCGTCGCCCCAGAAGAGCTCCTCGCACGCGATCGGCAGCGACAGCCCGGTCGGATCGGCCCACGCGTTGGCGAGGAACTCGAACCCGTAGAGACCGACCTTGGCTGCCGACTCGATCACCGGCCACGGCGCCTCTTCGCGCGCGTCCCACTCCGCCGCGGCGGGGCGCACGACCTCGGCCGCGAAGCCGTGCACCCAGTCGCGCAGGTCCCGCTGCTCCTCACTGAGGTCGAGCGAGAACTCGGCCATGAAACGTCAGGCCTTCGGGATGTCGAACAGGTTGGCGATGTTGGCGGCCAGACCGAGGTCGCCCTTGGCCTTCAGCTTGCCGGTCATGAACATCATGACCGGGTTGCCGCTGCCCGAGACGATCTTCAGGAAGTCGACCGGGCCCATGGTCAGCGACAGCCGCGGGTCACGCTCGGCGGTGTTGTTGACCGTGCAGGCGCCGTCCTCGATGACCACCTCGTAGGTGTCGCTGCCGCCGTCCGGGCGGCCGGTGACGGTCCAGTGGATCACCGCGTTGGTCGAGCCGGCGCGGTCGGCGCGGAACAGGGCCGGCATCCGCTCGAAGACCTGGTCGAGCACCTTGCCGCGAGCGTCCGAAGCCATGATCTCGGCGATCTTCGCGTCGGGGGTGGACTTGACCAGTTGCGCGAACTCCTTGGGACCGACCGATACGAATGCGGTCGGGTCGAAGTCAGACATCGCGGCGCTACCCTTCGAAAATGAGTTAACCTACTCCGGAGTAACCTTACGCAGGAGTAGATATGCTGGCAAGCGTGGAGGCCCGGCCCAGCTTCAAGCGCCTACCCCGCGCCGTCCGCGAGCAGCAGATGCTCGACGCGGCCGTGCGGGTCTTCTCCCGGCGCGGCTTCCACGAGGCGAGCATGGACGAGATCGCCGTCGAGGCCGGGATCTCCAAACCGATGGTGTACGCGTACCTCGGCAGCAAGGACGACCTGTTCCGCGCCTGCGTCAACCGCGAGGGCACCCGCCTGCTGGAGTCGATCGTGGCCGCCGTCGGCGACGACCTGCCGGCCGACGAGCAGCTCTGGCGCGGCCTGCGCGGCTTCTTCGGCTTCGTCGGCGCCCACCGCGAGGGCTGGGCCGTCCTCTACCGCCAGGCCAAGAGCCGTCAGCCCTTCGCCGACGACCTCGCGTCGCTACGCGCCCGCATCGTCGAGGTGGTCGCCGGGATGCTCCGCAAGGCGGTGACACAGGAGGGAAAGACGGACGCGAAAGATCAGGATCTGACCGCCAGCGCGTACGCCCTGGTCGGCGCGGCCGAGTCGATCGCCGACTGGCTGGCCGACCACCCTGAGGCCGACCCCGACCACTCGGCCGCGCGCCTGATGAACTTCACCTGGCTGGGTGCCCGCCAGCTGCTACAGGGTGAGCTCTGGCAGCCCAGTTCGGCCTGAGCACCTGCTTGGCCTCGGCGGTCGGCCCGTGCGAGGTCACCACCACCGGCACCTCCAGCGCCGCGGACACCGCGCCTGGCCAGTCGACCGGCGCGGGCTCGTAGACCGCACGGCTGCGGAACAGCCGCCGCGTCAGCGCCTCCTGCCGATCGAGATCGCCGGCCGCCCCGGCGACCAGCCGATCCGTCCAGTCGTAGGACGAGCAGAACCGCAGCGCCGCCGACGCCACGTCGAGATGGGTCAGCGCGATCCCGTCGACCCCGCCGCACACCTCGACCGCGTACCGGTGGGCGACCGCGTCGAAGTGCCCGAACCGGAACCGGCCCTGCCACCGGTTGGTCGGGTTGTTCGGGTCCGCCAACGGCAGCGCCGGGTCCTCGGTGACCAGAGGACCTGGGCCGTGCCGGGTGGTCACCACCCGGAGCACGCCAAGCCGGGTCGCGTTGCCGGCCTGACCAGCCTCGGCCAGCAACGTCTCCGCGTTGTCGTACGTCGTCGTGCTCCAGGTGGTGTAGGGGTGGAACCCATGCCACTCGTCGAGCAGCACCCCCTGCGCTCCCTCGAAAACCACCGGACCGATGGCCAGCAGGTTGCCGAGGAAGGCGCGGCTCACGATCGGCACCCGCGCCGCGAACGCGCCGAACGCCCGCACCGTCGCGTCGATCGGCGGCACGTCCAGCGGGCCGAGCTCGTCGACGAGCCGGTCGCGGAGCACCGCGAGCTTGGCACCGAGCACCCCGGGCGCCTGTGTGTCGGCGACCCGGGGCGCGTCGGCCGGGTGGGCGAGCGCGTACCCCATAGCCTCGCCCACCCCCTTGCCGCAGGACCCATGCCGGTGGGCCCCACGGGCTATCTCCCGGGCGCGGTTGGCGGCCCGGTGATACGGCGTGGCGAGCAACGCGTCCCCCTCGACCGTCAAGCGGTCGAACGCGTCCGGCACACCGATGTCGGCCAGGTGGTCGGCCTCGACGACCAGCGCAAGCGGGTCGACCACCATGAACCGGGACAGGTGCGTGTGCACACCACGCAACGTGCCGGCGCCGAACTGAGCGAAGACATGACGCCGCCCGTCGGGCAGCACGACACTGTGGCCGGCCTGCCCGCCCCCGTTGTACCGCACCACTGCGGCAACCGGGCGGCCGTCGATCCCTTTCGCGCACAACCAGTCGACGACGGTCCCCTTGCCCGCGTCGCCGTATCCCAGGTCGGCCACCAGCACGTGGTTCATAGCCGGCTGATCCGGTCGTCGCCCTGCAGCGTGGTCGGCAGGCCCCAGGTCGAGAGGACCCGGCCACCCCGGCCGACCAGCGCGAGCGCGGTGGACACCGTCGTGGTCACCTTGCTGCCGGCCTCGGCGAGGTCGGCGAGTCCCGACTCGAAGTCGATCGCCGACTCGCCGAGCCCGACCAGCATCGCGATGGCCTCGCAGACCGCGTCCGGGTCGTCGAGCTCGATCGCGTTCTGGCCGAGCAGCCCGCGCCAGAAGTCGAGCACCGTGCCGTTGCCGGCGTAGTTGGAGCCGCGCGGCAGCAGGTAGTAGGTGTCGAACTTGCGGCGCACCTCCGAGACGATCCGCCGCACGGGGATGTCCTCGCGCAGGTCGTCGCCGCAGACGTTGCGCACCTCGCGGGCCTTGACCCGGTCGTACGCGAGCTCGTCGCCGATCACGAACAGGTAGCCGCGCCGCCCTCGCTTGGTGAAGCAGTCCAGCTCGGTGTGCCGGGCCAGGTAGTAGAGCGCGAGCTCGTACGACTCGGTCATCTGCCCACCGCCACCGCCTTCGAGCACGATCCGGCCGAGCTGGTCGTCCATCCGGTTGTCGGACTCGAACTGGCCGATCTGCAGCGGCACCCGGTCGCAGGTGGCGTCGCCGACCGCGCCGAAGAGGATCTGCGGGTCCCGGGCGTAGCCGTTGCGCAGCAGCAGCCCGAGCAGCTTGGGCAGCTTGGTCTGCAGCACCCGGGGCACGTCGCCCATGGAGCCGGTGACGTCGAAGATTACGGCGATCGAGAGCGACTCCGGGTGCTCCCTGGAGTCCCGGCTCTCGCGGACCGTGCCGTGGGGGTCGAGCGTGGGGTGGACGGTGCGGGCGCCGCTGTCGCTGTAGGCGAACGCGCTGCGGCCGGTCGAGCGCCGGTAGCGGTCGGCGGCATCGTAGACGTCGGTTGACCAGACTCCGCTGCCCATCGCGGGCCTCCTTCAAACCTCGAGCGGGCGGAACTTCCGCGCGCCGTAGAGTCGTTCGAGAACGTCGTCGAGCTCGGCCAGGAGCTGCCAGGCGTCGTCGGGCCGGGACTGCGGCGACGGCAGCGTGCAACCGCTGGCGAAGGCCAGCAGCGCGGCCGGCGCGCGCTCGCCCATCAGCGCGGTCATCGACCGGGCGGCCATGGCGATGTCGGTGCCGGGGCTCGGCGCCTGTCGCTTGTGGACCTCCGGCGGATACCAGTCGGCGTAGCGCGGGACCATCGCGGGCACGTGGTCGAGGCGGTCGATCACCGAGTAGCACCAGTCGACCAGCACCACGCCGTGCTCGGTGGTCTCGACCAGGATGTGCTCGGGCAGGACCGCCCCGTGCACCACGCCCGCGCGGTGGGCGAGGCCAAGCGCGACCAGCAGCCGCCGCCAGATCCAGGCGGCGTCGCGCGGGTCGAGGCCGTCGGGCCGCATCCGGATGAGGTCGGCGACGCTGCACAGATGGGGTACCGACCCCAGCACGTTGACCCGCCGCTCCGCCCCGCTGCCGGGGTCCCGGTGCCGGAACGTGTCGACCAGCCGTGGCACGTAAGGCAGATAGCGCGGGTCGCCCGCGGTCGCGATCCGGCGCAGTGCCGCCGCCTCGCGCTCCATCAGGTCGTTGTTGGCCGGCTGCCGAGGCTGCTTGAGGAACAGCCCGCGCCCGATCGCGTAGAGGTTGGCGAGGTCGCCCGTGTGCGCCACGCCGCCGACCCGGTAGCGGCCGAACAGCACGGTGCCCCGGGCCCGCCAGCGGTTGGTCAGCGCGACGAACGCGTCGGTCGCGGCCGCCTTGGCCGGGCCCGCCGCCCGGTCCGGATGCAGCAGCGCGGCCAGCCGCAGGTAGCCGCGGTGCGGGTCGGTGGAGCCGAACAGCTCCTCGTCGTTGTTGGCCGCGTAGACCAAACGGATAGCGTCGTCGAGCGTGGTCATCGCACGTTCTCCTCTCGGGCCGGCCGGAGCAGAGCGGGGTGCAGGAGCCGGGCGTCGCCGGCCCGGTAGAGACGGGCGCGCGGTCCGCCGCGCGGTCCGCCGTGCTCGGTCGTCGCGCCGGTGCCCTCGACGAGCCCGGGAACGGAGAGCACCTTGCGGTGGAAGTTGCCGGCGTGCAGCGGGTGGCCCCACACCGTCTCGTAGACGGCCCGCAGGTCGGCGATGGTGAACTCGTCGCCGACGAACCGGGTCGCCAGCGGCGTGTATTCCAGCTTGGAGCGCGCCCGCTCCAAGCCGTCCTCGATGATCCGGCGGTGGTCGAAGGCCAGCTCGCGGGTGGGCAGGGCGGTCAGGGCCAGCCACTCCGCCGCCCCCGCGTCGGAGCCGGCGGTCGGCTCGGGCAGGTCGGGCGCGAACGCGAGGTAGGCGATCGAGAAGATCCGCATGCGCGGGTCGCGGTCGGGTGTGCCGTAGGAGGCGAGCTGCTCGAAGTGCACCCGACGCAGCGGCTCGCCACCGAGACCGGTCTCCTCGGCGAACTCGCGGCGGGCGGCGGCGGCGAGGTCTTCCTCGGGTCGCACGAAGCCGCCGGGCAGGGCCCAGAACCCGGCGAACGGCGGCGCGGCGCGCTGGATCAGCAGCACCTGCAGCTCGTTGTCGCGGATCGTCAGTGCGACCACGTCCACCGTGACCGCGACCGCGGGGTAGGCCCGTGGGTCGTAGCCCGCCAGGAACTCCTGCTCGTTGACCACCGCGCTCCGTCCTTCTCGCCCTAAGAATTTCTCGGACTAAGAATAACTCAGGCTGAGAATAACCCCGAGCCGCGAGGGGGGACAAGAGTGCTGCCGATGTGTCAGTTAGCTCATGGTGCCGATGAGGTGGGGAGCGCCACTCTTCGGGTCGTGCAGCGCGAAGGTCTCGCCCGGCGTCGCCGAGAACGCGACGGTGCCGGGCAGCAGGATCGGCCGCTTGAAGGCGACCTCGACGGTGTACGCGTCGGGCAGGCGCCCGTCGAGCGCGGCCAGGCAGCGGGCCTTGCTCCACATGCCGTGCGCGATCGGCCGCGGGAACCCGAACAGCCGCGCGCCCAGCCGCGAGGTGTGGATCGGGTTGCGGTCACCGGACACCCGGGCGTAGTCGACGCCGACCCGGGCCGGCACCTTCCAGGTCGCCGCGGCCGGTGGCGGCACATCGCGGGCGGCGGCACCACCGCCGGCGCCCGACGACCGACCGCGGCGCAGGTAGGTGGAGACGTCCCGCCACACCTCGACGCCGTCGACGCTGGCCACGGCGACGACGTCGAACTGCTTGCCGCGCTCGTGCGGGCGCAGGTCGACCGCCCGCACCGACAGGTCGAGCCGTTCGGAGGCGTCCAGCGGCCGGGTCGCGGTGATCCGGTTGGCGATGTGCACCAGACCCACCACCGGGTACGGGAAGTCCGCGCCCGTCATCAGCCGCATCGCCAGCGGGGTGGCCAGCACGTGCGGGAACGTCACGGGCAGCCGGTCGGTCAGCCGGAAACCGCACACCCGGTCGTAGTCGGCCAGCCAGCTCCGGCTGACCTCGACACCCCGCAGCACCAACTCGACATCGGGCAGCACCTCGATCGGCGGCCGCCGCTCGGTGCCCGGCACCAGACCGATCCGCGGCAGCGCCCGGATCGCCGCCCGCCGGTAGAGGGGTCCCAGCTCCGGCGGGCCGTCGAGCTCGATGATGGACATCAGGCACCCAACCACATCTGGCCGCACACCCGCACCACGTTGCCGGTGATGCCCGCCGAGCCGGGCGCGGCGAGCCAGGCGATGGTCTCGGCCACGTCGATCGGCAGGCCGCCCTGGGACAGGCTGTTCATCCGGCGACCGACCTCGCGGGCCGCCAGCGGCATGCGGGCGGTCATCCGGGTCTCGATGAAGCCCGGCGCCACCGCGTTGATCGTGACACCCTGCGGCGCGAGGATCGGGGCCATCGACTGCACGAGCCCGATCACGCCGGCCTTGGAGGTGGCGTAGTTGGTCTGGCCCCGGTTGCCGGCGATGCCGCTGGTCGACGAGACCGAGATGATCCGGCCACCCTCGGGCAGCAGCGGGATCAGCGCGTCGTTGATCCGTTCCTGGCTCGACAGGTTGACGTCGACGACCGCGTCCCACTGCTCGGCCGACATCTTCGCGATCGTCTTGTCGCGGGTGATGCCGGCGTTGTGCACCACGACGTCGACCCGGCCGTGCCGGGACAGCAGTTGGGCGGCCAGGGTGGACGGCGCGTCGGGCCGGGTCAGGTCGAGCTGCAGCGCCGTGCCGCCGATCTCGTTGGCGACGAGGGCCAGTGCCTCGCCGGCGGCCGGCACGTCGAGCGCGACCACGCTCGCGCCGTCGCGGGCCAGCACGCGGGCGATCGCCGCGCCGATGCCCTGCGCCGCGCCGGTGACCAGGGCGACCTTGCCCTCCAGGGGCCGGGCCCAGTTGGTCAGCGGCGACGAGCTGACCTGGCCGATCCAGATCACCTGACCCGAGACGTACGCCGAGCGTCCGGAGAGCAGGAAGCGCACGGTCGAGTCGGTGAACTCCTCGGCGCCGGGCGCGACGTAGACCAACTGCGCGGTCGAACCCCGGCCGAACTCCTTGCCGATGCTGCGGGTCAGCCCCTCCAGCGCGCGCTGTGCGGTGGCCTCCCGCGGCGACGCACAGGCGGCGGGCGGCGTGCCGAACACGATCACCCGGCCGCCGCCGGCCAGCGCCCGGGCGTTGGCGTGGAAGAACTCGTAGATCGGGTGGAGCGCCGCGGCATCGGTGACACCGGTCGCGTCGAACACCAGTGCCGACCACGGCGGGCCGCCGTCCATCGGGACCTCGGCGACGGTGAGCATCTTGCGCACCGGGCCTTCTATCCGCCCACCGGGCGCGGCGCCGACCAGGACCGGTCCGCGCACCAGCGGATCTCCGGGCCGGTAACGGCGCAGCATCGGTGGGTTCGGGAGCCCCAGCCGTTTGACCAGCACCCGGCCGGGACCAGAGTTCGCGAAGTTCGCGTAGCGGTCGCTCATACCAGTAGCCTACTTATGAGTAACCCTTCAGGGAGGCGACTGATGGAGACAAGACGAGTCGCGATCGTCGGTGGCAACCGGATCCCGTTCGCCCGCTCCAACAGCCGTTATGCGGCGGCGAGCAATCTGGACATGCTGACCGCCGCGCTCGACGGGCTGGTCGCCCGGTTCGGGCTCGCCGGCGCCCGGCTCGGCGAACTGGTCGCCGGCGCCGTGCTGAAGCACTCGCGCGACTACAACCTGACCCGCGAGGTCGTGCTCGGCTCCCGGCTCGACCCGACCACCCCGGCGTACGACATCCAGCAGGCGTGTGGCACCGGGCTGGAAGCCGCGATCCTGGTGGCCAACAAGATCGCGCTGGGCCAGATCGACGTGGGCATCGCGGGCGGCGTCGACACCACGTCGGACGCGCCCCTCGCGCTCAACGAGGACCTGCGCCGCACGCTGCTGCAGATGAACGCGGCCCGCACGGTCGGCGAGCGGCTGCGCGCGGCGGCCAAGCTGCGCCCGCACCATGCCTTCCTGCCCGAGACCCCGCGCAACGCGGAACCGCGCACCGGCCTGTCGATGGGCGACCACGCCGCGATCACCGCGCTGCGTTGGCACATCGACCGGGCGGCGCAGGACGAGTTGGCGCTCGCCTCGCACCAGCGCCTGGCGGCCGCGTACGAGCGCGGGTTCTTCGACGATCTGCTCACTCCTTATCTGGGCCTGACCCGCGACCAGAACATGCGTGCCGACACCTCGATCGAGAAGCTCGGCAAGCTGCGGCCGGTGTTCGGCACCCGCGGGCCCGACGCCGACCGGGCCACGATGACCGCCGGCAACTCCTCGCCGCTGACCGACGGCGCGTCCACCGTGCTGCTCGCCTCCGACGAGTGGGCGGAGCAGCGGCGTCTGCCGGTGCTCGCGCACTTCGTCGACGCGGAGACCGCCGCGGTCGACTTCGTGCACGGCGACGAGGGCCTGCTGATGGCGCCGGCGTACGCGGTGCCGCGGCTGCTCGCCAAGCACGGGCTGAGCCTGCAGGACTTCGACTTCTACGAGTTGCACGAGGCGTTCGCGTCGCAGGTGCTGGCCACGCTGGCCGCGTGGGAGTCGCCGGAGTTCTGCAAGGAGCGCCTGGGCCTCGACTCGCCGCTGGGCCCGATCGACCGGGCCAAGCTCAACGTCAACGGCTCGTCGCTCGCGGCCGGTCACCCGTTCGCCGCGACCGGCGGGCGGATCGTGGCGACGCTCGCGAAGCTGCTCGCGGAGAAGGGCGGCGGGCGCGGCCTGATCTCCATCTGCGCCGCCGGCGGCCAGGGCGTGGTGGCCATTCTGGAGCGCTGAGGACACTCCCAAATAAGTGTTTGACAGTGTGCGTACGCGTCACGCACACTGTCAAACATGTCTTTGGGAGATGACCCGACTGCTAAGCTCCGCGCATTGGCGCACCCACTGCGGTTGCGCATCCTCTCGCTGCTGACCGGCACCGACATGACCGCGGCCGAGGTCGCGCGAGAGCTGGATCTGACCCACGCCAACGCGAGCTACCACCTGCGCCACCTCCTCGCGGCCGGCGAGATCGAGGTCGTCGGCGAGGAGAAGATCCGCGGCGGCGTCGCCAAGCGCTACCGGCACCGCGCCGATGCCGACTTCGACAAGCCGAAGCCGAAGGTCACCACCGAGACCGCGCCCACCGCCGACCACCTGCTGGTGTACGAGGCGGTCGCCACCGAGCTGCGCCGCCGCTCCCGAGCGCTGCTGCGGGGGCCGAACACCCACCTCACCGACGCCGAGCTCTGGGTCGACCCCGCCGTCTGGGCCGAGGTCGAGGAACAGATCACGCAGGCGAGCCGGGCGCTGCACCGGGCCGCCGTCGCACCCCGTACCCCCGGCGCGATCCGGGTCAACGCCACGATCGCCCTGTTCAGAATGGACCCCGAAGCCAAATGAGCACCGTTCTCACCCCTCCGCCGGCAGCCGACGAGCAGCCCCGCCCGAGCATGCTGGCGCCGTTGCGCCACAGACCCTTCCGGTTCCTGATCGCCGGCCGCACGACCACCATGCTGGGCAACGCGGTGGCGCCGATCGCGCTCTCGTTCGCCGTGCTCGACCTCACCGGCTCGCTGCGCGACCTGGGTCTCGTCGTCGGCGCCCGGTCGCTGGCCAACGTCGTCTTCATCCTGTTCGGCGGCGTCATCGCGGACCGCCTGCCGCGCCACCTGGTGATGGTCGGCGCGTCCGCATTGGCCGGCGCGACCCAGGCCGCGGTCGCGGTCAGCGTGCTCACCGGCACGGCGACGATCCCGTTGCTGATGGGGCTCTCGGTGGTCAACGGCATCGCGGCCGCAGTCGCGTTCCCCGCGATCTCGGCGATCATGCCGCAGACGGTGCCGGCGGGTGTGCTCCAGCAGGCCAACGCGATCAACCGGTTCGCCTGGAACTCCGCGATGATCCTCGGCGCGTCCCTCGGCGGCCTGCTCGTGGCGACCGCCGGCCCGGGCTGGGGTCTGGCCATCGACGCGGGCACGTTCCTCCTCGCCGGCGTGCTGTTCGCGCTGGTGCGCGTGCCCAAGACGGGTGCGCCGGCGGCCGAGCGGCCCGGAATCTTCGCCGAGATGCGGCTCGGCTGGTCGGCCTTCATCAGCCGCACCTGGCTGTGGGCGGTCGTCGCCGGCTTCTGCGTGATCAACGCGGCGCTGTCCGGGTCGGTCACCGTCCTCGGCCCGGCGGTCGCCGACGCGAGCTTCGGCCGGGCCACCTGGGGTCTGATCCTGGCCGTGGAGACCGCCGGCATGCTCGTCGGCGCGCTCGTCGCGATGCGGGTGCGGGTCGGCCGGCTGCTTTTCTACGGCGTGCTCTGGTGCCTCGGCGACGCCCTGCTGGTGCTCGCGCTCGGCCTCACGACGCAGGTGTTCGTCCTGCTGCTGGCCGGCTTCGCGGTCGGTTTCGCGCTCGAGCAGTTCACGGTCGCGTGGGACACCACGATGCAGGAGCACGTGCCGAGCGAGATGCTGGCCCGGGTCTACTCGTACGACATGCTCGGCTCGATCCTGGCGGTGCCGATCGGCCAGGTCGCGGCCGGACCGCTCGCCGAGCACTTCGGGCTGCACCGCACGCTGGTCGGCGCCTCGATCCTGATGGCGGTCGCCACACTCGCCATGCTCCTCAGCCGCGACGTCCGCCACCTGCGGCATGCCCTGTAGGCGGTGCCAGAATGGCCGGGTGACACAGGTACCCAACGTTCTCGCCGCCCGATACGCCTCGCCCGAGCTGGTCGCGCTCTGGTCGCCGACCGAAAAGGTGAAGCTGGAGCGACGGTTGTGGATCGCGGTGCTGGAGGCACAGCGCGACCTCGGCATCGCCGTGCCCGACGGCGTGGTCGAGGCCTATCGGGCGGTGCTCGACGACGTCGACCTGCTGTCGATCGCCGAACGCGAGCGGATCACCCGGCACGACGTGAAAGCGCGGATCGAGGAGTTCGCCGACCTGGCCGGCCACGAGCAGATCCACAAGGGGATGACCTCCCGCGACCTCACCGAGAACGTCGAGCAGCTGCAGGTCCGCTCGTCGCTGGAGCTGGTCCGCGTCCGGGTGGTCGCGGCCCTGGCCCGGCTCGCCCGGCTGGCTGTCGAGCACGACAACCTGGTGATGGCCGGCCGGTCGCACAACGTGGCGGCGCAGGCGACGACGCTGGGCAAGCGGTTCGCCTCGGCCGGCGAGGAGCTGCTGATCGCGTACCAGCGGCTCGACGATCTGATCGCCCGCTACCCGTTGCGCGGCATCAAGGGACCGGTCGGCACCGCCGCCGACCAGCTCGACCTCTTCGACGGCGACGCCGCCAAGGTCGCCGAGCTGGAGACCCGGGTGGCCGCCCACCTCGGCTTCTCGTCGGTGCTGAGCAGCGTTGGCCAGGTCTACCCGCGCTCGCTGGACCTCGACGTGGTCACCGCGCTGGCCCAGGTGGTCGCCGGGCCGAGCAGCCTGGCCACGACGATCCGGCTCATGGTCGGGCAGGAGCTGGTCACCGAGGGCTTCCGGCCGGGCCAGGTCGGCTCGAGCGCGATGCCGCACAAGATGAACACCCGGTCGAGCGAGCGGGTCAACGGGCTCGCGGTGGTGGTCCGCGGCTACGTCTCGATGATCGGCGAGCTGGCCGGCGACCAGTGGAACGAGGGCGACGTCTCGGACTCGGTGGTCCGCCGGGTCGCGCTGCCCGACGCGTTCTTCGCCACGGACGGCCTCTTCCAGACGTTCCTGACCGTGCTCGACGAGTTCGGCGCCTACCCGGCGGTGGTGGCCCGGGAGCTCGACCGCTACCTGCCGTTCCTGGCCACGACCAAGATCCTGGTCGCAGCGGTACGCCGGGGCGTCGGCCGCGAGACGGCGCACGAGGTGATCAAGGAGAACGCGGTCGCTGTGGCGCTCGCCATGCGGGAGAAAGGCAGCACCGAGAACGACCTCTTCGACCGGCTCGCCGCCGACGGCCGGCTCGGCCTGACCCGCGGCGAGATCGACGCGCTGGTCGCCGACCGGGCGGCGTTCGTCGGCGCGGCCGGTGCCCAGGTGGCCGCCGTGGCCGCGAAGATCGACGAGGTGGTGCGGCGGCACCCGGCCGCGGCGGGCTACACGCCCGGCGCGATCCTCTGACCGCAGCGACGTGGCGCCCCCGGGGGTGGGGGCGCCACGTCTTGTGGGAGAGCGTTGGCCTGTCAGACGCCGGCAGTGCTCTGGATCCACGCCCTGTTGTAGGCGACGCTGCCGTAGTTCTGGATGTTGACGCCGTCCGCGGTGGACGCGACGCCGACCTGGGCGCCGTTGTAGAACTGCGGGCCGCCGGAGTCGCCGCGCCACGCGTTGCCGTTGATCCGGGTGCTGCGGATCGCCCGGCCGCCGTACGCGTCGGTCACGTTGGTGCTGGTCACCCGCACGCTGGCCGTCTTGAGCACTGTCGAGGCGTCGCAGCCGCTGTAGCAGGTCATGCCCCAGCCGTAGATCGTGTTGGTCGAGTTGACCGGCGGGTACGCGCTCGAAAGTGACACGTAGCTCGTGCTCACCGCGCTGCTCAGCCGCATCAGCGCCAGGTCGTAGCGGGTGTAGGTGGCGCTGACCGTGCGGGTGACGCCGCCGGAGCCCCGGTTGACGCTGCCGACCCGCACCGACATCGAGCCGCTGATGCAGTGCCGGGCCGTGAGCACCCAGGTCGACGCGATGATCGTGCCCGAGCAGGTGAACGAGCCGTTGCTGAACACGGCCGCGGCCCACGGGGCCGACGCGACGGTGCTGCCGCCGATGATCTGCTGCGGGTCACTGGGCGCGACGGGTGCGGCGCCGGCCGCGCTGGGCGCGAGCAGGGCTCCGGTCAGGCTGATGGCGAGCGCGGCCAGGGTGAGGCGGGTGCGCATCTGGGCTCCTATCCGAGGGGGGTGGATCGGACTGCCCGAGACGCTATTGTGATATCGACGTATTTGCAATCATCAAATCCAGGTCATACGACACGGTGATGGCTAGCGTTGGCCGGGATGGAGTTCCTCATCGTCGCGGTCACCGCGTTCGCGCTGATCCTGCCGGTGGAACTGCCCGACAAAAGCGTGGTCGCGACGCTCGTGCTCAGCACGCGGTATCCGCCACTGTCGGTGTGGCTGGGTGTTGCCGCGGCGTTCGGTGTGCAGTGCGCGGTGGCGGTCGGCGCCGGGACGCTGATCGCCCGGCTGCCCGAGCGCCCGGTCGAATTCGTCGCCGCGGCGCTGTTCCTCGCCGGCGCCGTCGTGCTCTTCCTCGGCGCGCGCCGGGCCGGCCACGAAAGCCCGGATGAGGAACAACAGGACTATGCGCAGCGCATAAAAGGTCGGCGCACCGGCCTGCGCGCCGCGGCGGCCAGCTTCGTCGTCCTGTTCACCGCCGAGTGGGGTGACCTCTCGCAGTTGCTGACCGCCGGGCTGGTGGCGAGTGGCCGAAATCCCATTCCGGTTTTCATCGGCTCCTGGCTCGCGCTGATCGTCGTCTCGGGCGCCGCCGTGCTGCTCGGTCGGTGGCTGCAGAAGAGGGTCAAGTTGTCGCTGATTCGATATGTGGCAGCCGGTATCTGCCTTGTCCTCGCACTGTTGACAACGGTTGCGGCGGTGCGCGCGTAATGCCTGTTCCACGGCGTGGGCGGGTGCCGGTCAACGTCTATCTACCGGGTACTCTTGGCGCGCTTACCGCGTACGAAAGTCAGGAGTGCCCAGTGGCTCGCGTCGTCGTCGACGTCATGCTCAAGCCGGAGATCCTCGATCCGCAGGGCCAGGCGGTCGCCAACGCGCTGCCACGGCTCGGCATCAGCGATGTCTCCTCCGTGCGCATCGGCCGCCGCATCGAGATCGAGTTCACCGGTGCCGCCGACCCGGAACGGGTCCGCGAGATCGCCGACAAGCTGCTCGCCAACCCGGTGATCGAGGATTTCACGATCCAGGAGGTCGCCGAGGAGGCCGTCCCGGCGGGTGAGCCGTCATGAGTGCCCGCGTCGGTGTCGTGACGTTCCCGGGCTCGCTGGACGACGGCGACGCCGCCCGCGCCGTGCGGGTCTCCGGCGGCGAGGCGGTGCGGCTGTGGCACGGCGACCGTGACCTGCACGGCGTCGACGCCGTGGTGCTGCCCGGCGGCTTCTCCTACGGCGACTACCTGCGCACCGGCGCGATCGCCCGGTTCGCGCCCGTGATGGAGTCGATCGTCGACGGTGCCCGCGCCGGCCTCCCGGTGCTCGGCATCTGCAACGGCTTCCAGATCCTCTGCGAGGCGCACCTGTTGCCGGGTGCCCTCACCCGCAACAGCCACCTCCACTTCCGCAACCGTGACCAGTGGCTGCGCGTCCACGCCAGCAACACCGCGTGGACCAACTCGTTCGAGACCGACCAGGAGATCCTGGTGCCGCTCAAGAGCGGCGAGGGCCGATACGTGGCCGACCAGGCGACGCTCGACGAGTTGGCCGCCAACGGCCGGATCGTGGCGACCTACCTGCGCGGCAACCCCAACGGCTCCGAGCGCGACATCGCCGGGGTCACCAACGAGGCCGGCAACGTCGTCGGGCTCATGCCCCACCCCGAGCACGCGATCGAGGCACTGACCGGTCCGTCGCTCGACGGGTTGGGCTTCTTCACCTCGATTCTCAAGCACTTGGCGGGGGCCTCGGCATGACAACTCAGCCCGACACAGCGTCGAGCGAGGCAGCACTTCCGGAACGGGCGGCGGCTTTTGGCGGCCCGGACGACCCCGACACGGTCGAGCGGGCCGGTGCCACCGCTGACGAGCTGCAGCCGTTCGCCGAGCTCGGCCTCCGCGACGACGAATACGAGCGGATCCGCGGCATCCTCGACCGCCGGCCGACCCAGTCCGAGCTGGCGATGTACTCGATCATGTGGAGCGAGCACTGCTCCTACAAGTCGAGCAAGGTGCACCTGCGCCAGTTCGGCGAGAAGCAGCCGCCCAGCGACCGGATGCTCGCGGGCATCGGCGAGAACGCCGGCGTCATCAAGATCAACGACGAGCTGGCGGTGACCTTCAAGGTCGAGTCGCACAACCACCCGAGCTTCGTCGAGCCCTACCAGGGCGCCGCGACGGGCGTCGGCGGCATCGTCCGCGACATCCTCGCGATGGGCGCCCGGCCGGTCGCCGTGATGGACCCGCTGCGGTTCGGCGCGGCCGACCACGAGGACACCGCCCGCGTGCTGCCCGGCGTGGTCGCCGGCATCGGCGGCTACGGCAACTGCCTCGGCCTGCCCAACGTCGGTGGCGAGGTCGTGTTCGACCCCACCTATCAGGGCAACCCGCTGGTCAACGCGCTCTGCGTGGGCGTGCTGCCGGTCGACCGCCTGCAGAAGAAGGACGCCGCCGGTCCCGGCAACATCGTGGTGCTGATGGGCGCCAAGACCGGCCGCGACGGCATCGGCGGCGTGTCCGTGCTGGCCAGCGCGACCTTCGACGACGGCAGCCACGCGCGCCGCCCGTCGGTGCAGGTCGGCGACCCGTTCACCGAGAAGCTGCTGATCGAGGCCTGCCTGGAGCTCTACGACGCCGATCTGGTCGTGGGCATCCAGGACCTCGGCGGGGCCGGCCTGACCTGCGCGCTGACCGAGACGGCGGCCGCCGCCGGCACCGGCATGCGGGTGTGGCTGGAGCGGGTGCCGCTGCGCGAGCCCTCGATGGAGCCGCACGAGATCCTGGCCAGCGAGTCGCAGGAGCGGATGCTGCTGATCGTCAAGCCCGAGCAGCTCGACGCGGTGCTCGGCGTGGCGGAGAAGTGGGGCGTGCTCGCGACCGCGATCGGCGAGGTCACCCCGTCAGAGGTCAGCGGCCTGCCGGGCCGGCTCCGGATCACCTGGCGCGACCACCTGGTCGTCGACGTGCCGCCGGCGTCGCTCGCCGACGACGGCCCGGTCTACGCCCGCCCGATGCGCGAGCCTGCCGACCTGATCCTGCTGCAGGCCGACCGGGCCGAGACCCTGCCGCGGCCGGCGACGCCGGACGACCTGAAGGCGACCCTGCTGCGGATGGTCGGCTCGCCCAACCTGTGCGACAAGTCGTGGGTCACCGAGCAGTACGACCGCTATGTGCTCGGCAACACCGTGCTCGCCCAGCCGGAGGACGCCGGCGTGATCCGGGTCGACGAGAACAGCGGGCTCGGCGTCGCGCTGTCGGTCGACGGCAACGGCCGGTTCGCCCGGCTCGACCCGTACAACGGCGCCAAGCTGGCGCTGGCCGAGAGCTACCGCAACGTGGCCGTCACCGGCGCCAAGCCGGTCGCGGTGACCAACTGCCTCAACTTCGGCTCGCCCGAGGACCCGGCGGTCATGTGGCAGTTCGCCGAGGCCGTCCGCGGCCTGGCCGACGGCTGCCTCGAGCTGGGCATCCCGGTGACCGGCGGCAACGTCAGCTTCTACAACCAGACCGGCGCCGCCGCGATCCACCCGACCCCGGTGGTCGGCGTGCTCGGTGTGATCGACAACGTGGCCGACCGGGTGCCGATCGGCTTCGCCAAGCCGCCGACCGGCGACGGTGACCTCATCTTCCTGCTCGGCGAGACGGCCAACGAGCTGTCCGGCTCCGAGTGGGCCTGGGTGACCCACGAGCACCTCGGCGGCGTTCCGCCCAAGGTCGACCTGGCCAAGGAGCAGGCGTTGGCCCAGGTCCTGGCCGAGGCGGCCCGGGTCGGGCACCTGAGTGCGGCCCACGACGTCTCCGACGGCGGTCTCGCCCAGGCTCTGGTCGAGGCGTGCCTGCGCAACGGCGTCGGCGCCCGGATCGCGCTGCCCGAGGAGTTCTCGGCGGGCTCGATGCCGTTCGTCTACCTGTTCAGCGAGTCCGCCGGGCGGGCCGTGGTGTCCGTGCCGCGCGGGCACGAGAAGGCGTTCACGGGGCTCTGCGCGGAGCAGGGCGTGCCGTGGACCCCGATCGGCGTCACCGACGGCCAGAACGCGGCGCTGGACATCCGCGGCCAGTTCTCGGTGCCGCTCGAGGAGTTGCGCGAGGCGCACACCGCGACGATGCCGGCGCTGTTCGGCTGATCGACAGATACGAAGAAGGGGGCCGCGCTAGCGGCCCCCTTCTTCGTGTTGCTGTTGCTCAGTCGTCCAGCCAGCCCAGCTCGCGCCGGTCGCCACCACGACCACCGCCGCCGCCGTGCCGGGCGCGGCCCTCGCCGCCGTTGTTCTGCTGGCCCTGACCGTCGTAGTAGTCACCGCGGTCGTCGTAGCCGGCGTTCTGGTTGCCGCCGTACGCGCCGCCGCCGCGCTGCTCGGGCACCCGGTCGTAGCCGCCGCCCTCGTAGCCACCGCCGCGGCCGTAGTCGCCGCCGCCGGCCGGGTAACCGCGGGTGTCGTCGTAGCCGCCACCCTGCTGGCCGCCGTAGCCGCCGCCCTCGTAGCCGCCACGACCCTGCTGGTCGTAGCCGCCGCGCGGAGCGCTGCCGTAGCCGTTGGCGCCGCCCTGGTCGTAGCCGTTGGGCTCGGCACCGTAGCCGCGGTCGTCGCCGTAACCGCCGCCCGAGGCGGGTGCGCCGCCGTAGCCGTTGTTGCCGCCACCGGCGCCGTAGCCGCTGTTGCCGGCACCGCCGCCGTAGCCGTTGTCGCGACCGCCGTAGCCGTCGCCACCGGAGGCCGGCTCGTAGCGACCCGTCGGCTCGTCGAACCGCTGGTCGCCGTAGCCACCGCCACCGGACTGCGGATAACCGGCCGGGCCGGCACCGTAGCCGCCGCCCGAGGCCGGGGCCCCGCCGTATCCGCCGGCACCCGAGCCGGGCGCGTCACCGTAGCCACCGCCGGCGCCGTAGCCGCCACCCGAACCCGGCGCGTTGCCGAACTGGGTGGGTGCCGCACCGCCGTACATCTGCGTGGCCTGGTCGTAGCCGCCGACCTGGGTGGGCTGGCTGGCGCCGTAACCACCGGCGCCGCCGGCGTCCCAACCGGGCTGCTGTTGCCCGTAGGTCGGTGCCTGCGCGGGCATCGGTGCGCCGTAGGGGTCGGGGAACTCGTCCATCGGCGCGCGACTGTGCAGCATCGTCGGTGCGTCGGCCATCGGGCCGCCGCCGGGCCCGGCGATCCGGGTCGCGTCGTTTCCACCGCCGCGGTACGCGGCCGCGCCACCCATCGGCGCCGCCGGGCGTACACCCGTGGTCGAGGTCGCGTCGTCCGGGTCGTCGTTCTCCTTGCGGCGCAGCATCACCCAGACGATGCCGCCGACGCCGAACGCGACCAGCAGGCCGCCGCCGAGCACGACCAGCCAGTTGCCGAAGCCGCCGCCCTCATCCGTGTTGCCGGCCGGGTTGGCCGCGATCGCGGAGTCGCTCGGCTCGTCGGTGAGCTCGTCGTCGAGCGGCGCCTCTTCGGTCGGCACCGGGGTGCCGCTCGGGCTCGCCGCGGCGGTGAGCTGCAGACTCAGCGTGACGCCGGTGCTGCTCTGGCCCGCGTTGACGGTGATCGCCTTGGTGACCTTGATCTCGTCCTTCGACGCGCCGATGGTGATGCGCCCGGGCGCGATCGGGTTCCGCTCCGAGCCGTTGAAGCGGAAGGTGCCGTTCGAGCTGGCGATCGTCTCGTGGGTCTGGGAGTTGCCGTCGCTGAGCGCGACGTAGGCACCGTTGACCGGTTTGCCGTCGGCCTGGTTGATGACCTTGCCGCTGATCGTCTTGACCGTCTCGGTCGGCGGCGGCGCCTGCACCTGCTTGCCGCGCACCGTCATGTCGCGCGTCGCCTGGGCGTTCTCGCCGTTGATCGAGACCTGCACGATCACCTGGCCGGCCTTGGTCTGGCCGTCAGGGACGTTGCCGGCGGTCACCCGCGCCGTGACCTCTTCCGTGTCACCGGCGTTGATGTCGATGTCGCCGTCGCAGTTCTGGCTGCAGCTGAGCTCGCCGAAGCTGGTCGTCACCCGGACCGTGGCCGTCTGGCGGTTGTTGCCAGGGTTGTCCGACGGGTTGTTGTTCTTGATGCTGATCCGTACGTTCGCGTTCTCACCAGGAGATAGCGAGCCGTTGGAGACGCTGATCGACACCGTCGGTGGTGCCGCCTGTGCGGGGCTTGGAAAAAAGGTGACCAGTGCGCCAGCACTCAGCGCCACGACCACACCGGCCCGTACGCGCCAGGCTCGTCGGTGTGTTGTCACGTCCACCGCCTTCCGGTCTCACCCCCGAACGAGTACACCGTCGGTCACTATGCCTTGCCCGACGGGGTCAGCGCGACCCAGGGGCCGAAGGAACTAGGACGCAAGAAGGTCGTATCGTCCCGTCATGTCCCCTGCGCACAATAAGTCACCCGCGGTCGCGGCTGCCCTAGCCGCCCTCGACGCCGGGGGAAGCCCCGAGAAGACCACTCTCCGTGACGCTGTGCGTGCGCTGCTGACCGACCTCGCCCAGCGGGTTCCCGGCCGCTCGGTCGAGGTGCGCGTCCCACCTTACGGTGCGGTGCAATGCATCCCCGGACCGCGACATACCAGAGGTACGCCCTCCAATGTGGTCGAAACGGACGGTGTGACGTGGATCCTGCTCGCGACCGGTCGCCTGTCGTGGGCTGAGGCGATGGCCGCCGGCAAGATCAAGGCCAGCGGAATCCGGGCCGATCTTTCCCCATATCTACCCGAGGGGCCAGATTTCGGGTCGCCCGAAGGTGTTCCCTGACCCTGAGCGCGCTCAAGGTGGCCCGCTGTGACCGGCGGGAACTCGCGTACACTGGCGCGAGCAAGTCGTGCCAAGAATCAGCAGCGAGGAGCGCCAGGTGCCCCGAGGCGACGGCCGGTTGAGCCAGGACCTCGACCCCCAACGGCCGGGCCCGCAGGATGCTTGCGGTGTCTTCGGCGTGTGGGGGCCGGGTGAAGAGGTCGCCAAGCTGACCTACTTCGGGCTCTACGCCCTCCAGCACCGAGGCCAGGAAGCGGCCGGCATCGCCGTGAGCGACGGCTCCGGCGTGGTGGTCTACAAGGACCTCGGCCTGGTCGCCCAGGTCTTCGACGAGCCGACCCTGGCCAGCCTGCGCGGCCACCTCGCCATCGGCCACACGCGTTACTCCACCACCGGCGGCTCCACCTGGGAAAACGCGCAGCCGACGATCCGCGCCACCAGCGCCGGCACGACCATCGCGCTGGCGCACAACGGCAACCTGGTCAACACCGCCGAGCTGGCCCGCGAGGTCGCCGACCGCGGCCTGCACACCGACCCCGCCACCACCTCCGACACCGCGATGGTGACGGCGCTGCTCACCGGCCGGCCCGACCTCTCCGTCGAGGCCGCCGCGCTCGAGGTGCTGCCGACGCTGCGCGGCGCGTTCAGCTTCGTGTTCATGGACGAGACCACGCTCTACGCGGCGCGCGACGCCCACGGCGTGCGCCCGCTGGTGCTCGGCCGGCTCGAGCGGGGCTGGGTGGTGGCCAGTGAGACGGCGGCGCTCGACATCGTCGGCGCGAGCTTCGTCCGCGAGGTCGAGCCGGGCGAGCTGCTCGCGATCGACGAGGACGGGCTGCGCTCGTCGCGGTTCGCCGTCCCCGAGCCCAAGGGCTGCCTCTTCGAATACGTCTACATCGCGCGGCCCGACACCACGATCGCCGGGCGCAACGTGCACGCCGCCCGGGTGCAGATCGGCCGCCAGCTGGCCAAGGAGCACCCGGTCGAGGCCGACATGGTGATCCCGGTGCCCGAGTCGGGCACGCCGGCCGCGATCGGCTACGCGGCCGAGTCGGGCATCACCTACGGCGCGGGCCTGGTGAAGAACGCCTACGTCGGGCGCACCTTCATCCAGCCGTCGCAGACCCTGCGCCAGCTGGGCATCCGGCTCAAGCTCAACCCACTGCGGGAAAACGTCCGCGGCAAGCGGATCGTGGTGGTCGACGACTCCATCGTGCGGGGCAACACACAGCGGGCGATCGTCCGGATGCTCCGCGAGGCCGGCGCGCTCGAGGTGCACGTGCGCATCTCCTCGCCGCCGGTCAACTGGCCGTGCTTCTACGGGATCGACTTCGCGACCCGGGCGGAGCTGCTGGCCAACGGCCTCGACAACGACGGCATCCGGCGTTCGATCGGTGCCGACACGTTGGGATACGTATCACTCGGCGGTCTGGTGGCCGCGACCGAGCAGCCGAAGACGCGCTTGTGCCGCGCGTGTTTCGACGGGGAATACCCGATCCCGCTGCCGGCCGGCAACCTGATCGGCAAGCACGTGCTCGAAGGGGTCGCCCGCCGGGTCGACGCCGATGCCGAGCAGCGCAACGATGGCGGAGCCGAGCGTCCGGCGGCGAGCGACCAGTTGGTCGCGCAGCGGCTGGCGGCCAGCTCCAACGGCGGCGGCACGCACCGTTCCTAGCCGGCGTCTCCACCGAGACACCGCGCGTCAGGCGTTAAAGGGAGAAATCGTGACGCACGTTACTGAGCGGGGCGGCGGCCCGGCCAACACCTCGGGCTCCGACGGTATGCAGCCGTGGACGGCCGGCGCGGGACGGTCCAGTCGCAAGCGCACAGTGACGTACGCCGACGCCGGCGTCTCTATCCACGCCGGCGAGCGCGCGGTCGAGCTGCTCAAGAGCAAGGTGGCCCGGGCGCAGCGGCCGGAGGTCCTCGGTGACCTCGGTGGCTTCGCCGGCCTGTTCCGGCTCGACACCAAGCGCTACAAGAACCCGATCCTCGCCTCGTCGACCGACGGCGTCGGCACCAAGCTGGTGATCGCGCAGCAGCTCGACATCCACGACACGGTCGGCATCGACCTGGTCGCGATGGTCGTCGACGACCTGGTGGCCTGCGGCGCCGAGCCGCTGTTCCTGCTCGACTACATCGCCTGCGGCGAGGTCGTGCCCGACAAGGTCGCCGAGATCGGCGCCGGCATCTCCGACGGCTGCCGCTACGCCGGCTGCGCGCTGCTCGGCGGCGAGACGGCCGAGCACCCGGGCGTCCTGCGCCCCGACGAATATGACCTGTCCGCCACCGGCGTCGGCGTGGTGGAGGAGAGCGAGATCCTCGGCCGCGACCGGGTCGAGGTCGGCGACGTCGTCATCGCGATGCGCTCGTCGGGCCTGCACTCCAACGGCTACTCGCTGGTCCGCCACGTGCTGCTCGGCGCCGGGCGGATGCGGCTCGACACGGTGGTCGACGACTTCGGCAAGCAGCGCACCCTCGGTGAGGAGCTGTTGACGCCGACCAAGATCTACGCCCGCGACTGCCTCAAGCTGATCGAAGAGGCCGAGGTGCGGGCGCTGGCCCACGTCACCGGCGGCGGCATCCCGGGCAACCTCGTGCGGGTGCTCCCGGAGCACGTCGACGCGGTGGTCAACCGGTCGACCTGGAAGCCGCAGCCGATCTTCGACCTCGTGCAGTCCAAGGGCCGCATCGAGGACCCGGAGATGGAGTCGACGTTCAACATGGGCGTCGGCATGTTCGCGATCGTCTCCGCCGAGGACGCCGACCGGGCCCTCGCCTTCCTCGCCGGGCGCGGCATCGACGCGTGGCAGGCGGGCGAGATCATCGAGGGCACGGGGACCGTTCAGATGATCGGCCAGCACACGCGCGGCTGACCTGCCGGGCCGGTGTGATCGTTCGCCTACCTGATTGGGTCTTACCCGATTGGCCACCGCCGCCTAACCTAAAGTCCTGCCTCGGCACCTCGACGGGGAGAGGAGGGCGGGTGGTTGTCCGGCGGGCCCAGTTCACCGGTATGCGCGGCATCGCCCCCGTGCCTTCCTACGTGGTTATGCAGCCCACGACGCTGTGCAACCTCGACTGCGCCTACTGCTACCTGCCCTTCCGGTCAGCCGATCGGAAGATGCCGGTCGATGTGGCGGCCGCGGTCGCCGGGCCGGCCAACCAGTGGGCCCGCGACGGCCGGTTCTCGGTGGTCTGGCACGGCGGGGAGCCGCTGGCCGCCGGCCGCGACCATTTCGCGGCGCTGCTCGCGCCGTTCGACCCGCGCGTCGAGCACCACGTGCAGACCAACGCGACCCTGATCGACGCGGCGTGGTGCGAGTTCTTCGCCGAGCACGAGATCCGGGTCAGCGTCAGCGTCGACGGTCCGCGCGAGCGCAACGGCGACCGGGTCACCCGGGGCGGCCGGCCCGCGTACGACCGGATCATGCGTGGCATCGAGACCCTCCGCGCGCACGACATCGGCTTCTCCGCCCTCTGCGTGGTCTCCGACCCCGCGCCGGGGCGGGCGGCCGAGCTCTACCGCTACTTCCTCGACCTCGGATGCGACGTGCTCGGCATCAACATCGAGGAGACGGAGGGCACCAACACCCGCGGCAACGCCCACCCGGCCGGCCAGGTCGTCGACTTCTGGGCCGAGTTGGTCGCCGCCTGGCGCCAGGACCCGCGGATCCACGTCCGCGAGATCGAGTGGTCGCTGCGCTACACCGAGGCGGTGCTGATCGGCACGGCCGACAGCGTGCTGCCGCGCAAGCTCGACCCGATTCCCACCGTCGCCTACGACGGCTCGGTGGTGCTGCTCTCTCCGGAGCTGGCCGGGTTCCAGGACGCCCGGCACGGCGACTTCAGCAGTGGCAACGTCCTCGCGACACCCCTTACCGAGATCATCGCCGGGGCACACCGGCGCACGCCCTGGGTCGCCGAGTTCCTCGACGGCGTGGAGGCGTGCCGAGCGAGCTGCCCCTACTTCGGTTTCTGCGGCGGTGCACACGCGGCAAACCGCTATTTCGAACACGGCCGGTTCGACACGACCGAAACCGACCACTGCCGCAACAGCAAGATCCGCCTACTGGAAGGGGTGTTGCAGCATGCCCGAGACCACCAGCCTTCGGCCGTCTGACCAGGCCGAGGGCGCCGAGGCCGACGCTGATGACCTGGCGGAGCGCGTCAACGGAGCCCGGGCAGGGCTGACCGCGCTGCTGTCCGAGGCGGAACACGCGCGCAAGCTACGCGCCGAAGCGGCCGACCCGGCCGGCGGTGCGGTGTGCGCCTGGAACCACTTCGAGAACATCCCGACGTTCTACAACTGGAACAACCGCCCCCGCTGACGCGCGTGGCCCCGCTGACCCCTCGGACACAGCCGAGCACGCGGGTTACACCGCGTGCTCGTTGGTGACCTGGGGGTCAGCGGGAGCGAGACGACCAGTTGTTGGAAGCGTCGTCTTCTGCGTTGTCGTCCTCGTCTTCGTCGTCGACATAGCTGTTGCTGTAGTCGTCGTCGAAGTCGTGGTCCGACTGGCTGTGGCCGCCGAGTTCTCGCTGCAAAGCGGCGAGGTCGGTGTTCGGGGAGTGATACTTCAACTCCCGGGCCACCTTTGTCTGCTTGGCCTTAGCACGGCCGCGCCCCATGGCTCGACCCCCTCGCACAGAATTCGGGGCAGCACGAAGGCGGGCCCCGATGACGTCAGGCATCTCTCGTGGCTCTTACGGTACATGGGGATGGCCAGGTTCGACACCTCGGGTTGCCCCGCGTGGTCGGCGCGTCGATCACGTTTCTGATCAGGCCAATGTCGGACGGCCCCTTACCGGTCGGCGACGCGGCCGGTAAGGGGCTCTTCCCGCTCAGCCCAGGTGGATGGTCCGGAGCCGCCCGATCTCCGCCATTCGGCGCTCTGCCAGGCGATCCGCGGCCACCGCCGGCGGGACGCCCTCGGCGTCCGCGAGCCGGAGGATTTCGCGCGTGGTGTCGTAGATCCGCGTCGCACGCAGCTTCGCGCGCTCGAAGTTGAACCCCTCGATCTCATCTGCGACCTGGATCACACCGCCCGCATTGACCACGTAGTCAGGGGCGTAGAGCACCCCCCGGTCGGCGAGTTGCTTCTCGATGCCCGGGTGCGCCAACTGGTTGTTGGCGGCACCGGCGACCACCTTGGCCCGCAGCACCGAAACGGTGTCGTCGGCCAGGGCGCCACCGAGCGCACAGGGGGCGTACACGTCGATGTCGGCGGCCACCATGGCGGCCGCGTCGTCGACCAGGTCCACCTGGGGGTAGGCCTCCCGGACCCAGTCGATGGCCCGCTGGTCGACGTCGGTGGCGACCACCGAGGCGCCGTCCTCGATCAGGTGAGCGGTGAGGTGCTTACCGACCTTGCCCAGGCCGGAGACGCCGACCCGGCGCCCGGCCAGCGTCGGGCTGCCCCAGACGTGCTCGGCCGCCGCCCGCATGCCCTGGAAGACACCCCAGGCGGTGAGCACCGAGGAGTCGCCGGCGCCGCCGTGCTCGACGCTGCGGCCGGTGACGAACCGGGTCTCCCGGGCCACCACGTCCATGTCGGCGACATAGGTGCCGACGTCGCACGCCGTGTAGTAGCGGCCGCCGAGGGACTGGACGAACCGCCCGTACGCCCGCAGCAGGCTTTCGCTCTTGTCCTTCTCGGGGTCACCCCAGATGACCGCCTTGCCGCCGCCCAGGTCGAGACCGGCCAGAGCGTTCTTGTACGCCATGCCGCGGGAGAGATCCAGCACGTCGTGGAGGGCGTCGGCCTCGCTGGCGTAGGGATAGAAGCGGGTGCCGCCGAGCGCGGGGCCCAGTGCGGTCGAGTAGATACCGATGATCGCCTTCAGGCCGCTCTGCTTGTCCTGGCAGAAGACGACCTGTTCGTGGCCGGTGGAGTCGGGGTCTTCCGTGCTGGCGAATACGCCCATCGCTGCTCCTGTCGTCACCGCGCGTCCTCGTGGGCCGCACGCACGCTGTGCACTCCGGCGGGGTGGTGCCGAAGTTTCTGGGGACGACGATATTCCCGTTGGCAACCCGATGCCGCCGCGAGTCGGTGACGACCCGCTGGCCAGATACCCCGTCGTTACGGACGGCGGCCAATTCGTGGGAGGATCGCGCCGTGCCGTCGCTGTTCGCTTCCTACCTGCGCGTCTACGAGCCGTTGACCGCATTCGATCGCGAACGTCAGGTCTTCTGGCGCCGTTACGTGCGGGAAGGCCGTGCTGTCGCGCCCGCCGAAGGCCCCGTCCGCCAACGCACGGCCGTGATCGAGGGCCTCGGCGCCGGCTGGACCCGGCTGCCTGACCTGCCCGAAGAGGCCTACGTGCTGGAGGCCGACGACACGCTGCTCGTCTGCCCCTGGAACCTGCGGCTGCGGGTCGCCGAGGCGGCGCTGAGCGCGCGCGACGGCGTGCCGTCGGTGATCGCCGACGCGTTCGTCCCGCCGGTGCTCGCCGGCCAGGCCCGCGCGGTGGTCGACGACTGGCGCAGCGGGGCCCGGGTGCTGGAGCACGGCGTGCCGCGGGTGCACGAGCAGATCTCGACCTGGGGTGTGCCGCTGCGCTGGTTCGTCTTCGTCGACCTCGGCGAGCGCGACCTGGTGCTGCGCGAGGACCGCCGGTCGCTGCGCTACCGCACGGAGATCTCCAAGGCCCGCCGCCGGGCGTCCCGGGCGCTGTCGGTGCTGCGCAAGTCGGTGGGCGACGCGCCGATCACCGAGGCGGTCGAGGAGGGTGCGCGGTGGCTCGAGGAGTTCCACCCGCGTTCGGTGGTCGAGCTCGACTACGGCGGCCTCGTCGACCTGCTCTCCGACACCACTTTGGAAGAGGATGACTCGCCCGGTCTGGTCGCTGCCGGACTGGCCGCTTTGTCCCGCGGTGATGCTGATGGGGCCACAGAGGTCTATGAGAACTTGGTCACTCGTTGGCGCGCGATTCAGCTCCTCGAACGGTGTAATTAGGGGTCAAATCGGTGGTCTTGAATGAGCCATTCTCGTGTTTTCCTGAACACGAACGGTGACGTAGAGTCCAAATAAGGCGGTTTCTGGCATATAAAAACGCCATAAATCGGTCATTGCTCATCCGTCCATCCAGGGACGTTCGGCCGTTCGGCCCATGTCGGACATCGGGGACTAGCCGGACCATGAGAGACGCGTCGGCCGGCGGGACCCCGGCCGATGTCTATAGGTACCTGTGGAGGAGTGACCGATGGCATCGCGTACGCACGAACCCGAGCCGCTACTCACGCCGGCAGAGGTCGCGTCGATGTTCCGTGTCGACCCGAAGACGGTGACCCGGTGGGCGAAGGCCGGCAAGCTCAGCGCGATTCGCACGCTGGGCGGCCACCGCCGCTACCGTGAATCCGAGGTTCGAGCCCTGCTGCAGGGGCAGATTCCCCAGCAGCGCCAGGGCGACTGACCTAACCCCCCGGTCGATCGATCGTCGGACAGGGGCGGGAGCCACACGCCAACCGTGTGGGTCCCGCCCCTGATGCGTGTCTAAGGTCGGTCACGTGCAGGAACCCCTTGTAGGTGACGCGTTCGGTGAGCTGGTCAGGGACGCGTTGGCCGTACACACCGGGGTCGGACCCCGGCCCCTCGCGGGTGGGCGGTTGCCCCGGCCCGTCATCGAGATCATCGAGCGGGACGACGGGCTGATCAACGGCGCGCCCGCCGCCCCCTACCTCGACCCGCCTTCGGCCTGGCCGGACCACGATCACAGAGCGCTTTCCCGGGTACGCGGACGCGTGCTCGACATCGGCGTCGGCGCCGGCCGGATCGCCCTGGAGCTGCAGCAGCGCGGTGTGCCCGTGACCGGGCTCGACGTCTCGTCCGGCGCGATCGAGGTGTGCCGCCGGCGGGGCGTACGCGATCTCGTGCTGGCCACCGTCGACGAGCACGCCGCCGCCGGACCCCGCTACGACACGTTCCTGCTGCTCGGCAACAACCTCGGGCTGATCGGCGGTGCCGACCGGGCGCCGGCCTTCCTGGCCGCCCTCGCCGCGCTGGCCCGGCCCGGCGCACAGGTGATCGCGCACGGCACGGACCCGTACAACACCACGGACCCGGTGCACACGGCCTACCACCGGCTCAACCGCGCGCGGGGCCGGCTGGGCGGGCAGTTGCGGCTGCGGGTGCGCTATCGGGAGCTGACCACGGACTGGTTCGACTACCTCGTCTGCTCGGTCGACGAGCTGCGCGAGCTGGTCGCCGGGACGCCGTGGCGGGTTACGGACATCGATGACGCCGACGCCCCTTACTACCTGGCGACGCTGGAGCTGGCCGCCGCCGGGTAAAGGCGAACAAACCTCGGAATTCCGACTTGTCGGTCGGTAGCGTGCCCTCTATGAGGGTGGCACGCGGCACGCTGCTGCGGAACCTCGCCGGCAGCATCGGGGTGTTGTGCACCGTGGCCGGGCTGGCGTTCGGGCTGCCCGCCCTCGACCGCGCCCTGCCCGCGCAGCGCCCCGCCGGCGACGGCCCGTACCCGGTCGGCGGCGGTGTCACCGTCACCCCGCCGCCGGGCGCCCGGCTCGACGTCACGCTCACCCGACCCGGCGACACCCGCGGCACCGCCGTCTTCCTGACCGGCACCGTCCGCTACGTCGTCGTGGTCACGCCGTTCGACGGGTCGCTCGCCGAAGCGAACGCCCGGCTCCGCCGCAAGATCACGGGGGTACGCGGCCACGAGATCACCGGCAAGGAGTTCCCGGTCCGCACGGCCAGCGGCCTGAACGGGCTGCAGGGCACCTACGCCGCCCCGGGCCGGGCCGGTCGTTACCTGGTCTTCCGTGCCGGCGGCGTGGCGATCGAGGTGACCGCGGCCGGCAGCGCGCCGGCCCTGAGCGGCGCCCTGCCGGCGATCGAGGCGAGCACGCGGACGATCGCCTACCGCGGCGGCACCGCATGACACAGACCCTCCCGACGGCCCCGCGCCGGCGGGAGCCGGTGCACCCCACGCCCGAATGGGCGCACCCCGGCAAGTCGCTGTTGCTGCCGGCGTTCTGGGTCGTGCTGATGCTGATCGCGGGCGGTGCGGTCCGGGTGGCCCTGTTCGTCCGCGACTCGTTCGCCGCGTACCCCACCGCCACCCTGCTGGCGCTGGTGCTGTTCGGCCTCTACGCGGTCCCGTTCTGCGTCTTCGTGGCGGCCCTGGACTACTTGGAACGCGAGCCACCGCTGCTGCTGGCCACGGCGTTCGCCTGGGGCGGGCTGGTCGCCACGTCGATCTCGATCCGGGGCAACGCGGCGGTGCACAACCTGGTCGCCAAGCTGGCGTCACCGGGCCTGGCCGCCGAGTGGGGTTCCGCCCTGGCCGGCCCGACGGTCGAGGAGATCGCCAAGGCCCTCGGCATCGTCGCGATCGTCCTGGTCGCCCGGGCCCAGGTCAACAGCGTCCTGGACGGCGTGGTCTACGGCTCGCTGGTGGGCCTGGGCTTCCAGGTGGTCGAGGACGTGGTCTACGCGGTCAACGCGGTGGCGGTGGCGGGCCGGGGCGACCAGGTGGCTCCGGTGATAGCCACGTTCCTGCTCCGGGGCTTCCTGGCGGGCTTGTGGAGCCACACGCTGTTCGGCGCGCTGGCCGGGGCCGGGATCGGCTACCTGGCGGTGCGCACGGACCGCTCACTGCTGGTCCGGGTGACGGTGGCGGTGTTGTCGGTGCTGGGCGCGATGGCGATCCACTTCCTGTGGAACTCCCCGTTGCTAAGCCTGGGCGGCGGGGCGGGCATCTTCGGCGACCTGTTCGTCAAGGGCATCCCGCCGCTGCTGATGATCCTGCTGCTGGTCCGCGGGGTGCGACATCGGGAGGCGGACTACTACATGGGGCAACTGGCGGCACTGGGCGACCGCCGGATCGCGACCGAGGACGAGCTGCGGGTGTTGGGCCATGGTCATCTGCGGGCGGGGGCGCGGCGGTACGCGTACGGCCGGGGCGGCGTGAAGGCCCGCCGTGCGGTCCGCCGCCTGCAACGCGCCCAGGCCCGACTCGCGGTGGAACTGAGCCGCGGCGTGGTCCGGTCAGGCCCGGCGCCGGCACCCGACCCCGCCGCGGCCCCGACGGCCAGCGCGGTGGGCGTCGCCCGGGTCGCGGACGGCCCCACGTGCGCCCCCATCCTGGGTGGATCGCACGCGGTCCGCTGGCGGGACCGGGTGCTGGTGGAACGCGGCCGCATGCTGGCCCTCGGCCACCCGGAGGCGACCGCCCCCTTGAGCCACAACGGCAGCATCCGCCGCATCCTCGGCGGCATCGCAGTGTTCCTGGCCGCCATGATCGTGGTCGGCCTCTCCTTGATCGCCCTCGGCGCCTCGTGACGGTCAGCTCCGGATCGCGTGCTCGACCACGTCTCCGCAGGGCTCGAAGCCCAGGCCTGTGTAAAGCCCGACCGCGGCGTGGGCCGCCTGCAAGATCGCTGTTTCGTGACCCTCGGTCGCCGCCAGTTGCAGGCCGAAGGAGAGCAGCGCGGTCGCCCAACCCTGGCGCCGCGCGGTCGCCAGGGTGCAGACGTTGTAGAAGCCTGCTGCGCCGCCGCCGTAGCAGAGCTCCGCCGCCGCGACCGGCTGCCCGTCCGCGTAGCCGATCAGGTAGCGGGACGAGCTGTCCAACGCCGAGGCCGCCGCGCGCTCGAAGAACTCCACGACCGTCGGCGCTGGTGGTGACCAGTTCGCCGCCACCACCGATGCCCAGTCAGCCAGGTCAGCGGGCGTCGCCGCCACCCGGACCGGGCGGTCGATCTGGCGCGGGCCGGTGCGGCACCACATCGCGAGTTCGCGCTCGCCGACCGGCAGGCCCGCGGCCAGCAAACGGTCCGACAGGTCCGCCGGTGTCGAGCTCGGGCCGACCCACCACGTGAACGGCCGCCCGGCCGCCCGGACGAGATCGAGGGTCGCCGCGATGCGGTGTCGAGCGTCGCCGAACCGGGCCGCGGCCACGATGTTGAACGTGTCGTCGGCCAGGCCGCTGTCACAGACCAGCACGTCGCCCGATGCGAGCACGCGCATCCCGGGCGTCGAACCGTGCAGGTGGGACGCGTGCCACGCCAGGTTGTCGTCGACCGCCCGCTTCATGTCAGCGCATCGCGGGCGGGTGCGCCGACGTGCGCGCCGCCGCCGAGGTCGGCGGCGGTGCCAGCCGCGTAGCCCGACGCGCCGCCGTCACCGCTCAGCCGCCGCGGGCGGGCCAGGCGCGCGGTGGGATAAGCCTCGTCGCGCCGGCGCTCGACCGCGCCGGAACGGTCGGCCAGGACCAGGTCCATCGACGGTACGCCCGAGGAAGCCGCGGACTCGGCGGCGCGCAGTCGCGTGGACACCGCCGCCGCGAAGCCCGCCAGCCAGGACCGCCGGAACGCGGCCGGGTGCTGGCCCCACGGGATCGGCGTCGCCGCCAGGCCGTGTGCGGCCTGGACCAGCAGCGACGTGTAGAGCAGGTCCGCGCGCGTCACGTCGCTGTCGAAGCCGAACAGGTGCACCGCGATCGAGCCCGCCCGGGACAGCCGGATCGTCCGGCAGCGCAGCGGGATCGCGACGCCGACCAGCAGGCCCGCCTTGTCCGTGGCGTACGGCGACGGCACCTCGATCAGGCGGTCCACCACCGGGTCGCGGGCCGGGTCGCGGGCCGCGAGCAGCGCCTGGTCGACGCCGTACTTCGCGATCAGTTCCGTGGCCTTCGCCGTCAGCGCCTCGGCCTCGGCCGGTGAGCACGCCGGGTCCTCGGCCTTCGCCAGCAGCTTGCGGACCTTGTCGAGCATGCCTGCCTAACCCGCGCGGCGGCGCAGGGTTGCGACGGCCGAGCCCGCCAGCGTCAGCAGGCACTCCGGCAGTTGCCCGTCGGCCAGCGCCGCGCCGAACAGCGCCTCGCCGGTCGACGCGTCGCTGTTCGCGTAGGCGCTGACGAAGCGGGCCACCCAGCGGGTGTCGTACCCGG
>NZ_BONC01000079.1 GCF_016862515.1 Asanoa iriomotensis
TCCGCCACAGCCCGGTCAGGACTTCGAGACAGACCCTACGCGTCGGGCTTGTGCATCTCCCTGGCCGCATCCGGGTCGGCCGGCGACGGCGGCGTGCCCTCGAGGGAGCCCTGTGGCCCGAGCGTGATCGTCCGGCGGCCGGCCTTGACCACCCGGGGCAGGGTGACCTTGAGCAGGCCGTGGTCCATCGTCGCGTCGACCCGGTCGGGATCGACGTCGGCGGGCAGCGCGAGGCGGTAGTCGAAGGCCCGCCCGCCGCCCTCGCTGACGTGGCGGGCGCGGACGACGATCTCCCGGACGTCGACGTCGAGCGCCACCTCCTCGGGCGCGACGCCGGGGAGCCGGGCGGTGATGACGAGGGCCTCGTCGGACTGGTCCAGATCGACGACGCCGGCCGCGCCGCGGCCGAACCCGGACCCGACGAGCCGGCTCAGCTCGGCCCGCAACGACTGCAACTCAGCGAATGGATCCCAGCGCCGTTCGGGACTGTTCATATCTCAGCGCTACCCGGGCCCCGGGTGACGAAACCTTGGAGCCGCCTGACGGAATCGAACCGTCGACCTACGCATTACGAGTGCGTCGCTCTGACCGACTGAGCTAAGGCGGCGTGCCGTCGTGCGGCCCGCCAAGCATACGGCACCCCCACGCGTGTCACGCCACCGGTCAGACTCCCGATCGACGGCTGTGTTCGTGATCGAGCCACGGCTAGGCTCCCGCACGTGACGGATGATGCCACCGTTTCGCCTCCCGCCGTGACTGTCCCGCCGGCCGAGGCCGTCCCCACCCGGCGACCCCGACCGCGGACCATGGACCCGATCGAGCTCGGCTTCACGCCGCGGCCGCCGGTGCCGTGGCTGGCGCCATTGCTGTTGCTGAGCACGGGGGTGCGCACGCTGCTCGCCATCCTGTTCGGCGCCTACCTCGACAAGCGCGAGCTGCAGAACGCGCTGCCGGGTGACGTGCTGGAGGAGCCGGGCACCGACGGGGAGCTGTGGCTCGACTACGTCGCCGACCTGGGCGACGGGTTCAACTCCACCTACTCGGTCGCGTACCTGCTGGCGCAGCCGGAGCTGGACGTCGACGGCCGAGCGCTGCCCCGCGGCCAGGTGCTGGTGATGGGTGGCGACCAGGTCTATCCGACGGCGAGCGCGCCGGCCTACGAGGACCGCTGCAAGGGCCCGTACACCGCCGCCATGCCGTGCCCGCCCGACGGCTCGCCGCAGCCGACGCTCTACGCGGTGCCCGGCAACCACGACTGGTACGACGGCCTGACCGCTTTCCTGCGGCTTTTCGCAAGGCAGCGCGACGCCTCGCTGGGCGGCTGGCGGACCAAGCAGGCCCGCTCGTACTTCGCGGTGCGCCTGCCGGCCGACTGGTGGCTGCTGGCGCTCGACGAGCAGTTCGGCGCGTACGTCGACGATCCGCAGCTCAACTACTTCGAGGCGGCGGCCCGCCAGTTCGGCCCCGACGCCAAGATCATCCTGGCGGTGCCGGAGCCGTCGTGGGTCAAGGCGGCGGTCGAGAAGAGCGCCGAGGCGTACGACGCCGTCGACTACTTCGTGCGCTCGATCATCGCGCCGACCGGGGCGCGGGTGCGGCTGATGCTCTCGGGCGACCTGCACCACTACGCCCGCTACAGCGGCACCGACCGCGAGTTGGTCACCTGCGGCGGCGGTGGCGCGTACCTCTATCCGACCCACCAGCTTCCGAGCGAGATCATCGTGCCGCCGCCGGACACGCTGGCGCGCCGGTCCAGCCAGTCGCGGCCGTACGAGCTCACCGCGACGTACCCGGACGCACCCACCTCGCGGCGGCTCGGCTGGGGCATCTTCCACCGGCTGCCGACCCGCAACGCCGGCTTCGCCGCGCTGATCGGCGGCCTGCAGACGCTACTGATGCTGGCGATGGCCGGCATCGCGACGCAGCAGCGCAACGAGACCGGCCTGCGGCTGTTCAGCATCCCGCTGGTCACGATCCTGGTAGTCACGCTGCTCGGCGCCGCGTTCTTCGCCAAGCCGCCGACCGCGGTCGGCAAACGCTCCTGGCGGCACATCATCCTCGGCGGCGGGCACGGGTTGGCGCAGATCGCGCTGGCCGCGCTCGGCACCTGGCTGTGGCTGATGACGCCGTTCCCGGACTGGCCGTGGCCGTTCTCGCTGCTGATCGCGATCGCCGTCTATGCACCACTGGCCGGGCTGGCGGGTTCCCAGGTGGTGGCCCTCTACCTGCTGATCGCCGGCCGCTTCGGGGTCAACATCAACGAGTTGTACGCCGGCCAGGGCATCGACGACGTCAAGAGTTTCCTGCGCATGCACATCGCGGCCGACGGCGCCCTGACCGTCTATCCGGTCGCGGTCGACCGGATCTGCCGCGAGTGGCGCCCCAACCCGTCGGCACCGGACGACCGCCCGTGGCTGGAGCCGGCCCAGAACCTGGTGATCCGCCCAGCGGACAAGCCGTTCGTGTTGCGGTAGCTCAGCTCGCGTTGTACTGCGCGTCGTGTGCCTTGCGCGGGCCACAGACGCTGGCGCGGCTGCAGGAGCAGCGGGACCCGTCCGCGTCGAGCCGGACCACGACGGAGTCGCGCGGCACGCTGTGTGCGACGACCCGGCCGTCACCCTCGGGTGTGGAAACCCGAGCACCGACGGCGGGCGCGCTGGCCTGGAAGCTTTGGTACAAGGGATGCTCATATTTCAGGCAACACATGAGTCGCCCGCATGCGCCCGAAATGCGTAGCGGGTTGAGCGGCAGGTCCTGGTCCTTGGCCATCCGGATCGTGACCGGCTCGAAGTCCGTGAGGAACGTGGCGCAGCACAGGTCGCGACCGCAGGAGCCGATGCCACCCTGCACCCGTGCGGAGTCGCGGGCGGAGAGCTGCCGCAGCTCGACCCTGCAGTGCAGGGTCGCGCCGAGGTCGCGGACCAGCGACCGGAAGTCGACCCGGTGCGGCGCGGTGAAGTAGATCGTCGTGCGGGCGCTCGCGCCCGAGCCGTCGAGCACGTGGTCGACGGCCACGACCTTCATCGGCAGGCCGTGCTCGCGGATCAGCTTCTTGGCTGCCGCCTTGGCCTCGGCCTTGCGTTTGCGCTGCGTCTCGTCGCGCTTGAGATCGGCGTCGGTGGCCAGGCCCGCCAGCTTGGGGAAGCCCGACGTGTCGTCGTCGACCCACTGCGCGGCCCACACGCACTCCGCCACCTCTGGCCCGTCGTCGGTCGGGACGAGCACCCGATCGCCGACCGCGGGGGTCAGGTCGACCGGATCGAGGTAGTAGAGCCGGCCGTAACGGTTGAAACTGACCGCGCACAGCATGCCCATAGCCGTCACCTTACGTCGCCCGGTGTGGCGTACACGACCATGAGACTTTCGGACGAATTGCATTGTCCGTACGAATGGGACGCCTTGCCCCACCGCAACCCCGCTTCCCGGCCGTCGTTGGCCGATGTGCGTCAGGCTTCGGGGGTCGGCACACTCGGGTCGTGCCGGCCCCCGATTCGTATCGATGTCTCCCACCCGGACGGTTGAAAGGTCCGCCTCGCGCGGGACAAGCCGGGACCGGGTGGCGTTGAGTGGAACCAAGAAGCCTGCGGGGGGTGCAGGAAAAGGCCACGGCGTCGCTGCCGGAGCGAATGCTCCCGAGCGCGACGCCGTCGCCGTTCCGGAGACTTGTTCGCGTCCGGCACAATGCATCGATGACCGACACTTCGACCCGGCGAGCCTGGCTACGCTTCTGGATCGACAACTGGCCGAGTCGGATCTACCTGATGCTCGTCGCGGCCGCGGTCTTGTACTTCGCGATCGACGCCACCATCGCGGGCCCGGACGCGTCCTTCGCCGCGATCTACATGATCATCCTGACCGCGCCGATCTCGTTGCTGGCCACCCTAGAACTGGTCGGCGTCATCGTGGGCGCGCTGGTCAACGCCACCATCATCGGTGCGCTGGCCCACCTGGCCCGCTCACGCCGCACGACGTCCTAGCTGCCCGACAACCTCTTGCCGGCGGCGCAGCAAGCCCACGCAGGCTTGGGCGCCGTCGGCCAACGGTCTTCGACGGCCTGCCCTTGCCGTCGTTCCACCCGCTGCCAACCACCGCCGACCCTTAGCTGCCCATGACGGGCGGGTTTGCACCGGCGAGTTCCCACGCACCGATACGGGCTGCGACCCCACAGGCCCACCAGCGACCGAGCCGAGCGATGCACGTCGTGCGCGGCTACCGAGAACCTCGCCGAACTGCCCATGGCCGCAACGCGCCACCTCACCCGCCGCCGGCTCCGGGGCGGTTGGCGGCACGGCCAAGGGCTGCGACCTCGCTGCCGTGTCCACCACCGGGTCCTCAGTGGGGCAGGCGGGTGACGCGCTCGTAGTTGGCGGGTGGTGGCATGGTTGCCGGCGCCGGGTGAGCCGGGATTGGTTGTGGCAGGTTCTCGCCCTCAGCGATGGCCGCGTCCAGCGCGGACAGGACGCGAGTTGCGATGGTCGCCGCCGCGGCAGGGGCGTCGTCCGTGTGGAGCACCACCGCGACCGCTTCGGCCGAAGCCAGAGCGTCCGCGAGAACGCCGGCCAGGCGCGACCGGGTGCGCCCGATCCAGGCGGCGGTGTCGTCGGCCAGTCGGCCGGCTGCGGCGAGCGCGTCACCGGCCGCCGCCAGGTCAGCGGACAGCCGGGCCGCATGGGCCGCGTAGGCCTCGCCGGCGGGGCCCTCCCACGCCACAGGCGTGGTCACGACCGCCTGAGCGTCGGCATAGGCCGCGGCATGCGATCGCAGATCGGCGCCGGCGGTCGCTACGGGGGCCGCGCGGAGTGTCTCCGTCAGGGCCGCGACCGCTTCTCCCGGCAGTGCCCGCACCCGGCGCAAGAGCGGCCAGACGGGGTCATCGTCGGGCGCACCGAACCGGGCGAGCAGGTCATCGACCCGGGCCAGCAATTCACCCGCCGGCGCAGCGAGATGGTCGAGAGCGTCGCCCATCACTCACCCGCCACCAGTCCGCGAAGGTCCAGGACGTCGGTCATGGCCCAACCGCCGTCACGCCGCGAAGGTCCAGGACGTCGGTCATGGCTCACCTGCCGTCGCGGCGCGAAGGTCCAGGCGACGAAGTCGTCGATCAGGGTCGGCACCCCCAGGCGGAGGCGACCGCGGGCGGCGGCGGTCATGTCCCACCTGCCTCGGTCGTGCGGCGGGCCGCGTCGTCTTCGACCGTCGCGTAGCCGCCGCCGGCGGTGCGTAGCGCTGCCGCCGCGTCGGTCAGGCGGGCAGCCAGCGCGGTCGCCGAACGCGAACCCTCGAACAGCGACGACGACCAGCGTTCGTGCAGCTCACGACCCAGGACGCCGAGGCGGCCCGGCAGGTCCGCGCCGAAGGCGGCCGGGCCCACGTCGACGAAGGCCGGATCGCCGAGGTCGGCGGCCGCCTCGTCGAGGCGGCGCGCCGCCGAGCTCAGCGTCATGGCTCCCCCAGCGGGGGATAGTCGGCGAACGTCTCGGACCGGAGCTTGTCGCGGGCCCAGCGGGCCGCGTCGGCGGCCGCCGCGATCGTGCTGGTCAGCGACACCGACAGGTCCCGGTTGCCGCGGCCGTGCAAGCTGCCGACCACGCGCACCTCCGTCACCTCCCCCGCCGCCGTCACGACCACCTCGACCAGGCCGTCGGACGAGCGGACCGTCACCTCCGTCGCCCGCGCCGCGCGGTCGAACTCGTCACGCAGGGACTCGATGCGGCGGTAGCGCGCGATCGCCTCTTCGGCGAAGGCCTCGTCGATCTCTCGCGGCATGCGGCTCCCTCACCGACGGTGTCGCGACCACCACCACACGTCGTCCAGGCATCGAACCGTACCGCTGGATTCCCGGCGGCGAAAGCCGCCTGTGGATAACGGGATAGCTAGTTCCAGAGGGAGAGCATCATCGCTTCGACGGCGATGCGGGGCTTGACGTTGGCCTCGATGGCCGTGCGGCACTCCAGGACCGCCTCCAGGCGGCGCAGCGCGTCGTCCGGGCTCCATTTGCGGGCCGCGGCCTCGGCCAACGACGTAGCGTCCGTGTGGACCGGTGCCACCGGTGCCGTCATCGTGCGGATCAGCACGTCGCGGTAGAAGCCCGCCAGGTCGACCAGCGCCCGGTCGAGCGCGTCGCGTTGCGCGCGCGTCGCCCTCGACTTCTGCCGTCGCTCCAGGTCCTTGAGTTGCCCTGCGGCGCCGCGGATGGCGCCCGTGGCGCCCCGGCCGGTGCCGCCCGCGCCCAGCGCGGTCTCCAGCGCCGTGCGCTCCGCGGTGTCCATCTCGGACACCGCCGCCTCCGCCTCGGCCTCGGCCGCCTCGATCAGCGCCGACGCGGCCTCGAAGCAGGCGCCGACGCCGGTCAGCCGCCTGGGCACCGCCAGCACCGCCTCGCGGCGGCGGCGGGCGTCCGCGTCGCGGGCCAGCCGGCGCGCCCGGCCCACGTGGCCCTGTGCCGCCGCGGCCGCCCAGGCCGCGGTGTCGGCCTCGATGCCGTCGCGGGACGTCAGCACCGCGGCGACCGCCAGCGCCGGCGGCTGCCGCAGGGCGACCACCCTGCAGCGGGACCGGATCGTCACCGAGATGTCGTCGGGGTGGGTGGACGGCGCACAGAGCAGGAAGACCGTCCGAGGCGGCGGCTCCTCGATGGCCTTGAGCAGCGCGTTGCCGGCCTGCTCGGTGAGCCGGTCGGCGTCTTCGATGACCACGACCTGCCAGCGCCCACCCGTCGGCGCGCTGGCCGCCCGCAGCACCAGCGCGCGCATCTCGTTGACGCCGATCGACAGCCCGTCGGGGGTGACCATCCGCACGTCGGCGTGGGTGCCGCCGAGCGTGGTGCGGCAGCCGGGGCACTCGCCGCAGCCGACCCCGGTCGCGCACTGCAGCGCCGCGGCGAACGCGCGGGCCGCGACGGACCGGCCGGAGCCGGGTGGGCCCGTGAAGATCCATGCGTGCGTCATCGCCGAACCGGTGCCCGAGCCGTCGAGGATGGCCACCGCACCCGCCGCCGCGCGGCGCAGGGTGTCGACGGCCTCTTCCTGGCCCACCAGGTCGGCGAAGACGTCAGCCACGTGGTTCCAACTCCCGATCCGGTGGTACGGCGCGCTGCGCGGACATCCGCGGCTGGCCATTGTCCGGTTCGTCCGATTCCGGCGTGGAATCCGAATCCGGCTCGCCCCGCTCAGCCGCCTCGGCTATCGAGGCTATCTCCTGCTCGGAGAGCTCCGGCTCGGTCGACGTGTCGGGCTGCTTGGCCGGACCGGGGTGGTCGGGACCCGGGTCGCCGAGCATCGGCGTCACCCGGTCGAACACCGCGAGCGCGATCTCGTCCGCACGCCGGGTGCCGTCGAGCACCAGGTAGCGGCGCGGGTCGGCGGCGGCCAGGTCGAGGAACGCGTACCGGACCCGCTCGTGGAACGGCAGCGACTCGGTCTCCAGCCGGTCGTGCGCGCCCCGGGCGGCCACCCGGGCCAGGCCCGTCGTCGGGTCGATGTCGAGCAGCACCACCAGGTCGGGCTTGAGCCCGCCGGTCGCCCAGGACGAGAGCCACGACACCTCTTCGACCGGCAACGTGCGCCCGGCGCCCTGGTAGGCCAGCGACGAGTCGACGTACCGGTCGCTGATCACCACGGCGCCGCGGGCCAGTGCCGGCCGCACGACCGTGGCCACGTGGTGGGCCCGGTCGGCCGCGTAGAGCAGCGCCTCGGCGCGCGGCGACAGGTCGGTGTCACCCGAGAGGACCATCTCGCGGATCCGCGCCCCGACGTCGGTCGCGCCGGGCTCGCGCGTGACCACGACGTCGCGCCCCTCGGCCCGCAGCGAATCGGACAGCGCCCGGACCTGGGTGGACTTGCCGCTGCCCTCGCCACCCTCGAAGACCACGAACACGCCGCGCCAGGCCGACGGCTCGGCGGGCGAGAGCGGTCGGCCGCGCATCGAGCCCCAGAGGTCGGCCAGCACGCCGACGCCGGGCTTGTCGTCCATCTGCTTGAACGCGCTGATCCCGGACAGGATGCCGGCGACGCCGGCGACCAGCAGGAGCAGCCGGGTCGACGAGATCGAGATGCCCAGCGAGGCGACGTCCAGCGTGCGCGAGCCGCCGACACCGACCAGGAGGCTGGACAGCGCGATCGCGATCATCAGCACCACGCGGGTGCCGGTCTGTACGACCGCGAACACGCGGCCGCGTACCTCGTCGGCGACCTCCTGGCCCAGCAGCGTGATGCCGGCCAGGAACGCCATGCCCGCACCCGCGCCGACCAGCACCGCGCCGACGATCGCCATCGACAGGTGGATCGAGGCGGCGAGCACGATCACGGAGCCGGCGGCGAGCACGATGGACATGCCGAACCAGCGCCGCCGGGAGAGGTCCTTGATGATCGCCGGCCCTAGGCCGATGCCGACCGAGAGCCCGACGAACAGGAACGCGAAGAGCAGGTAGAAGGCCGCGTCACCGGCGTTGAGCGACTGGGTGAAGAACCGGGCGGTGCCGATCACCACGCCGCCGCCGGCAAACGCGCCGAAGATGCCCAGCACCAGTCCGCGTACCAGTGGCGAGTTGCCGATGAACTTCCAGCCGTCGACGAACTGCCGCAGCATGCTGGTGTTCTCGCGGTCGGCCTGTGAGCTGCGACCGCTGATCTCCTTGATCCCGTAGAACACCACGATCGCGGTGGCCAACCGGGAGAACGCGTTGAACCAGAGCGCGAGCTGGGCCGGCTCGGCCCAGTTGGCCGGCTCGGTGCCCGTGATGCCCCGGACGCTCGCGTCCAGCGCGGCCAGACCGACCGCGGCGAGCACCGGCGTCAGGCCGTACGTCGTGATCAGGGTCAGCTGGTTGGAGACCTCGAGCCGGGCCTTGGGGATCAGGTTGGGTACCGCGGCCTCCTTGGCCGGGATCCAGATCAGCGTGATCGCCTCGATGATGAAGGTGGCGATCGCCGCCCAACCGACGACCAGCCCGCCCGAGAAGCCGAGCAGTGCGACCAGCGGGATCGACGCGAACAGCACGAAGCGCAGCAGGTCGCAGATGACCATGGTGTAGCGGCGGTCGAACCGGTCGGCCAGCACACCGGCGACAGGGCCGAGAACAAGGGCCGGCAGCAGGCGTACGGCGATCACACCGCCGAACGCGAGGCCCTTCGCGGTGTCGCCGCTGACCTGGGCCGAAGCGAAGATGGAGGTGGCCAGCAGGCCCAGCCAGTCACCCAGCGAGGCGACGCCGAGCACCAGCCACAGCCGGCGGAACGGGCGGATCCGCAGCACGGCTCGCAGGGCGCTGACGCCGGAGAGGTCGACCTGCTGCGAACGATCGGTCGCGGCCGCACGGGAGCGTTCGGCGGGCCGCTCGAGCTCTTCGCCGCTGACATTCGTGTCGATGGCCGTACCTCCGCGTGCCGGCCCATCGCTGGGCTCCCCCGAACCACACTTTAGCGGCGCGGACGATCACGCCCACCCCGACATCATCCTGAGGTCCTCAGACGTCATGCCCCTTACGGGGCACGCCGTCTTCCGGTCATTCCCCTGACCCTAGCTGCCGCGATTCACCCCTACGGGCCTGTAATACACGAGGGTGTTTCGCATTGCATTTACACCCGCTACCGTGCAGATGTGTCCGGAAAAACCTCCGAAACCTCGCAAAGGGCAAGGCTCGATCAGGCGACCGCGGAACTCGACCCGCCGTTCGCCGTCGTCGACCTCGCGGCGTTCGACGCCAACGCGGATGCCCTGGTCACGCGCGCTGCCGGCAAGCCGCTGCGGGTCGCGAGCAAGTCGGTGCGCTGCCGTGCCCTGCTCACCCGGGTGCTGCGCCGGCCGGGCTGGCAGGGCGTGCTCGCTTTCACGCTCGCCGAGGCCAACTGGCTGGTGCGCGACGGCGTTACGGACGACGCCGTAGTCGCCTATCCGACCGCCGACCGGGCCGCCCTGCGTGACCTGGCCCGCGACGACCGGCTGCGGGCCGGTGTCACTCTGATGGTGGACAGCGCCGAACAACTCGACGTCGTCGAGGCGATCACCGGCCCGGAGCAGATCCGGGTCTGCATCGACCTCGACGCCTCCTACCGGCTGGCCGGCGGGCGGGTCCACCTTGGCGTGTTCCGCTCGCCGGTGCACGCGCCCGGCCAGGCCCGCGCGCTCGCCGAGGCGATCGCCAAGCGCTCCGCGTTCCGGCTCGTCGGGATCATGTCGTACGAGGCCCAGATCGCCGGCCTGGGCGACGCACCACCGGGCCGGCGCGCCCGCGGCCTGGCCATCCGAACGATCCAGCGCCGCTCCTACCGCGAGCTGCTCGATCGCCGCGGTGCCGCGGTCCGCGAGGTCCGCGAGGTCGCCGACCTGGAGTTCGTCAACGGCGGCGGCACCGGCAGCGTCCGGCTCACCGGCGCCGACCCGTCGGTCACCGAGATCACCGCCGGCTCCGGGCTCTACGGCCCGACGCTGTTCGACGGCTACACCGCGTGGCGCCCGGACCCGGCCGCGTTCTTCGCCCAGCCGGTGGTCCGCAGGCCCGGCAAAGGCCTGGTCACCGTGCTGGGCGGCGGCTGGATCGCGTCCGGGCCGACCGAGCCCAGCCGGCAGCCGACCCCGTGGCTGCCGAGCGGGCTGAAGATGATCGGCACCGAGGGCGCCGGCGAGGTGCAGACCCCGCTACGCGGCCCGGCCGCCGACCTGTTGCGGGTCGGCGACCGGGTCTGGTTCCGGCACGCGAAGGCGGGCGAGCTCTGCGAGCACGTCAACGAGCTGCACCTGATCGACGGCGACACCGTCGCCGATGCGGCGCCCACCTATCGCGGGGAAGGCCACGCCTTCCTCTAGGCGCTACACCGAGACGTGCCGGTGCAGGTATTCGCGGATCAGCGCTTTCGCTTCCGCGAGCACCTGCTCGTCGCCGTCGGTGCGGCGGCGGAACGCCAGTTTGATCAGCGCGTCGGCGGCCTCGACGGCGATCTCCAGGGCGAACCGCAGGCGTGGCTCGTCGGCCACGTGGAACTGCTCGACGAGCAGTCGGGCCAACTGCTCGGCGATGACCGCGTTGTTGTCGCGCTCCTCGTCGAGCAGGTGCACGTCGACGACGTCGCCGAAGTGCAGGGTCCGGAAGCCGGGCACGGTGCGGTGCATCTCGATGTACTCGTCGATGCCAGCGTCGACGCCTTCCCACCAGTCGGCGAACGTGCCGCTGCCGAAGCGGTTGGCCAACCGCTCCAGGTAGGCCTCCATGTTGCGCAGCGTGAGCGCCTGCACGATGGCCCGCTTGTCTGGGAAGAACTGGTAGACGGAGCCGATCGCCACTTCGGCGCGCTCGGCGAGCAAAGTGGTCGTCAGTCCCTCGTAGCCGACCTCGTCGACGATCTCGGCACACGCATCGAGCATCCGCTGAACGCGGGCCACACTGCGGCCCTGCACCGGCACCCGGCGCAGCGGGCCCGTGGTGACGGCTGATGTCGTCATGCCTCACCACATCCTTCCTCTTTCGGCCCCGCGCGGGGGGAACGTTACTCGGATCAACGAGCAACCCGGATGAGAGGTATTCAGCAGAAGGGCGGTATTTGCGCGGACTCTCTCGGGCACACTCTTACGCGCGGAACCAAACACTGATATGAATGCTGTTCATATTGTGGAGGCCGCCATGACCGCGAGTCGAGCAGCCGAAACCAGCGTGCCGCACTGGCGCAACTGGGCCGGCAACCAGGAGACGACCGCGGGCGTCGCACGGCCCGGCAGCGTCGACGAGCTCGCCGAGATCATCAAGGCCGGCGAGCGGGTCAAGCCGGTCGGCTCCGGGCATTCCTTCACCGACATCGCCGTCACCGACGGCCTCCGCGTCGACCTCGGCTCGTTGGCCGGGCCGGTCGACGTCGACCGCGAGCGGCGCCGGGTGACCGTGCCCGCCGGCATGACGCTGGCGACGCTCAACGCGCTGCTCTCCACCCACGGCCTGGCCCTGCCCAACCTCGGCGACATCGACGCGCAGACCATCGCGGGCGCGATCTCCACCGGCACGCACGGCACCGGCGCGGCCTACGGCTGCCTGTCCACGTTCGTGGCTGGCCTGACGCTGGTCACCGGCACGGGCGACGTGCTGCGCTGCGACGCGGAGACCGCGCCCGAGGTGTTCGCCGCCGCTCGAGTGGGCCTCGGCGCGCTGGGCGTGCTGACCGAGGTGACGCTGCAGTGCGTCGAGGCGTTCACCCTGCGGGCGCACGAGCGTCCCGGCCGGCTCGCCGACGTGCTCACCGACTGGCCCGACCTGGTCGCCGGGAACGACCACTGCGACCTCTACTGGTTCCCCTACACCGACCGGGTCCAGGTCAAGACCAACAACCGGGTGCCGGCCGACGACCGGCCGCTGGCCGGCTGGCGCGGCTGGCTCGACGACGAGTTCCTCGCCAACACCGTGTTCGCCGGTGTCTGCCGGTTGGGCCGCGCCGTGCCGGCGGCGGTCGGGCCGATCAACGCGATCTCCGCGCGGGCGCTCACCGAGCGGGTCTACACCGGACGGTCCGACGCGGTCTTCTGCACGCCACGGCGGGTGCGCTTCACGGAGATGGAGTACGGCCTGCCCCGCGAGGCGTTCCCCACGATGCTCGGCGCGCTGCCGAAGCTGATCGAGGCGCTGCCGTTCAAGGTGCAGTTCCCGGTCGAGGTGCGGTTCACCGCGGCCGACGACATCCCGCTGTCGCACGGCTACGGGCGCGACTCGGTCTACGTCGCGGTGCACCAGTTCGCCGGGGCACCCTACGAGCCCTACTTCCGGGCGGTCGAGGGCCTGGCCCGCGAGCTCGGTGGCCGGCCGCACTGGGGCAAGCTGCACTACCGCGACGCCGAGTCGCTGCGCCCGGTCTACCCGAGGTTCGCCGAGTTCACCGCGCTGCGCGACCGGCTCGACCCGCACCGCGTCTTCGCCAACGCGTACACCGAGCGGGTCCTCGGGGTCTAAACCGCCACGACGTCGGCGACCACCACGGTGACGTTGTCGTAGGTGCCGGCGGCGAGGGCGAGCGCCACGAGCTCCTTGGCGCAGGCGTGAAGATCGGAAGTCTCCCGCAGCGTACGACCGATCGTCGCGTCCTCGACGTAGTCGGACAGCCCGTCGCTGCACAGCAACAGCCGGTCGCCCGGCTCCACCGGCAGCAGGGCCGTCGCCGCCTTGTAGGCCTCGCCCTGGACCGCCTGCGTGATCACTGAGCGGCGGGGGTGGCCGCGGGCCTCCTCGGCGGTGAGCGCGCCCCGGTCGACCAGCAGCTGCACGAAGGTGTCGTCGCGGGTCAGCCGGACGATGTCGGCGGCGCCGGCGGCCAGCAGGTAGCCGCGGGAGTCGCCCACGTGCAGCAGCCCGAGCTGGTTGCCGTGCAGCAGGCCGGCGGTCACGGTGGTGCCGGCGCCCTGCCCCTCGTCGGCGATCCGCGCGTTGGCGCGCTCGACCGCACTGGCCAGGGAACCGGCCGGATCGGGGCTGTCCAGGGCCTCCAGCTCGCGTAGCGTCTCGATGACGATCTCGCTTGCCATCTCGCCGGCCGGCATGCCGCCGACCCCGTCGGCGATCACCACCAGGCGCTGCCCGGCGAACGCGGCGTCCTCGTTGTTGGGCCGGGCCGGACCCACGTCAGTCACGGTCACGGCCTGCAAGATCAAGCGCGGCATCGTACGAGCATCTCAAACCCGTCGATCGCAGTCTCTACGCAGTATTTCGTAGGGTGTGTGCGTGAAGGCGGTGGCGTTGGTCGGGCGGGCGCGGGAACACGCCGAGCTGACCGCCGCCTGGACGGCGCTGCCGGGCGCCGGCGGGCCACAGGTCGCGGTCGTTACCGGCGACCCCGGCACCGGCAAGAGCGCGCTGGTCGCCGCCGTGCTGGGCGAGCTCGACCCGGCGCCCGTGACCGTGCTCAGCGGCCAGGCCCGGATCCACTCGCCGGCGCCCTACGACTGGCTGGCCGCGGTGCTCAGCGGCCGCGACACCCGGGGCCTGCCCGCACCGGCGCCGGCGCTGGCCTGGCTCGCACAGCACGACGCCGCCCCGGTCGAACGGTTCGCACCTGGCGCCCTGCTGCGGGTCGCGATGCGCGTGGTCCGCCACCTGGCCGGCACCGGCCCAGCCGTGCTGGTGGTCGAGGACCTGCACGCACTCGACCCGGCGAGCCTCAACCTGGTCGGCGAGCTGGCCGCCGCGACCGGTCTGCCGGCGTTGCTGCTGGTGACCAGCCGGCCGAGCACCGACCCTCTGGTGGCGCGGACGCTGGCCCGGCTGACCGGCACGCGGGGGGCGATCCGGGCGCATCTGGGCCCGCTGCGGCCGGCCGACGTGGCCGCGGTGCTGGCGCAGGTCTACCCGGGCCAGGAGATCGCACCGGCCGCGGCCCGCGAGGTGTGGAACCGCACCGGCGGCAACGCGTACCGGCTGACCGAGCTCGTGGCCACCACTCCCGCCGACGACGTGGCCGACTTGCTGAGCACACCCTCAGCCGCCCCCGACCTCACCGCGCGCGAGGCCGAGGTGCTCGTCTGCCTGCGCGACGGCATGGCCAACAAGCAGATCGCCCGGGCGCTGGGCATCTCCGTGCGCACCGTCACCGTGCACGTCTCCAACCTGATGCGCAAGACCGGCACCGCGTCGCGCACCGAAGCGGCGCTGTGGGCGGTCCGCCACAGTCCGTCGCTTTCGTCGTTGACCTCGCGTAGTCACCGGTAAAACCGTAGGGATCCGTCAAGGGTCGCGATCCATTGACCGGCGCCTACGCAGTCGGCAGGCTCCACATTGGTGCTCCTCGACGTCGAGGAGCCCCTTTGTCATGAGCGAGGGGGATGGATGAGATCTAGACGATGGCTGGGGGCGGCGACCGCCGCCACCTTGGTCGCCGCGCTGTTGGCGGGGACACCGGCCCGGGCGAAGGCACCCGACTCGGGTGACCGCCTCGAGGTCTACGTCGGCACCGTGACGCCGGCGCAGCTCGGCGAGCTGCGCGCGGCCGGCGTCGATGCCGAGGAGATCACCGTCGGCGCCGCAGGCACCAACACCAAGGTCGAGGCGGTGCTCAGCAAGCGCTCCGCCGACCGGCTCGCCGGCAAGGGCGTCAAGCTCGAGGTCAAGAAGATCCGCGGCAAGGCCGCGTCGCAGGTCCTGCGCGAGCAGGCGAAGGCCGGCTGGGAGGCGTTCCGGCCATACAGCGAGCCGGGCGGGATCCGCGACGAGATGATCGCCACCGCGGCCCGCTACCCCAAGCTCACCGAGGTGGTCAACTTCGGGAAGACCGCCCAGGGCAAGACCATGACCGCGGTACGCGTGACCAAGAACGCGAAGAACGTGCGTGACGGTTCCCGCCCGGCGACGCTTTACATGGGCGCCCAGCACGCGCGTGAGTGGATCACGGTCGAGATGACCCGGCGGCTGATGCACTACGTGCTCGACAACTACGGCAAGGACCCGGTCATCACCAACCTGGTCGACAAGACCGAGCTGTGGTTCGTGCCGGTGCACAACGCCGACGGTTACGACTACACGTTCACCGAGGACAACCGGCTGTGGCGCAAGAACCTGCGCGACAACGACGGCGACGGCCAGATCACCACGCTCGACGGCGTCGACCTCAACCGGAACTTCGGCTACAAGTGGGGCTACGACAACGAGGGCTCGTCGCCGCAGATCACCAGCGACACCTACCGGGGTCCGGGTCCCGACTCCGAGCCGGAGACCAAGGCGCTCCACTCGCTCTACAGCAAGATCCGGCCCGAGTTCTTCATCAACTACCACTCGGCCGCCCAGCTCCTGCTCTACGGCGTGGGCTGGCAGGTCAGCACCCCGACGCCGGACGACGTGATCTCGATCGCGATGGCCGGCGACGACGCTCACCCCGCGGTGCCGGGCTACGACCCGGACATCTCGGCCGAGCTCTACACCACCAACGGTGACGCCGACTCGGGCCTGTCGGCCCGCTGGGGCGGCCTGGGCTTCACGCCGGAGATGAGCACCTGCGCCGCGGCGGCCAACTCGGTGCCCGACGACGAGTGGCTGGCGGAAGACTGCGTCAGCGACTTCATCTTCCCGGACGACGAAGAGCTGATCCAGGCGGAGTTCGAGAAGAACATCCCGTTCGCGATCGCCACCGGCCGCTCGGCGCTCGACCCGGACGAGCCGATCTCGGCGGTCGGTCGCACCACGCCGGACTTCGTCGTCGACACGTTCGACGTCTCGTACGGCACCAAGCAGCCCGTCGCGGTGACCGCCCGGCGCGCCCTGCGCGACGTGCAGATGCACTACACCGTCAACGGCGGCCGGCCGCGCACGACCAGCGTCAAGGAGTGGCGGGGCGGTGAGCGCTACGGCTTCGAGGGCAACGACTACTACGCGGAGCTGCGCGGCAACGTCACCGGCACCAAGAAGGGCGACTCGGTCGAGGTCTGGTTCACCGGCAAGAAGCCCGGCAAGGGCCCGGTGGCGAGCCAGCACTTCACCTACACCGTTTCGCAGGACATCGGCGGCGACGTGCTGGTGCTGGCGGCCGAGGACGTGACGGGCATCAGCCCGGTCCAGACGGGCGCCACCTCGGCCAAGTACGCCGACGAGATGCAGGCCGCGCTGACCGCCGCCGGGCGCAGCAGCGACGTCTACGACATGGACACCCGCGGCCGCAAGGCACCCCACCCGCTGGGCGTGCTGTCGCACTACAAGGCCGTCGTGTGGGAGACGGGCGACGACATCATCCCGCGGTCCCAGGGCCAGGTGGGCGGCACGGCGGCCAAGTCGGCGCTGGACACCGAACTCGCCGTCCGTGACTACCTCAACGAGGGCGGCAAGGTCTTCATCACCGGCAAGTACGCGATGTACGCGCAGGGGATCAACGGCGCCTACTACTACGAGCCGGACTTCCCGTCGCAGCCGGAGTGCGCGGACCCGCACGACCCGCCGTGCCTGCCGCTGTTCAACGATTTCCAGCAATATTACCTGGGTGCGTACGCGTACATCGACGGCTCGGGTTCCGACGACGAGGGCAACCCGCAGCCGCTGAGCGGCCGCGACGGCCGGTTCACCGGCTTCGAGGGCACGCTCAACGCGCCGGGCTCGGCGGAGAACCAGGACCACACCGCGTCGTTCCTGGCGACGTCGAGCATCCTGCCGCACGACGAGTTCCCGTGGTTCGGCGACAGCTCGGCGCCGGTCGGCTGGGTCCGCCCGGGTGCGCCGCCGTTCGACCCGTTCGAGGGCGACTACTACGCGTTCAGCGGGCGGGGCGACGAGGCGTACAAGCGGCTGGGTCGCACGATCGACCTGACCTCGGCGACGTCCGGGGAGCTGCGCTTCTGGACCTCGTACGACATCGAGACGAACTGGGACTTCATGTTCGTCGAGGCGCACGAGGTGGGCACCGACAACTGGACGACACTGCCGGACGTCAACGGCAAGACCATCACCGACCCGGGTGACAGCTGCGCGGCGAACTCGCCCGACCGGCTGCACCCGCAGCTCAAGCACTACGTGACCTTCAACGGCACCGACCAGGCATGTGGCAACACCGGCACGACCGGTGCCTGGAACGCGGCGACCGGCTCGTCCGGTGGCTGGAAGGAGTGGGTGGCCGACCTGACCCCGTACGCCGGGAAGCAGGTCGAGCTGTCGATCACCTACATGACCGACTGGGGCACCGAGGGCCTGGCCGCGTTCGTCGACGACGTGCGGATCACGGCCAACGGCGCGCCGGTCGCGTCGACCGGGTTCGAGACGGACCTGGGCGGCTTCACGGTGCTCGGCCCGCCGCCGGGCTCGGCACCGAACGTCACGGACTGGAGCCGCACTCAGCTCGGCTTCGAGGAAGGCGCCGTGATCACCACGGAGGACACCGTCTACTCCGGGTTCGGCTTCGAGGGCCTCGCGCCCGCGCAGCGCGACGACCTGGTCAAGCGGGTCATCCAGCACCTGCTCGGCTGATTTTCTGCTGCACACGAGGGGCCTCCGGTCGATCCGGGGGCCCCTCGCTAGCTCCGCTGGTCGTGCATCACGCGGACGACCCGGGTGATCAGGTCCCACGGGATCGGTTGGTTCCAGCGGAACTGCAAGGCGTCCTTGGCGCCGCGGTACGGCGCGACGGCGCGCTCGAAGTCGTCGTCGGCACGCGGGGCCGGGTAGAGCGAGATGAACTTCTTCCAGGCCGCGTAGTAGACCAGCACCGAGCCGTCGACCGTCACCGCGGGGATGCTGTAGCTGATCTTCTCGCCGGTGTTCGGCAGCGCCGCCAGCACCGTCCGGCGCATCTCGCGGGTGATCTCCTGCTGTTCGGCGGGCAGCGCGTCGATGTATTCCTCGACGCTCGCGAACTTCGGTGCCATGCCGACAGAATGCCGGATCCGCGCCGTCAGAACTCGTAGACCTGGCGATCCTCGACCGGGTGGTAGCCGATCTTCGTGTAGATCGAGTTGCTGGTCGGGTTGGCCAGGTCGGTGAAGAGCACGATCTCGTGCGGGCGCGCCGCCGTGCTGATCGCGGCCGTCACCGCGGACCCGTAGCCGCGCCCGCGGTGCTCCGGTGGGGTGTAGACCGGACCGACCCGCACGACACCGCCGGTCGGCCGCCGCATCCCAGCCAGGGCGACCGTGGCGCCGGCGTCCTCCCACAGGTGATAGGCGCCGTAGGCCAGGCCCGCGGAGACGGTCTCGTCGGCCGACGTCAGCGGCTCGTGAAGCTCCTTGCCGCACGCGACGAGCCACGCGACCAGCAGGTCACGATCGGACTCGCTCGCGACCCGCGCGCGGCCGGGGACATCCGGCAGGACCAGGTCACCGAGGCGGTAGAGGCGCGACCGGAGGCCGGGACGCGCCGTGGCGCCCGTGCGCCGGCACCAGGCGTCGGCGAACGCCCTGGCCACCTCGTCGGTCGAGTTGACGCCCGGCACGCCCGCCAGCGTGGCGGTCAACTCGACCGCCGCCGCCCGGGTCGCCGGGCCGCCGAGCAGCAACGGCCGCGGCGGGGTCCAGACGAACGCGCTGCCGTCGCTGTGCCAGCCGAAGACCGGCCGCTCACCGCCGACGGCACCGGGGCCGGCCTCGGCCACCTTGCCCGAGATCGTGAGCAGGAGCGTGTTCTCGACCGGGCGGGCGAGCAGGGCGGCGCCCGCCACGGCCCGGAACTCGTTGGCGTCCGACGTGGTCGACCACATTAGAGGAACGTTAGTCGGTCGTCTTCTTCGCCGCAGCCGCCTTTTTCGGTGCTGCCTTCTTGGCCGCGGTGGTGGTCTTCTTGGCGGCCGTCGCCTTCTTGGCCGCGGTCTTCTTCGCCGCGCCCGCCTTGGTCGCGGCCTTGGTCGCGGTCGACTTGGTCGCGGTCTTGGTGGCCGCCTTCTTCGCCGCCTTCTTGCGCGGCGCCGGACCCTTGGCCCGCTTCTCGGCCAGCATCTCCGAGGCCTGCTCGATGGAGAGCGACTCCGGCGTCTGGCCGCGCCGCAGCGACGCGTTGACCTCGCCGTCGGTGACGTACGGCCCGAACCGGCCGTCCTTGATCACCAGCGGCTTCTCGGTCAGCGGGTCGGGACCCATCTCCCGCAGCGGCGGGGCGGCGGCCCGGCGCTGCCGGGTCTTCGGCGCCGCGAGCAGCGCCTTGGCCTGCTCGAGGGTGACCGTGAAGAGCTGCTCCTCGGTCTCCAGCGAGCGGAACTCGTCGCCCTTCTTGACGTACGGGCCGTAGCGGCCGGACGCGGCCAGGATCTCGACACCGTCGTCGTCGGTGCCGACCACCCTCGGCAGGGCGAGCAGCCGCAGCGCCTCGTCGAGCGAGAGCGTCTCCGGGGAGTGTGAGCGGAACAGCGAGCTCTTGCGCTCGCCGCTTGCCACGTAGGGCCCGTAGCGGCCGGACTTGAGGACGATGTCCTCGCCGGTCTCCGGGTGGGTGCCCAGGTTGCGCTCGCCGCTGCCGCCGAGGAACAGCTCCTCGACCTTCTCCGGGGTGAGCTCGTCGGGCGCCAGGCCCTCCGGGATCGACGCCCGGTCCTCGTGGTCGGCGCCGTCACCGTTGCCGTTGGCGGCCGCGTGGTCGGCACCGCGCTGCAGGTAGGGCCCGTAGCGGCCGACCCGGACCACGACGTCACGGCCGTGGTCGTCGCGGAACAGCGGGATCGAGTTGACGCTGCGCGCGTCGATCTCGCTGAGGTTGTCGGTGACCAGCTTCTTGAGGCCGCCGGAAGCCGCGATCGTGCCGTCGGCGGAGACGTCGCTGCCGAAGTAGAACGAGGTCAGGAAGTCGTTGGCGGCCATGTCGCCGCCGGCGATCTCGTCGAGCTCGTTTTCCATGGCCGCGGTGAAGTTGTAGTCGACCAGCCGCGGGTAGTGGCCCTCCAGCAGCCCGACCACCGCGAACGCGAGGAACGACGGGATCAGGGCCTGGCCGCGCTTGTTGACGTATCCCCGGTCCTGGATCGTCGCCATGATCGACGCGTAGGTCGACGGCCGGCCGATGCCCAGCTCTTCGAGAGCCTTGACCAGCGAGGCCTCCGTGTAGCGGGCCGGCGGCTGGGTGCTGTGGCCCATCGCCTCGAGCTGCTCGGCGGTCAGCGGCTGGTCCTTGGTGAGGCTGGGCAGGCGCCGCTCGGCGTCCTCGGCCTCGGCGTGCTCGTCGTCGGACGACTCCACGTAGGCGCGCAGGAAGCCGGGGTCGGTGATGGTCTTGCCGGTCGCCGCGAAGTCGGCCTCTTCGCCGGTGCTCGAGACGGCCCGGATCCGCACCGAGATCGACATGCCGACCGCGTCGGTCATCTGGGAGGCGATCGTCCGCCGCCAGATCAGCTCGTAGAGCTTGAACTCCTCGGCGGACAGCTCGTTGGCCAGCTCGCCGGGCGTGCGGAAGGTGTCGCCCGAGGGACGGATCGCCTCGTGCGCCTCCTGGGCGTTCTTCACCTTGCCGGTGTAGCGGCGCGGCTCCGGCGGGACGCTGCGCTGGCCGTAGAGCTCGGCGATCTGCCGGCGGGCCGCCGCGATGGCGGTCTCCGACAGGTTGACCGAGTCCGTACGCATATAGGTGATGTAGCCGTTCTCGTAGAGCCGCTGCGCGGTGCGCATCGTCTGCTGCGAGGAGAAGCGCAGCTTGCGGGCCGCCTCCTGCTGGAGCGTCGAGGTGATGAACGGCGCGTAGGGCTTGCGCCGGTAGGGCTTCTCCTCGACGCGGGTGACAGTGAACGGCCGCCCGTCGAGGCGGGCGGCCAGCCCCCGAGCGCCGTCGGCGTCGAGATGGACGACCGCGGCTCCCGGCCTCACCCGGCCCGTCGTGGGCTCGAAGTCCTTGCCGGTGGCGACCCGGTCGCCGTCGAGCGCGACCAGGTTGGCGGTGAAGGTGCGGGGACCCTCCTTGGCGGCGGCCGCATCGACGGCAAGCAGCGCCTGGATGTCCCAGTAGTCGGCGGAGCGGAACGCCATCCGCTGGCGCTCGCGCTCGACCACGATGCGGGTCGCGACCGACTGGACCCGGCCGGCCGACAGTTTCGGCATGACCTTCTTCCAGAGGACCGGCGACACCTCGTAGCCGTAGAGCCGGTCGAGGATGCGCCGCGCCTCCTGCGCGTCGACCAGGTCGCGGTCGATGTCGCGCGGGTTGGCCACGGCGGCCTGGATCGCCTGCCGGGTGATCTCGTGGAAGACCATCCGCTTGACCGGCACCTTGGGCTTGAGCGTCTCCAGCAGGTGCCAGGCGATCGCCTCGCCCTCGCGGTCCTCATCGGTCGCGAGGAAGACCTCGTCGACCTCCTTGGCCAGCTTGGTCAGCTTGCTGATCTGCTGCTTGCGGTCGGCGGAGACCACGTAGAGCGCCGCGAACCCGTTGTCGACGTCGACGCCGAGGCGGGCCCAGGGCAGTTCCTTGTATTTGGCGGGCACGTCCGCGGCGTTGCGCGGGAGGTCACGGATGTGGCCCAGGCTGGCCTCCACCACGTAGCCCGGGCCGAGATAGCCCGAGATCGTCTTGGCCTTCGCCGGTGACTCGACGATGACAAGACGGGTGCTCCTGGCGTTGCTCGGCACTGCACTCCCTCACATGTTCGTGGATGTCCAAGGTAACGCGCGGTCCGGTGGCTAGGTCGCGATACGCAGCCGACCCATACCACGGCGCAGCGTCACCGTGGACGGCGACACCGTACACCCAGGTAGAAGGGTGACGCGTGCCACCGCACCGGAACCGGTGTCGATCGAACAGCTGAACAACGCGTTCACCCAGGCCAGCATTCCTGCGGAGCGGGTGCTGGACGATCTCCGACAAGTTCGGCGAGACGGGCCAGCCGGCGCCGGCCGGTCACCCGGTAGGCCGGCCCGCCGGCGCGCGGGCCGAGCAGCGCCGCGGGCAGGCCGACCGCGGCCAGCGCGGCACCGACCTGGTCCCATTGTCCCTCGTCGTTGGTGCCGAGTCGCAGGGCATAACCGGACTCATCCGGCGAACCGGCAGCGGCCGCCCAAAGGCGGAGCCTTCGCCCATCAAGGAAGAAATTCGGCGGCGGTCGCTTCACCGCGCCGCGCAGCCAGGCGACGCCGAGGGCCGCCAACGCGGTCGAATATGAGGTACGCACACCAAGGTGCCCCTCGACCTCGGTCGGCGACCAGGTCGGCGCCAACCCCCGCAGGGTGAGCTCCGCGGCCAGCACGTGCACCCGCCAGGCGGCGTCCACCACCACCGAGACCCGGGCCGTCCCGCCCATCCGCACCACCTGGCCCGGCCCCGCGAGCAGGCCCGCGAGGTCTCCCGGCGTGGGTTCGCGGGCCTCGACGCCGAACAGCGAGAGCTGCCGCGGCGTCAGCGACACTCCGGGACCTCGTCGAAGGCGCGCGCCAGCTCCGGTGAGTTGAGCTTGCTGGTGTCCAGCGCGCTGGCGTCGTACTCCTTGTTGAGGGTCTCGACCGTGGCGGCGACCCCGTCGTAGAAGGCGGGGCCGGTCTCCAGCCCCTCGATCTCCCGCTTGGCCTTCCCGTACGCGTCGCGCACCCCGGCCAGGGACCCGACGAATCCGCCGGCGACCGCCGCGCCCTGGTCGACGTCGGGCACTCCGGCCCGCTCGACCAGCGCCCGGGCGTCCTCACTGGCCTGCTCGGCGCCGCCCAGCAGCCGCACGAGGTTCTCCTTCGCCTGCGCGGGGGTGGTCTTCGCGGTCATCTGCTGCTCGGTGCCCGAGGCCAGGCTGTCGATCTGGTCCCGCCACGGGCTCAGCGCGTCGCACACGTCCGCCGCCCAGATCTGCGGCGCCGGCCGGTCGTGGCCGCACCCGGCGAGCGCCAGCATCAGCAACACGGCGGCCAGGACTGCGCGAGGGGTACGCATGGGCAGCAGCATAGAAGCAACGGCCCCCGGCCGACGCGCCTGCGTCAACCGGGGGCCGTACTCGTTGGGGCGTTTGATCAGACGTTCACGCGCTCCGCCTCGGACGACGATTCATCTTTTCCCGAATCGGCCTCCGACATGGCAACCGGCTTGCGCTTGCTGAACACCACGGCCGCCACGATCACCGCGACCGCGATCACCGCGATGCCGATCCGCAGGCCGGTGTTCGCGTCGTTGCCGACGCTGAACGTGATGACGGCCGGAGCGATCAGCAGCGCGACCAGGTTCATCACCTTGATCAGCGGGTTGATGGCCGGGCCGGCGGTGTCCTTGAACGGGTCGCCGACGGTGTCGCCGATGACGGTCGCCGAGTGCGCCTCGGAACCCTTGCCGCCGTAGTGACCGTCCTCGACCAGCTTCTTCGCGTTGTCCCAGGCGCCACCGGAGTTGGCCAGGAAGACCGCCATCAGCGTGCCCGCACCGATCGCACCGGCCAGGTAGGAGGCCAGCGCGCCGGCACCGAGGCCGAAGCCGACCGCGATCGGGGCGAGGATCGCCAGCAGACCCGGAGTGAGCAGCTCGCGCTGCGCGTCGCGGGTGCAGATGTCGACGACCTTGCCGTACTCGGGCCGCTGGGTGCGGTCCATGATGCCCGGGAACTCCCGGAACTGGCGACGCACCTCGACCACGACGGCGCCGGCGGACCGGGCCACCGCGTTGATCGCGAGACCGGAGAAGAGGAACACCACCGCGGCGCCGACGATCAGGCCGACCAGGTTCCGCGGGTTGCTGATGTTCAGCAGGTTGAGGATGTAGTTGTTGACGTCCGTGATGCCGGCGTCCGCGAGCGACGTGGCCACCGAGCTCGTGTACGAGCCGAACAGCGCGGTCGCGGCGAGGACGGCCGTAGCGATCGCGATGCCCTTGGTGATGGCCTTCGTGGTGTTGCCGACGGCGTCGAGCTCGGTGAGCGTCTTCGCGCCGGCCTCGTCGATGTCGCCGGACATCTCGGCGATGCCCTGCGCGTTGTCGGAGATCGGACCGAAGGTGTCCATCGCGACGATGACGCCGACCGTGGTCAGCAGGCCGATGCCGGCCAGCGCGACCGCGAACAGCGACAGGATCAGCGAGCCGCCACCGAGCAGGAACGCGCCGAACACACCGGCGCCGATCAGCAGCGCGGAGTAGACGGCCGACTCGAGGCCGACGCTGATGCCGGCCAGCACGACGGTGGCCGCGCCGGTCTGCGAGCTCTTGCCGATGTCCTGCACGGGACGCCGCTCGACCTCGGTGAAGTAGCCGGTCAGCGCCTGGATGGCGGCGGCCAGCACGATGCCGATGACGACCGCGCCGATGGCGACCCAGCGCGGGTCGCGGGTGATGCCGGCGACTTCCGCGGACACACCGTCGAACTCGGCGAACGACGGCTTCAGGTAGAACCAGGAGACCACCGAGACCGCGACCGCGGAGATCGCGGCGGAGATGTAGAACGCCCGGTTGATCGCCTGCAGGCCGTTGCGGTCGCTCGCGCGCAGTCGGGTGATGAACACGCCGATGATCGCGACGATCGCGCCGATGGCCGAGACGATCAGCGGGAACACCAGGCCGTCCTGGCCGAACGTGGCCCGGCCCAGGATCAGGGCGGCGACCAGCGTCACGGCGTACGACTCGAACAGGTCGGCGGCCATGCCGGCGCAGTCACCGACGTTGTCGCCCACGTTGTCGGCGATGGTCGCCGCGTTGCGCGGGTCGTCCTCCGGGATGCCCTGCTCGACCTTGCCGACCAGGTCGGCGCCGACGTCGGCGGCCTTGGTGAAGATGCCGCCGCCGACCCGCATGAACATCGCGAGCAGCGCGGCGCCGAAGCCGAAGCCTTCCAGCACGGTCGGCGCGTTGCCCTTGTAGAGCAGCACGACGACGGTCGCACCGACGAGGCCGAGGCCGACGGTGAGGAAGCCGACGACGCCACCGGTGCGGAACGCGATCTGCATCGCCTTCTCCCGGCCGCCCTCCGCCTCCCGTGCGGCGGCCGCGACGCGCAGGTTGGCGCGGGTCGCCAGCGCCATGCCGGCGCCGCCGATGAACGCGCTGAACGCCGCGCCGACGACGAAGAACGCCGAGCGGCCGATCTTGACCAGCGTCTCGTTGCCCTCGGCGCCGTGTACCGGCAGCACGTAGAGCAGGATCACGGCGATCACTACGAAGATCGCGAGCGTTCTGAACTGCCGGCGCAGGTAGGCGGAGGCGCCCTCCTGCACGGCGCCCGCGATCTCCTGCATGTTGGTGGTGCCCTTACCGGTCGCCAGAACCGCCCGACGGAGGGTGGCCGCGAAGCCAAGCGCCACGAGGGCGATGGCCAAGGCGACGATCACGTACGAAAAATTCGCACCAGTAAGGGACAGGCCACCGCTTTCGGCGGCCAAGGTCCCGGTCCCGGACATCTATGTCCTCCAATAACCGACCAACGCGCCCCGCCGGAGGACTAGCCCGGCCTGGACGTCTCCATGTGGAGAGCAACGACGCACCCGCCCCGCACGGATGCAGAGGTCAGGGCGCTAGCGATAACCCGCGTACTCTAGCCGCACACAGTGTTGACATTCACATCGGCGCGGGGTTGTCGCGCACAAAACGTGATCTCTGCTAGCGCGCGACCGGCCAGACCATGCGCACTTCGGTGCCGATGCCCTCGTCGACGGGACGCACCTGGAGATCTTCGACGAACCCCGCGAGCAGTGCGAATCCGACGCCAACGGACAGCGCCTCGTCGGTCAGCGACTTGTTGACCAGCTCGTCCGGCGGGAGCGCGGCGATGCCCAGGCCGGCCTCGATCGGCGCGCGGTCGATGACCCGGACGACGTAGCTGCCGCCGTCGGACATCTCGACGAGCACGAGGTCCGTGAGCCCGTACTGCCGGTGCAGCGCGACCGCCCGGGTGCAGGCCTCGCCGATCGCGAGCCGCACCTCGTCGAGGAGTTCCTCGGCCACGCCGGCGCGCCGGGCCACCGCGACACCGACCAGGCGCGCGGTCCGGACGTGCACCGGAGCCGGGGAGAACGAGAGACGAACCGTCGCCATCACGCGGCCGGACCGGCCTGTGTAGCGGCGTCGACGGTCGCGAACAGCGGGAAGACCTGGTCGAGCGCGGTGATCCGGAAGATCTTGAGCAGGGGTTCCTTGTCGCACACGAGGCTGAGCCCACCGCCGGCGGCACGTAGGCGCTTGAGCGCACCGACCAGCACGCCGAGCCCGGTGGAGTCGAGGAAGTCGACGCGGCCCAGGTCGACGACGATCTGCGTGGCACCGGCGTCGATCAACTCGATCAGGCGCTCACGGAGGCGGGGAGCCGTGTAGACGTCGACCTCGCCGCCGACCTCCAGCACTGTGTGCTCGCCCAGGGTCCGGGTCGATAGCGACAGCTCCATCGAACGCCTCCCGCGGTCGTGTTTCGTCCCTGCGATCTAACCATCGACACGCTGTGTACGCAGCGACGACCTGACCCGGCGTCGACTGATCAGTACATCAGTGCGAGAGTGCAGGCATGACCTTAGCGGTTGGGGGGCCGGCTGCCCTGCTTTCCGGCCTGCTCGACCGGCCGCCGGTCACGCACGTCGAAGAGGTCGCGCCGCGGGTCGGCGACCCCGTGCCGTGGCCGTCCTGGGTGCCCGCACCGGTCGTGTCCGCGTTCGCTGCGCGTGGTGTGTCGGAGCCGTGGCGGCATCAGGCCTCGGCGGCCTCCTTGGCGTTCGAGGGTCGGCACGTGGTGGTGGCGACCGGGACGGCTTCGGGGAAGTCGCTGGCCTACCAGGTGCCGGCCTTGTCCCGGCTGGTTCTCGATCCCCGGGCGACGGTGCTGTACCTCGCGCCGACCAAGGCGCTGGCCGCGGACCAGTTGCGGTCCGTCGCCAGTCTCGCTGTCGATGGTGTACGCCCTGCGTGTTACGACGGCGACACCCCGCGGGCGGAGCGGGAGTGGATCCGCCAGAACTCGCGTTTCGTCCTGACAAATCCCGATATGTTGCACCGAAGCATCCTGCCGGGGCATGCCGCGTGGGGCACTTTCCTGCGGCGGCTCGCGTTCGTGGTGGTCGACGAGTGCCACACCTACCGCGGGGTGTTCGGCTCGCACGTGGCCCATGTGCTGCGGCGGCTCCGGCGGGCGGCGGCGCGCTACGGGCGCACACCCGTGTTCGTGCTGGCATCCGCGACGGCGGGCGACCCTGAGACGGCGGCCGCGCGGTTGACGGGTTTGCGGGTCGAGCCGGTGACCGAGGACGCGTCGCCGCGCGGTGGGGTGACGTTCGCGCTGTGGGAGCCGCCGCTGGAGGGCGCGTCGGTGCGTCGGTCGGCGGTGCGGGAGACGGCGTCGCTGCTGACCGACGCGGTGGCGGCCGGGGTGCGGACGGTGGCGTTCGTGCGCTCGCGGCGGGGCGCGGAGACGGTCGCGACGGTGGCTCGGCGGTCCTTGTCGGAAATATCGCCCGCCTTGGGTGCGCGCGTGGCGGCGTACCGGGCGGGCTACCTGCGCGAAGAGCGGCGATCTTTGGAGGAAGGTCTGCTGTCGGGCTCGCTGCTGGGCTTGGCGTCCACCAACGCGCTGGAGCTCGGTGTCGACCTGGTGGGCCTCGACGCGGTGCTGATCTGCGGCTATCCCGGGACGCGGGCGTCGCTGTGGCAGCAGGCCGGGCGGGCCGGGCGGTCGGGCGAGGACGCGCTCGCGGTGCTGGTGGCGCGGGACGACCCGCTGGACACCTATCTGGTGCACCACCCGGAGGCGTTGTTCGGCCATCCGGTCGAGGCGACGGTGCTGGACCCGTCGAACCCGTACGTGCTGGGCCCCCAACTCTGTTGTGCGGCGGCCGAGGGCCCGCTGACGCAGGCCGACCTGTCGCTGTTCGGCCCGGCGGCGCTGCCGGTCCTGGAGGAGTTGGTCGCCGCTGGGCTGCTGCGGCGGCGGCCGTCGGGTTGGTACTGGCGCCCCTACAAGCGCCCGGAGATCGACCTGCGCGGGAGCGGCGGGCAGCAGATCTGCGTGGTCGAGTCGTCGACGGGCCGGCTGCTGGGCATGACCGACTCGGGCTCGTCGCACTTCATGCTCCACGACGGTGCTGTCTATCTCCATCAGGGCGCGTCGTACGTGGTCGACACCCTCGACCTTGAAGATGGTTGCGCGCTGGTCCACGCGGAGGAGCCGGACTACACCACGCACGCCCGCGACGTGACCACGCTGTCGGTGGCCGGTGTGGGCTCGTCGGTGCGTTCCGGGCCGGTGGAGATGCACCTGGGCGAGGTCGACGTGACCAGCCAGGTGGTGTCCTACCAGCGGCGCCGGCACGGGTCCGGCGAGGTCATCGACACGAGGCCGCTGGACCTGCCGGCGCGGGAACTGCGCACGGTGGCGGTCTGGTTCACGGTGTCGCCGGCGGCACTGGCGGCCTGCGGGGTGGCCGAGGCTGACGTCCCGGGGGCGCTGCACGCGGCGGAACACGCGGCGATCGGCCTGCTGCCCCTGGTGGCCACCTGCGACCGCTGGGACATCGGCGGCCTGTCGACGGCCTCGCATCCGGACACGGGGCTGCCGACCGTTTTCGTCTACGACGGCCACTCGGGCGGGGCGGGTTTCGCCGAACGCGCCTTCGCGGCGGCGTCGTCGTGGCTGCGGGCCACCCGTGACGTCATCGCGGAATGCGCGTGCGAGGCCGGCTGCCCGTCGTGCGTCCAGTCGCCGAAATGCGGCAACGGCAACAACCCTCTGGCCAAGGCCGAGGCGGTCAAGGTGCTGGACGTGGTCCTGACCAACCTGGCAGCGGCCCGCGAGGCCGCCGAGTCGGACATCCCGGACACGTCCGACGTTGCCGCCACCGGCCTGGCGGCACCCGCGGCGACCGCATCGGAGCCGAGCGAACCCGTCGTGAGCACAGCCGTCACCCCGGCGCCCGACGTTGCCGTACCCCTGATCGGATCGGTTGTCCCGGCGGTGGCCGGGCCTGTGGCTGAGGAGGCCGCATCATCCGGACCCGGGGCCGCCGGCGTGACGAGCGAGGCGGAATCGCCCGCGTCGCGCCCGCGGGCCGCCGCCAGAAAGCGGGTCCGGCCCAAGCTGGCGGGCGCCGACGGAGCTACGAACGTTGCTGACGGCGACGCGACGGCACCGCGAGTGCCGAGGTCGCGGGCGAAGCTCGCGGCCCATCCGGGCGCTTCCTCGACCGGCGTTGAGCCAGGGCCGTCCGAGCTCCCCGCTCCGCGGATCGCTTCGGCGGTGCCCGGGTCGGCGGACACCGCGGCCTGATGCCGGTTGCTCCGAGGGTTTCGGGGGGCCGGGTGGTCGGTGATGATGACGGGATGGCGGCGGCACCGATCGACTCGTCCGCGCTCGACGCCGCGCTGCGGCCGTTCGGTGAGTCGACCATGTTGCCGGCCGTCGCGTACGTCGGTGCTGATGTCTTTGCCTGGGAACGCCGGCAGCTGTTCGCGGGGTCGTGGGTTTCGGTCGGGCGGACGGCCGACCTGGCCCAGGGCGGCAACCAGCGCGCCGTGGACGTCGGCGACGTCGGCGTGCTGGTGACGATCGCCGATGGCGTGCCGCGGGCGTTCGCCAACGTCTGCCGGCATCGCGGGCACGAGTTGCTCACGGCGGGCGAGGCCGCCGACCGGCCGGCGGTGTTGTGTCCCTATCACGGCTGGTCCTACGGGCTGGACGGCCGCGTGCGGACCGCGCCCCGGATGGGCCCCGACTTCGACGGCTCGGGTTACGGGCTCGTCGAGCTGCCGGCCGTCGACTGGCACGGCTGGCTGTTCGTCAACGCGAGCGGCACCGCGCGCCCGTTCGCCTCGCATGTGGGTGCGCTCGGTTCGCACGTGGCGCCCTACCGGCCGGAGACGTTGGTCAGCAAGGCACGGCACGAGTACGAGGTGGCCGCGAACTGGAAGATCATCGCGGAGAACTACCACGAGTGCTATCACTGCCCGCTGATCCACCCGGAGCTGTGCGCGGTCTCGCCGCCCAACTCCGGCAGCAACTGGCGCGAGCCCGGTGCCTGGGTCGGCGGCTCGATGGACCTCCGCGACCACGCGGAGACGATGTCGCTGGACGGCCGCTCACACGGGGTCGCGCTGGACGGTGTCGATCCGCGCCTGGTCCGGTACCTCGGGCTGTTCCCCAACATGCTCATCTCGCTGCATCCCGACTACGTGATGACCCACCTCCTCGAACCCCTGTCACCGCACCGCACGCGCGTGACCTGCGAGTGGCTGTTCCGCGCGGAGGTGACCGATCCCGGGTACGCCGTGGAGTTCTGGGACCTGACCAACCGCCAGGACTGGGCGGCGTGCGAGTCAGTCCAACGTGGTGTGTCGTCGCCGCACTTCCGGCCGGGCCCGCTGGCACCCAACGAGAACGCGGTCTACGACTGGGTGACGCTGATCGCCCGTGCGTATCGTGACCCGGCCGCCTCGCTTTCCACTTAGGACTCAGCCGATCGCGCGGAGTGGCCGTCGGCGCAGCCGATCCATCGCCTGCTCGGTGGTGTCGTCGGCAGGCAGCAGCACGACGAGCACCTGCCCGTCGGTGGCCGGCAGCTCGAGCGTCTCGCGGTGCCAACACAGCGCGTACCCGCTCGCCTGGTTGATCCGCAACGGCACCCGCGGCGGCGGCAGGTGGCGGTTGAGCCGCCGGGTGAACTCCTCGCCGGCGAGCGGCGCCAACTCGGCCGTGAACCACTCGGAGATCTCTATCGACGGCCCGAACCAGAGGTCGAAGGCCCGCTCGTCGGCTAGCTGCCCCCAATCGGGAAAGATCTCGCGGGCCCGCGGGTCGGTGAACACGTAGCGGGTCAGGTTCGGCGCATCGGCCTCCAGCAGACCGCTGCCGCGCATCACCAACTCGAAGCCGGTGGTGAAGGCGAGCACGTCGCCGAGCCGGTTGGCGACGTAAGCGACACCGGGATCGACGAGTTGAAGCGTCGCCAGCACGGTCGGGCGGACGTCGCGATCCAGCGGCTCGGGCCGCGGCCGCCCCACACAGGTGCCACCACCCGTGATCTTGGCCAGGTAGCGCAGATGTTGCCGCTCCCCCGCGTCGAGGCTCAGGGCGTCGGCAAGAGCGTTGAGCACCGACTGGGAGGGATTGCGGTCGCGCCCCTGCTCGATACGGGTGAGGTATTCGACGCTGACCCCGGCCCGCGCGGCCAGATCCGACCGCCGAAGCCCCGGCGAACGCCGGCGCCCACGATCGGGTATCCCGAACGACTCGGGTTGGATGCTGTCGCGCTTGGCACGGACGAAGTCGCCGAGTGGCGTACCCATGCCTGAAGTTTAGGTGCGCTGCCACCGCATCCGAAGGCCACAGCGTGGCCCTGTGGGGGCCAGCCTGCGCCCGGTCTGGCTGCTCTGCCCGCGGTCGCAGAACGTGGACCCCATGAGTGAGAAGCGCACGTTGGCCATCATCGTCGGAAGCGTCCGGGAGGGCCGGTTCGGCCCGGTCGTCGCATCGTGGATCGCCGAGCAGGCCCACAGACATGGCGGTTTCGAAGTCGAGGTCGTAGACCTCGCGGACGTCGAGATCCCCCTCTCGATGCCGGCGGCCTCCCCGAAGTTCACGGGCGACGCCTACCCGCGCCCGGCCGCGATGGCCCCGCTGACCGCCCGTCTGACGAGGGCGGAGGCGTTCATCCTGGTCACACCGGAGTACAACCACAGCTACCCGGCCTCCTTGAAGGCGGCGATCGACTGGCACTTCACCCAATGGGCGGCAAAGCCAGTGGCTTTCGTGAGCTACGGCGGCCCAGCCGGCGGCCGACACGCCGTGCTCCACCTGGAAAACGTCCTAACCGAACTACACGCAGTCACCATCCGCGACGGCCTGGCCTTCCCGAACTATTTCGTCGGCTGGGAGGACGGCCGCCCACTGGACCCGGACGCGGCTGGCTACGCCAAGGTCCTACTGGACCAACTCGCCTGGTGGGCGGCCGCTCTCACCACAGCCCGCGAGGCCACCCCCTACCCGGCCTGACGCGTGCACCCGAGGTGGCCCCCAAGCGGGCCGCATGCCCGCTCATGCGCACTCCGCAGCTGCTGAGCGCAGAGGTCGGGACCCCAGGACCCTCGGGCGCCGGCCTCGCAAGGGGGGCACGGCGCCTAGCGGGCTCGCGCACATCGCCCTCCTACGCGGGCCTGCAATGGGCGCGGCCGCTGCAGGGCGGGAGGGCGATCTTGCGTCGGTCCGCAAGCGCGCCGCCGCACGTCCCGGCAGCGGTGCACGATGCGCGCGGGCCCGCGAGCCTGCGCTGCCTTGGGCACGCACGGAGCGCGATGCGCGCGGGCCCGCGCTGCCCCGGGCACGCACGGAGCGCGCGATGCGCGCGGGCCCGCGAGCCTGCGCCGCCCCGGGCACGCACGAAGCGCGCGATGCGCGCGGGCCCGCGAGCTTGCGCCGCCCCGGGCACGCACGGAGCGCGATGCGCGCGGGCCCTCAAGCCGGCCGCCGCCCGGCGCCTACACGGGAGCGCGAGGGCCCGCGCCGCGGCCCCCTGGAGGGGCATGGGAAGGGCGATAGGCGCAGGAACCCAAGCGCCGAGCTGCCGCCGGGCTCGCGGAGGGCAACGTGCGCGGGCCAGCGCACAGGCGCTGCCCCACCGGACCCCGCGTCGGAAGGCAATGCGCGCAGGCCCGTGAGGACCCGCGCCGCCGCCTGGCCCGCACGGGAACGATGCGCAGATCCGCAAGAACGCGGCGCCGCCCAGGCCCGCACATGAGGGAGACAGGCGCGGCCCGCGGGCCGCACGATCAAGGCGGTGCGGGCACTGGGCCGGCGCGGGCGCGAGCCGTTGCTATTCGGACCGTTCCCCGGGGTGGTAGGCGCACCGATACCTCGACCGTCACGACGACGTCGAAGCCGTGCACCGTGCAGGCGCTGACGCGGGCGCCGTTGGCAGCGGCGATTTCGCCTGCACGGGCGCACGCCGTGGCCGGGCCCTCGATGGCCCGCGCGGCGCCGGCCAGGGCACCCAGGTCGGCCGCGGTCTGGGCCTGGTGGCGGCCGATGGCCGCCACCCCGACCGCCGCGCACGCCATGCCGAGCAGCACGAACGAAAGGCCAACGGCTAGCGCCCACACGGTCGCCGCTCCACGGTCCGCGCTGAGGACGCGCTCGCCCGCCTCGGAAGGGCCAAAGCCTTGGCGCGGTGCCACGTCGAGCCGAGCCCCGGACGAGCGCGCCCGCAGCACGGCGAGCAGCGCCGTAGACCAGCGCCTCCGCAG